>JAGAOZ010000024.1 GCA_017623505.1 Alistipes sp.
GGCGGCACTCTACAACTCCGACGAAAGTCTAGACGGAAAGGGTCTTTACAAATACGACTCTGCGGGTAATCAGATTGAGGCGGCAGAGTACAACTCCGACGGAAGTTTGTTTTCGAAGCATCTTTTCGAATACGACTCTGCTGGAAATATGATTGAGTATGCATTCTACAACTCCTACGGAAGGTTGATAAGTAAGTACCTTTGGAAATACGACTCTGCGGGAAATCAGATTGAGGAGGCAATATACAACTCCGACGGAAGTCTGGACTGGAAGGAATTTTACAAATACGACTCTGCGGGGAATATGATTGAGTATGCATTCTACAACTCCGACGGAAGTTTGGAAGGTAAGTACCTTTACAAAAACGACTCTGCGGGTAATATAATTGAGAAAACACACTATAAAGGCGAGATAATGGAGCCTAAGTACATTACCGAATGCGAGATTGTTTACCGCGATTAAATATATTCGCCTTTTAATATTTCCACACTCCAAGTACCGCGGGTAACCAAATGGTTACCTGCGTTTTTCATTTTACCCCAACCTCCCACCTCCAAGTAGTGCGGGTAACTATTTGGTTACCCAGACACCCTCGCAATCCGTTTAAACCTATCTTGACCAAAGTACCGCGGGTAACTAATTAGTTACCTGCGATTATACGCGCGTCATCCCGCAATTACCTGTCCCTCCAAAGTCTTGCGGGCAGTCTTTTTACTACCCACAAATCATTAACATCCTTATAACAATGTAAATAGAAAATTAATTACTAATTCCTAATTACTCATTACTAATTGAATAAAACGTCATTCCCCGACTTGTGGGACACAAGGCGATGGGAATCTACCTTTTACAAACTGAAAACTGAAAACTGAAACACACCTCACAAAACACAAAAAATCACTCCTCGGTTTGCAGACCCGAGGAGTGATTACATTATAGGAAATCCTATAAAAATTGCCTAAACGCCTATTTATTCTCTTTTGGCTCGGCTTTGATATCAATCTTCTCAAACGCAGCAATCAGTGTTGCCTCATCACACTTCTTAGTATCAAAGGTAACTGTTACCTCGCGAGTCAAAAGCTCGATTTTAACATCCTTTACACCCTTCTCGTAAGGCAGTGTATTCTCCACCTTCTTTGCACAATTAGGGCAGTCGAGACTTGTAGCAAAAACAACAGTCTTAAGCTCTGCTTTCTGCTCGGTCTTAGCCTTCTTTCCCTTTTTATTCTGCATATCTGCCTGCGCAAAAGCAACGCCCATTACCATCATCAGACATACCAAAATCAACTTCTTCATAGCTAATAGTTTTTTTATTGTTAATATAAGTTAAATCTCAATCCCATATAGAACTTTCTACCCATCAGTGGGCCCCACACACACGAAGAGTTAAACTCCGGGCTAAATGGTGCCATTGCCGATATAATTGGGTCGTCCTGCATATAGTTAGCGATATTCTCGCATCCAACATACAACTCCAGACCTCCACGGAACTTATGGCTCACCTGCGCATAGAACATCGGATATGCAGGTGATAAACGATGATTGCTCAAGTCGCCATCCAACGAAGGCAGACGCATCGGACCATTATATTGTGCCGTAACATCAAATACCCAACGACGATAAGGTGTCGCATATTGTATATTAAGCAAAGTCTTATAGCGACTTGTCAGCGGGCGCTCAATCTCCACAGGCTGACCATCACGCATCAACGAGATTGACGAGTTAGTATAGCGGAACGTAGCAAATACATCCAAACCCACCGTCGGAGTCCACTGGAAATCGACTTGATAAGTATCGGTATACGAGCGATTATCCGTATTGTAGAGCATTATATGTGGGTCTGCAAACTCTTGGTCCGCAACCACCGTATTATAGAACTGTGTACGGAAATAATCGAAGCTCAACGTCGCATTCTCATAACCCAGCAGACTGAAATACTGTGTCAAGCTACCACCGGCTGTGAGTGCCATCTCAATATCATCATCCACCGAGCTATCAATACTACGATTTGTAGCCAACATCCAGATATTATCCGTTATCAGATTTGTGCGACGATAGCCCAAACCTGCCGAGGCACGCAACACGGTTGTAGGGGTAATATCAACCTTGATATGCGAACGAGGCGTTACCACAAAACGTTCCTTTGGTTGATGTGTAGCACCCGACGTGAGGCCACCGTTGAGCAACAAATCATGTTTGTTGTTATTCTCGGCACCCATCCAATCGCCACGCACACCCAAAACAAGGGTAAACTTATCCTTTATGTTATAGGTATACTCAGCATAGACACCCGGCTCAAAATAGCGCATATCGTTGTAATATGGGAGCGTCGATATCGACATAGAAGCATCCGCAGATGCTCCCGGTGCCAATGGTCGTACAACACTATCCATAACATCCTCGCTCTGGCTTGTCAGCTGTGCCGACGCACCGAAAACCATTGACGAACGTGTTGAGAAATAGTGAGCATACATCAGATTCATCCACCACTGGTTATCGTGACCATCATACGACTTCACGCCAAAATACGCGTCTTCGTTAAAGTAGTTATAATCCAATACAAAAGCCACGTTTGAGCGCAACTCCTCCTCACTCTCGGCATCCCACACCGAAGCACCCACAGGCACTCCCACCTTGAAATAAGCATTCACGTTGGTATTATCCATCTTCGAGCCGTAGATAGACAAATCCTGCATCATCTTATCGTATAGCGATGTGCGGTAATCCATTTGACCTCCCAAACGATTCTCATCCACGACCTTCCATCCCCAACGTATCTGCGCGCCACTCTTTGGTGCTTGATAGAGCCATTTATTGGCAATATTTATCTGATTTGTTTTTGGCAAATCTCTAAATCCATCGTCGTTCATATCGTGCGACTTGGTATCCATCGAGCCATGCAACAAGATGACCGTCGATAGACGCTTATCTTCTGTAAGAGGAATTGCTGACGAGAGATTTATCTCCGGGCGCAACTCACTATCAAAATATAGATTCACAAACAGACGTTCCTCGTCGGTTGGCTTACGGTGCTCAAGGTTAATCTGACCTGTAATAGCCTCATGACCGGCTGTTACCGATGCCACACCCTTTGACACCTGAATCGAGTTAAGCCACATTCCTGGTGTGTAGTTCAAACCATAAGGAGAGCCCAGACCCTTCATTATCGGACGATTCTCGTCCAACATCTGAGTATACGTTCCCGTCAAGCCCAACATCTTAATCTGTCGTGCTCCCGAAATAGCATCACTATAACCCACAGTCACCGAAGCCGAGTTCTCAAAGCTCTCTGCCAAGTTACAGCATGCCATCTTACACAGACCGGCAAACGATATAGTCTCACCCTTCAAAACGCCCTCACGCTTTACATAGTTACCCAGAGAAGACTCCACAACGACCTCCTCCAATTCAACACTGCTGGACATGGTGATTTCCACATAGTTTTGACCCTCGCCAACCGTCACTACCTCCTCCTCATATCCGACGTATGAGGCTACAAGTTGGTTGTTACCTTTAACGCGATGAATCTCAAACTTACCCTCGGCATCACAAACAGCACCGACAGTTGTACCCTGCCAATTCACGACAGCACCAACCAAAGGCTCGCCACCTTCGCGCACCACGCCTCGCAGTTTCTGTGCATTGGCAACACTCACCACGCACAGCAAAATAAACACAAGTAATGATTTTATTTTCATATAATTACAATATTAGCATATTAAACTCTCAAGCGACATCTTAAATGCCACCTTTCAGCGAAGTTATGCTAACATAGGAGGAGCTCTCAGCACCGACGCTGCCGATGCTGCATCCTCTAACGGAGGCAGAAGATATGGTTGAAATTCAAAATTGATATCCAACCCCTCCAATATATCTAATCGAATATTATCTACACTCAGCGGGATGCTCAACGCCAAAGCCTTGGCAGCAGAATCATCCATATTTCGGCCGTCGGTATAGAGAGCTATTTCAACCGTATGCTCATGCTCACACTCGCACTCGGGTTGGAACACCAGATAGCTATGATGCTCGCAATGCTCATCATGACAACACATCGGGTTACTATGATGACTTTGGCAATCACAGAGCATCATAGCTACGCTCTGCTCCACACCTGCCACAAAATATAGCACCAGGAGCAAAGACATCACCACTCGCATATACCCTTTTTTCATCATATCACCCTTTGAACTTTGTTCAATTTGGCGCAAATATACTGTTTTTCAGCCAAACTCTAAAATCTTTCACACAAATTTCTCATATCAAATTATCTTTTTTATCACAAATTCTTATACAATTTGGCATATTTTTATTATCTTTGTATCAGTAGACCTATTAATCTCATTCATTATGAAACGTATTACACCCCTCATAATGCTCATCGTTCTGGGCATTATGACATCTTGCATTGACAAGGATTACGATTTATCCCAGATTGAGACTGATGACATTGCCGTTGGTAACAATCAGAGTGAATTTAAGATGCCATTGGCAACCATCCATTTTACATCTTACAACATTTGTAGCAACACATCTGGCGACCAGCTATCCCTCAAGCAACTATACGACGAGGCTGATATTTGGTTTCCTACGAATCTTCCCGACGGAGCTGAATATATCGAGATATATCGTATCTTGGATAGTGAGCACTTCGATTCCGCCTATTTTGACTCTATCGTACACGCCTTGGAGAATGAGCTACAAAACGATAGCGACAAGAGAACCCTTATCGCATCGCACATCGCTGCAAAGTATCGCAACACCTTCATCAATGCGCTTTACGATACGGGGAATAGCGAGCTGAACCAATACGCCGCACTTATTCTTGATGCCGACCAAGCTGAGGCTACCGCTATTATTTCGGAGATAATCCTCTCGCATGCCTCAGAGACCGAGGAGGCTGTTCAGATTGTTTTCCGTCGTTTCTTACAGAAGCTACATCTTGAGAATATCCACACGGATATTCCTAAGATTGAGATTTCAAGCGACATCCGCGATATGTTGCTCGATAACCTCGATGACAGCAGCGTTGAGAACCCTATCAATTGCTTATACTTATCGGGCGATGCCGACAATGGCTTCCCATTCATTTTCCAGATTAACCCTCATGTTGAGAACACTTCAATTGACTTCGGACAAATCACTGTCCATCAGGGAGCTAACAACATCGAGGAGATACGCATCATGAGGGATGATATGCAACGTCTACTCGACGGAGCAACATTCTCAATGAGCCTTATTACGATGCGCTACTACCCTCACCGCAGTTTTACCGACGAGACAGAATTTTGCGTCAAACTGCGCTTGCGTAAAACCGGAGCTTTACAACTTTAAATCACGTCTATTATGAAGAAAATATATCTTATAGTCGCATTGATGGTTTTGACATTTGCCGGTAGTGTAAATGCTCAAAATCCAACCACATACTTTATGGAGGGCTCAACCTTCCGTTCACAGTGGAATCCAGCATTCGCTCCACAACACGGATACGTCAATATTCCAATCCTTGGTGGCATTGAACTAAGCACCAATGGTAATGTTGCAGTAGACAACCTCCTATTCAGCCAAAATGGTAAGCTAAGCACCATTTTCAGCTCGGCAGTACCTTCCACACTTGCTCTTTCAGAGTTGAACAACATCAACCACTTTGGAGCAAGCAACACATTGAATATCATCGGCTTTGGTGCGTACAAATCTGACCATAAGACTTTTTGGTCGGTAGCCGTAAATCTGCGCACCAATATAGACACACAACTACCCTACTCGTTCTTCGACTTTATGAAGACCGGCAAGGCACAAGACATCAGCGGTATGGGCTTTAAGGCAGACAGCTACATTGAGGCGGTCTACACACACTCTTTCCCTATTACCGACAAGATATATCTCGGCGTTAGCGGCAAGCTGCTTATCGGCGCAGGTCGTGGTCGATTCTATTTCGATAAGTTTGATGCACAGATGAACGCAGACCGCTGGTCAGCCAATGCTGTCGGTGTTATGGAGCTCAGCGGTTTTGATATGGAGACTCGTCGTGCAGACGATGGTACGATGTGTTACGACGGCCTGGATTCTTACAGCGGCAAACCCGCAGGATATGGTTTTGGCGTAGATGTTGGTGTTACATACGACGTACTACCTGAGCTTCAACTATCTGCATCTATCAACGATATTGGCTGTATGTTCTGGTCAAAGAAACATACTTCACGCGGAGTTATCAACAAAGAGATTGAATTTACCGGTGTACAAATCGACGCTAACGGTGTTGCCACACAGCCGGAATTTGACCTTGACGAGATGGAGTTTGAGGTTGCTGACAGCAAAGGTGTCAGTGAATTTTTACCAACAACCATCAATCTGGGAGGTGAATACAACTTCCTTGACCGTCGCATTGGCTTAGGCGTATTTTACAGCATTGCCTTCTGGGAGTACAAGACCCGCCACGACATTACAGCATCAGCCAACTTCCGACCTCTCAAGTGGTTACACGCTTCGGGCAGCTACTCATTCATCGGCAATAGGGCTCACGCTTTAGGTCTTGCGCTCAACATCTGCCCGGCCAGAGGAATCAACTTCTTCTTAGGCACAGATTTTCTGCTTAGCAAGAAGACCCCACAGTGGATTCCTGTTTCACAAAGCAATATGAACATTACCTTTGGCATGGGAGTACCTATCGGTCGCAACAGCATACGTCACGAGTAGTAAATCAGTCAAGAGATACATCTAAAAAATCGGTGGATAATATTCACCGATTTTTTTTGGCATTGTAGGGCAGTTTTTACTATTTTTGCAGAGTTATGCCACGCCACGAAGAACATATCGAGCAAGACATTCACGTAATCCTCAAAAAATATTGGGGATACGATGGTTTCCGCCCGGGGCAGGAGGATATCATCCGCTCGGTTCTTGCAGGACGTGACACGTTGGCGCTGATGCCCACAGGAGGAGGTAAATCTCTTACGTACCAGATTCCCACATTGGCCATGCCCGGATTGTGTATCGTCGTCACTCCGCTCATAGCTTTGATGAAGGACCAATGTGACAAGTTGCGCAGGCTCGGCATATCTGCCGTAGCGGTCCACTCAGGCCTATCATATTCGCAGATTGACATCGCATTGGATAATTGCGTCTATGGCGACGTTAAATTCTTGTTTGTTGCTCCTGAACGCCTTATAACCGAGGTCTTTCGTTTTCGTGTGCAACGTATGAAGGTTGCACTCATTACAGTCGATGAGGCACACTGTATCTCTCAGTGGGGCTACGATTTCCGTCCCTCTTACCTGCGCATAGCCGAGCTTCGCAAGTATCTCCCCGATGTTCCTGTGTTGGCTCTGACGGCCTCTGCTACGGCTAAGGTCGTGGATGATATAATGGATAAGTTAGCCTTTTCATCACCCAACATTTTCCGCCAGAGCTTTGCCAGAGACAACCTATCTTTCGCCGTCAGACACGTCGAGGATAAGGTGGAGCAATTACTGCGTATCATAAGCAACGTCGATGGCTCAGGCATCATCTACCTTCGCTCACGTGAGGGGTGTGAGAAACTTGCCGAGACACTCAGCCAGCAAGGCGTATCGGTATCTTACTACCATGCCGGACTACCACACGCCGAACGTGCAATACGACAGGATGAGTGGATAAGTGATAAAATCCGCATTATGGTTGCCACCAACGCTTTTGGTATGGGTATTGACAAAGCCGATGTACGTTTTGTTGTCCACTACACCGAGAGCGACTCCTTGGAGAGTTACTATCAGGAAGCAGGACGTGCCGGACGTGATGGCAAACGCAGCTATGCCGTTCTACTATCCTCGCCCGACGATAGACGCAGAGTATGCCAGCAAATAGATGCTGAGTTTCCACCTGTCGAGGAGGTAAAGAGCATCTATGACAAAATATGCAACTACCTCCAAGTTGCCGTTGGAGATGGCTATGCCTCATCATTCGTATTCAATATCCACGAATTTTGTTCTCGCGAACATATCTTCATCGGCAGAGTCAAGGCTGCAATCAAGCTTCTGCAACAAAACGGCTACCTCACCCTGACCGACGAGGCGGATAACCCTGCCCGCATTATGTTTTGCGTCAGTCGTGACGACCTCTACAAGATACGTATCACGCGCAAAGACGTAGATGATGTTATACACGTCATTCTTCGACTCTATAATGGTGTTTTTACTGAGTTTCGTCCTATCGAAGAGGGGCTTATTGCCACTACAAGCGGATACGATATTCAGCGCGTTAAGGAGATACTGAAGATTATGTGGCAGACACATATCATCCGCTACATCCCCGCCAACCACGCACCTCTTATCTTCTTTGACGAGGAACGTTTGGATATTAAAAATCTCTATATCTCGCCCGATAGTTATCTACGACGCAAGGAGTCTATTTATGAGCGTTTCGAGGCTATGCAGGCATATACCGACAATCAAAGCGAGTGCCGTAGTATGATGCTCCAGCACTACTTTGGCGATATGACAACTAAGCCCTGTGGCCGATGTGACGTATGCCTTGCAAAACGACGCCACCACTCCTCTGATAGCTTAGAGCAGGAGGTTATTGCGCTGCTTGGTGAGCAGGCTCTGACACCTCGTCAGATATGCTCTCAGATTAAAGCCGAGCCACAAGCCATCGCCCGCACAATCGACAAACTTAAGGAGGAGAAGAAGATTTCTGTCACTTCGCGCGGAAAACTATCAATTATTGAGTAACTTTGCACGGTAAACTTTTGAACGAAATGATTTTTCAACCCACTATAACTAACGAACAGACCGCATCACTCTCGCCGGCACAGTTTGATGGCAAGATTATCGTCGTCGAGTCGGAGCATCAGATTGAGCAGATGATTAAACATCTCTCTGCGCAACGCATCATCGGCTTTGACACCGAGACTCGCCCATCGTTTAAGAGCGGCGTCAGCAACAAGGTAGCACTTCTGCAACTATCGTCACATTCACGTTGCTATTTGATACGTCTGTGCCGTATGAAGTTTCACAATCAGATACTTAAGATTCTATCCAATCCTGACATTCTAAAGATTGGTGCAGATGTTAAAGGCGATATTCACTCTTTGCATGCGTTGCGTAATTTCAAGGAGCAGGGTTTTATCGACCTGCAACACATTATCTCCGAGTGGGGTATCGAGGAGAAGAGCCTGCGTAAAATGTCGGCCATTGTCCTCGGCCAGCGAGTATCTAAAGCTCAACGTCTGAGTAATTGGGAGGCCTCACAACTCACACCTCAGCAACAGCTCTACGCAGCCACCGATGCCTGGATATGTATTAAGATTTACGAAAAACTTCTCGCTACACCAAAACAGGATTCACATCAAGCTAAATAACAACACTATGATAACCACTCAAATATATCTTCGTCGTGGCAAGGAGGAGTCACTACTTAGGCGTCATCCTTGGATTTTTTCGGGAGCTATCGAGCACATCAAATCCGATAAAAAGGAGCTCACCGAGGGCGAAATAGTCGATGTCTTTACCAAGGCGGGCGACTTCATTGCTCGCGGCCACTATCAGATTGGTTCTATCGCCGTACGAGTTCTCACATTTGAGCAGGAGGAGCAGATTGACCAACAGTGGTGGAATAAGCGTATAGCCATTGCCTACGACGTGCGTAAAACGCTTGGACTTACCGACAATCCTGCCACCACGTGCTACCGTCTTATCCATGGCGAAGGAGATTCTCTACCGGGTTTGGTTATCGACATCTATGGCCCTACGGCCGTTGTTCAGTGTCACTCTGTGGGTATGTATCACTCGCGTATGGCTATTGCCGAAGCTCTGCGTGAGATATACGGCGAGCAATTGACCGCAATCTACGATAAGAGTTCACAGACCGTACCTTTTAAGGCGGGACTAAATGCCGTTGATGGTTATATCTGGGGCGGCAATAAGGAGAAGAACAACGTAGTCCTTGAGAATGGCAACCGCTTCATTGTCAATTGGGAAGAGGGTCAAAAGACCGGTTTCTTCCTCGACCAACGCCAGAATCGCGAATTGGTCAAACTCTACTCTGCGGGACGTACCGTTCTCAACACTTTCTGCTACACAGGAGGTTTTTCTGTCTACGCCGCAGCAGGAGGCGCAAAGGAGGTATGTTCAATCGACGCCTCGGAGCGTGCCGTAAAGCTCGCCGACGAGAATATGCGACTCAACTTCGGAGCGGAATATCCTCACGAAGCGATAGCCACCGATGCTGTGGAATATCTTAAGGAGATAGATGACAAATACGACCTTATAATCCTCGACCCACCCGCTTTTGCCAAGCATCACAAGGTTTTAGGCAACGCTTTGCAGGGTTATAAACGCATCAATGCACGTGCTATGTCGCAAATCAAGAGCGGAGGTATTCTCTTTACTTTCTCTTGTTCACAAGCCGTCAGCAAGGAGCTTTTCCGCACAACGGTATTCTCTGCTGCTGCTATCGCTGGTCGCAAAGTGCGCATCCTGCATCAGCTCACGCAACCTGCCGACCACCCTATCAACATCTACCACCCCGAAGGCGAATACCTCAAGGGCCTGGTACTCTATGTAGAGTAAAGCAGACGCATCTAACATACAACATAACAATAGGTTGCCTCCCCAAAAGAAGCAACCTATTATTATTGTCAGATATATCATCAAGAAGGAAGATAATGACACAAAAAGCAAGGATTCCCCGAAGGAAATCCTTGCCACACAAGATATAATCTCTTATATTCTATCAAAGCTGATTAGTACTCCAACTTTGCCATACGCTGGTATGAGTTGTAACGCCACTTAGCGTTCTCCTCAGCCGCAGCGAAGAGCTCCTCAGCCTCTCCTGGGAATGCCTTCAAGAGTGAAGTATAACGTACCTCCTTCATCAAGAAGTCGCGGAACTTCGACCAATCTGGCTCCTTAGAGTCCATAACAAATGGGTTCTTGCCCTGCTCCTCCAACATTGGGTTGTAGTGCCACAAGTGCCAGTAACCACAAGCCACAGCCTCCTTACCGACAGTCTGTGTACGTGACATACCGCCCTTAATACCGTGGTTAATACAAGGAGCATAAGCGATAACGAGTGATGGACCTGGATATGCCTCTGCCTCCTTCAATACATTGAAGAGCTGAGTCTGCGAAGCACCGATAGATACCTGTGCAACATATACATAACCATAAGTCATCGCGATAGCACCCAAATCCTTCTTACGGATACGCTTACCGCTTGATGCGAACTTAGCAACAGCACCTACTGGAGTAGCCTTTGAAGACTGACCACCGGTGTTAGAGTAAACCTCAGTATCGACAACCAAGATATTCACATCCTCGCCTGATGCCAATACGTGGTCTACACCACCGAAGCCAATATCATAGCCCCAGCCGTCACCACCGATAATCCACTGTGACTTCTTCACCAACCAATCCTTCATCTCAAGAATCTTCTTGCAGGTGTCGCAGCCGCAAGCCTCCATAAGTGGCAACAAGCGAGCTGTAACCTCAGCCGATGCAGCCGACGAGCTACGCTTCTCAATCCACTCCTTCATTGTAGCCTTCAACTCCTCAGAGCAAGCTGGGCACTCAGCGATAGCGTGCTCCATATACTTCTGGATGCGGTCACGCAACTTCTCAACGCCTACATGCATACCCAAACCGAACTCAGCATTATCCTCGAAGAGTGAGTTAGCCCAAGCAGGACCCTGACCCTTAGAGTTTGTGCAATATGGAGTAGATGGAGCCGAGCCAGAGTAGATTGATGTACAACCTGTTGCATTAGCTACCATCATCTTATCGCCGAAGAGCTGTGTGATAGTCTTAATATAAGGTGTCTCACCGCAACCTGCACAAGCACCCGAGAACTCAAAGAGTGGCTGCTCAAACTGCAAGTTCTTCACGCTCTTAGTCTTATCCAAAACATCTGTCTTGTACGATACGTTCTTGAGCAAGTTATTCCAATTCTCAGCCTGTGGCATCTGCGAATCGAGTGGCTTCAAAACCAAAGCCTTAGTCTTAGCAGGACATACATCCACACAGTTACCGCAACCTGTACAGTCGAGTGGCGATACCTGGATACGGAACTTGTAAGCCTTAGTCTCACCCAAGCCCTGCTTCCAAGCCAATGAAGCATCAGCCTCCTCCTCTGTTGCGAGGAATGGACGGATAGCAGCGTGAGGACAAACGTAAGCACACTGGTTACACTGGATACAGTTATCAACCAACCACTCAGGAACATTCACAGCGATACCGCGCTTCTCGTATGCAGCAGTACCATTATCCCAAGTACCATCCTCACGACCATTGAATGCCGATACTGGAAGGTCATCACCCTTAAGTGCGTTGATAGGGTCACATACCTCGCGTACGAAAGCTGGACGTGTCATATCGACAGCCTTCTCAGCCTGCTTAACCTCCAACGAAGCCCACTCAGCAGGAATCTCCACCTTCTCAACAGCCGAGCCACCTGCATCGACAGCAGCATAGTTCATATTGACAATATCCTCACCCTTCTTACCGTAAGACTTCAAGATAGCCTTCTTCATCTCCTCGACAGCCTTCTCGAATGGGATAACCTCTGCAATCTTGAAGAATGCAGACTGCATGATTGTATTGGTACGTGAGCCCAAGCCCAACTCAGCAGCAATCTTTGTCGCGTTGATGATATAGAAGTTGATGTTATTCTGTGCCATATATGCCTTCATACTCTCTGGCAAAGTGCGGCAAGTAGTCTCTGCGTCGTGAACAGAGTTCAACAAGAATGAGCCACCCTTCTTCAAGCCCTTCAATACATCGTACTTATCTACGTATGATGGAACGTGGCAAGCCACAAAGTCTGGTGTAGTCACCAAGTATGGCGAGCGGATAGGGGTATCACCAAAACGCAAGTGTGATGATGTATAACCGCCCGACTTCTTCGAGTCGTAAGAGAAGTATGCCTGGCAATACTTATCTGTCGAGCCACCGATAATCTTAATAGAGTTCTTGTTAGCACCTACTGTACCGTCAGCACCCAAACCAAAGAAGAGAGCCTCGAAAGTACCGGCTGACGCCATAGATACCTCCTCGCCAACTGCGAGTGAGAGGTTTGTTACGTCGTCGTTAATACCCACTGTAAAGTGATTCTTAGGCTCTGCTGCAAAGAGGTTCTCCACAACTGCCAAAATCTGAGCAGGAGTAGTATCCTTTGACGAAAGACCATAGCGACCACCGATGATAAGTGGCTGGTTCTCCTTACCGTAGAACATATCCTTCACGTCGAGGTACAAAGGCTCGCCGTTAGCTCCTGGCTCCTTAGTGCGGTCCAAAACGCAAACACGCTTAACTGTTGCAGGTACCGCCTCCATAAAGTACTTCTCTGAGAATGGACGATAGAGGTGAACAGTGATAAGACCCACCTTCTTGCCCTGAGTAGCCAAGTAGTCGATACACTCTTTGATAGTCTCGTTTACTGAGCCCATAGCCACGATAACGTGCTCTGCATCCTCAGCACCATAGTAAGTATATGGCTTATATGTACGACCTGTAATCTCAGAAATCTTCGCCATCGCATCAGCCACCATATCAGGCACTGCATCGTAGAACTTGTTCGATGCCTCGCGAGTCTGGAAGTAAATATCAGGATTCTGCGCAGTACCGCGTGTTACAGGATGCTCTGGGTTAAGAGCTCCGGCACGGAATGCCTTCAAAGCGTCACGGTCCAACATAGCAGTAAGCGATGCGTCGTCGATAACCTCTACCTTCTGAATCTCGTGTGATGTACGGAAACCATCAAAGAAGTGAAGGAATGGGATACGAGCCTTCAATGCAACAACGTGTGCCACACCTGCCAAGTCCATAACCTCCTGAACAGATGAAGTTGCCAACATTGCAAAACCTGTCTGACGAGCAGCCATTACGTCCTGATGGTCGCCAAAGATTGAGAGTGACTGCGCAGCCAAAGCACGAGCTGACACGTGGAATACACCAGGAAGCAACTCACCGGCAATCTTATACATATTAGGAATCATCAGCAACAGACCCTGTGAAGCAGTAAATGTTGATGTCAAAGCACCACCCTGCAATGAGCCGTGAACAGCACCCGCTGCACCGGCCTCCGACTGCATCTCAACGACCTTCACGGTCTCGCCGAACATATTCTTCATACCTTGAGCTGCCCACTCATCAACATACTCCGCCATAGTAGACGATGGAGTGATAGGATAGATCGCAGCTACCTCCGAAAACTTGTAAGCGATATGTGCCGCAGCATAGTTACCGTCACAAGTAATAAATTTCTTTTCTGACATAGTACTCAACGATTTATTGTATTGTTTGTTTTTGTATTTGAATCACTACACTGAAACGATTTGCCGAAAAAACTCCACAAATCGCGACAAAGGTAATAAATTGCAGCAACAATTCATAGCTTTTTTTGTGTTAATAATTTCACACTTTACCCCTTCGTGCAATATTATTCCACATTTAGCACAATATCAGAGATATTGGCATAGTTTTCACAGCACAATAACCATACAAGAGATTCCGACTTTGAATTATTTTCAATACTTTTGCGAAAGTAAATATTTCGATAGTTTATGATAACATATAAATCGACGACTCTTAGCAACGGCCTAACCGTTATTGCCAACCACGACAAGGCGTCAAAAATGGCGGCGGTCAATATTCTCTACAAGGTGGGTGCCCGCAACGAGAATCCCTCCCGCACGGGCTTGGCGCATCTTTTCGAGCATTTGATGTTTCGCGGGACAAAGCTTGTGCCCGACTTCGATACACCCGTTCAGATGGCTTGCGGCGAAAACAACGCCTTTACCAATAACGATTACACCGACTTCTACATCACCCTTCCGGTTGATAATATCGAGACGGCTTTATGGTTAGAGAGTGACCGCATGCGTGGCTTAGACCTCTCTAAGGAGGCATGCGATATAGAGAAGAGGGTTGTTATCGAGGAGTTCAAGCAACGCTATTTGAATCAGCCATACGGCGATTTAAATATGCTCATGCGCGATATGGTCTACACCCGGCATCCCTACCGTTGGGCGACCATCGGACTATCCCCAAAACACATTGAAGAGGCCTCTTTGAAGGAGATTCACGCCTTCTACAACCGCTTCTATCAGCCCTCAAATGCCATCCTCTCCATTTCGGCGGATATTACTCCGGAGCGTGTTTTTGAGTTGGCAGAAAAGTGGTTTGGTGCTATTCCCAACGTCGAACATTCCACGCCCGTAATTCCTCAAGAGCCACAACAAACCGAGGCTCGTCGTCTGGAGGTTGAGCGAGATGTTCCTGCTACAAACATAACCATAGCCTTCCATATCGGCGACCGTCTGTCACGAGATTTCTATTTGGGTGACATCACCTCGGACCTGCTTGCCGGCGGAGATTCAGCGCGACTATATGAACGACTAATTAAGACAAAGCGTCTTTTCAGCACGGTAAATGCCTACATATCAGGCGATGTGGATTGCGGAACATTTACCTTTACAGGCCAACTCCTACCCGACACTACCGAGCAACAAGCCGAGGAGGCCTTTTGGGAGGAGATTAACGCACTGAAGCACCTCGACATCAGCAATTATGAGTTGGAAAAGGTGAAGAACAAATTTGAGGCAAACACCCTCTTCGGCGAGATAAACGTAATGAACAAAGCGATGAATCTGGGCTACTACGCCATGTTGGGCGACCTCTCGCTCATCAACCGCGAGGTAGAGATATATCGTTCGCTCGATGCATCAGATATTCACGATTTTGCACAACGCATCTTCACACCCGAAAATTCATCAACACTAATTTATAGAGCCAAGCAATGACACAGCCACCACTCACCATACCGCACGATATAACTGTTCCTGCCGCCGAGCGTATCGCAGCAGCGAACGGAACACCTATCTATATTATCAACACACCGGAGTATGAGGTGGTGCGCCTCTCGTTTGTCTTTCACGCAGGTTCCACCACTCAGCTCCACCCTTTCACCGCATCCGCAACAGCCAATATGTTGGCCGAGGGCAGTGAGCAACTATCTGCCCAGCAGATAGCCGAGCGTTTGGATTATTACGGCTCATATTTCGACATCAATATCGACCGCGACCACTCCTATATCACGTTCTGCACGCTCTCAAAGTTCTTTACTCAAACGGCTGAGGTCATTGAGCAGATTATACTCCATCCGACCTTCCCCGACGAGGAGGTAGCCACCTACCGCACCAAACGCCGTCAGATGCTCGATGTTGAGCGTCGCAAGGTGCAGACCATCGCACGCGAAAACTTTGCCAAAGCTATGTTTGGTGCAGAGCACCCCTACGGCGTATCGTATGCAACCGACGACTATGATAATCTTCAGCGGGAGGCTATAGTGGAGCACTACATCAATCGTTACACCGCCGAAAATTGTTTGGTAGTTTGCAGCGGTAAGATTGACCATAGAACCAGGGAGCGTATTATGGAGATTACGGACCAACTGCCACACAGAGCAGAGAGCCAAATCGTAACTCTCCCTCCATTTCAGACTACCCATTCGATGCGCATACAACATGATGGAGCAGTACAATCCTCAATCCGTATGGGCCGCATGCTCTTTGAGCGCAGTCATCCCGACTTTATCCCTATGCAGGTCCTTTCAACGGTTTTAGGCGGTTATTTCGGTTCTCGTTTGATGCAGAACCTACGTGAGCGCAATGGCTTTACGTATGGCGTCTTTTCAGCTATGGTAAACTTTCAGCAAGCAGGCTACTTGGCTATTGCCACCCAAGTTGGCGCAGAGGTTACTGCCGAGGCTCAGCGACAGATACTCCTTGAGATAGAGCGACTTCGCAACGAAGCCGTCAGCATTGAGGAGTTGGAACTCGTCAAGAATATTATGGCAGGCGAAATGATGCGCATCCTCGATGGTCCGTTCGGCATAGCTGACGTCACTACGGAGAATATCCTCTGCGGTTTTGACAACTCACGCATCAATTACAATCTACAACGTATCCGCCAAACCACCCCCGATGAGTTGCTATCATTAGCACAAAAATACCTCCGCGAGGAGGATTTGGTCAGCGTCGTTGTCGGCGACCTCGAAAACAATGAGTAATGAGTAATTAGTAATGAGTAATTAGAATATTTCTCTAAACTCTCTAAATTCCCTAAATTCTCAATTTTGAATTATAACCATTAAGGCTGCCCCAAAAGCAGCCTTAATCGTTATATCCTATTCTCTTTCACCCAATTTGTCAGCTCCACAAAATCTGCGACCGATAGCTGCTCGGCTCGTTGCGTAAAGAAACGATGCTCTGCACCGCCAAAGTCACCAAATACAGAACGCAGCGAGTTACGTATCATCTTGCGTCGCTGTCCAAACGAAGCCTTCACAACCTTCACAAACAGAGCCTCATCGCATGCCAACGCCTCTGTTGCATTTCTCTTCAACCTGATGACAGCCGACTTAACCTTTGGTGGTGGATTAAAGACCTTCTCGCCGACAGTAAACAAATACTCTATATCGTACCATGCCTGCAACAAAACACTCAGTATACCATACTCTCGTGAGCCTGGTGGCTCGGCAATACGCACCGCCACCTCTCGCTGAATCATACCCACACATTCGGGCACAATATCGCGATTCTCAATTATCTTAAAGAATATTTGTGACGATATGTTATACGGGAAATTACCTATCACACGCAGCTGCTCACCGAAACGCTCCCGCAGATTCATCTGCAAGAAATCGCCCTCGATAAGACGTGGTGCAAAGTCTGGATAATGTTCGTGAAGATACTCTACACTCTCCGAGTCTATCTCTGCTCCGTATGTGGTAATATCCTCTCGTTGCAGCAAAAACTGCGTCAGCACGCCCATACCGCAACCAACCTCAAGCACCTGTGCCGGATGTTCAGCGTCGCCCCCTGAAAGAGAGTCGCATATCTTACGGGCGATATTCAAGTCCGTAAGAAAATGCTGTCCTAAAGCCTTTTTAGCCCTTACTTCTCCCATAGTCGCTTAATTACCCACCTCGCACAAGAACTTAATTCTCACCAAACGAATCTCCTCCTCGGTATAGTCCGAGCCAAGTTCATCAATTGCCGCATCCAAAGAGTCACTCTCTGCATCCTCTTTGAAATAGAGGTAAATATCCTCGACCTTCTCCTCGTCCATATAGCTATCCAGATAGTACGATATATCCAATCGTGTACCCGAATTTACAATAGCCTCAATCTCGGTCAAAAGCTCGTCAAACGAAAGATTCTTGGCACGTGCAATATCCTCAAAATCCATCTTACGGTCGATAGACTGTATGATAAAAATCTTATTACCCGCCTTATTGGCAACAGACTTCACAACCATATCTTGCGGACGGATAATATCCTTCTCCTCGACGTATGCCTTGATGAGCTTTATAAACTCCTCGCCAAACTTCTTCGCCTTGCCGACTCCTACACCCGATATATTCTGCATCTCTTCGATGGTTATCGGGTACTGAATAGCCATATCCTCCAGCGATGGGTCTTGGAATATAACAAACGTAGGCAGGTCGTGCTTCTTAGCAACCTTCTTACGCAAATCCTTCAACATAGCGAACAACTCCTCGTCGGCAGCTCCGCCACCCTTACCCACCTGGGCACCCATCATCTCCTCTGGATTCTCCTCGTTGTCGTAGTCGTGGTCAAGAGTTATGGTTACCATCTGTGGAGATTTAATAAAGGCCAAACCCTTCTGATTTACCGACAGAAGACCGTAATTCTCTATGTTCTTATCTATCAAGCCCATAATCAATCCCTGGCGCACTACTGCACCCCAGAACTTGGCATCGTGCTCGGCTCCCTTACCAAAAGAGTCTATCTTATTGTGTCCATAGCTCTTTACCTGAGCGGTGGTCTTACCCACCAACACCGCTATCAAATGCTCCGACTTGAACTTATCACCAATAGCCTGCAATGTCTCCAACAGCAGTTTCATATCGCGTCGAACATCCACCTTTGGTTTTGGACGCACGCAGTTGTCACAACATCCACAATCCGGCTCGGTATACTCCTCACCGAAGTAGTGCAACAACGTCTTACGACGACACATCGAACTTTCAGCATAGGATACAGTCTCCAACAACAGTAACTTACCAATCTCCTGCTCAGCCACAGGCTTACCCTGCATAAACTTCTCCAGCTTCTGAATATCCTTGTAGCTATAAAACGTCAAGCAGTGTCCCTCACCGCCATCACGTCCGGCACGACCCGTCTCCTGATAATATCCCTCCAATGATTTAGGAATATCGTAGTGGATTACATATCGCACATCGGGCTTGTCAATACCCATACCGAAGGCTATCGTTGCCACTATCACATCGACCCTCTCCATCAAGAAATCATCCTGATTATCGGCTCTGGTCTGGGCATCCATACCGGCATGGTAGGCACGAGCTTTGATGCCGTTAGCAATGAGTAACTCTGCCAACTCCTCCACCTTCTTACGGCTCAAGCAATAGATGATACCACTCTTACCCTCCTTTTGTTTGATAAAACATATTATCTCATGCTCAGCGTTACGCTTAGGACGAATCTCATAAAACAGATTAGGGCGATTGAACGACGACTTAAACACCGATGCATCACTCATACCCAAGTTCTTTTGGATATCCATCTGCACCTTTGGTGTTGCGGTAGCAGTCAGCGCAATCAGCGGAGCCTGACCAATATCATTGATTATAGGACGTATACGACGATACTCAGGGCGGAAATCGTGTCCCCACTCCGAGATACAGTGTGCCTCGTCGATAGCATAGAACGATATTTTAATCTTACGTAAGAAAGCGACATTATCCTCTTTAGTCAAGGACTCAGGAGCGAAATAGAGCAACTTAGTCTTACCATCCAACACATCCTGGCGCACTTGATTGATAGCCGACTTATTGAGCGAAGAGTTCAAGAAATGAGCAATACCCGAATCTGTCGAGAAGGTACGCATAGCATCCACCTGATTCTTCATCAACGCGATAAGTGGCGAGATGATAATAGCCACACCATCCATCAACAGTGCCGGCAGCTGATAACATAGTGATTTACCGCCTCCGGTAGGCATCAAGACAAATGTATCACGACCCTCAAGCAGGTTACGTATCACAGCCTCCTGATTACCCTTAAATGAGGTAAAGCCAAAATACTCCTTTAATTTTTCGTGTAAAATACTCTGTTGCTGACTCATATTTATTATATAAATACGACAATCTGTCTTTTAAACCCTAACAAAACTTGAATTTCATCTCAAAGATAAAACTTTTTTTCAAAAAAAATAATAACTTTGTAAAAAATTTAAGTCCAATATGCGATTATTTACAAGTGAGCTGGTCAAGAAGTATAAGGCCCGCACGGTGGTAAACCACGTAACCATCGACGTTAATCAAGGTGAGATTGTCGGTCTGCTGGGCCCTAATGGTGCCGGTAAGACCACTACCTTTTATATGATAGTAGGCTTGATTAAGCCTAACGAGGGTAAGATATTTCTCCAGAATGATGAGGGAGCTATCACAGAGCTTACCAAGCTACCTGTCTACCGCCGCGCACAATTGGGTGTAGGCTATTTGGCGCAGGAGGCTTCGGTATTCCGTCGCTTGAGTGTCGAGGATAACATCCGTTCTGTGTTGGAGATGACCTCATACAGCAAAGAGTACCAGCGTGACCGCTTGGAGTCGCTTATCGAGGAGTTCCGCTTGCAGAAGGTGCGCAAGAGTCTGGGTATCCAACTTTCGGGAGGTGAGCGTCGTCGTACGGAAATTGCCCGCGCCGTAGCCATAAATCCATCTTTCATCCTCTTGGATGAGCCTTTTGCCGGTGTAGACCCTATCGCTGTCGAGGATATTCAGAGCATTGTTGCTACGCTTAAGAATAAGAATATCGGCGTGATTATCACCGACCACAACGTCGATGAGACACTTGCTATTACCGACCGAACATACCTGCTCTATGAGGGTAAAATTCTTAAAGCTGGTACTGCTGAGGATTTGGCCAATGATGAGGTTGTTCGCCGAGTATATCTTGGTAAGAACTTCCAGTTGCGTAAGCCTGCCGTCATTGAGACGCTCGACCAGAAAGAGCCACTTGCCGATGCGCCTGTGGAGCCCGCCGAGCCAAAGGTTGAGCCTACTGAGCAAAAAGCAGAGCCGAGTGAGCCTGCTGAGCTTGCCGAGCAAAACGTTGAGCCAACCGAGCAGGTTGCCCAACCTCAAGCCGAGCCTACATTAGAGCAAAATAATACAGATAATAATGGATAAATCAGTCTCCGCCGGGCCTATCAAGGGCATCGTCATACCGCCAAGTTCCAAAAGCTATGCTCAGCGAGCCATAGCCTTATCACTTCTTGCCGAGGGGACAACCACGCTTCGCAATATTGAGTTCTGCAAAGACACTCTCTCTGCCTTGTCGTGCGTCAAGGCATTAGGTGCCCAAGTCGAGTTCATTGATGACAGTACCATACGCATCAAAGGTGGACTGAGCCCCCTTTCCAACACCCTTCACGTCGGAGAATCAGGCTTAGCCACACGTCTTTTCACGCCTATCGCGGCACTCTCATCTGTGCCCATACGTATCGAGGGTGAGGGAACACTTCTACATCGCCCTATGCAGATGATGATTGAGCCACTGCGCACATTGGGCGTGCAACTCAAGGATGGTGGTGGTTATCTACCTTTTGAGGTTCAAGGTCCTATTAAAGGTGGCAAAGTTCGAGTAGATGGCAGTATCTCTTCACAATTTATCACAGGACTACTCTTAGCCCTTCCACTTGCCGAGCAGGACACCACTTTGTATGTAGACTCTGCTGTTTCGACACCTTATCTTGATATGACAATCGATACGGCTCGTCGCTTCGGTGTGGAGATTCTACACAACCAGGGCGATTACAGCGAATTCTTCATCGAGGGCGGACAACACTACTCTCCAACCGACATCGCCATCGAGGGTGACTGGAGCGGAGCCTCTACCCTTATGGTTGCGGGAGCTATTGCAGGCGAGGTAAGCATTAAGAATCTATCGACACTCTCTCGTCAAGCCGACACGGTTATCTGTCAAGCTTTAGAGCGTGCCGGTGCGGGGTTAATCATCGAGGATGACACCATCACCGTTACCCGCCGACCACTCCGAGCCTTTAGCTTCGACGCAACACATTGTCCCGACCTGTTCCCTGCGCTTGTAGCCTTGGCGGCAGCCGCAGATGGCCAATCAACAATCATCGGCACAGAGCGTCTGCGCCATAAGGAGAGCGACAGAGCCGAAACTCTACGTGAGGAGTATGAGAAGCTGGGTATCGAGGTCGATTTATCGGAGGATAATATCATGAAGATACGTGGAGGTAACATTCAGCCGGCAGTAGTTCATAGCCACGACGACCACCGTATCGCCATGTCTTTGGCGGTGTCGGCGTTACGCTGTGGAGGCGAGATTACAATCCGCAATGCCGAGTGCGTCGAGAAGAGTTATCCATCATTCTTCGAGGATTTGGAATCATTAATTATACGATAATATGAACTCTTGGGGAGAACGTTTCAGACTATCGCTTTGGGGTGAATCTCACGGCGAGCAGATAGGCGTCAGCATCGACGGCCTACCGGCAGGCATAGCCCTATGCGAAGAGGATTTTGAGGCTGATTTATCACGTCGCAGGGCAGGTTCCGCAGGAACCACTCCACGCTACGAGAGCGATGCACCACACATCATATCGGGCCTTTTCAAGGGCCATACTACGGGTGCTCCGCTGACTATCTTGTTCCGCAATGAGAACACTCGCTCGAAGGACTACTCCTCTCTAAAGAGCCACCCACGTCCATCACATGCCGATTTTGTCGCTCAGCAAAAATACGGTGGATATAACGACTACCGTGGCGGAGGGCACTTTTCGGGCAGAGTTACACTTGCGCTGGTTGCAGCGGGCGTTGTAGCCAAGAAGATTTTAGGCAACACCATAGACTTCACTACCGATATAACCCACATCGGAGGTTGTGCCGATAAAGAGCAATTCACAGCCATTATAGCCGAAGCACAACGAGAGCAAGACTCAGTAGGCGGTGTTGTTGAGTGCTGCGTAAATGGTATTCCGACAGGTTGGGGAGAGCCATTTTTTGACTCTGCCGAGAGTCTTATTGCCCACCTGCTCTTCTCTGTACCGGCAATCAAGGGTGTCGAGTTCGGCAGTGGCTTTGAGGCTGCTGCGATGCGAGGCTCGGAGCATAACGACTGCATAATAGAGGCTGATGGCACTACACTTACCAACCATGCGGGAGGCATCGTTGGCGGCATCACCAACGGCAATGAGTTGGTAGTCCGTGCTGCCGTTAAACCTACGGCATCCATAGCCAAGGAGCAGATGACATACAATTTCGCATCAGGCAAGGTTGAGCCGCTCGCAATCACAGGACGTCACGATACGTGCATAGCTCTGCGTGCGGCGGTAGTTGTAGAGGCTGCCGTAGCGATAGCTCTTGCAGAATTAAAACTACGAGCTTAGGCGATGCAGGGTACTCGTGCAGATATCATACGACAGGTATGCGCCCGGATAGAGCACATCTACACCGAGCCTAACGAGAGGCGTAATATAGCCCTCATGGCAGCATCTACGGCGGAGGGCGTATCACTTAGCAAATACCTCATAGAGCCTACCGAGCAGGTCGATATACCCTCATTAGAGGCTATGGTTCAGCATCTTGCCGAAGGACGCCCCATACAGTATATTATAGGCACGACGGAGTTCTGCGGCTTGGAGTTCACCGTTAAGGAGGGGGTACTGATTCCACGCCCTGAGACTGAGGAGTTGGTAAGTTGGGCTATTGAGAAGAGTAAAGAGTTTGACAGAGCCAAGATTTTGGATATGTGCACAGGTAGCGGATGTATCGCTATCAGTTTGGCTCGACGAGTAAATAATGCACGTGTGACAGCCATAGAGCTATCCTCCGAGGCATTAACAATTGCCCGACAAAACAATAAAATACTCAACACAAACGTTGATTTTATTGAGGCAGACGTATTGGGCACTTTGGCAGTTTTGGGTGAGAGTAAGTTCGATATAATAATCTCTAACCCGCCATATATACCTCGCTCTGAGCAGGCTGCGATGCGTATAAACGTAACACAATACGAGCCCTCGATGGCTCTTTTTGTCGAGGATGAGAAGCCGTTGCTTTTCTATGAGGCGATAGCCACCCACGCTCTTCAGAGGCTACACCAAGGCGGATATTTACTCTTTGAGGTCCACGAAGACTATGCCTCAGCGACGGCCGAGATGTTGCAGACACGAGGATTTGATGAGATAGAGCTACGCAAAGATTTCAGAGATAAGCCACGAATGATATGTTGCCGACTAAACCAAAAATAAGACACTCGAAGAGTGGTGACGAGGCACTCACGTCGCTTATGCGGCTGTGCGCACGTGCCGAACGTTCGTCAGGCGATGCTATGCGACTGATGAAACTCTGGGACGTAGACCCTGCCGAGCAGCAACGTGTTCTGAAGCGACTGTTGGCCGAACGATTCATCGACGATAAGCGCTATGCCGAGGCTTTTGTGCGAGAGAAGACCTCGCTTTCAGCGTGGGGCGAATATAAGATACGTGCTGCGCTACAACGTAAAGGCATTGCCCGGCAGACCATCACCGAGGCTTTGGCAAGTGCGTCGGCGGGAGGCTCTACGGAGCGTTTAGAGCAGAAACTACGCAGTAAGCTGCGCACCATAAAGTACGAGTCGGAGTACCAACTCAAAGGCAAGCTACTACGCTATGCCTCCTCACTTGGCTACCCTATGGATGAGGCTATGGAGGCCGTAGAACATGTAATATCCACCTTGAGCAACCAAGACTAAATAGATGATAAACAAAAACCAAATGATATGATTAAAAAGATTCTTTTCACACTTGTTGGATTAGCAACCACCATTACCCTTTATGCCCACAATGACAACTTCTCGCCTGTGGATTACGTCAATCCGCTGGTTGGTACACACTCATCGTTCGAGCTCTCTGCGGGCAACACCTACCCTGCTATCGCTCGCCCTTGGGGTATGAATTTCTGGACACCACAGACAGGCAAGATGGGTGATGGCTGGGCTTACGTCTATACCCAGAATAAGATTCGCGGCTTCAAGCAGACTCATCAGCCAAGCCCTTGGATTAACGACTACGGTCAGTTCTCTATTATGCCTGTTGTCGGCAAGCCTGAGTTTAACGAGGATAAGCGCGCAAGTTGGTTTTCACACAAAGCAGAGGATGCGCGAGCATACTATTATAAAGTATATCTTGCGGACCACGACGTACTGACCGAGCTCACTCCGACCGACCGTGCCGCTATGTTCCGCTTCACCTTCCCCGAGGCTGAGTCATCATATATCGTTGTCGATGCTTTCGATGGGGGCTCATACATCGAAGTAGACAAGGAGCACAACCGCATCATCGGCTACACTACCAAAAACTCTGGTGGCGTGAGTCCCAACTATCGCAACTACTTCGTTTTGGAGTTTGACAAGCCATTCGAGTATGTAGCAACCTTCGTCAATGGCACACTTAAGGAGGGCATTAAGGCTCAGCGTGACAATCACGTCGGCGCCGTTATCGGCTTCTCTACACAACGTGGCGAGCAGGTCAGCGTACGTGTTGCATCATCATTCATCAGCCACTCTCAGGCCGATATTAACCTTCAGGAGCTTGGCAACAAGAGTTTCGACGAGGTTATGGCTGATGGTAAAAAAGCGTGGAATGATATCCTCTCACGTATTGAGGTTAGCGGTGGTAATTTGGACCAGTTGCGCACCTTCTACTCTTGTCTGTACCGTTCGACGCTCTTCCCACTCAAGCACTATGAGATTAACGCCGAGGGTGAAATACTCCACTTCAGCCCACATACCGACAAGGTCGAAAAGGGTTATTTCTACACCGGCACTGGCTTCTGGGACACCTTCCGTAGCCTCTTCCCCCTGCTCAACCTACTCTATACGGAGGAGAATCTGAAGATGCAGGAGGGTTTTGTCAATGTCTACCGTGAGAGCGGTTTCTATCCGGAGTGGTCCAGCCCTGGTCATCGTTGGTGCATGGTCGGCAACAACTCCGCCTCTGTCTTAGCTGATGCCTACCTCAAGGGTGTATGTGTCGAGGATGTAGAGACCATGTTCGAGGGTATTTTAGCAGGCACCGTAGCGCACCACCCTGATGTCCACTCTTCGGGCCGATTGGGACACGAATACTACAACACACTGGGCTATGTACCATACGATGTAAATGTCAATGAGAATGTTGCCCGCACTTTGGAGTATGCCTACGACGATTGGTGCATCTGGCGTTTAGCTAAGGCTTTGGGCCGTCCTGAGGCAGAGGTCGAGCTCTTCGCACAGCGCGCCATGAACTACCGTAATGTCTTCGACAAGGAGTCGGGCTTGATGCGTGGACGATTGAAGAGTGGCGAGTTCCAGACTCCATTCTCTCCGCTCAAGTGGGGCGATGCCTTCACCGAGGGTAACAGCTGGCACTACACATGGTCGGTATTCCACGACCCACAAGGCCTTATTGATTTGATGGGCGGTGATGAGAAGTTTGTCGCTACTCTCGACAGAGTCTTTACCGAGCCACCACATTTTGACGACAGCTATTACGGCTTCCCTATCCACGAGATTCGCGAGATGACCATTATGAACACCGGCAACTACGCCCACGGCAATCAGCCTGTTCAGCACATGATATACCTCTACAACTACGCAGGTCAGCCTTGGAAGGCACAGTACTGGGTACGCGATGTGATGAATCGTTTTTATAGTGCTACACCGGACGGCTATTGTGGTGACGAGGATAACGGACAGACCTCTGCGTGGTACGTCTTCTCGGCTTTGGGTTTCTACCCTGTATGCCCTGCATCGGACGAGTATGTTATGGGTACTCCGCTCTTCGAGAAAGCTACTCTTCACTTAGAGAACGGCCAGACCTTCACCATCACAGCCAAGGACAACAGCGACGAGAATCTCTATATCGAGAGTGCGAAGCTCAACTCTCGCCGCCACACCCGCAACTATATCACCCACGATGATATTATGAGCGGAGGCAAGCTCTCTCTACGTATGTCCTCTGAGCCTAATACCTCACGCGGTACAGCCCCTGCCGACCGTCCTTACTCGTTCTCCAACGAACTGAAAGGTGAAAACTAAAAACTAAAAGCTGAAAACTATTTATAAAGGAAGCGTGGGTAACCGATTGGTTACCCACGCTTTTCACATAGTCATTGCGATAAATAACACTTATCTAATTATTTACCCTCAATTTTGAATTTTGAATTTGGAATTTCGAATGTTTAATTGCCTGCCTTATCTCTTCGTCGCTAAGCGAACCATCCTGCAACTTACCGGCAAAATACTGCTCGTAGGCGTAGAGGTCTATCATACCGTTACCCGACAGATTAAATAGGATTGTCTTCTGCACGCCCTCCTCTTTTGCCTGCAAAGCCTCACGCACCGCAACAGCTATGGCGTGAGTGGATTCGGGTGCAGGGATTATGCCTTCGCTGTTGGCGAACAACATTCCTGCGGCAAAGGTCTCCAACTGTGGCACTGCCACCGCCTCAATAAGCCCATCCTTGTAGAGCTGGCTCACGATAGAGCCTGCTCCGTGGTAACGCAAACCGCCTGCATGTATTGCCGAGGGCTGAAAGGCGTGACCCAAGGTATACATCGGCATTATAGGTGTCATACCTGCCGTGTCACCATAGTCATAGCAGAACTCTCCACGCGTCAGTTTAGGACATGACTCAGGCTCAACAGCCACAATGCGCGTCTTAGCTCCCTGAGTTAGGTTACGACGCAAAAATGGGAAACCTATGCCTGCAAAGTTAGAGCCACCACCGAAACATCCAATAACCACATCGGGTTCGTCCCCCGCCATCTCCATCTGGCGCAGAGCCTCCTCGCCAATCACTGTTTGGTGCAACAGCACATGGTTCATCACGCTACCCAAGCAGTAACGCGTATCTTCTCCGTGTGCCAACGCACTCTCCACAGCCTCCGATATAGCTATACCGAGGTTTCCTGCGCACTCTGGGTCCGTAGCAAGAATATCGCGTCCCGCCTTCGTTGTATCACTTGGCGAAGGTATCACGTTCGCTCCCCACGCATTCATCAACAACTTACGATAAGGCTTCTGCTGACAGCTAATCTTAACCATATAGACACGCAAATCCAAATTGAAATATTGGCACGCCAGAGCCATAGCACTACCCCACTGGCCACCACCGGTCTCCGTTGCCAAATATTTTATGCCCTGCTTGGCATTGTAATAAGCCTGCGGAATAGCGGTATTGGGCTTATGCGAGCCGGCAGGCGACGTTCCCTCATTCTTGAAGTAAATCTTCGCCGGGGTATCCAACGC
Organism: Alistipes sp.; assembly: GCA_017623505.1. GTDB lineage: Bacteria > Bacteroidota > Bacteroidia > Bacteroidales > Rikenellaceae > Alistipes. The sequence continues at coordinate 28,324 of JAGAOZ010000024.1, forward strand.
ACGCTCCAGATTGTAGGCTCGCACCACGGGCGTAGGACGCCATATCTTATATAGCTCCTGCACCTGCTCAGGAATCTCGATATATCGCTCTGTTGAGAACTCCTGACGCACCAACTCCTCGCCGAAGATGCGACACATAGCCTCCTCAGTTACGGGTTTACCGGTCTTGGGGTCTAATGGTGGCAGAGGTTTGTTTGGCATATCGGCAACGACATTATACCACGCCGTAGGCATCTGGCTCTCAGGAAGCATAAATTTCTTGGTCTTCATATTGCGTAAGTTTTAGGTTTGCAAACAAAAGAGCCACTGTCCAAAGGAACAATGGCTCAAATCATACTTATATTAATATACATACAACCCTGCAACGTCACTGTTCCTTATAGCCCAATGCACGCCACCAACCCAAGCTGTATGTACCTATGTTCATCATAGCCGTCACTCTATATCACAAATATAAGAATAAAATCCTATTCTGCAAAATATTACACGCACAAAGACTTATAATGCAGGATTCTTTAGACATGTATAAGGTTGCGATTAAGCCATACACAGAGGCTGCTTGCAGACTATGTTATGGCGTAGCAACCAAAAGGAACTTAACGCCGAAATCACCCATTACATCTCATCTGGTCAAGTAAAGGCTTATAATGCGGGGATTTCAAGGCTCGCGGAGTCTAAGAAACCGCAGCATACTTGACGTATGTGAGGATTTCGCAGACGAGCACAAGGTTGCGATTAAGCCATACACAGAGGCTGCTTGCAGACTATGATATGGCGGAGCAACCAAAAGGAACTTAACGCCGAAATCACCCATTAGAAGTCTTTACTCCTGGATGCCGTAGAACTTCACCCCATCTAACTTATCCCAATCTCCACGTGTAAAATCAGGGAAGAGAACAGGCATAGAGTTATTAGCAGCAGAAACAGCCGATAGCTCACCTACGCAAGACCACTCTGCTGCGTCGTAGACATCCTGGTCAAGTGGCAAACCATTCTGCAAGCAGTAGATAAGGCGGTAATCCATCACGAAGTCCATACCACCGTGACCTCCTACCTTACGTGCCTTCTCCTCAATCTCCTTATGGATAGGATGCTTATAATAGTCGAGCAAAGCTGACTGCAACTCCTTAGAGATAAAGCCGTGCTCCCAAGTGTTAGGTGCTGATGGATGAATATCCGCACTCAGCCAGCCCTTCACGAATGTAAAGCCCTCAACAGGATACTTGTTAGCGAAACCACGTGAGCCGGTAAGCTGATAAAGACGGTTATATGGGCGTGGGCTATATACGTTATGCTGAATCTCGATAGTCTGGCCCTTGATAGTGTGCAAGAGTGTTGTAGTGTGGTCGCCATTAGCGAAAGTCTCAGCACCCATAATATCACGTGCCTTCTCCAAGCCAACAACAGACTTACTATCCATAGCTACCAAGTGAGTAATCTTATTACCACGGTGGATATTCAAAGCCATACATACAGGACCAAAGCCGTGTGTTGCATATACATCACCGCGATGCTTCTGGTTGAAGTCCAAACGCCAGTTGTTATAATACTCGCGCCAGTTATCCACCAAGTTGTGGATATATGCGCCTTCAGCGTGAACAATCTCACCAAATACACCCTGGTGCGCCATATTCATACAAGTAAGCTCGAAGAAGTCGTAAACGCAGTTCTCCAACATCATACAGTGACGACGTGTACGCTCCGAAGTATCAACCAACTGCCAGCACTCCTCGACGCTGATAGCCGCAGGCACCTCAATAGCAGCGTGCTTGCCATTCTCCATAGCATACAAAGCCACAGGTACGTGCATCACCCAGTCGGTAGCGATATATACCAAATCAATATCATCTCTTTCGCATAGCTCCTTGTAGCCCTCTGGACCTGTATAGCCATCAGCCTTTGGACGGCCCATCTTCTCCAAGAAGGCGTTACTCTTATCGATACGGCTCTGCTCCAAGTCACACAGTGCCTTAATCTCAACACCCTCGATATGAACGATACGCTCCACAGCCGAAGCACCACGTCCGCCAATACCTACAAAAGCAATACGTACCACAGGAATAGGCTCAGCCGCATAGCCCAACATAGTCTGCTGGCCCGGAGCACGCTCAGGCTCGTCAAAGACAATCATTCCATTCTTAACTTTGTAGTTCTCGCCCGAAATCTTTGTTCCCGAACAAGAGAGCATAAACAGACCTACCACCGCAAGGATAGCCACAGTCAAAAATCGATTTAATCTCATAGTAATATTAAGTTTTAAGTTTATTCTTCCGATTGGGTAAAATTAGTGATATTTTTCCGTTTTAGCAAATATATCACAACAACTTCTTCTTCGAAGGTATAACCACAAAGTCCTTCAAGTAGAATGGCTCAAAATAGGCTATATCCTCCGTTAGCCCTGCCGACAAGCGTTCCTGTGCCAAACGAGCCAAACCACGCGCCGACGGAGTAACGTCGATATAGGTTACATCCGACAACATCTCACAGCACTTCGCTGCACCGTTACCAAATATAATAACTTGCTTCTCAGCTCTCAGTTGAGCAAAGCTCTCGGCAGTAATAACCTCAGCCGAAACCTCTGTCAGCGGCTTACCCTCAGCTGTAAAGGCTTGAGTATATACCTCCATACGACGAGCATCGACCATAGGCATCAACACAGCATCCGACCACGCCTCGACATCCAATATTCCCGCTTCGTAGTCCTCTCTGGCCACCTCAGTCAGAGCATCCAACGAGCCCACAGCCACCAGCGGAATCTGCTGACCATAACACAAGCCCTTGGCAAACGACACTCCGATACGCAGACCGGTATAGGAGCCTGGGCCCTTACCCACAGCCACAGCATCCAACTCGTCGGGCATAACACCCGTCTCACGCAGTAACTCATCGACAAACAGAGCCACATTACGAGCGTGGTCACGCCCCTGGTCACTCTCTCTGAGCGAAAGCAGTTCGCCGTCGCGAGCTATACCCACCGAGCAGACGTCAGTACCCGTCTCAATACACAAAATAAGTGACATATATTCTACTTTCTATATTAATTCAAAATGTTTCAATGCGTTATATACTCCATCGTCATCTACCGATGTAGTAACATAGTCCGCCACAGCTTTCAACTCGTCGCATGCATTATCCATAGCGACACCTACACCCGCCGCCTGCACGATAGAGATATCGTTTCCTCCATCGCCAAAGGCCATCACCTCCTCCATCTCCAGTCCGTAGTACTGTGCCACACGCTCTGCACCACTCGCCTTATCCACACCCTTAAGGTTGAAATCCATAAACAGAGGCAACCAACGTGTTGGCGCACACTCCGGCATCAGCGGCACTATTTTTCGCTCCATATCCTCCTCGATATATGGACACACCTGCAAGACAGGCTGCTCGTCCAATACTTGACGTAGGTCCGCCACAACAGGAGGTATGTTTATCAGGTCTGCTATATATTGCACACGTTCATCTATACGTCCCACGTATATATCCTGCTCGGTCAATAATGCCGAATGGAAGCCATACTCCTCTCCCAACGCAAAGATGCGCTCTACAACCTCACGCGGAAACTCTCTTACGTATATCTCTTCGCCCGCCGAGGTTATGCAGTGTCCTCCATTAACCGTAATGTAGCCATCCACCTCAATATCGGCCGCCTGCTTTGCGTGACGCAACAATCGTCCTGTCGAGATAAAGACCTTCACGCCACGACTGCGCACCTCTTCGATTGCCTTACGTGCTGAGTCGGGAATACGGTGTGTCTTAAAACTGACCAACGTTCCGTCTATATCAAAAAACAGAGCTTTTATCTTTGAGTTCATAACTTTCACCATTAAAGGGAGGTTCTATAAATTAGGTCGAGTGGATTTTGAAGAGTATTTTCAGCAGATTTCTCAACTCTTATAAAGGCGCAATGCGAGCATTGTAACTGCAGAAAGATGAGAAATCTGCAAAAATAAATTCAAAAGCAACCGAAATAGAATCCTCCTATAATGAAATACTTATTTACTAATTTATAGAACATCACTTAAACCTCTTCATCGCTTTGTCCATCTCTCGCTTGGCATCATTCTCCTTGAGATACTCTCGCTTATCATACGCCTTACGACCACGCGCCAAACCTATAACCAGCTTTGCATACCCCTTCTCGCTCACGAACAGACGCAGTCCCACCACCGTCAAACCCTTATCTTGCAGGGCTCGTTGCAGTTTGTTTAGTTCTTTGCGCTGAAGCAACAACTTACGGTCGCGTTTCGGGATATGGTTGTTGCACGTACCCCAGCTATACTCCGCTACGTTCATTCCGCGCACCCACAACTCCCCGTCGCTGAAATAACAATATGCGTCGGTTATCGAGGCCTTACCCAGACGTATCGACTTAATCTCGGTACCCACCAAGACCACGCCGGCAATATACTCCTCGATAATCTCGTAGTCGAATGTTGCGCGCTTATTACGGATATTTATGTTTCTGTAATCAGACATCTTTCTCTCTATTATCAGACCTTTTGTGGCACCATTCTTGCCCTTTTTGAGGGTGGCAGGGCCGGATTAAGGTAACTAATTCTTTTATCTTTGATATGTTTTACACATCTTTCTGTTTATTTTCTGTTTGCACACGGTGTACGCCTCAAAACGTACACGCCTCCGGCTCCGCCTTTTTTACATCACTATACGCTTACTCTGTTTCGCCATCTTAGTCTTAATCCGATTAAGAGATGAAACCTGCTTCACATATTCGTCACGCTCCTCGTCACTCAACTCCTCGTTATCGAGCTTGCTACGATACTCTTCAATCATCTTATCCACCACTTTCGAACGATAGAGCATAATCGCCTTGTGTACTCCCACCGCGAGCAACTCTTCCTCACTCTCTACATGCACCTCTTTCTTACTCCATATCTGGCTGATCACATAGTTATCTTCGGAAGTCAGAATATCTACCGCCGTATTGCTTACATCACTATCCTCATGGTTAATAAAGAGTCTTAACGGCACCTCTACACCTATACCCTGCTCGTGCCAGCACTTGCGATATATATCAAATATCTCGTTGTAAACCTTATTATCGAACGATATATTATCGCCCTCCAGATTATCTATAATCTCTTGGGCAACATTCACATCAACCACCTCACGTCCCTCTCTTAATTGATAGTTCTTATGGCCCGACTTGAGCAGATACTTCATCAGCTCGGTCTCCAACGCCAGCGGACTGCTACCCACAGCTTGTGACTTTGTGAAGCGCATCCACTCCTTCTCGGCAACCTGCTGCGACTGTTGTTGTTGCTGCTGACGACGTATAAAATCCGATGCCTCCTTCTCACCTGTCGAACTCACTCTCTGACGAGCCACCTCCGCAACCAACGTGTCGTGGTCAATCTCCATTATGCGGGCGCACTCCTTGATATATACCGCACGCTGAATAGAGTCCGGCACCTGCACGATAGACTGCACCATATCGCGAATAACCTCCGAGCGCTTAATAGGGTCTTTGCCGGCCTGTTCAAGCATCAGTTTTGCCTTAAACGAAAGGAAGTCCTGCTCATTCTCGCTGATGTAACGTTGCAACTCCTCTGCTGTATGGGCTCTTGCAAATGAGTCTGGGTCATGCTCCGCAGGTAACAATACCACACGCACATTCATTCCCTCCTTCAGAATCATATCTATTCCTCGAAGTGAGGCATGAATACCTGCCGAGTCACCGTCATATATTACGGTTATGTTGCGTGTAAAACGGCGCAGCAACAAAATCTGCTCGGTAGTCAGTGACGTACCCGACGAAGCCACCACATTCTCCACACCCGCCTGGTGCATTGATATAACGTCGGTATAGCCCTCCACCATAATCGCAAAATCCAGCTGTTGAATCGCCTTCTTCGCGAAATACAAACCGTATAACTCTCTCTTCTTGCTGTAAATCTCACTCTCGGGCGAGTTCTGATACTTAGCAACACTCTTATCGGTACGCAGCGTACGACCACCGAATGCCACCACGCGTCCCGAAATATTGTGCACAGGGAATATTACTCTATCGCGGAACCTATCACGCAGGCGGCCGTCACTCTCCTGTTTGAGCGACAATCCCGTAGAGAGCAGAAACTCCTCCTTATATCCCGCAGAGAGAGCTGCCACACTCATAGCGTCACGTTCCGATGAACAGAAGCCCAGGCCGAACTTACGTATCGTTGAGTCGGTAAAACCTCTTTTTTGTGCGAAGTATGCCAAACCGACGCTCCTGCCTTCGGGATTACCTGTCAGATACTTTGCAAAGTACTCTGCTGCCCAACCATTCACAGCGAACATACTCTCACGGTCGTTGTTACGCTTTATCTCCTCCTCGGTCTGCTCTTTCTCCTCCACTTCAATACCGTAACGCTTAGCCACGATACGCAGAGCCTCAGGGAAGCTCACATTCTCGTGTTCCATCACAAAACCGACAGCATTTCCGCCCTTACCGCAGCCAAAGCACTTATACATTCCTTTGGCAGGCGATACCACAAACGACGGTGTCTTCTCATTATGGAAAGGACAACACGCTTGATAGTTCACACCCTTCTTTTTGAGTGTAACATAATCTCCGATTATCTCCACGATATCGGCTGCTGCAAATATTCTGTCTATCGTTAAACGGTCAATCACTGCAATTCTCCCCTATTTATTCCGCAAATTTAATAAAATTATCTCTCTTTCACGAAATTTGCAATCCAAAGAGTGATATTTTACTATAAAATATGCTTTAATGTTAATTATTTTTTACCTTTACACTCCCAAACGGTGATTATGGATTTCAAACTTGTATCGGATTATACCCCTATGGGCGACCAGCCCACAGCTATTGCACATCTGACGGAGAAGATTCGTTCAGGCGAGAAATTCTGTACTCTTCTTGGAGCGACAGGCTCCGGCAAGACCTTCACCATAGCCAATGTTGTTGCAGAGCTAAAACGTCCTACTTTGGTACTAAGCCACAACAAGACGCTTGCTGCTCAGCTCTACGGAGAGTTTAAGAACTTCTTCCCACAGAATGCAGTGGAGTACTTTGTGTCCTACTATGACTACTATCAGCCTGAGGCATATCTACCCACAACTGACACCTATATCGAGAAAGATTTGTCAATTAACAGCGACATAGAAAAGATGCGACTGAGTACCACTGCCGCACTCCTTTCAGGCCGTCGGGATGTATTGGTGGTATCGAGTGTCTCGTGCCTATACGGCATTGGAAATCCCTCGGATTTTCACGCCACATCCATCCATCTGCATCTGTCCGACGTAATGGCTATCAAACAGCTGCTCTACAAGTTGGTCGAAGCGCTCTATACTCGTACCGAGCGCGAATTACTCCCTGGCACCTTCCGAGTTAATGGTGGCATAATCGACGTAATGTCTGCTATGGGCGACCAATGCTATCGTATAGAGGTTGCCGGCCAACGAATAGAGTCTTTATCACTTATAGAGCCCACCACAGGTCAGCATATCGAGCATATCGAGCAGGTAACCATTTTCCCAGCTAATATGTTTGTCACCACACGTGAAAGAATCAACTCTGCCATATCCTCCATACAAGATGACTTAGCCATACAGATTGCCTTCTTCGAGAGGGAGGGACGCAGTGTCGAGGCACAACGCATCAAACAACGTGTGGAGTACGACTTAGAGATGATAAAGGAGTTGGGGTATTGTCCTGGTATCGAGAACTATTCACGCTATTTCGATGGTCGTGAGGCTGGCAGCAGACCCTTCTGTCTACTCGACTACTTCCCTGAAGATTTCTTGGTTATCATTGACGAGAGCCACGCCACTATTCCGCAAGTACACGCCATGTATGGTGGTGATAGAGCCCGTAAAGACAACCTTGTGGAGTATGGATTCCGTCTCCCTGCTGCGCGAGATAATCGTCCTTTGCGTTTCACGGAGTTTGAAAGGTTGTTAGGCACGACTATTTTCGTTAGTGCCACACCTGCCGACTATGAAATCACCCGCAGCGAGGGTATCACCGCCGAGCAGCTTATACGTCCTACCTGCCTTATCGACCCACCTTTGGAGGTTCGTATCACACTCAACCAGATTGACAATCTGATTGAGGAGATAGACAAACGAGCTAAGGTTGATGACAGGGTTTTGGTCACAACCATAACAAAACGTATGGCCGAAGAGCTATCTAAATATTTTGACCGTATGGGCATCCGTAATCGTTATATCCACTCCGACGTAGACACATTGGAGCGAGTTCAGATTCTGGAGGACCTTCGTGATGGACTCTTCGATGTACTTATAGGTGTAAATCTTCTCCGCGAGGGCTTAGACCTTCCTGAGGTGGGACTTGTTGCTATCTTAGATGCAGATAAGGAGGGTTTCTTGCGTAACGTACGTTCAATCACCCAGATAGCAGGCCGTGCAGCTCGTCACTCTAACGGTCATGTAATTCTTTATGCCGATAAATGTACTGATTCTATGCGTATTGCCATCGAGCAGAGCAACCATCGACGAGAGAAACAGATTGAGTATAATATTGAAAACAAGCGACTTCCACACACCGCCAAGAAGAGCGGACGAGGCCAACGACTCCTGCTCGGGCCTGAGCAGAAGCAAGATATTCCGACAGCATACCCTATACACGAGGAGCACTACTTCTCGGGGATGGCAGCCGACACATACGACAGCTATGTGGCTGAGGATTTAGAAGCTTTAATCAACCAGGCTCGTGAGGATATGGAACGTGCAGCCAAATCTCTTGATTTCCTCGCCGCCGCCCGCTACCGCGATAAAATGTACGAATACCAACGTCAGAAAGAGGAGAACCTCAAAAAGCGAGAACGTATATAATTATCATATCCGCTATTTCGACAACTGCAAATCCTCCTCGTCGATAGCTGCCTCCTCCAAGATTTTGCGATTTTGGCTTTTTGTTGTTGGCACACCTAACTCACGCAGACGCTCACCCGTTCTAACGATATTGTTATTACCCGTCATCAGTCGTTTATACGCCTTGTCATAGTTTTCTTGCGCCTTTGTGATGCTTGCTCCGACACTCAACAACTCCTCCTCAAAGGCAGCCAACTGCTCATAGAGAATAGTACCATATTTGATAATTTTCTCCTGATTCTTTGATTGGTCATCACGACGCCACAGGTCATCGACAATCTTCAGCAACGCAAACAGATTTGTCGGAGATGATATGATAACTTTCTTCTCGTATGCATCACCCCATATCGTGTTATCCTCCTTCAGTGCATCCAAAAATGCCGGTTCGTTTGGCACAAACATAATCACAAAATCGGGCGACTGCATATATTGCTGGTACTGCTTTGAGCCCAGCTCCTTAACGTGCTGACGTACCGAAGCGATATGAGCAGCCAACGCCACACGCGACTCCGCATGGCTCTCTGACGAGATGTAATTGACGTATGCCGTTAGCGACACCTTCGAATCGATAATTATCTGCTTACCTCCGGGCAGATACAGAACCACATCAGGACGAAGATTATTTCCCGCCTCATCCTTAACATTTAGTTGTGTATCATAATGCACACCCTTTATTAGATTACTCTTTTCGAGAATCGTCTGCAATATCATCTCTCCCCAGTCACCCTGCACCTTTGAGTTTCCCTTCAGCGCATTGGTCAGATTGGTCGTTTCAGCCGTAATCTGAGCATTTAGCTCCATCAGTCGCTTCAACTCATTTTTCAGCACTCCGCTCTGCTCGTTTTGATGGCTGAATATACCCTCCATACGTGCTCTAAAATCAACTATATTATCCTTTAAGGGCTTCAGTATCGTATTCATAGATTCGGCGTTATTCTCCTTAAACCGTCGGCTCTGCTCCGCCAACACATCCCCCGCCAAATTACGAAATTGCTCACGCAGAGCCTTCTCCATCTCCTCCTGCGAACGCACCTTATCCGCCACCGAGCGACGCTCCGCCTCCAATTCCGCCTCCAATCTCACGCGAGCCACATGCTCCTGCTCACGCACACGCTCTGCCGCAGCCGTAGCACCCTCTGCCTCGGAGAGTTTTACCGCCATATCGTTTATATTGTTGCGATACGAAATAAGCCTTACAACCACGCCTACCAAGACAATTGCCAGAAGCGATATAATAATAATGTATACAATATCCATATTTATCCGTAGTGTTTGAGTATTCGACTCCAAAGTTACACCTTTCGCCGTGATTTTGCAAATAGAATCTATCACATGCTCAATATTTCACAATAACATCTCGGTTTGGATATTTAACTTGTGCGTTATATCTTTGCAACCTCAAAATAACAGATAAACAAGTTATGAAACACGCATACGTTTTTCCTGGTCAGGGAGCACAATACCCTGGTATGGGCAAAGACCTCTACGAAACGAGCGCAGAGGCTAAGCAGATGTTTGACAAAGCCAACGAGATTTTAGGTTTCAACATCACCGATATAATGTTCAACGGCACAGCCGACGAACTTAAGCAGACTAAAGTAACACAACCTGCCGTATTCCTCCACTCGGTAATTCTGGCAAAGGTTTTGGGTGTCAAGCCTGACGCTGTTGCAGGTCACTCTCTGGGAGAGTTCTCAGCGCTTGTAGTATCGGGAGCACTCTCTTTTGAGGATGGTTTGAGATTGGTCTCTAAACGAGCTTTGGCTATGCAGGCTTGCTGCGAGCAGCAACCGGGTGGTATGGCCGCTATCCTCGGTTTGGAGGATTCCGTTGTTGAGCAGTGCTGCGAAGCTATCGACGGTGTTGTCGTTGCCGCCAACTACAACTGCCCGGGCCAGATTGTTATCTCTGGAGCTAATGAGGCAGTAGATAAGGCTTGCGAGCAGCTCAAGGAGGCTGGCGCACGCCGAGCTCTGCGTCTTCCTGTTGGCGGAGCTTTTCACTCTCCACTTATGGAGCCTGCACGTGCTGAGTTGGAGAAGGCTATTTCCGAGACAGAGTTCCACGCTCCAAGCTGCCCTATTTATCAGAACGTAGACGCTCAGCCACAGACCGACAGCGAGGTCATCAAGCGTAACGTCATCGCCCAACTCACAGCTCCTGTCCGCTGGACTCAGTCTGCCAGGAATATGATTGCCGACGGTATTGACACCTACACCGAGTTAGGTCCGGGTAACGTTCTTCAGGGACTTATCAAAAAGGTAGATACACAGGTAAGCGTTGAGTCAAAAGCGACCTTGTAAAAATCTCAATTTTTAGTTTTAAAATACCATTTCGCAGCCCGAAATGGTATTTTTTTATTAATTTCATTAAAATTATTAAAATATTGTTGGCTGTTCACCATCTTTTGATTATATTTGCACAAGGATATTTAAAATAATTCAGCAATGAGCATCTCATCACTTACCGAATTTTTCGACATACAGCCTAACGACAACATCAAAGGCATTACCCATAAGAACAACATCATTAAGCGTAACATCATCGCTTATATGGCTGTCAATGGCGAGTGCACGCTATCGGAGCTTACCAAGGAGCTTCATATCAGCGTTCCAACCATCACCAAGCTCGTACAAGAGCTTATCGAGGAGAAGATTGTTATTGACTTGGGTAAGGTCGAGACCCCTGGAGGTCGTCGTCCAAACGTCTTTGGTTTGGCTAATTCGGCAATCTATTTTGCAGGTGTAAACGTTGGTCGTGACTCAATGACCTACGTGATTACCGACTTGAAGAACAATATCATCAAGGAGGTCAGCGACACAACGTTCGAGCTACAAAACCGCCCACAATGTTTGGAGAAGATTTGTAGCAACATCGAGCATTTCATCGACACTTGCGGCATTGAGCGCGCAAAGATTCTCGGTTTGGGTGTCTCTATCGTAGGTCGTGTAAATCCTGAAACAGGCCGCTCGTATATGTACTTCACATCGAGCGATAAGTCACTGCGAGATATTATCCAGGAGCGTGTCAAGATTCGTGTTTTGTTGGAGAATGACACTCGTGCAAGATGCTATGCCGAGTATAATTGTTCACGCACTAAGGCCGAGCAGGATGTAATCTACCTGCATTTGGGTCGAGGTATAGCTATCGGTATTGTCATTGACGGCAAGCTCTATTACGGTAAGAATGGTTTTGCCGGAGAGTTCGGTCACATTCCATTCTTCGACAATGAGAAGATATGTGCCTGTGGTAAGAAGGGCTGCTTGGAGACTGAAGTTTCGGGTATTGCTATTGAGGAGAAGATTGTCGAGTTGATTCGCAGCGGAGTAAATACTATCCTTCGCGAGAAATACGACAATGGCGAGCCTATCCACATCAACGATATTATCGCCGCTGCAAAGAATGATGACAACCTCTCTATCGAGCTTATCGAGGAGGTTGGCGAGAAGCTTGGTAAGGCTGTTGCCTTCTTGATTAACACCTTCAACCCTGAATCTGTTATCGTAGGCGGTAACCTAGCTATGGCCGATGACTACATCATGCTTCCGCTTAAGTCTTCAACCAACAAATACTCGCTCAACTTGGTTTACAAGGACACCAAATTCCGTTTATCAAATATGTCGGAGAATGCCAACGCATGGGGTGCAGCTATGTTGATTCACAATAAGATTATTGGTTTGTAAGTCGATGAATATCAAAGGTAAGACCACACGTCTGAGAGCGTTGGAACCTACCGACGTGGATATATTATATCGTTGGGAAAATGACCTTACACTATGGCGAGTAAGCGGAACATTGGCTCCGTTTTCTCGCCATACTCTTTCGCAACTGATCAGCGAACAGCAATACGACATATACGCTACACGCCAGCAACGACTAATCATCGAAAACATTGAGGGAGAGGTCGTTGGTGCTGTAGATTTGCTGGAGTTTGACCCACAAAACCTGCGTGCGGGAGTTGGCATAATAGTAGATGAGAGATATCGCCTGAGAGGTTATGCTAAAGATGCACTTTTAGCATTGGAGTACTACGCCAAAGAGATTCTGCATCTACATCAGCTATGGTGCAGCGTAACCGGGGGTAACAATATGAGCGAAGCTCTGTTCCGCAGCGTGGGATATCAGCTATCGGGGATACGTAAGGAGTGGACTCTCGTCGATGGCGAGTGGCGAGATGAATTAATTTTTCAGAAGATTTTACGATAGATATGGCAAAGGTTGTCGTTGGATTGTCCGGAGGTGTAGACTCCTCGGTGGCGGCCTACCTACTTAAGGAGCAGGGCCATGAGGTTATTGGACTCTTTATGCGTAATTGGCACGATACGACAGGCACCCTTGAAGGTGACTGCCCTTGGCACGACGACCAAGTCTTTGCCGAGTTGGTTGCCAAACGTTTGGATATTCCCTTCCGCTTCGTCGATTTATCTAAGGAGTATAAGCAACGTGTCGTTGATTATATGTTCTCTGAATATGAGCAGGGACGCACGCCTAATCCCGACGTGTTGTGTAACCGCGAAATCAAGTTTGATGTTTTCCTTAAGGAGGCACTAAAGCTCGGAGCCGATTATGTTGCCACAGGTCACTACTGTCGTAAGGAGAGTTATGAGCAGGATGGCAAAACTTACCACCGCCTTTTAGCCGGTTCCGACCCCAATAAAGACCAAAGCTATTTCCTTTGTCAGCTCACTCAGGAGCAACTTCGTTATGCTCTTTTTCCTATCGGTCATTTGCTCAAGCCACAGGTAAGAGAGATTGCCGCGTCTATGAAGTTAGCCACCGCCAAACGTAAAGATTCTCAAGGTATTTGCTTTGTCGGCAAAGTCGATTTACCTGTCTTTTTACAGCAAAAACTCGCCTCGAAGCAGGGTAATGTTCACGAAATATTACCTACGTGGCGTGGTTATCAGAATCCATCAGAAGAGAGTGCTTTAGAAAAACTTGCTACTCCATTCCGTTATACCGTTCGCGATGGCAAGAAGATTGGAGTTCACAAGGGAGCTCACTTCTACACTATCGGGCAGCGCAAGGGCCTTGGAATTGGCGGTCGCAAGGAGTCACTTTTTATCATTGCAACCGACGTTGCGCAGAATGTAATTTATGTCGGCGAGGGTGACTCACACCCTGGACTCTACCGTCGGGCACTTCACATCAAGGCTGAAGAGGTACATTGGATAAATCCTGAGGAGGCTATGCACGTAGGCGACACACGTCGTTATGACGTACGTATCCGTTATCGCCAACCGCTCCAGAAAGCCACGCTTATCAATCGCACTGATGGGCTTTATATTCTCTTTGACGAGCCGCAACGAGGCATCGCCGGCGGACAATTTGCAGCGTGGTACGATGGAGATAATTTGGTCGGTTCGGGCACAATCAACGAGTGATAGGATGAAACTTAAGGTTATACTTTCAGCACTGATAGCTACTCTGCTACCCGCCTTGTTGGCAGCTCAAAGCAAGACCTTGTATGGCATTGCATTCTACGATGTAGAAGCACTCTACGACACCATTCCCTCGAAATTCTACGACGATTCGGCCTATACGCCCGATGGTATACACAAGTGGAATAGCTCCCGCTATGCCCAAAAAGTAGCAAACATATCACAAGTTATCGACTCACTCGATATGCCTCTTATCGCGCTCTATGGCGTTGAGAACGAGCAGGTAGTCAAGGATGTCACAGCTTCGGTCAAGGGCGAATACGCCTACATACATCGCACACACGATTCACGCGATGGCTTAGATTTTGCATTACTCTACTATGGTGACATATTCTTTCCCGAAGAGGTAACCACCCATTACAACGCAATTTGTATCGAAGGCTACCTCCAAGATAGGGAACTTGCCATCATTATCAACAACAACTCCTCGTCACTTGGAGTTCTACTCGATACAACCGAACTTACATCAGATAGCAAAGCTATCATTTTACTTGGCAGAGTCTCCAAAGAGAATATTCACCGTTGGGGACTTCTCGATGCGTCAGCTCCACAAGAGGCTGCGGGCAGAGGGAGTGTTGTCCGTGGTAATAAATGGCAAATGCGTCACCGTATTGCCACTAATATAGACTCAATCAGCCACTGTGGCGTCTACATCAAAGAGTGGTTATTGGATAGCCGAGGAGTGCCTAAACCCACCTTTGAGCGCACGAAATATCGTGGTGGATACTCCTCCTCGCTACCAATCTTCATATATTTCGACAAAATGTTGGAATTTTAAGTATTTTTTTAGTATTTTTGTAGGCTTATAGATAGTAACTAACAAGATATATTATTATAAACAATTAAAAACACAGATTTTATGGCAGATGTAAAACGCGTCTACACCTTCGGTAACAAAGAGGCTGAGGGTAATGGCAAGATGAGAGAGTTGCTCGGCGGTAAGGGTGCCAACTTGGCAGAGATGAACCTTATCGGTATTCCTGTACCTCCAGGTTTCACTATCACTACTGAGGTTTGTACTGAGTACTACCAGCACGGTAAGGAGGCTGTTATCGAGATGCTTCGTCCAGAGGTTGAGGCAGCTATTGCAAACATTGAGAAGCTCACAGGTCGCGTATTTGGCGACAAGAAGCTCCCACTTTTGGTATCAGTTCGTTCAGGTGCTCGTGCTTCGATGCCTGGTATGATGGATACAATCCTTAACCTGGGTATGAATGACGAGGCTGTTGAGGCTGTTGCACAGCTCTCTGGCAACCCACGTTTCGCTTGGGACTCATATCGTCGTTTCGTTCAGATGTATGGTGACGTAGTATTGGGTATGAAGCCTGTATCTAAGGAGGATCACGACCCATTCGAGGTTATCATCGACGAGCAGAAGGAGAAGAAGGGCGTTAAGATGGATACCGACCTTACAACTGACGACTTGAAGGAGTTGGTAGTTAAGTTCAAGGCTGCCGTTAAGGAGCAGACAGGTCAGGACTTCCCAGCTAACCCATGGGATCAGCTCTGGGGTGCTATCTGCGCAGTATTTGGCTCTTGGATGAACGAGCGTGCTATTCTTTACCGTAAGCTCAACAACATCCCTGCTGAGTGGGGTACAGCCGTATCTGTTCAGGCGATGGTATTCGGTAACATGGGTGAGAACTCTGCAACAGGTGTTGCATTCTCTCGTGATGCTGCTACCGGTGAGAACATCTTCAACGGTGAGTACTTGATTAACGCTCAGGGTGAGGACGTTGTGGCTGGTATCCGTACTCCACAGCAGATTACCATCGAGGGTTCACGTCGTTGGGCTAAGGCTCAGAACATCTCTGAGGAGGAGCGTGCTGAGAAGTATCCTTCTTTGGAGGAGGTTATGCCTACTGTATACGCTGAGTTGAACGAGATTCAGCACCACTTGGAGGAGTACTTCAAGGATATGCAGGATATCGAGTTCACTATCCAGGACGGTAAGCTTTGGATGTTGCAGTGCCGTAACGGTAAGCGTACAGGTGCAGCGATGGTTAAGATTGCAATGGATATGTTGCGCGAGGGCTTGATTGACGAGAAGACAGCCGTTTTGCGTTGTGAGCCTGCTAAGCTTGACGAGCTTTTGCACCCTGTATTCGATAAGACAGCTATCAAGAATGCGAAGGTTGTTGTTAAGGGTCTTCCTGCATCTCCAGGTGCAGCTACAGGTCCTGTGGTATTCTTCGCTGAGGATGCTGAGAAGGTATTGGCTGAGACAGGCAAGAAGGCTGTTTTGGTTCGTATCGAGACCTCTCCAGAGGATTTGAAGGGTATGTTGGATGCTGCTGGTATCTTGACAGCTCGCGGTGGTATGACATCTCACGCAGCCGTTGTTGCTCGTGGTATGGGTAAGTGCTGCGTATCAGGTGCTGGTGAGCTCAACATCGACTATAAGGCTCGCACAATCCAGGTTAATGGCTACACCATCAAGGAGGGCGACTGGATTTCATTGAACGGTTCTACCGGTGAGGTTTACCTCGGTCAGGTAGCTACTCAGGATGCAGACCTCAGCGGTGACTTCGGTCAGTTGATGGATTTGGCTGGTAAGTACGCTACAATGCGTGTACGTGCTAACGCCGACACTCCACGTGATGCTGCTCAGGCATTTGCATTTGGTGCTGAGGGTATCGGTCTTTGCCGTACCGAGCACATGTTCTTCGAGGGCGAGCGTATCAAGGCTGTTCGCGAGATGATTTTGGCTGATGATGAGGCTGGTCGTCGTGTAGCATTGGCTAAGTTGTTGCCTATGCAGCGTGGTGACTTCGAGGGCTTGTTCAAGGCTATGAAGGGTTACCCAGTTATCATCCGTCTTTTGGACCCACCATTGCACGAGTTTGCTCCACACACCGAGAAGGAGCAGCGTGAGTTGGCTGAGGAGATTAACGTACCATTCGAGAAGATTGCAGCTAAGGTTGAGTACTTGGGTGAGGTTAACCCAATGTTGGGACACCGTGGTTGCCGTCTTGGTAACACCTACCCAGAGATTACCGAGATGCAGGCACGTGCTATCATCGAGGCAGCAATGAACGTTAAGGCTTCAGGTACTGACGTGAAGGTTGAGATTATGGTTCCGCTGGTAGGTAACCACAAGGAGTTGCGTTATCAGAAGAACATCATCGACCGCGTAGCTAACGAGGTATTCGCTGAGCGTAACGACAAGATTGACTACTTGGTAGGTACTATGATTGAGGTTCCACGTGCTGCTGTTACTGCAAATCAGATTGCAGAGGTTGCTGAGTTCTTCTCATTCGGTACTAACGACCTTACTCAGATGACACTTGGTTTCTCACGTGACGATATCGCTAAGTTCTTGCCTACATACCTCGATAAGGGTATTCTGAAGAACGACCCATTCCAGATTTTGGACCGCAACGGTGTTGGTCAGCTCGTTCGCGAGGCTGTATTCAAGGGCCGTGGCACTCGTCCTGATTTGAAGTGCGGTATCTGCGGTGAGCACGGTGGTGAGCCATCATCAGTTGAGTTCTGCCACTATGCAGGTTTGAACTACGTGAGCTGCTCTCCATATCGTGTACCTATCGCACGTTTGGCTGCTGCACACGCTGCATTGAACCAGAAGTAATCCGTAAAACGATTATACGAAAAGGGCTGTCGGTTTCGACAGCCCTTTTTACATATAGAGAACTAACTTTACAGAAGTATCTCTCTCAACTCGGCACAACTCTTGTCGTAGTCATCACGGTCAAAGTGGAAGCCTGTAATACCCTTCTGCTCTCCCATCCGTACATTCTCGGCTCTGTCATCAATAAACATCGTACGATTTACATCGAGCGAGAAACGGTTAATAAGCACGTCATAAATCTCGGGCATAGGTTTTACAAAGCCCTCCTCGCACGATATCACCTCGCCATCAAAGGCCGCATATACCTCCTGCCGACGCAAGTACTCGATAAACTCCTTCGACATATTCGACAGCACATATAACTTGTATCCTGCCGCCTTCAAATCGGCTATCAGGGCAGCCGTCTGCGGAATGGTACGCTGACGACCTATCGATAGCGTCAACATCTCGCTTGCATACTCCTCGCTCACAGAACGATACGCCGCCAAGTCACTTACAACCTTCTCCCACGATGAGAATCCCAAGTCGTAATCCACCCAAAACTGTGGCATAGGAGACTGAGCGACATAAGAGAAAAACTCACGATACTCGTCGCTATGTTTCATCAGATTTTGAGCAAAGACCACTCTACCCAAATCAAAAACGATATTATCAAATCTTTTCTTCATACTCCACAAAGATACATCTTCCGCCGTCAATTTTCAAAATTGGAGATTAAAAATAGCGAAGTAATAATAATTTATATATCTTTGTCGTTTGAAACAAGGATTAATTTTGATACTTAGAATATGAGAAAACTTTTAACAATGGCTGCCCTCTCTATGGCAGTTATCATTACAGCGACATCATGCTTGGTTAATGAGAATGATGCACAGCAGAGAAACTTTCGACTGATGAGTTTTGTGGATGGAGATGCCACCACAGGTCTATATGGCATCTTTGACGACGGCACAACAGTCTACATCTCCAACAACAGTGAGATTCCTGCAGTACCTGCCGAGTACTACCACAAAGGCGAGGCTCGCGCATTGATTGATTATGAGGTTGAGTCATTCAAGATGCCTGGTTATGACCATACTCTACGCATCAATGGTTATGAGTGCATCCGCACAAGTGACATCTACAACAATTTGGACGAGCACATCCCTGCGGATTATGCTGAGGGTCTGGAGATTTACGAGATGATATTTGCTCGTAACAACATCACCTTGAACTTCCACTATCGCACCAGCAATTTCAGCGATAAGATTGCGGCTCACGACTTTATCCTGGTTCACAACAAGAACGCCGACCACGCAGGTCCTTTCCAGGATGCTTATCAAGAGGATGGATTCCTCTATTTGGAGCTTTACCACGACACGAAGGATGATTTGGAGCAGTATGACAATCTCGTTAAGCGCAACTTTAAGTTTGACACAAATCTGTTAGGCATCAACATTTATGACTACCGAGGCATTAAGATTATCCACAAGACTCTTAATGACCGTCAGAACAGAGTTGTTACTCTTACCGAGTTCAAATAGTCTGTAATACAAAAAACATAGAGGGGCTGTCCAACAAGTACGTTGCGACAGCCCCTCTATGTATAAGAGAATTTCACAGGCAAGACAGATGCCGAAAGAACCTTATTAGACAGCTTCTATTAGAAATTCATCTTCACTCCGACCAATGCTTGAGGCGATGATGTATAGTAGTGTAACCACTCATGCAGACAACATCCCGTAAGGTTACGACCCTCGATATAGACGCCCCACCTGTCAGATACCTGCCACTCCACCTCTGCGCCGAGTTCAAACTCGCCACCGGTATATACAAGTGCTGTATATCGCTGTCCTGAGTCCACATCTCTCATCTCCTGCAACCACGGATGCTTACTACGATAATCAAAGCCTACTGATGCAGTAATCTTTCTACCCGTATATCTTAAATCTACTCCCGATGTAAACTTCGGTTTCAATTCAGGCATATAACCATCTGTTTCTCTCTGCTTTACTCTTAGGCTCAAGTCAGCCTCCAATTCTAACCAATGTAGCGGGCGCAATTTAAATCCTCCGTTAAGTCTAACTGCGCGTCTATCGGCATACACCACATATTCATAGCGTTCAATATCCGTATCCCCCATGTGAGATGGCGATACTGTTGTCGTATACTCTATTTGATAATATCCGCCCTGGTCTATCCAAGATATTTGGTCATAATCCCGCAATTCAAGTGAAACAGTATATGAGAACACACCCTTAGCGATTGTGCCATCAATACCGACCTTCACACCTCCGGACAGACGATATGGCAACTGTGTAAAGAGTGGCACATTGATAGCTGACGGCACAAAATATGGATTTTCATACATAAGTTTAGCCAACGAGCTGCTCTGTAAAGGGTTATCAATGTTTGTCGCACCCAACTCAGCGTATGGAACGAAACTCTCCTTGCTGTTTTTCCAACTCAGACGTACATAAGGTATCAACCCCTGCTTCTCTTGTTTACGACCAATGATTTTATTGTAGTAATAATCCACTCCTAACGCAAAATCGAGTTTCTTACCACTCACACCATAACGCAGGCCACCAAATATCAGATGATTATCGTATCCGCTTAATGCCTTTGCGCCGTACGCACCACTATATCGCATATTCAGACGAAAAAGATGCTTTCCCAACCTCTTTGCAAGTTCAAATTTGGCATCTACATTCGACTGCTTAAACTCCTCGTCATTAGCCACCAAAGCTCTGTTTCGATGGAAGAACATTCCACCACCAAGCTCTACATTGAAGTTCCAACGGCTCAAATCCACAAAATCATCTCCCAGACGTAACTTGCCCTGCAACTCCCCAAAACGAATCATATCCCCGATAACAGGATAGCGATGACGCACCTGCTGGTCAGCATATAAATCAACCTCCAGCGTCTTCTTTCCTAAGAAGAAACCTGCTCGACCACCCACACGATTACTCAGTTCTGTGGTCTTTCGCGTTGTCTTCATATCGTCCAATGTTCTGCGATTACGATAATCTCCCCAATGGTTGATATATGCCATCGCATAACCTCTGTCTTTATTCACCGTCGATACATACGCATCCACTTCACTTGCCAACGGCACACCCACTCCGGCCTTTACATAGAGAGGATAACGACGTTGATAATCCCAATAGCTGATTGTCGCTGGTTTGAAATTCTCCAACATTAGCGAAGTCTGATAGCTGCGTGACTCTATTCGATAGTCAATCTCCGGCTCCATCTTCACCGTATCTACCATATTGGGAACTATTGCCATCTTCTGCGCCTGCTCAACACTTGGAGCGTATGCTTTAGTCACTTCGACCTCTTTCTGCACCTGTGCCAACGCTATTACCGGCACAAATGCAAACAACAGCACAATATATACTCTTCTTACCATAATCTTAGTTCAGTTTAGCAATTCGGGCTTTTGCCTCATCCACAATACCGTCATTATTTGGCGTATAACCATCCACCACACTCTGATATGTTGAGCGAGCCTGGAACGCATCTCCCTTCTGGACATATATATCACCCAATACCATAAAAGCCTTAGCCAACCAATAGTTTTGTGGTGTTTTACTCTCAGCAAACTTCAGTATCATCTGCTCCGCCTCGTCGTATTTTTCATCGGCATACATAGCCTCCACAACACGATAATATGACTCAGCACCCTCTGCGCTCTTCACCTCTGCCGCGAGCTGTCGATATACCTCCAATGCCTCACTCTGCTTACCGGCACGTGTCAAAGCTCCAGCCTTAGCATAACGGGCCTTACGACGTGCAACATCTGTCACCTCCGGCATCTTCTCCATATCCTCCGCCATCCTCAATATAGCACTATCATCTGCATACTTCAATACCGACGATATATATCCCGATGCTGCATTCTTACGCTTTGCAGCATCTGTTGTCTTGTCATATAGCTCTCTATAAGCCTTTGCGGCTTCGGCGTAACGCTCCGCCTGATAACACAGATACGACAGATTATCCAACACCTTCTCACTATATTGACTATCGCCGTTTGCGTGCAATCTCGTAAGCGTCTCTATCGCCTTGCTGTACTTCTCGGCTCGGATGTAGCAATCACTCAAGAAGAATAACGCGTCATTCAGATAGTGTCCATCAGGATAGTTTCTCAGATAACTCTCATAACCCTTTGCTGCGCTCTCAATCTTCTTATCCAGATATAGTTTCTGCGCCGAGGCGTAAGACATCGAATCTCTGGCCACAACACTCAAATCGCCCTCCATACCGATAGACTCCGCATAATCGAAATATGCCTCTGCGTTACCATCCGACATATAAATCTCTCGCACGCCCTCCAATGCACCTTTGGACTGTGATGACTGTGGTGCGCTCTTGATAACCTTATCATAATATTTCAACGCCTCCTGTTTGTCACCCAAATTGGCGTATGCAAGGCCCAAATCCGAGAGAGCTTGTGCATAGTGTTCCGAGTCAGGATACTTCTCCACAAAATCCTTTAGCGTTGCAACACCTTTCTGATAATCCTCCTTAGAGATATACGTACGACCCAACTCATAATATGCTGCACCGACATAATCTCCTCTATCTCGACTTACAATACCCTTCAGCACCGAGATTTTATCCTGCACCTTACCCTGTGCACCTAAAGTAATAGCTTTCTGATATTGCGCATAGTAACGCTCCGTACCCTCCAATGCTATCGCCTTATCGTATGCGGCCACCGCCTCCTCAAATTCGCGATTAGCGTATGCAACATCACCACGACGGTTCAGCGCATTGGCCTTATAACCATCATTTACAGAGTACAACTTCAGGAACTCATCAAAAGCACTACCCGCATTATCATACTCCTCGGCATTAAAGTAGCAATAACCCATATTATATTGTGCCATAGCATACTCCCTTGCACTCTTTGGCGCAACTGCCATATATCTTTTATAGTTATGTTGTGCCATCTCTATATCTCCGCGCGAATATGCAATCTCTCCCATCCAGAAAGTTGCCAAAGCTTTATATTTTGAATCCAGACCTATGCTGAACGATTCATTCAGAGCCACCTCAGCCTCCTCCAAATCACCACTATTATAGGCCTCTAACCCCATAAAGTAGGCGATCTTCTGCTTAGCCACCAAAATATCGTTATCGGGATTTGCTATACGACTAATTGCCTGATATGCCTGGTCATAGTTATTCGAATTATAATATGCAGCCACCAACAAAGCCTTAGCCTCCTGCACTCTCTGCGATGATGGATACTCCTCAACATAACGAGTCAGCACATTGATTGTCTTATTGAACAGACCGTCATCCAACTCATATTGCAATTTTGCATAATTAAACAGAGCATCTTCCGCTATATTCTTATCAAAATCACTACCGGCCGACATGGCAAATGAAATCAATGCGTTAGGCTTATCTCCCAGCTTCAAATAGCAATCCGCCAAGTGATACGATGCATTCTGTGTCAGCATATCATCTGCGCCACACGCCTCTCTAAGGAACGAATCTGCCTCAGCGTATAGCGTTTGACGATATAACGAATATCCGATAATATAGTTCTCCACTCGTCCCATCTCGCCTCCGCTGGTACGATAAGAGTTCATATAGCTGACGGCATTTTTATAATCGCTCAGTTGGAAATAGGACTCCGCCATAATACGTTTAATCTCCGTAGCATACTCTTCTGTGGTCCGCTTCATCAAATCATCACCCTTCTCGACCACACTCTCATACTTACCCTCACGGAAATCAAGTTGTAGCAGATAATAAGGCATCAAATCTCCATACTGCACCGATTTAAGCAGCGATTCGAAACCCTTTCTCGCCTTATCAATATCGCCCTCAGCATAGGCCATATACGACAGATAATACACAGCATGCTCCGAATATAGGCTCTTAGACTCTATTCTCTGAAAATGAAGTGTTGCGCTCTTATAATCACCCTTCATAAATGCCATATAACCCATTCTCAGGTCATACTTATCACGATTACGAGTATCGAGCGTACGATAATTAACATTATTGAAGGCCTCTTCCGCCGCCTCCAAATCCTCACTCATACAATAATAGACACCCAACCCGAACTGCACGTCATTCGAATATGACGAGCCTGCATAGGTACTCAGAAAACTCTTCATTCTCTGCTCAGCCTCCTTGAGTTTGAGTTCGCTGTCACAGAGTGCCAAATAATAATCCGCCTTTTCCAATGCGAATTTATCATTTTCTGCCTCCAGCTGCCCACTTACTGCCAACAGCTCCTCGCGCGCTTCAATCAGATGACCATAATTATATAGCGATATTGCTCTCCTTAGTGCCCGCTCGCTGGGCGACTGCTGAGCATATCCCGCAACCACCCACAAAAGCGATATAATTGATAAGACAACGTTTTTCCGCATAATCTTCCTATTTTATCTCACATCTGACAAAGATAACTATTTATAGTTATTTACACAATATAGGAACGATTATTGTCACTAACATATTGTATTTGCGCAGGCCAAATTACTCGCTGCGCACAACTTATCACATCATTAAAAAATAGTATTATGAAGAGTATTCAAAAAGTTAGCGTAGAACTTAAAAATGGTAAGTTCAAACTCTCGGATGGAGCGAAAATCGAGGAATTAAATCCCAAAGCACTTATCCTATGTTCCGCCGCGCAATGTGCAGGCTTTACAATTATGAGCATCCTTGCCAAGGACAAAATCGCCCTCAAGAGCTTCGAGATTAGCGTGTGGGGCCAGTTGGACACCGAAACACTCAAAGCCGAGAGTATGTTTCAGAAGTTCAACGTATCGTACAACATCCACTGCAACCACATCGGCGACCAAAACAGCGTCGGCGAGGCGGTACGTCTTGGCCACCAACAACACTGCGGCGTAATTAATATGCTGCGCAAGATAGCGCCCGTAGACCACGAAATCTCTATCGTCAGCACCGAATAGAATCTTAGGCGTGTTCTGTAAATCAGCTCAAGCCGATTTACAGAACATGTATTTAATATGTCGATGTTATAAACCTATATGCCGATACCGCCACCGCATAGTTAAAACGTGCGGTGATGGCGTTGGTATATATCTGCATCCAACTTATTTGAGCCTGAAGCACCTCCAGCAACGTTGCCCGTCCCTCATTGTATGAGTATGTGCTTATCCTAAGATTCTCCCCGGCTATCTCCAGATTACGTAACGATGAGCGCATTTGCAAAAGTGTGTTTTGTAACGCACTCCACCCATCTGCCTCCTGCTGTTGCATATCATCCTTTGCCTGCTGCCATGCGCTACGTGCCATCCGTGCGCCTGAGCGTGCCGCAGCCACAGCATGCCTACGCTCTCCCCAATGAAATATAGGCACGCTTACCCCCAACAATAAAGCACCATCCAGATAGGTTTTATTTGCCATATTAGGCGAATATGTTCTCCACGAGCCGCTCACCGACAGCTCCACTTTGGGCAGATATTGAGCCCGCACAGCATCTACGCCAAACTCTGCTGAGCGAATCAACTCCTGAGCCGCTTGCAGGTCATACCGCCTCTGAGCAATCTGTTCAAAACCCACTCGCTGCGGCATCGCAATAGAGTCAAGTATTGATTCTAAGAGTTGCACCTCATCGGGCTCATATATTCCTCTGAGGTTATTGAATCTATGTAGTGCCACATCGTAATTATTCTGCGACTCAATCAACGCAAACTCAGCCTCGCTCAGACGGGCCTCCACCTGCAACAACTCGCTCTTGGCAACATACCCCTCAGCATATCTCTCTCGTACTATCTGTGCCAAAGAACCGATTATGCCGACATACTCCTCCACAGCCTGACGATATAGCCCCATTGCCGAGAGAGCCCAATAGGCATAATCTGCCTGATACAACATCTCTGTCTTCACATATTCTGCACTATAATACTCCGCATGCACATCGGCCTCAGCTTGCCGATACATCGCCCTCACACCTCCACCCAGGAGCCTTTGCGACAGCTGTGGCACAACGGCAAAGCTGCATAATTTCTCGCCGTCAAAACGCCTGAATCCAAGCTGATACGATGCCTCAGCACTCAGCGACGGATAAAAATCTGTGCGCCGTCGTTTCATTGTCGAATACGACTCCGAGAGCCTCTCCTCTGCAAGTTCTATCTCTGTACTACACACATAAACGCTGTCACGATATGCCTGGAGCGACACTTGCGCATAAATTTCCGTAGCGCAAGCCAAAGCTGTCAGCGCCATAATAGTCCGTTTGAACATACTTTATTATTTTTTAACTTTTATGTTATATAGCAATGAATAGACTACGGGCAACACCAATACAGTCAATATTGTTGCTACTAATAAACCGCCCATTATCGACGCCGCCATACCTCCAAACAGCGAATCAAACAGCAGAGGTATCAGTGCCAGGATTGTTGTAAAAGATGCCAGACATACAGGCAGTAGTCGCTCTGCCGCAGCATTAACCACCGCCTCCGATGCCTCTACACCTCCACGCCGCATCTCCCTAATTGATGAGAGCAATATCACCGCATTTTTTATATTCATACCCACAAGACCTATTATACCCAGCAGTGCAAAAAAGTCGAAGTTTTTACCCATCACAGCCAAACCCAACACCACGCCGATAAATATCAGCGGAGTCATCAGCAATATAGCTATCGGGTCGCGATAATTACCAAACAGCAACAATAGGATGATAAATATGAGTATCAGAGCTAACGGCACCTGTGATATGAGCGCATCATTTGATTCATCCATCGACTCCTGCTCTCCGAAAATCTCTAATGCATATCCTTGAGGTATCTCGACCTCCTGACCAACTCTTTGCATCAGTTCTCCGTAGAGTTTCATCGTGTTTACCCCTGGTACAGGGTCACATTGAGCCTTCATCACTCGTCGTCGATTTACCTTTTTAACCGCCCCAAACTGATAGTCAAACTCAAAGTCGGCTGTTGTCTGCTCCAATGAATAGACCTTCCCACTTGCCGAAAAGAGCGGTATAGATTGCAGATTCGAAAGATTAAAACCGCCCACATCATCATCCTTCAGCACAATAGGTATCACCTCATCACCTTGTCGCATCTGCGCCATCGGATAACCTTGAGTGGCGAACCTCATCCACTGAGCCATATCCGAACGTGCTACACCTATTCGCTGCCCCTTTATCTGCGAATAATGAGGCATCCACGTCGCCACCCTATTACCCCAACTATTACGCACATTTGTAGCATCTGCATTAGCCCACATAATCTCTTTCACCTGATGTGTCAGATGCAATAGCGTATCTATATCGGGACCTACGAACCCAATCTCTATTGCAGCCTCTGGCACAGGGGAGAGTTTGAAAAGCGACGCTCTGAGCCACACATCCGGACAGCTATCTGCCACAAATCTTTCGAAACGCTCCTTCATCATAGCACTACTGCGCTTATCATGCAACTCAATCAGAATATTTCCATAATTTGATTTAGGAGCATAGCTTCCACTCGCCAGATAGTAACGCAGAGGTGTTGAGCCTGCGGTTGTTGTCACCTTTGCCACCTCTTTTTGTCGTTGTAGCCACGAAGTCATCTTCGCCAAATTACCACTTGTTGCCGATAGGTCATACCCCTCCGGCAGTAGAACATCTGCCCTAAAATAGTTCTTCTCCAGCTGTGGAAAGAAGTTTTGCGGTAAACCGCGCATCACGTGTAACGAGAGTACGAATATCAAAACAACTATCGACACCACCGCCCCTCTGTGACGCAACATAAACCACACCACACCTCGAAACCACCTCGCACCGCCACGTGACACATATCGTTTCGGTTTGAGGAGTTCGACCCCAAATAGCGGCACCTGTGTCAGCGCCAACACCCAACTTATAATCAACGATACCGATATTACAATAAACAGCGGCCTTACAATCTCTGCCACCGACGATGGTGCAGTATACAGCGGCAGGAATGAGAGTATCGCTATAAAAGTAGCACCCAACAGACTCCATTTAGGACCGTCTGCACCTCGCACAATGCCGACATCTATCCGAGTACCATCTTGCGCCGACTTAAGCGTATTATCCACCACCACTATTGCATTATCGACCAACATACCCATCGCTATCACAAAACCGGCCAATGATGTTCGGTTAATACCCTCGCCCATCATATACATCACCAGCATTGTGCCACCTATGGTCAGTATCAGCGATGAGCCTATCACCACACCACTACGCAGACCCATTGCCAACATTATTATCAACATCACAATCGCTACCGACTCCAAGATATTAAGAGCAAACGAATAATTTGCTTGCTCAGCAATCTTATCTTCGGGATATATCGACACCACCTCCATTCCCACAGGTAACGACTCTGCAAAGTGCTCTATGCAGTCATTTACCTTCTGCCCGACAGCCACCACATCTTCGTTATCACTTGTCGATACACCTATTCCTATCGCCCGCTGATTATTTACCATCATAAGCGTCTGAGGTGGCTCCACATAACTGCGTTCAACACGCGCCACATCTCCCAAACGGAATTGCCGTCCATCCGCCGCTATAAGCAACTGATTCTCAATATCTGTAACACTGTTATATGCCCCCATTTCCAACACCCTGACAGCTATCTCTCCACCCGACACTTCGCCACTATTGACCACAACATTTTGCTGCTGCATCACCTTTAAAATCATCTCCGGCGTAACAGCAAAGTTCGCCAATACCGAACGTGTCAGATAAATATTCACCACAGGTTGCTGCTCGCCATAGAGCGCCACCTTTTCCACCCCATCTATCGTCAAAATATCGGTTTTCAACTTTTGCGCCCACTCTCGCATCTCGCTCCACGCAAAACCATCATCTGCCACCAATCCATAATATAAACCATAAACATCTCCAAAGTCATCATTTACCACTATCGGTCCGGCTCCTTCGGGTAGCTGCGATGCAACATTTGCCGCCTTACGCCGCAGTTCATCCCACATTTGAGGTATCTGCTTAGGAGGTGTTCCGGCCTGCAGTTCGACAACAATTCGCGACACACCATAGTAAGACTCCGATGTTATCTTTTTAATATTTCGCATCGACTGCAACTCACGGGCTATTGGCTCAGAGATAAGCTGCTCGACTTGAAAAGGTGTTGCACCCGAATATGGGCAAGTCACCACAGCACTCTTCAACACAAATGTTGAGTCCTCCTTTTTACCCATATCCATAAATGCCCAGACGCCACCCAATAAGAACAGCACCACCACAAACCATATGACACTACGATTACGCAGAGAGTATTGAGTTATCGACATAACACTTTACTATTTAGTTTATAACCCTCACCTTATCCCCATCGTGCAGTCTATACACACCTGCCGTCACGACCTGTTCGCCTTCACTCAAACCTGACTCCACTCCAACCTTATCTCGTCCAAACGGCAGGCCGAGCCTCACTGCTCGTCGCTCCACTCTCATATCGCGACCAACCACCCAAACATACTCTCCACCCTCCGATGGGGCATACACAGCAGTCAAGGGTATAGCCACCTCAGATATTTTACCCTCCACCACACGCATTGTTATCTGGCAAGTCATACCGGGCGATATGCCATATTTTCGACTCTCATCAGCCGCTATTTTAAGTGCCACAGGGAATCCCGAAGCGTCGGAGGCTGTCTTAGCGAATTTATGCAACCTCGCCGCGAAATGCCTATTAGGAATATTATCAAACGTCACGATAAACGTCGTCAAAGAGTCTGACAGCGCAAGTAAACTTCTTTCGGGCATAGTAAATTCTACGGTGGTACTTATAGGGTTCACCAATCGCAATATAGGCTGTCCCGCCTCCACTCGCTGATAGGTATCCACAAACAACCGCTCCACAACACCTGCATAAGGGGCGCACAACTTGGTATCTTGCAATAAATCTTTTGTATTTTCGTACGTTGATTGCGCTTGAATATACTCCGAGAGCGATGCTTCATACTCCTGCTGCGACACAGCTTCGTGAGCCAACAACCGTCCCAGACGCTCATATTGCGACTTTGCCCGTTCATACCGCGATTTATCGGCTGCCACGCGCAGCTCTACATCCCGCGAATCCAGACGAGCCAACATCTGATTTAACTCGACATAATCCCCTTTCGACACATCGACAGCCAGGATTTGCCCGGCGATTCTAAATGCCAGATTCACGGCATCATCCGCTGTTGCCATTCCCGCAAAATCTTTTGTCTGATACTCTACTGCGTATGCAGTCGTTGTCTTCACGGTTGTTACCCGCTCGGCAGTTTGTCGCGAATGTTTCTCTGCTCCACAACCGACCAACAGTAAGCCGAGCAATAATACTCCAATGATTCTTACACACATAGATAAAAAAAATTGACCTTTGGAGAACCAAAAGTCAATTTTCATACCACAAATTACTCTATCGCCAATCTTCGGCAACTAACCTCTTTTTATCTTATTCTATCGAGTGAACGTACCAACATTTCATCCTTAAATATTGCTCTTGCAGCCAAATATGTCAGCACAAGCGACAACAGAGGAAATATCGCTGCAATGTTAAAACCTCGCACTTCGTATGAGAACTCAGCAAAGAATCTCGAACCCAGATAGTAGTATATGGCAATAAATATAAGTGTTCCCAATAGCAATACGATATTGACAGCACACAGACGAATCTGCAACAATCTCTTCTTATACAAGAATATTGTTACCAGAGGCACGACAGCTGTCAAAAGCAACATAAATCCGAGGTACGGAGTAGGCTGTGCATAATCTGCGCCCTTGAGCGAGAATGCAAATAGTTCATATTCACTTAATCCCGACACATAGTGCGCCAAAGGGAGAAATAGTGATGTGGTCATCAAACCAGCCACTATCAAAAGGTACAAAGATTGAATACGCTGTATCATAACTTCTAAAATTTTTCGTCTATTAAATATCTATTTCTATCACTTGAATTACGGTTAATCAACTCCCCTAAGAATCCCGCCAAGAAGAGTTGCACACCCAACACAACAGCCAAAATAGCCAAGAAGAATAGCGGTTGGTCGGTAACAGCCCTCACATAAAGATTATTTGCCTGGCAATACAATTTATCGGCAATCACCCATATAGCTGTTCCGCCACCAAGCAGAAACATTATCGTTCCCAGACCTCCAAAGAAGTACATCGGAGAGCGACCGAAGCGCGACATAAAGGTCACTGTTATCAAATCCAGATAACCCTTTATCATACGCTCCATACCGAACTTCGACACGCCATACTTACGCTCCTGATGTTGCACCACCTTCTCTCCGATACGCTTGAAACCGGCCTTCTTCGCCAAAATTGGAATATAACGATGCATCTCGCCATACACCTCTATCGACTTTACGACCTTACGACGATATGCCTTCAGTCCGCAATTAAAATCGTGCAATTTTATACCCGAAGCCACACGAGCCGTCCAGTTAAAGAACTTACTTGGCCAACGCTTACCTATTGGGTCATGACGCTTCTTTTTCCATCCCGACACCAAATCGTAGCCCTCCTCGATAATCATACGGCGCATCTGAGGTATCTCGTCTGGCGAATCCTGCAAATCGGCATCCATCGTAAATACCACTTCGCCCTCTGCAGCCTCAAATCCACAATATAAAGCAGCCGACTTACCATAGTTGCGAGAGAAGCGGATACCTCTCAACGACGGATATTGCTCCTTGAGCTCCAGCACGCGTTCCCACGAGTTATCCGACGAACCATCATCTATCATAATCACCTCATACGATAGTTTGTTCTCGACAGCTACCCTATCAATCCACGCCATCAATTCGCCAAGCGACTCCTCCTCGTTGTATAGTGGAACGACAACCGATATATCTAAACGTTTACTCATTTCCAAAACTCCTAATTATTCCTCCTCGTCATCATCTTCTTCGTCATCTGCCTCTGCCTCATAGTCACCACTCTCGTCAAAGACCTGTGGAGCGCGCTTTGCAGCCATAGCTACAAACAGACCGAAGAAGGCTTTATTCGATGCCTGAGCAAAGATCTGTGACAACAACACCCAAATTGGAGAGAACATCATAGCGCGCAATATATCCTCCATCATATCCAGACTGTCAGCTGTCATAAAAGAGCCATATAACTGGCGCATTGCCGCAACCTCTATCGATAACGCATAATGATACTCCTCGGTAAAAAGATAATTTGCCGCTACTATTTCGTATGCTCCGGTTACAAAACCCGCAAAGAGGCCCATTGCCACCGAGAAACCGAAACACTTACCGTAGTGGTAACCCTCCTTAGCGAACATCGCCGCACGCTTACGTGTGAAATATATCATCAAATATATTACCACCACCGTTGTAATTATCGACAATAATATCGCAATCTGTGGGATATACATACTCAATGCACTGCTCACCACATATACCAGACCCAGAACTGCTCCTCCACGAGAGGCATCCTGCCAAAATGTTCCTTTCATTACCAATAATTCAAATTACCCGACAAAAATAATCATATAATCACAAATCGCAAAACACGATAACGCTTTATACATACTCCTCGCCCTTCAAGAATACTCGCTTAATCAAAGGTGTAGTATACGCATAAACCAAAAATTCAGGCGATGGCATAGGCTTCGTTATAAAGAAATTTGCCACCTTACCCCTCACAATAGAGCCATATTCGCGACTCAACCGCATCGCATACGCACCATTGATAGTCGCCGCATTTAAGGCCTCCATAGGTGTCATCCGCATCTGCGTCGCAGCCAACGCCATCACCATACGCATATCTCCCGAAGGCGATGAGCCCGGATTGTAATCCGACGCCAGAGCGACACCCAAATCTGCCGCAATCATATCGCGTGCTGGCGGATAACTCATACCGAGGAAGAAAGCTGCACCCGGCAACAACGTAGCTATCGTAGCACTATCCTTCAAAGCCTCTATCTCTGCCTTGCCGCTACACTCCAAATGGTCTACCGACAGAGCCCCCATCTGAACACCGAGCTGCACGCCACCCGAAAAATCCAATTCGTTAGCGTGAATCTTCGGAGTGAGGAAGTGTTCATAACCCACTTCCAGAATACGACGAGTCTGCTCAACAGTAAAGAATCCCTTATCACAAAATACATCTATAAAATCAACCACTCCCTCCTGAGCGACACGCGGTATCATCTCACGGCATACCAAATCGACATACTCCTCCTGTCTGCCTTGATACGCCCTACCTACTGCGTGAGCACCGAGAAAAGTAACTTTAACCTCTAATGGAACGCTCTCCTTTATTCGACGGATAACCCGCACCATCTTCAACTCATCCTCAACGGTAAGCCCGTAACCGGTCTTTATCTCGACCGCTCCTGTACCTTTGAGTGCAATCTCTCGCACCCGCTCCATAGCTTGCTCGTAGAGTTCTTCTTCCGAAGCTTCGTGCAGGCGGTCTGCCGAGTTGAGTATACCACCACCTCGACGGGCTATCTCTTCATAGCTCAGGCCGTGAATCTTATCCACAAACTCCTGCTCACGACTACCTGCGTAGACAATATGGGTATGCGAGTCGCAGAACGATGGAAAGAGCATACCTCCTTCAGCATCCACCACCCTATCGAACGCCTCCTCCGATGGCATGTTTGCCATCACACCGTAGTCTGCAATCCTGCCATCCTCCGCCACGAGCCACGCATCATCGAGCATCTGGACATAATCCATATTCTTGCCAAAAGCTCGTGCGCGTCTATTATCGTCTACGCCGACAATCTTAGCTATATTTTTAACTAACAATCTCATCTGTTGTTGCGTAAGAACTGAATTGACGACTCAATATGGGGATACATCACCGTATCGTTATCCACAAATGGCACAACCTTGCGATACTTCTCCACCAAGTTCTCTATAAACTCCGACGAGCGTGCCGGACGACGGAACTCCAACGCCTGAGCGCCATTCATCAGCTCGATAGCCAAAACTCTCTCGGTGTTGAGCACCACACGATATAGCTTTGTTGCTGCATTAGAACCCATACTGACGTGGTCCTCTTGACCTTGTGACGACGGGATAGAATCCACCGACGCAGGCATACACAGACCCTTTGACTGACTAACGATAGAGGCTGCGGTATATTGCGGAATCATAAAACCGCTATTCAAGCCGGGATTTGCCACCAAGAAGTTAGGCAACTCTCGCTTACCCGAAATCAGGCGATATGTTCTTCGCTCCGATATATTACCCAACTCGGCAACCGCTATCGCCAAGAAATCCATCGCAAGAGCTATCGGCTGACCGTGGAAGTTACCTGCCGAGACAACCATATCCTCATCGGGGAATATCGTCGGGTTATCTGTCACACTATTTATCTCTGTTTCAAGCACACCAGCCACATACTCTATCGTATCTTTCGATGCACCGTGTACCTGTGGCACACAGCGGAACGAATATGGGTCTTGCACGTGAGCCTTATGACGCGCGATAAGTTCACTACCCTTTAGCAACTCACGCATACGACGAGCCGTTGTAAGCTGACCGCGATGCCCTCTGATGATATGCACCTCGTCGCAGAAAGGCTCTATTCTGCCATCAAAAGCATCCAACGACAGAGCTGCTATTCTATCTGCCCATTCGCTCAAATCCTGAGCCTTCAGAATTGACCATACTCCGAATGCACTCATAAACTGAGTACCATTAAGCAGAGCTAAGCCCTCTTTTGATTGCAACTCTATTGGCGACCAGCCCTTTGCTTTAAGTATCTCTTTCGATGGAATAATCACACCATGATACTCTACCTCTCCCAAGCCCAGGAGTGGCAACGACAGATGAGCCAGCGGAGCCAAATCTCCCGATGCGCCCAGTGAACCCTGCTGATAGACCACGGGAAGAATATCGTTGTTGAAGAACTCAATAAGTCGCTCTACCGTTGCAAGCTGCACACCCGAATTACCATACGAGAGCGACTGCACCTTCAGCAGGAGCATCAACTTAACCACCTCGTTGTCTACTCTATCGCCCGTACCGCAAGCGTGTGACATAACCAGATTCTTCTGCAAACAGCCCAACTCGTCTGCGCCTACCGAGATATTACACAACGAGCCAAAGCCTGTCGTGATACCATATATAGGAGCCTCCTGCGTAGCCATCTTACTATCCAGATACTCTCTACAATGTACTATTCTGCGTCGAGCATCCTCACTTAGCTCCAAGCAATAACCCTCCTCGATAATTTGGCGAACACGCTCCAACGAAAGGTGTTCTGCCGATATTTGATGTATCTTCATTATTTTAACGCATTTTTAATCAACTCTTCATCTGCAAAGTTTGGCAACGTAACCTTCAACTGTGGCGTACGCTCCATCTCACGCTTTATTGCCGCTATTGCTCCCTCGTTACGTGCCCAGCTACGACGTGCTATACCATTATTCACGTCCCACAGAAGCATCTCACGAATATGCCTATCCGACTCCTCCGAGCCGTCGATAACCATACCGAAGCCTCCATTTATCACTTCACCCCAGCCGACGCCACCGCCGTTGTGGATAGATACCCACGTAGCACCTCGGAACGCATCACCTATCACGTTATGCACCGCCATATCTGCCGTACGTGACGAGCCATCATAGATATTTGATGTTTCACGATAAGGCGAGTCTGTTCCCGATACATCATGGTGGTCACGGCCAAGCACCACAGGTGCCGAAATTACGCCCTCGGCTATTGCTCGATTAAATGCCTGAGCAATCTTTGTTCTTCCCTCACAATCAGCATAAAGGATGCGAGCCTGAGAGCCTACAACCAAGCGGTTACGTCCCGCCTCACGTATCCAATGGATATTATCCTCCATCTGCGAGCATATATCCGCAGGTGCTGTTGCCTTAATCTGCTCCAACACCTCAGCAGCTATGCGGTCCGTCTGTGCCAAATCCTCTGCCTTACCCGATGTACAAACCCAACGGAACGGACCAAAGCCATAGTCGAAGAACATTGGACCCATAATATCCTGCACGTATGACGGATAGCGGAATCTGCCACCCTCGCCCATCACATCTGCTCCCGCACGTGACGACTCCAACAAAAAAGCATTACCATAATCAAAGAAGTACATTCCCTGCTCTGCAAGCTGGTTAATAGCAGCCACTTGACGACGCAACGACTCCTGTACGCACTCCTTGAAACGCTCCGGCTCCTCTGCCATCATTCGATTTGACTCCTCATAACTATACCCCACAGGGTAGTAACCTCCCGCCCAAGGGTTATGCAGCGATGTTTGGTCCGAGCCTAAATCGACCTTTATTCCCTCCTGAGCCAAACGCTCCCATAAATCGACTGCATTACCTACGTAGGCCATCGACACAACCTCTTTACGCTCCATAGCCTCACGAATACGTGGGATAAGCTGATCGAGCGATGTATGCAACTCATCAACCCAACCCTGCGCATATCTCTTCTCTGCTGCCTTTGGGTTAATCTCTGCCACAACACTCACCACCTGCGAGATATTTCCCGCCTTTGGCTGAGCTCCCGACATACCTCCCAAGCCCGACGATACGAACAACATACCTCGAGCATCAGTCTGTCCCTCCGTAAATCGCTTACGGGCAGCATTCATCACCGTAATTGTTGTTCCATGCACAATACCTTGCGGACCGATATACATATATGAGCCGGCTGTCATCTGACCATACTGCGACACACCCAAAGCATTGAATCGCTCCCAATCATCAGGCTTCGAGTAATTAGGGATAACCATTCCGTTACTCACAATCACACGTGGCGCATCCTTATGCGAGGGGAACAATCCCAGCGGGTGTCCCGAATACATAACGAGCGTCTGCTCGTCGCTCATCTGCGAGAGATACTGCATCGTCAGTCGATACTGCGCCCAATTCTGGAACACAGCACCATTACCGCCGTATGTAATCAATTCGTGAGGATGTTGCGCCACCGCCTTATCCAGATTATTCTGTATCATCATCATTATCGCTGCCGCTTGACGTGATTGAGCAGGATACTCATCTATCGGACGGGCATACATCTCATAATCGGGACGCAGACGATACATATATATCCTGCCATACATCGCCAACTCCTCGGCAAACTCCTTTGCCAGCGTAGCGTGATGCTTTGCAGGGAAATAACGCAAGGCATTTTTCAGTGCCAACTCTTTCTCCTCAGCCGATAGAATATCCTTTCGCTTAGGGGCGTGATTTATCTGCTCGTCGTAAGGTTTTGGTGCAGGCAACACATCGGGAATACCCGCACGAATATCATCCTGAAACTCTTTGAGTGTCATATCTTATCCTATTTTTTCTTCAACAATCTTCAACACCTCTTGCTCCATCGCCACAGCTCTTGCTGCAATCTGGTCAGCCTCGTCTACAAGCTCAGCAGCCTTCGCTTTATCTTTCAGTCCGGCAGCATTAATTCGCACATTGAGCCTTGCACCCAACACTGCGCTGCGTGCCGCTAATGCTCCCACACCCGCATCTGATACTGAGTTTGGATTGCCCTGCTCTGCCATAGCTTTCACAATCTCAAAAACTCGCTCTGCCGCCTTCATCGTACGCAATGGCACCTCCGTAGCATAGAGTGTCGCCACCTGCAATGCTGCACTACGCGCCGCCTTCTCCTCGTCGGTTGTCTTCGGCATAGCAAATACCGCCATTATACGGTTAAACGCCTCAGTATCCTCATCGACCAAATGAAGCAACTCTGCCATCAATGCCTGACCCTTCTCTGCCCACATAGAGAACTCCTCCCAGCGTTCATCCCAACCGGCTTTGTGCGACGACAGATTAGCCACCATTGTTCCCAATGCTGCACCCAACGCACCCATATAAGCCGATATAGAGCCTCCACCTGGAGCTGGCGATTCACTCGCCGTCTCCTCAGCAAAGCCCTTACAAGTCATATCTATCAATCGCTTACCCGCAGGCTCTTCAAGCATATACTCTATAACCTTCTCCTGTGGATTAAAAGGCTTCAAATCATCCAAGCCCATCGACTTTATAGCGATACGGATTATCTCTTGCTCGGTAATACCCAACGAGCGATGTTGCTTACGCAGGAAGTGTCTGCCCGCATCCAATAAAGCACGCTTTGGCACCAAACCGACAATCTCCGTTCCCGTCACTCTCACTCCACGTGCGTCGGCGCAACGGCACACCTCGTCAAAAGCTACGTGCAGAGGCGTAACGGCTATATTTGTCAGATTCATCGACACCTGCGCTATACCATACTCCTCGATATACCATCCGATACCCTTCGTACTCTTGAGCGTTCCCGGGCGCATCACAGGCTCGCCATTCTCGTCCTTAACGATTTTGCCCACGATAGGATTTCCCTCTCTTACAGGGCGACCCTTTTCACGCACGTCAAACGCAATAGCATTGGCACGACGAGTAGATGTTGTGTTAAGATTAAAATTCACTGCAATAAGGAAATCTCTCGCACCGACAGCCGTAGCACCCGTACGTGCTATATCTTCATCAAAGGCTCTCGCACCAAAATCTGGAGCGTCCGCCTCAGACGTCATTCTCTCCGGCAGGCCCTCATACTCGCCCTGGCGACACACAGCCAAGTTGCGACGCTCCTCCGTAAAGGCTGCCGCCTCGTAACAATATATTGGGATTCTCAACTCCTCGGCTATTCTGCGTGCCAACGAGCGAGCCAACTCTGCACACTCCTCCAATGTCACACCCGACACAGGAATCAGCGGACAAACATCCGTCGCTCCCATTCTCGGATGCGCTCCCTTATGCTTGCGCATATCTATCAGCTCTGCTGCGCGCTTCACGCCCGCAAACGCAGCCTCAACAACTGCCTCGGGCTCTCCCACAAAGGTCACCACCGTACGATTTGTCGCCTCACCTGGGTCCACATCCAGAAGTTTCACATCTGCTGCCGCTGTAATAGCCGCTGTAATCTGCTCTATAACGCCCTTATCTCGTCCCTCACTAAAGTTTGGAACACACTCTATAATTCGTTTTTCCATCGTGGTAATCGATTCTTGTTATTTTTAACTTTCAAATATAATCATTTTGCACAGATTTAGCAACACCAAACAAAAAAAACACTATTTTTGCAAAGCAAAAAGAGGAACAGCTATGGGAAACGAGCACAAACAGTTCATCATAACGCCTCAAGCGGGCCTTATTCTTGAGGGTGGCGGCATGCGTGGAGTCTTCACGTGTGGCGTTTTGGATAATCTTATGGACAGAGGCATCCGTTTCCCTTACACTATCGGCGTTAGTGCCGGAGCATGTAATGGTCTATCGTATATCTCCGGCCAGCGAGGTCGTGCCAAGTATAGCACCATAGACCTTATGGCTGAGCATCACTACATCGGTTACCGCTACCTGCTCACCAAGCGCAATATCATGGATTTTGATCTACTGTTCCACACCTTTCCGGAGCAGATTATCCCTTACGACTATGAGGCCTTAGCCCGCAGCGAGCAACACTTCGAGATGGTCACCACAAGTTGCGTAACGGGTCAAGCGTGTTACTACGAGGAGAAGAACAACCCCAAGCGCGTCATAGATATTGCCAAAGCCTCAAGCAGTCTGCCTTTTGTCTGTCCTATCAGCTACGTCGATGGCGAGCCTATGCTTGACGGAGGCATTGCCGACTCCATTCCACTGCTTCGAGCCAGAGAGCTCGGCTACACCAATAACGTTGTAGTCCTCACCCGCAATAAAGGCTATCGCAAGCCCGACAAACCGGGCACGGTACTACCC
The DNA here is from genome assembly GCA_017623505.1 of Alistipes sp. Lineage (GTDB taxonomy): Bacteria > Bacteroidota > Bacteroidia > Bacteroidales > Rikenellaceae > Alistipes. Next base: position 67,887 of record JAGAOZ010000024.1, read on the forward strand.
TTCTTCTATCACAAATACCCCGCAGTTAAGGAGGCTATTCGCCGTCGTAATGCACTCTATAATGAGCAAGTGTCGCTTGTCGAAGAGTTGGAAGCCAAGGGAGAGTTGATTGTTCTACGCCCCGAACGCCCCATCGAGGTAGACCGCATGGAGAAGAATATCTCGAAGCTCACCGCATTATACGACGAAGGATACCGCCTTGCTTCACAAATTGACTTTAAATAAACATACATTATAACACACCGCAATATGAAACTACACAACCTCTTCACAAGGCTGATTTTATTCACTCTGGCAGCCTTCCTATCTACCGGTTGCGCCTCTACATCATCACGTGTATCAACCGCCCAAGCTATACCACAGAATCCAATAGTCATCCTCTACGACAACGACGTACACTGCGCCGTTGATGGCTATGCTCACCTTGTCAGCGTGCGTGAGATGATGGAGAATGACAACGCCTATGTCACCACCGTATCAGCTGGCGACTTCATCTCAGGAGATATTGTCGGCACTATAACCAAAGGTGAGGCAATCATCGATATTATGAATCGTGTTCAATACGATGTTATCGCACTCGGCAATCACGAGTTCGACTTCGGTCTTCCGCACATTTTGTCACTGACCGAAGCTTTGGATGCCACAACCGTCTGTGCCAATCTGCGCCATATCGAGAGCAACAAACCTCTCTTTACGCCCTACAAAATCATCAGCTACGATGACGTAGATATTGCCTACATCGGCATTACCACCTCTGCCACCTCTACGCTCGTTTCCGCCAATACTTTCCGCAACGAGAGGGATGAACTTATTTACGATTTTTCAAATAACAACCTCTACGCCGTAACTCAACACTATATCGACCAAGCCATCAACGAGGGTGCCGATTATGTCGTTGCCCTTGCTCATTTAGGCGATGTAGGACAGAGCGGTCACAGCAACTCTGTCGAACTTATCAATAACACCCACGGCATTGATGTTCTTATCGACGGTCACGACCATCACACTATCGAGGGCCGCATAGTGAAGAATAATCAAGGAGAGGATGTAATTCTCACGTCAAGTGGCACCAAGTTCCAATATATCGGAGCTGTCACACTCTCCACCGAAGGCAAGTTCTCCACACAACTCATTGCTGTAAGTAGCGAGAATAGCACAGATGCGGCAACTCAGGACTACGTCAATCAGATTAAACAAGAGGCTCTCGAGGCGGGTAAACGAGTTATCGGCCACACCTCATTCCCTATATCAATGCTCGGTCCTGACGGCAAGCGCATTGTCCGCAATAGTGAAGCAACCTTGGGTAATCTCTGCGCCGACGCTATTCGCTACGGCACCAATGCCGAGATAGCGATGATTAACGGAGGAGGTATCCGCGCCAGCATTAACGAGGGCGATATCACAATCAACGATTGTTTCCAAGTCTTCTCATTCAACAACACGGTCTGCACAGCCACAATGAGCGGAGCGCAGATACTCGATGCTCTGGAGTTTGGAGCCAGAGCAACCCCTACCGAGGTTGGCGGTTTCCTGCACGTTAGCGGTCTGCGCTATCAAATCGACTTTGTACCATCGCCTGTCGTACTCGACGATAAAGGCATGTGCTCTCATATTACCGATGGTAAGCGTCGCGTAAATAACGTCGAAGTCTTTGACAGTAAGACCAATAGCTATAAGCCTATCGAGCTTGACAGAATCTACACCGTAGGTAGTTTTGAATACCTTATTACGGGCAAGGGCGACGCCGGTGTTCTGCAATATGCCACCCTCAAAGATGGACAGTTAGGTCAAGACCTTCAGATGCTATCCGAGTATATCGAAAAAGCCCTCGGCGGTGTCATCAGCGAACAATATCGCAAACCAGAAGGACGTATTCTCATAAACCTTGTATTTGATTAAACTAAAAATTGGCAGGCTCACGACCTGCCAATTTCTATTTCAGATACTCTTCAAAAAACCTATAAACGACCTGGTTTGCTTCATCATTTGGCTCATGCAACTCACGATTTGTCATAGCAACACGTTGCTCATAACCAAGTAGTTTATTTACCGCTATTGTATGATTTAGCACACGCCATTGTGACCTCTCGTCACTATATCCTCCCGACACCAGAAATGGTCGTGGAGCCATCAATGCGTGCAATTCGTGCAGGTCGTGCCCCTCAGCCTTCATTCTCTCGTAAGTCCCAAGAGAGCCCAGATACCAAGGCTCCCAATAATTGACCATTCCACCTTTATCTTCAGCAAAGACAATTCCGGCGTCACCCCACACTGCACACGCAAATTTATCATACAGACACGAGGCAAACATCGCCCACTTACCGCCGTATGAATGGCCCATAACACCGACACGTTCTGCATCCACCATAGGCTCCAAAGCAATGGCTTCGTACGCATTTGCTGCGGCATAAGCCAACATCGACAACGGCTCAACCTCCTCCTTACCCTTTTCCGGATAACGTATCGCATAAGTCTGAGTCTTTGTGGTCTCGGTTGTTCCCAAAGAGAGAGTTACAAAGCCTCGACGAGCAAGTTGTATAGCAAAATCTCTGTTAGGCTTTGTACCCAATCCTATGGCTGTCTCGGGCTCGTAGAATAGAGTTATCACAGCAGGCATTGGTTTATCACTATGAGGCACCAACAAATAGCCCTCAGTAACCTCATTTGGTGTCCAGCGCAACCTAACTTTGTATCGTACTATCGCATCATCCAGCACAACAGAATCGACCCTCTCCAATCGTTGCCCTGTAATTATATCTGGCCATTGTCCCATACTTTTATGCCATGTTTCGAGAATCTCAACACGTCGCACAGCCCATTGCTTCGCATTACAAACGCTATCCCCATTCTGCATAATCAATGGTGAACGCCACTCTCCATAATCTCCTCTCCACTCCTCAGGAACCTGAAAATATGATACTATATCCTCAGCCCAAGCAACATTTCGAGCCTTAGCAATACGGTTTGCGCCACAAGAGCTAATTCCCGCAGCAAACACAATCAACCAAACATATCTCAATATTCGCATACTATGCAATCTATGAAAACTCTACCCTACACCCAAATCACTATTTTCCAGTAGCACCTCTATCTTTGCATCATCTTTTATCATAGGATAGACCTCTGCTGCAAACCATCCAGCCAACTCCTCGTCACGACAAACAGAGGTTGTATTGTTGCAAAATACATTGACACTACAATACTCAAACAGTTGCTTTGCAGTCGCTATATCAGCCAATATTCGCTCCTTGCTATCGGCTTCGGTGCAGCATAAAAGGCATACACCATCAAAATATTTTGCTACATCTTGCGCCGAGACCTCCTCTACTACACCCTTATTCCACGCTCTGCGCAACTCAGCCGAGAAGCTCTCAATACCACAGCGAAATTTCACCTTGACACCTTCGAATTGTGCCGCAAAACGCTCTAACTGATGCCGATACATATAGTGCGCCTCAAACCACAAAGTATGAATCCGCTTCGCCTTCACAATCTTCTTCAGCAGAGCCAAACTTCGAGCATCCAACTCCATTGCCGAGCCGGAGTTGATTACATCCAATACCCCAAACTCGCCCGTAACCTGCTCTAAAACAAGCCGATTCACCTCATACGGATTATCACTCGTATCGCTGTAATAATCACAAAACGTACAGCGTCCCCAGCGACAGCCTTGTCCCTGCAAAAGTATAAACTCACGCGGAAACTTATCCTCTATTTTGCTGTAACGAATCATTATAATCAGTATGACGTTTTACCCAACCTATACAGAGATATGCCAACGGAGTACCGAAAACAATCTCAATAATCAGCTTTGAGAAGTATTGGAATAGCATCATCATTATCAAATCGTGTGTCGATACCACACCCAAGAAACCTATCAGCACAAACGGCACAGAATCAAACATATAGCCTATAATAGAGCTACCAATAGTACGTACCCACAAACGACGTCCTTTAGTCTTGGCCTTAATTCGCTCCATATAATACGCATTAGATAGCTCACCCAACAAAAAACCCACAAGCGAGCCCAACACGATACGTGGCACATAGTTAAACATCAGATTATAAGACTCTTCCGTCGCTTGCATATAATCAGGCGAAGGCAACCACACTCCTATCTGCGTACAGACAACCATGAGGATATTAGCCACCAAAGTAATTATTATCACCTTACGTGTTGTCTTATAACCCCACAACTCAGTGATAACATCACCCAACATATATGCAAATGGGAAAGTTATTGTGCCGGCATCAAAATAGAAGTAACCAAACAGACTGATTACCTTGACTGCCATAATATTCGACACTATATAAAGTGTCGCAAACAAAACCACACACACCAAAAAGATAGTGGTGATACTGATTCGGTTTTTGAAAGGGTTTTCCGATACCTTATTCATACGTCAATAAATTTTGTGCAAAAGTAGTAATAAAATCACAAAATTCAATATCTAAAACTTAATCCTTTGATTTTAAGCCCTTTGTAATACATCGACGCATTATTACGAGATACTTGGCCTTAGCAAAACGCATCGTTACTCCATACCACAAAGCAATAGCCAAAGTGGCTACCCATTTACAGTATTCAACCATCATGACCTTTCGCTCACGATGGAAATAACGAGCTCGTTTACGCTGACTAACACCAATGTTAAAGCTCAGACGCTCAAGGTATTCGCGCGTTAGTTTCTGCTCAGGAATAATATGATACATCACAGCCTTCGGTACGTAATAATACTTCGCGCCGGCAATCTCCAAACGCTCAAACAAATCGCTCTCCTCGCCACCTAAAAGCGTCTCGCCAACATAACCCAACGAGGTGTCAAAAACGCCGTAACGACGTATCGCAGAGCGACGAATAGCCATATTACCACCACCCGGAATACGCCCTTTAGGAAACAGCTTCACTTTATCTCCGAAATACATCGTGTTTGCAATAGGACGCTCGGTAAAAGAGGACATCCAACGAGGCTTGCGGGCCGCATACTCTGCCACAATCGGACCTCCCGCCGCCATTGCATCAGGCTGATTATCAAATAGTTCTATGTAAGCATCAATAAAATCGGGACCTATCTTTTCATCATCATCCAAGATAGCTATATACTCTCCCTCGGTCTCACGGAAACCGCGGTTACGAGCATACGAAAGACCTTGGTTGGGCTCATTGACCATACGGATATTAAAACCACTATGCTCTGCAATGAACTCCTCGAAGCATTTTTCGGTATCGTCAGTCGAATTATTATTCACCACAACACACTCCCAATCATATCGAGAGGCATTTTGCTCAACAAGCGATTGCAGAGTCTGCATCAACATTGCCGAGCGGTTATAAGTCGCAATAATAACGGAAAGTCGTATCATAAAACTCAATATTCCTTCGCAAATATAGTGAAATGGTAAGAAAAAATATCGATTTGGTTTCATATTTTATACCATTCGATACAACTTTTCTTGAGTTTTGAGTATCTTTGCCACCTGAAAGGTTAGTGTTATGAGAAAAGATTTTCAAGAGAAGACTCCATCGGTCTTCGTATCGTTTATTCCATTAGCAGTTTTAGTCGGATTACTTGCTATCACAATCCATCTGTTCGGCAGCGATGCCATAATGGGTGGAAGTCAGCTGTCGCTCCTCTCGGCATCAGCCGTCGCAGCTGCTTTAGCCACTATTATATATAAGGTTTCGTGGAAAAAACTCGAAGAGTCCATTATGACCAATATGAAAAGCGCCACATCGGCCCTTATTATATTGCTATTAATTGGCTCAATAGCAGGCAGTTGGATGGCAAGTGGTATTATCCCGACACTCATCTATTACGGTCTAAACATACTTCATCCGTCGTATTTCCTGGTAGCCTCGTGCGTCATCTGCGCCGGAGTATCACTTTTGACCGGCTCGTCGTGGACCACTATTGCGACGATAGGTATCGCCTTGATGGGTATTGGTCGAGCATTGGGCTTTGATGATGGTTGGATTGCCGGCGCAATCATATCGGGAGCATATTTCGGCGATAAAGTATCGTTGATGAGTGACACGACAGTCTTAGCCTCATCAACATCGGAGGTGCCTCTGTTTACGCACATTAAGTATATGATGTTCACCACTATACCATCACTTGTAATAGCTCTTTTGGTATTCGCTATTGCAGGTTTGAGTGGCGCATCAGACGCCACAACCGACACAGCATACATTCAGGAGGCTTTGGCTTCAACATACAATATCTCGCCTTGGCTGCTGTTGGTTCCGCTAATCACGGGTATTCTCATTTGGAAGAAGCTCCCTGCAATTGTAACTCTCTTTACATCAGTGGTTTTAGCATCAGTAGCTCTGGTTATAGCTCAGCCCGATGTGATTATGTATATCACTAAGGCAATAAGCGTTGATGCAATGTCGTCGATAAAAGCTATTGTACTATCTGCCACATCGGACGTGGCTGTCGATACGGGCAATGAGAGAATAAATGAGCTTGTTGCCACAAGCGGTATGGGTGGTATGATGGACACTATATGGTTGATAATCTGTGCAATGTGTTTTGGTGGAGTGATGTACGGCAGCGGTATGCTAAGTGCAATTACCAAAGTATTTATCCGCATTGCTCGACGCACGGTAAGCGTAGTCGCTTCGACAGTGAGTTCGGGAGTATTCTTCAACCTCTGCACAGGCGACCAATATATCTCTATCATTCTGACAAGTAAGCTATTCAATAAGCTCTACGACGAACGCGGATTGGAGCGACGACTACTCAGCCGAAGCGTCGAGGACTCGGCAACAGTAACATCGGTGCTTATTCCGTGGAATTCGTGCGGTATGACACAATCGACAGTTTTAGGTGTTGCGACAATAACATATCTACCTTATTGTATATTTAATATTGTCAGCCCTATAATGTCAATCATCGTTGCAGCGATAGGTTACAAGATTTTCAAGCGCAAGGAGAATGAAGCATAGAGTGATTATATTTGATTTGGATGGTACGCTGCTCAACACAATAGGTGATTTGGCAGCGGCGTGCGAGGATATGCTCCGTAAGAGAAATCTACCACAACATACACTCGCAGAGTATACTTCGTTTGTTGGCAACGGAATCCGAAACCTTGTCAAACGTTCTCTTCCAGAGCAGTTGCGCACGGATGATTATGTAGAGCAGGCCAAGGCCGACTTTGTTGAGTATTATACGCATAATATCCACAACAACACAGCACCATACGAAGGTATTACGGAGTTGCTTGCCGAGTTGCAATCGGCAGGGGTAAAAATAGCTGTGGCATCGAATAAATTTCACGAAGGCACACTGCAACTTATCAATTACTTCTTCCCCAATATAGAGTTTATTGCAGTCTACGGCAATCGTGAGGGCTACCCTCTCAAACCCGACGCTCAACTTATCGAGGAGATAATGAGAATAGGCGGTGCAACAAACTCTGAGTGTGTGATGGTTGGCGATTCGGCCGTTGATATTCAAACGGCGCACAACGCAGGCATTGACTCGATAGCCGTTAGTTGGGGTTTCCGCCTTATGGAAGAGTTGGAGCAGGCCAATCCGACTCATATTGTAGGGAGTGTCAAGGAGCTGCGAGAGCTGCTTTTAGGATAAGATTTCCATAATTTTTCATATTTTTGTAAAAAATGTGGGTGGGCAATGTTATATTTTGCCCACTTTTGCGTATTACAGATGAACGAGCCTCACAAATGGGGCGTGCAAAGATGAGAAGCGAAGAACTAAACAGAGAATTTTTACTCGTTAAAGATGCGGCATATAGCTATGCCGTCAGCATCCTGCACGACCCAATAACGGCGGAGGATTTGACACAAGACCTCTATGAGAAGCTTTGGAATCGTCGTCTGTTTATCCGTCAGAAAGGTTTTCGTTCGTTGGCAATGACAGCAATGAGAAATATGTGTATGGATACTCTACGCAAACGACATCGGGCATACGACGAGGTGGAATATGAACAAGCCTCCGCAGAGGCATACACCCCGCCAGATGAGGAGGATATGGGTAAGATTGTTAAGGGACTGATTGCCCAACTACCCGTCAAAGAGAGAGAGGTGATACACCTAAGAGATTGCGAGCAGATGGAGTTCTGCGATATATGCGAGATAATGGGCACAACAGAACAGGCTGCGAGAATGGCTTTATCGAGGGCCCGCACAAAGGTAAAAAATGAACTTTTAAAGATAATGAATTATGGATTATAGAGAACTTGCCGAGAAATGGCTCAAGGCAGAGACCTCACTCGAAGAGGAGCAGCTGCTGCGAGAGCACTGCGACGAGCCATCGTCAGCCGAAGAGCGCGCAGTGGGGGCTATTATAAGCCATAATACTCTTCAACGCAAGCAGAGCGTAGAGGTAAAGATGAGTTCAAGCAAACCATACTGGGCAGTAGCCTCAGCACTTAGCGCATGCTGCATTGCCTTGATACTGTTGTTCAGTCTTAAGGGTGGAACGACACCTGCGACACTCGCCACTGAGCCAAATGTATATTGCTATGTCAATGGTCAGGAGATTACCTCTGAGAGTGAGGCAAGATTGTATGCCCAGCAGGTAATGAGCAGTATGCAGAGTGAGAACCTTGCACAAGCAGATATATTGGGAAACTTATTTACATTGGAATAAAACCTTAAAACAGAGAATATGAAACGTATTATCACAACATTTTTACTTGTGGCGAGTATCTTCACTCTCGCCGACACAGCATCAGCACAAGGAATAAGCATCTCATCAAAGGGATTATTTTATAATCAAGGTCGCACAGAGCCAATCACTGTCCGCACTTTGGTACATCGTGACAAGCAAAAGGGAGCTTGGATCTTGGGTTCTGCCTCAATGATTCCGTTCTTTGAGTTGGGTTGGAACGTAATGAGCACACCCGACTACTCTATCTACAATGGTACGGATGGCGACTTCTTCGACCTAAACAATTGGAAATCGACACAGGTTACAATCAACTTGCTCAACGCCTCAATCCGCTCACGCTCCAACAAGGTAGGATTGGATATGGCACTCGGTATCAGAGCCAATAACTACCGCCTGAGCAGCGATATTTCGATGACACGCGTGGATGGGATTGTCACACCTTATGAGATAGAGGGCAACCCAAAGAAGAGCAAGTTCAACGTCGCCTCGCTCCACATTCCTATTGAGTTTTGGGTAGGCAAACCAAGCAAAGTAGCATTTGGCGTAGGAGGTTATGTCGATATGGTGATGAACTCTCATACAAAAATCAAATTCAATGGCGGCAATAAGCACAAAGAACATAACTTCCCTGTGAACTTTATCCAAGCAGGTGTGACGGCACGTATCAAGGTTAAGGGCATCTCAATCTACGGCTCTTACAACCCTACATCTCTCTTCAAGACGGGCAGAGGCCCTGAAATGCAACAATGGTCATTTGGTATCGGTATTTGGTAATAGGCACTATGAGAAATCAGATTATTTTAATATTCGTCGTCATATTCACGCTCTTTGGGGTAATGTCTGCTGATGCTCAGAGCAAGGAGTTTATGACAATATACGATTACGCTAACAGCGAGTTGGTAAGCAAATATCGTATCAAGACGTCGGAGATACCGGGCGAGTTAATAGCCCAATCTGTAAAGAAGGATGCAGATAGGATTCTGGCGCGCAAGATAGATGTCATATACCAGATTTTGGTCGATGGCAACTCTTATTACAATGGCGAACGTTGCACATTTCACACAGATATTGACAACGCTATTCGTGGAGAGTGGAGACTGACCGAGCCTCACTTCTCGTTCAAAACGGTATTTGAGAAGCAGATGGATATCAAGATAAATGACACAACGTATGTCATCTTCTCGAAAGAATTAGGAAACGATAAGCGGGAGTATGTGGTCTACATCCACAACACGAAGAGATTCGACAGCAATCTCACGTGCATAATCGGAATGCTAACGCTTAGCGATGTAACGTCAATGATTATCAGAGAGTAACAAAAATGGCGTGTCTAACAATTTTAGACACGCCATTTTTGCAGGCAAGGCAGATGCCGAAAGAGCCTTGCAAGACAGCTTCTTTTATTGGCAGTACATCTCCACATCACGACGCGTAATACGCTCGCCGCTCAGTATCATCAGCCGTTCGACAACATTACGCAACTCGCGGATATTGCCACTCCATGGCATGCTTTTAAGTATTGTCATGGCATCGTCATCCACACTCTTTGTGGCGATATGATGTTCGGCAACGCTCTGCGAGATGAAGTATTCGACCAACAAAGGAATATCGCTACTACGTTCACGCAAGGGCGGCACTTTAATCGGGATGACACTCAGGCGATGGTATAAATCTTCTCGGAAATTGCCTTTGGAAATCTCTTGCAGGATATTTTTGTTGGTGGCAGCAACCACACGCACATCAACCTCGACATCTTTATCGCTACCTACGCGGCTAATCTTATTCTCCTGCAAAGCACGGAGCACCTTAGCCTGCGCCGATAGCGACATATCTCCTATCTCATCCATAAACAAGGTGCCACCATTGGCCTGCTCAAACTTACCTTTACGTTGCTTAATGGCAGAGGTAAAGGCTCCTCGCTCATGACCAAAAAGCTCGCTCTCAATCAATTCGGAAGGGATGGCTGCACAATTAACCTCAACAAAAGGGGCGGCGGCTCGTTGGCTGCACTGGTGCAAGAAGCGGGCAACCAACTCTTTACCTGTACCATTCTCGCCTGTAATCAAGACTCTGGCGTTGGAGGGCGCAATACGCTCAATGAGCTCCCGAACGTGCTGTATGGCTGGAGAGTTGCCTATAATCTGGCCAGTGGAGGTTGCGTGACGACGTACCTTAATCGGTACGGGCTTCTCGGTCGGATGCTCCTCCTCGCTGGTAATGCGACGCAGGGAGCCCAACAGACGATTCATATCGACAGGGGTGGTCAGATAATCCTCCGCCCCACTCTTCAGCGCCATGATAGCTCCGTCGATAGAGCCTTGAGGTGTTATTATGATATAAGGTATGCCTAACCGAGCCACCTCACCGCACGCTCCGGCAGCAACGATAGCATCGTAGCCATGGCGAGCGCAGACGTTCTCACTCACCTCGCTACGTTCAGCAACAGCAGTGGTAAAACCCTCAAACTCCAACCGCTCACGCAGCGTGTTTCGTATGCTTTTTGCTTGATCTAATATTAAAACTTTAGCCATATTTTGATTTTTGACATTTTTGCATTTACTTTGCAGTATCAAAGGTAGCCCTTTATTCGGAGTTTACAATCACAAGTTTAATAGGACTCCGAAACTGAAAAGGATGCAAAAACCTCTCCTAAAAGTCTATTTGCAAAGTCTAAAAAGGATTTTATTTTGACTCTTAAAGCTACCGGTCTATGGGAGGGATATTTAGCCGAGATTGTATGAAAAAAAATTACAACTACACGCGTCGCAAACTTTATTTGCCAGAGTACGGTCGCCATATTCACGAGATGGTGGACCAACTATTATTAATCGAGGATAGAGAGGAACGCAACAAGCAGGCCCGCGCAGTAATCGCTGTAATGGGTAATCTGAATCCGCTGCTGCGAGATACAGCAGATTTTACGCATAAGTTGTGGGACCACCTGTTCATTATGTCTGATTTCCAGCTGGATGTGGATTCACCATACGCTCGTCCGACACGACAAGAGCTGATGATGAAACCCAGAAAATTGCAATATTCACAGGAGCGTATCGCATACAAACATTACGGTAAATATGTGGCACATACGCTCAAAGCCCTGCGCGAGGAGAAGGACCAGGCGGCACTGGATGTAGCGATAGGTTCCCTGGCGCGTTACATGCGAGCCAAGAGCTTCGAATACAACCAAGAGCACCCCAACAACGAGGTCATCATAAAAGATATAAAGATTATGTCCGAAGATGGAATAAAACTCGATGAAGTGGCTCTAAATAATATCCGTAGTGATTATAAACAGCACCATTTGTTGCGTCAGCAGAAAAATCAGCCAAAAGCGGGTCAGAGAAGCCAAAATGGCAAGGCTCATACCAACGCAAAAAAAAGAGCGCAAAATAAATCTGCCAAACGCTGACAAATTCCTTTCAAGACACAATTAGTGACGCAAATTTGCGTTTTATAGGGAAAAACACTAAATTTGTGAATTATAAAAACCCATTTTAGAATGAACAAACTACTTTATATTGCTATTCTGCTGTTAGGATTATCGTCTTGTAGCGACTATGAAATGAAGATAAGCGGTCGATTCATCGGCACAGACGGCGACATGGTTTATTTGGAGAAGAACTCTACGCTGGAGCAGGTAATCGTCGATTCGGTTAAGTTGGACGACAACGGCAACTTCCAACTGGCACTCAAAGAGGTGCCTCATACTCCTTCGCTCTATCATATCATTCACGACGGCAACAGGATTCCATTGCTGATTCAGTCGGGAGATAATATCGAAGTCGAGGCAGCAGGCAACATAGCCTTCACGTACAAGGTAACAGGCTCACAGGAGTCGGAGTTGCTCAAGGAGTTTAATACCGAGTATTTGGCCGGAGCAAAGCAGATTAACGACATCGTGGCTCAATATCAGGAGGGTATGAGCCAGGAGGAGATTGCACAGCTCAATAAGCAACTCAACGCAGCATATATCGCAACAAAGCAGATGCAGTTGCGATTTATCAATGAACACAAGGGTAATATAGCTGCTGTGTATGCGCTCTATCAGCGTCTGCCAGGCGACCAGCACCTATTCAAGGGAGATAGCGACATCATCTATTACAAGACTGTAGCTGAGGCAATTGGTAAGAATTATCCAAACTCTCCTTACCTCTCTATCCTGAATAGTCAGATTGCACGTATGGATGCACAGCTCAGCTTAGAGTCGATGATTACAGAGACAAATCTGCCGGAGCTGGAGTTGCCGGATATGTATGGCAACAAAGTGGCTATTTCATCGCTTGAGGGCAAGGTATTTTTGATTCAGTTCTGGTCAGCAGAGTTGGGTAACTCAAATGCCTTCAATGCAGACCTTAAGGAGCTTTATGCCAAGTATCACGATAAGGGATTTGAGGTATATCAGATTGCAATCGACACATCGAGAGCACTCTGGATTGATGCCGTTCAGCAGCAGGCTCTGCCTTGGATTTCGGTTTGTGATTTGATGGGTATGCAATCGCCATCTCTGATTCTGTACAACGTGCAGGGTCTGCCTTATAGTTTGCTGATTGACGCCGAGGGTAATATCGTAAGTAAGCCAACATCGGTTGAGCAGATTGAGCAGGAACTTCAAGCATTGATGTAAAGATGTATTATTTCGCATCGGATGTGCATTTAGGAGCGGGCAATGAGCAGGAGGTTCGTTGCACCGAGGAGTTGTTCGTGCGATGGTTAGAACATATAGAGAAAGATGCTAAGGCACTCTATCTGATGGGCGATATATTCGATTTCTGGTTTGAATACAGTCGCGTCGTTCCCAAAGGGTTTGTTCGCACATTGGGCAAACTTGCCCAAATGAGCGATAAAGGTATAGAGATTCACTACTTTATCGGCAATCACGATATGTGGTGCCGGGACTACTTCGAGAAGGAGTGCGGGATGAAGCTACATCTAAAGCCCGAAGAGGTTACGTTGGCCGGCAAGCAGATAATGTTGGCACATGGCGACAACCTCAACATCGGGAACAAAAAGATGTTGCGCTTGATGAATTCCGGATTTCGTTCTTCAATTCTAAGAGCTATATTCTCGTGGTTGGTACATCCTAATCTTGCCATGAGATTTGGCAAGTGGTGGAGCGGAAAATCCCGCAAGAGCCACAATGGCGTAAAAATCACTCCCGACTCATTAAAATTCTTAATTGAAGCCGCAAAGGGTTTCAAGTGCAGTTCGCCAGAGATAGAGGATGTAATATTCGGACACATGCACCTGCCCTATCAATGCTCTGAGGAGGGGCTGCGAATACATTTCTTGGGCAACTGGGAGGATGGCGTCGGCTCATACGCACAAATGGACCAGAGAGGTAATATCGAATTAAAAAGTTTTCAATAATGCAACAATATCTTGACCTTCTAAAAAGAATTAACGACGAAGGTGTAGTTAAAAGCGACCGCACCGGAACAGGTACTCGTAGCGTATTCGGCCATCAAATGCGATTCAATCTCGCAGACGGATTCCCGCTCCTGACAACAAAGAAGGTTTTTTTGAAGGGTGTAATTCACGAATTGCTGTGGTTTCTCGCAGGCGACACCAATATAAAGTATTTGGTGGATAATGGTGTGCATATCTGGGATAACGACGCTTATCGCTACTACAATGAATTGTGCATCAAGCACGGCGTTTTGCCTGTAACGATGGAGGCATTTTTGGAGGCTGCACAGAAGAGTATTCCATCGCCTATCGAGGGTTATATATTTGGAGATTTAAACCACGTATACGGCTATCAATGGCGCAGTTGGCCTAAGCCAGACGGCTCACATATCGACCAGATTCGAGAGGTGATTGACACGATTAAACACAATCCCGATTCACGTCGTATGATTGTGTCGGCGTGGAATGTTGCTGAGGTGGCAGATATGGCTCTTCCTCCTTGTCACGTACTATTCCAATTCTACGTTGCCGAAGGAAAGCTATCGTGTCAGTTGTATCAGCGCAGTGCCGATACATTCTTAGGGGTACCATTCAACATTGCATCATACGCATTGCTGACAATGATGATTGCTCAAGAGTGCGGGCTAAAGCCGGGAGAGTTTATTCATACATTGGGCGACACTCACCTCTACCTCAACCACGCAGAGCAAGTTCAGGAGCAGCTTTCACGTCAGCCACGCCAATTACCACGAATGATACTCAATCCTGAGATAAAGTCTGTCTTTGACTTCAAATTTGAGGACTTCACACTCGAAGGCTACGACCCATATCCTACAATCAAAGCTCCGATGTCATTCTAAATATTGAGTTTATGGTAAGTATAATCGTTGCAATTGCTCAGAATGGTGTAATAGGCGACAAGAATGCTCTGCTATGGCATATCAAAGAGGATATGCGTTTCTTTCGCCAAAAGACAACATCGCACCCTGTAATTATGGGTCGTAAAACATACGAATCATTAGGACGACCTCTGCCCAACAGAACCAACGTCGTAGTGTCACGTACGGTAGAGGCTATCGAGGGTTGCACGGTAGCTCACTCACTGGAGGAGGCTATTGCGATGTTTAGCGCAGAAGAGGAGGTATTTATCATAGGTGGTGCCCAGATATATGCTCAAGCATTGGCATTGGCCGATAAGATGTATATAACACAAATCGAACACTCTTATCAGGGTGATACATCTTTTCCGGAGTGGGATAGGAGCCAATGGAGGCTCGTTGAGAGAGAGTCGCTGCCATGCGGAGAGAGTTTCCGATATGGCTTCTCATTCGAGACTTACATCAGAATACGATAACCATTTTAGGTATTTGTACTAACCTATAAAAGAGGGATAAAGAGTAACTTTGCTGGCGCAAAGTTGCTTTTTTTATGGGTAAATATATCGAAATGCTATCTGAGGATGTGCGCTTCAAGGAGGGACTAAAAGCCTGCATGAATTGTGGCGTATGTACTGCTGTATGTCCGGCAGCATCATTCTATAATTACGACCCTCGTCAATTGATTTCAATCGTTCAACGAGGAGAAGATGAAGATATTGAGGCACTGCTGAAGAGTGATACTATATGGTATTGCGGTGAGTGTATGTCGTGCCGACCTCGCTGCCCTCGCGGTAACACCCCAGGATATATAATCCAAGCACTTCGCACACTATCTCAGCGACTCGGTCTGTTTGTCGAAAGCGAGAAAGGCAGACAACAGCTGGCAATAAAACGAACCATAGGCGATAATATACTCAGTACGGGGTATTGTCTTGTGCCTAAGCATATTAAACCTGCGATGCATCCCGAACAAGGTACCGTTTGGGAGTGGATTGTAGAGCACGACCAAGATATATACACCAAATTCACTCCATCGTATTGTAAGGTCGGTGCCGGAGCACTACGCAAAACAAGCGACGAGACACTGGCCGAGCTGGAGAGGATATTTGAAGTGACGGGTGGCAAGGCTCTCTTCGAGGCTATCGAGCAACACTCCGAACGTAAAGCACGCGAGATGGGTTACGAGGGTGCTGACGAGAAGTATTTTATGGATGTATATACCCACAACTCCAACCAGCATTATTAATTTAAGTTATGAAACGTTCTTCGTGGACTGATTACCAAAAAGAGATAGCCGACAATAATTACTATTATGCTCGCAGCTGTATTCGTCAGAACTTTTTTCCAGGCAGCGAGAAGGCTTTTCTCAACATACTAAGTAAGGATTTAGGGCGTGATATATACGACGACCCGCTGCATACGTCATGTACCGGCATCGGATATCATGGCGATATTGTCCCTCTGGAGACGATAATGACTGTCGTAGCTCGACAATTTGCACTGATGAGTGAAGCCGGATATGAGAACTTCACCTCGTCGTGCATAACATCGTTTGGTATATACACCGAGTTGCTTGCAACATGGGAGGAGTTTCCCGAAACGGAGGAACGCACAAGAGAGAATCTATACAAGGCGACAGGACGAGAGTTTACAAAACCAAAGAATCTTGCCCACACGTCGGATGTGATATTCCACCACCGCAAGGAGATTGGGCAGAAGGCAAAGCGTAAGTTGATAAATACCTACACAGGTGAGCCGCTGAAGGTGGTAGAACATATCGGATGTCACTACGCAAAGATTTTCCCTAAATCGGGTATCGGAGGGTCGGAATTTCCATACGTTTTGGCAGGAATGGTCGAAGAGTGGGGAGGAGAGATTGTAGACTATCCAGAGCGCAGGCACTGCTGCGGCTTCGGCTTCCGCAACTACTTAGTACAAGCGAACAGAGGATACTCGATAGCTAACTCACACAGAAAGTTGGAGAGTATGGCCCCATTTAAGCCGGACTTCATAGTAACCAACTGCCCCGGATGCTCGATGTTCCTTGACAAATGGCAATATACGATAGCTGAGATGGAGGGTACAACATTCGGCCAGAATGGATGCGGAATACCCGTCCTAACGTATGAGGAGATGGCGGGTTTGGTATTGGGATACGACCCCTGGGAGTTAGGTATGCAGATGCATCAGGTAGATGTTGAGCCTCTGTTGGATAAGATGGGTGTGGAGTACGACCCTTCGGCAAAGTATCTCGGAGTGAATGGTAAATATATTGGTAAGCCGAAAAAGGCAATTGTAAATAGCAGATCGAAAGAGACACTGTACAGAATAAAGAGATAGAGATGAAGCATGTAGTAGTTATCGGCGGAGGAGTAGCAGGTATCAGATGTGCCATCGAATTGGCAGAGATGGGTATCGAGGTTACTATCGTCGAAAAGCAGAAACATATAGGAGGCAAGGTGCGTAATTGGCATAAGCTATTTCCTTCGTTCACGCCGGCCGAAAATGTAGTTGAAGAGCTGATAAAGCGTGTTCAAAACTGTCAAAATGTACAGATTAGGTGCTGCTGCGAGGCAGAAAATATAACACCTCATCAGGTAACGATATCGGGTGGGGAAACGCTAAACTGCGACGCCGTGGTTGTCGCTTCAGGATTCACTCTATTTGACGCGAGAATCAAAGAGGAGTATGGTTATGGCATATATGATAATGTGATAACATCGGCCGATTTGGAGGATATGTTGAATCGTCGAGCTGTGAAATTAACCAACGGAGCCTCACCTCGCCGTATCGCCCTACTCCACTGCGTAGGCTCTCGCGACGAAAAGGTGTGCCAACGACACTGCTCAAAGGTGTGTTGCGTGACGGGAGTAAAGCAGGCAATGGAGCTAAAGCGTCTATTCCCGACAGCAGATGTGTTTAACTTCTACATGGATATACGAATGTTTGGCCCGGGATACGAGGAGATGTATCGTGAGGCTCAAGCAGATTATAATATCCACTTCGTGCGAGGCCGTATCTCCGAGGTAAGCCCAACGATTGACGGTAAACTCCAGATAAAAGCGGAGGATACGCTGACAGGTCGGCCACTAAAGATGGGAGTGGATTTGCTCGTGTTGCTTATAGGAATGAAAGCCGGAGATAGCAACAAACGCTTCGAGCTATCTTGTCATCTGCGACGACAAGATAGCGGATTCATGCAGCCAAAAGATTCATTCTTGGGCAATGTGGAGAGTAATATGAATGGCGTGTTTTACGCAGGCACGGTAACCGCGCCTAAGACTATCGGAGAGTCACTTAATGAGGCTGTAACGGCAGCCCATTCGGTGGCAGAATGGATTAAACACACGGCATAGAGGATAAGATAAGATATGATTAATTTTGGTTTCTCGATAAGTAAGCCCCGAACAATTGATATTGACCGCAACAATCTCCACAAAAGTAACGAGATTATTGAGGCAATGCCCGAATTGCAGACCTGCATTGGATGCGGTTCGTGCACGGCGACATGCACAGCCGGAAATCTTACGGAATTTAATTTTCGCAAGGTGCATACTTTAGTGCGACGTGGCGAATATCAAGGAGCTTACGAGGAGATGAACAAGTGTATGCTTTGCGGGAAATGTCGCTTGGTGTGCCCACGAGGTATCAATACACGTGGTGTGGTGATGCTCATAAAACGTAAAATTGGAGATTTCTAAGATGACTTTTTTTGCCGATTTTTGTATCCCTTTTATCGTCGGTGCCGCATATATGGCATTGGTGGTTGCATGGAAATATGTGACCTGGCTTCGTCATCTACCCAAAAGCGATTTAAAACTGATTGCTAAAGGTATCTTCTCGCTAAAGAGCCTATCGGCAACGTGGGAGGTCATTCGCGAGTCGCTGCTGCATGCCCGAATATGGCGTGTAAATCCTCGCTTGGGATACATGCACACATCGCTGGCGTTCGGTTGGTTTCTGCTCATAGCAATAGGCTGGATTGAGACCATTGCATACCTGGGATTTAGATGGGTCCCACTGCAAGGACACGTATTCTTTAAATATTTTGTGCCAAAGAATAATATCGAGACTCATCTACCGGCATTCGATTTTGTGATGGACCTATTGCTTCTTTTTGTACTATCGGGAGTGGCAATGGCTTGGTACAAACGCCACAACTCGAAGAGTGTAGGCATGAAACGCACAACACGCCATACACGTTTCGACAGGATAGCTCTTACGGCCTTATGGTTCATTTTCCCGGCTCGTCTGATAGCAGAGAGCATCACAGCAGCACTATATGGCGGCGGAAGTTTCCTTACAGGAGGATTAGGCGATGTGCTCGATTCTATATTTAGCCGTACTACCCTATACTCTATATATGAGGCTTCATGGTGGGCATATTCTTGCGCGCTCGGACTTTTCTTCGTAGCGATGCCGTTCTCCCGCTATATGCATATCTTTACGGAGATTCCTCTGATTTTTCTCAGACACTACCGATTACGCCCAACAGCCGAGGAGAGTTCGTATGACAGATTTGAGATTGAGGCTTGCTCTCGTTGCGGAATATGTATAGACCCTTGTCAGCTTCAAAGCCAATTGGGAAACAATGAGGTGCAGTCGGTATATTTCCTACGCGATAGACGTTACAACATGCTACAACAGAAGATTGTTAATGACTGTCTGATGTGTGGTCGTTGCGAACAAGTGTGTCCGGTGGGTATAAATCTCAACACCCTGCGACTAAATTCACGTGTCACAATGCGTAACACACCTAACGAAGGGCGTTACAAGTATCTTAAGGGTATTGACACATCACAAGGCGAAGGACGAGTGGGATATTTTGCAGGCTGCATGACACTCCTAACGCCTAAGACACTTCACTCAATGCAACAGATATTTGATGCCGCAGGAGAACAGGTTTGGTGGGCAGACAAAAGCGGTGGAGTTTGTTGCGGACGTCCGATGATGCTGTCGGGAGAGGTAGATGCTGCACAAAAGATGGTTGAGAAGAACAAAGAGCTATTCCGCGTACACGGCATCACTACCCTGGTAACATCATGCCCTATCTGCCTGCGTGTGTTCCGAGAAAATTACGATTTGGAAGGTATTGAGGTGTTGCACCACTCTGAATATATACTCCGTCTGATTAAAAAAGGAAGGCTGAATATCACGCATAACGCACAACTGACCTTTACGTACCACGACCCTTGCGAGTTAGGACGAGGAAGCAACATATATGACGAACCACGTGCTGTGATTGAGACCATAGGTCAGCTGATTGAACCAGAGCATAATCGCAAAAATGCCTTCTGCTGTGGCGCGTCAGTGGCAAACACAGCAATATCAGATGCCCAGCAACGGACAATTGCACAAAAAGTTGGCGCAGAATTAGAAGCAACGAACGCCGAAACAGTGGTAACGGCATGTCCGCTATGCAAGAAAGCAATAAACAGAGGTGTCGAGCGTCGTGTGGCGGACTTATCGGAGATTGTAGCCGAGAATATTAAAAATATTAATCGCTGATAATCTGAGCATTAGGATATAGGCGAACAAAAAAGTGTAAAATAGTTTTGCGATATTAAAAATTTTCACTATTTTTGCACTCACAAACAACGAGATATCGGGCATCAGCCCATATAACGATACATCGCGGGGTAGAGCAGTTGGCAGCTCGTCGGGCTCATAACCCGGAGGTCGGAGGTTCGAGTCCTCCCCCCGCTACCATAGAGGAAATCCGAGAGGGTTTCCTCTTTTTTTTGGTAGCGGGGGAAGGACTGATGTCCTCGGCTACATTTACATAAGCACATATAAACCAATATACGATAATTTTCAATCCACTCAACAAAGAGGATAACGCTTATTGGTCAAAACAGGGCTTATTGGCTTATTGGAATATCATACGATAAAATTGTATCTGGATTCACCCGATTTTATTGGATTGCAAAGTGCAAGTATGCAGGATTGACTTCGCTATGCTCATTTTTTGCTTGGTATAGAGTGTGCAAGGTTTATTGAGTGTCGGGATTGACTACTCCGCAGACAGAGTCTGCTCCGCTTAACGTCTTTCCCTTGGAGTCCTCGGCAGAGAGAGCAGGTATCATTTAGCGGCGGGATTGACTTCGCTACGCTCGTCTTTCACTGCGTCGGCTCGGCAATATATATCCATTTAGGCGGGATTGACGCAGCGGCTGCGCTTTACTGCGCCTTTCCCGCACGGAACCTCGGATATAAACAAACATCATTGGCAAGTTCTGCATAGCAGAATACCTTTTGTAATATAAGCAGTTGTAAGTGTGCAAGCACCCACAACTGCTTATATTACAAAAGCCACCCCTAAAGGAGTGGCTTGCCAATGATGTTTGTTTGCATCGCTCGTGATTCCGGCGGAAACACTCCGCACGCTTGCAACTCGCTAACCTTGTGCAAATTGCATTTGGGTTCAAAAATTTTTGTCGACTTTTTGTCGACTTAGCGATTTTTCCGACGACATATTTGCAACACATCATCACGCAGAAAGAGGTTCTTACCACCTTTCTTTATAGGCGTGATAATACCTCTCGCGATCCAATTACTCAGGGTGCTCTGCGAAACATCGTAGTCTCGCTTCACCTCCTCCGTGGTGCAAAACTTCATCGTGTCGCCCATTGCCAACTTGATAGCGTCAACAGTCTGGGATGACATCTGCTCAGCAACGCTATTCGCTATATCCCGAGCAAAGCTCCGCAACTCATCTGCCGTCATTGTTATTGTGATGTTAGCCCCTGCTGAAGCCAAAGCATCAATAAACTCTCTACCCATACCTATGTTTTATAAAAATCCCACAAATCCTCTGCGGTAACAACATTGAAAGGCTCATTTATGTTACCATTAATATAATACATTCCTCCACCCTCAAAGAGCAGGTTGTCGATGCAATCCTTATCTATGCCACTCATCTCGGCAAGCATAATGATATACTGCTCGATAAGGTCGCCACCAAACGATACTACCGAGTACCCGTCAAGGAGGAATTGGTGGAGCATATCTCCAAGCTGTGCCTGTTGAGCGTGGAATGTATCCAACGCATCGAAACGATCGATAAATTCTTGTTTAGTCATTTTTTTGTGTCTAAAATACAATTTATGTGCCCTTGTCGGCTAAAATAATGTTTGTTGTACAAATGTTCTGTTTCGCAACTCTTCTTCTGCGAGCTTCAGCACCGCCCTCGTGCGGCGGAGGTCGGCAGAATAATCTCTGCCGGCTTTCTCATACCACTGAGCATCTTTCGATAGCCATCGAATAAGATGTTTCAGTCCCTCCCTTATGGCATCATCCTTTGTGGGGTATACACGAATGTCTTTCATACAAGGAGAGCCTCCATTGTCGGCTGTAAAACCGTATACCCACACACCGTCACCACATTGAGCCACCTCTACCCTCACCCAGCCGTCAATACGTATTATGTCGGGATTAGTGCAGACACCGTGTTTGTTAAATTCATATACCTTCATCGTTCTCTTCCTTACTAAAAAACACCCAATCAAAATAACCTATAACACAAACTACCGTCATTGCCGGTACAAAAAACCACAACCCGAAACGAGCTGTAAGGACCGCACAAATAGCATATACAATGGCTATGACAAGCATGTAAGCCAACCACCCAAGAATGATTAACAAAATCTTCATATTACTCCTCTTTAGGTTCAAAATGTCGGCATAGCCCGGCGTTACTTGTACAACCATACCGGCAGTTATCGCAGCATATGCCTTTAGCAAAGCGAGGGAGCCAGGTGTCTACCGTCTCCTCTGCCTTTGAGAGGGCAAAGTATGCGTGGCGTAGTTCTGTTTTGCTTGGTGGTGTATCGCTCTTTGTTTGCAGGGATAGATCCTCCCACTGCTGAGAGGCTTTTCGCAGATTGAGTACTGCGTTGATAAATTCGTCTTGTGTCATTCTATATTAAATTTTCAAGTGCATATTTAAGGGCATCTTCGAGGGCGAGTTCGTAGGTATCGTAACCAGCATTTGTGTTCACGACTCTATTGTCTCTACAATGAATATTATATACGATATACGAATAACCCCCAGTATATAACGGGACTATTGCAATATCAATATTTTTCTCCTCTCGTAACCACCTTTGCAGTAGGCTTTGAGTGGGAGCAAGACAATCCGTTTGCATTACTCGTTCTTTGCCGTCAGGCATATTTGAAAAGTAAAATAATGTACCGTCTTTTCTATATCCTTGATAGCAACTTGCCATTTCGCCAAACCCCTTCTCCTTTGCTAACTTGCACACCTCGTAGGTGCAGATTTCTTCGTGTATCATAACTATTCATTTATTGGATTCCAAATATAACCCACTTCCTTTGGGTAAATCCCAACGACCTTATTCTTGTCGAATATGCTGTTGTTGTACACAGATTTTACTTCATAATGATTTTTAATCGTAGTAACTGAATATCCAACAACCGTTGTAGTCGTGCCATCATTAAACTTTACTTCATACTCTGTTTCGTGTATTGCACTATTACAAGACACCCCGCATAAAGCAATAAGTATTATGAGTAGTTTTTTCATATTACGCCCTTCCCTTTAAGTTTGACAATCATATCGTAGAGCACATCTACGAGTTCTGTATTACAAAATTCAAAGTCAGTCCCCAAGAAGTCGGCATACTGAACGCACCACTCGCCATTTAATAAACTGATGTTTAATGTAGAGGGCATTTCGTTCTCTTTCGCTATATTTTCAGGTAAGAACGAAAGTAACTCGCCAATAGTATATGCTTTCGCTACGCTGATACCACCCATTCCATAGATAGGCTCTACCGATGCGATACTACTCGGCTTCTCAAACCCCAGCTCAATCAGCTTGGCGGTCTGGTCGAATGTTAAATATTGTTTCATTCACTAAAATTTGTTCTTCGGTTATTTTATTACAACAATCTCTTAAATTGGTATCTAAACTACCTATGGCATCAAGCATTTTGGCATCAAGATTTACCCTACTCTGCATCGCTAATACCGATATGGTGGTTTTTAGAGTTTCAAACGCTCCCGCCTTGTAAGCATCTACAATGGTCGTTTTTGTGTACTCTCCATCTTCGGTGTGCAAATCTTCTCGTTGGGCGTAATCTTCCGCTAATTCTTGTAAGGTTTTCATACTCTACAAACTTTTAATCAGTTCAGGATTATCGAAAATGTTACCGATGACCTCCAACCCCAAATCAGGGTCCATAAAGTGAATATCGTCTCCACCGCAATCAACTCGTATGCTACAATCGTGGAACCATACTATTTTCCCAATATCGCCATACTTATTACGAACAATGTCTCCAAAATAAATCTCCTTGTCGTTTATGTCGTACAAGCCTATAAACTGACCCACGGTATTTGGATTTACTAAATATCTATCGTAGCTATTAGGAGCATCGGGTGGAAATATAAAAGCCGTGGGAGTGTTGTTTATATTATCGTTAATTAAGTCCCCATAAAGCCATTCCCCTTTTATGTTCCTACCTCTAAACTTAATCTCTCTCATAATTACAAACTCTTTAACAATTCTTCTTTGGTGGGGAAAAGTCTATCCTCTCTATGTGGAAACTTACCTTCGGAATTATAGTATATATGAGTTTCCCCATTTTTACCCACATCAATTTCGATATGGTCTATTATTTCGTGATACACATTCCCTTTTAGGGAATACCACACCTCATCCCCGATGTTGTACTTCGTTTCGATTGTCATATCTTTTCAATTATTGAACTTTTCTGTTTTAATATATCCACACTTCTTACAACGATACTTTTTAACTGTTACATCATAACTATAAAAACCACCCAATTCCCAGTCATTTCCTTCGTCAACAGTTTCCGTAATAGTATCTGTACCAATATATTCAAAGTCGTGCCTTGATTTGTCCGGACAACGTAGATCGTCATTATTCATACACAATGACCAACCGACCAACACTCCGATAATGAACGCAATTGTTAAATATAACCAAATCATAGTTTAATCTTAAAAAAGTCCTCTAATCGCTGCTTCCAATCCTCTTTGCCGAAGAGTGATGTAGAGGCTGCTTGAAATGTATCGTAATCTCCGAAGAATACGTCGTGAGCGAACAAAGCATAAGCGTTGCCATATTTCTTTACCGATGCAACGTAAGGATGCTGTTCTAAATAGATTTTTCCCGCATCGCACCACGCTTTGACCATCCTCGGGTATCGCATAAAGTCGCTCAAGCCATTATCCGATGCCATCGGGCAACCTATACAACCAAGCCTCTCTTTCACGTTAAACTTGCCCTGTTCATCGTAATATATAGGATGGCATTGTATTCCGTGAGCCTCGATAAAGTCTTTGACATCCCTATCGCTCCAATCGAGGATAGGAAGAAACACATTAACGTGGTCGTGCTTGTTGTACATTCGGCAGATGACAGGCTCTTTGTATCGCTTCGCCCTCGCTGTACTCTCGCACTTACGAATCCCTTGCACTGCATTGTCGAGTATCTTATACTCTTTCAGCACCTCGCAGCAGAATCTCGCTCTGCGTGTAGGGAATCCCTTTTTACGCACAATGTCGAAGAACGACATCGTAGGTCTCATAACCTCCACTCCATTGTCCTTGCAATGCTTTATAGTGTAGGGTGGGTCTATCGTGGTATTCTTGTAGATTGCTCGATAAGGTATGCCAGCCTCCTTTGTTAAAGCAAGAATAACATCGCTGTCCTTGCCACCGCTATAAGATACCTCTATCGGGTCATCGCCCTTATACATCCGCAGAATCTTGATTGCTCTGCGTTCTTTATCCGCTAACTCACTCATATTCAAACGTTTCTATGAATATTCCTATACATTTATCACGTTGCCATATTTCTATCCTATGTTGTTTGGAATCAAAAATATGTCTTTGCTTAATCCCTCGCCATCGCAGCTTATTTTTGGTTATCTCACCCTTGATGGGTGGTGTTACATTATTGCGAAGAACATACTCTGACCACTTGTGTATCTTTTGCGACACCTCATTTAGCTTCTTCTCTATCTCTTTTTCAGCCTCCGCAAGCAAAGCATCCACTCCCTCTTTATCGTAGGTACTTATCGCCCAATTTAGATTGACACTTTCGCCTATAGTTTGAAGTGTCTTGCTTACTATACTACTCATACCACAATCTCCTTTTCTACGCCAGCTAACCTCAAAGCGTGTTGGAGTTGGTGGACATTCCTTAGTCCCCTTATTATCGCTAATAACTCTCCTATTCGTCTTTTTTCTCGCTTGAGTTCAAACATATAACCATCTGATTGTCGGCGTACACCAATGGTTATATTATCATCTATATCTATCTTGTGTAGGTATGCGTCATTCTTTACAAACCCATTCTTCTCCAATATCTCTGGCGTGATGGGGATAGGACAAACTCCGGCTTCCGTAAGGTTAGTGATGGTCCCTGCTTTTGTTTGCACATTGATTACATATCCATCGCTCCAACACTCCATACCTCTAATTTGTGCGATAATTCCGTTTTTATCACTCACCCAATCCCCTACGGATAGGTCGTTAATCTTTAATTGTGCCATAACTTTTTACTAAGTAATCGTTGAATTTTCTGTTTCATTTTATATCGTGCCCGAAGGCTTATTTTGCCATAATCTCTGCCTATAATGATAAACTTTCGCCACTTGGATAATAGACGGCTGACCAACCTCTTACGAATGTTGTATGAGCTGTGATGTCGCATTAGTCCTAAATAGCTATTGACCGGAGCTATGATACTCTCAGGAGTGGCGTATGTATCCAGGTGCCGCACAGATTGGAAAGCATTATTGACTGTCCTATTAGCTACATATGTTCTATAGGGCTTAATGACTGCTCCGACAAACTTAACCCCTTTAGTGTAGTGCTGTAGGTAAAACTTAGTAGGATGTAACTCCACCCCAGCTGTATGCAACAGTATTGCTCTTATCTTTGGGATAGCATCAAGTAGAATGCTCTTGCTGTCGCTTATCAGGACCATATCATCAACGTATCGTGCCATCTGTATCCCGAGCGTGTCAGTTATGAAATGATCTACGTCGTTAAGCAACAAGTTTGCAGCCATCTGAACAACCAAATCGCCAATAGGCAATCCCTTATCTCTGCCGTTGGTAAATAGGCTTTTGTGGGGCTTTATGTGCCGCCATAACGAGACATTGCCACATCTGCGACAATATCTCTCTGGGGCGTTGAGCAACACTTTACGCAATAGGAACAAGAGAGTATCTTTGTCCTCCTCCTGATAATACTCAGAAATAATGTTTACAACCTTTTCGCAGACAAGAGCTCTGTCTATTGACATAAAGAACCCTTTAATATCTACCTTCATCACGTATCCATCAGAGGTATAATTATTGGTAATATCGCGGGTGGTCTTAAACACATATTGCTGAGCCGCCAACACGCCTTTTTGCCGGCGACAATTGAAAGTTGCAGGTATCATCAGTTGTTCTGCGATTGGCTCTATCCTCTGCCTTATCCAATGGTGGATAATGCGGTCCCTAAAATGCGACGCAAAAATCTCTCTGTAATCTGGTTTAGTGATAACAAAGGAAATAGCCTCTTTTTGGGTATAAGTGCCTGATGTAATCTCGTTGTGTAGGTTTATTAACTCCTCTTCATAGTGCACCTCGAACTCGGAAGCACTTGCTGTTCTACTCTTATTTCGTCGACAATCCCAATATGCTTCGAATAGGCTTTCCAGGGATATGCGATACATAGCTTTCATATATTTGTATTGAAATTCGGACACCGCACGAGCATTGTAGTTGTTGTTACGGTTTTCATTGTTGACATTTCCATTGTTGGTATTGACAACAAACGCAGTATACCTCGCAATAGTGATATAACTCTAAATGAGAGTCAGCGAGCTCCTTTTCATTAAAAATATGCTCTGGATAAGTAGCCGTAGCCACTTAACATCTGGCTTGCTATGTTAGTCAAGTTTTTCTTTCGTCGCACGCTTCCATCCAGAGAGCTGTTTCTTAATACCGCTGAGTTCAACAAACAGATGTGTTGCTCGTTTAAGCGATATAATTTTCGTTTCGTTAGCGAGCCTGAGATATGTGGATAATAGCTCTAATTCACTCAGCATAATAGATATCTCGTGCAGCCGCTCGAGGTGCGTTGAAGAGTCGTATGCCCTTTGCAATGATTGTAGAGCATTTAACGCTGAGTCTATGATTCTATTACCTATCGTATACCGATGTATCTTAGGTATATTCTCTACATCTTTCAGCAAAGTGGCATTGAGCCGAAATAAATCTCTATATATAGGTAAATTCATTTGCAAAGGGTTTAAGACCGCCGCCTGTTAACAGACGGCGGAAGAGTTAAAGTTTATTGAAAAGCGGACACCGCACGAGCATCGTAGTTGTGGCTACGGTTCTCATAGCAGACAAGTCCATAGTCGGTAAGGACAACAAACGCACATCCACTATAACGCCACGAGAGTTCGGAGGTCCAATACCAACCCTCAATGAGGTCTTTGCCTAATGCAGCTAACTCTTTATTGATAGCGTCTTGATACTTGGCTATAAGTCGCCAATTCTCTACTGTCTCATCACCGCCGCCATTTTCCTTACAGAATTGCATCGAAGATTCGTGATTGCCTGTATGCTCAGCATACGACACTCTTAACTTTTTGCCTTCAGCCTCGAGGATGAAACTATTCTCCTCGGCTGTAAAAATCATATTTTCCATATACTTAAAAATTAAAATTCAAAGTCTTCAAAATGAAAAGCGGACACCGCACGAGCATTGTAGCCGTTGATGTGACGGTAGTCAATGAAGACAAGACCATTGTTGGTATTGACAACAAACGCAGTATTATTGCTCTTTTTAATAGTCGAGGTCCACAACCAGCCACACACTACAAATCCACCCATTGTAAGCATCGCTTTATTAATGTCCTTGAGATGCTTAGCTATCACTTTGGCTGTGGCTAATGTCGGGAGGTCTCCGCCACATTTAGCACAATATGCAGTTGCCGGAGAGCCTTCGAAGGGATATTTTGCGTCATTCCACATATCACCTTTCACGCCATTGTGAGCGAGGAAAATAGCGCTTGTTGCTGCACAGTTGTCAAAGGTCTCGGTATCATAGACAATATCATCATACTCTTTTACATCTGTTGAGCCGAAAGGTACAGCAGCCTGTGGTTCCAAGTGCACCATAAATGCCGTGTCATCCGTAACGACACCAACAGCCAATGGTGTATAGCTATCATTCCACTCTGTTGCTTTGACCGCTCTCTTATCTTTCGTCAGGCACCACACACCGAGGGGTCGGCTGAATAAGGATTTTCCAAAATTGATTTCCAATACTTTCTTGAAACTCTCGTCGGCGGTCTTATATATTCGCCGAGCATCGTCTAAGGATAATTTAATTGTCTTTTCCATAACTTTCCAAATGTTCTATAAATAGATTTCTACATACATCTAAGTCTCGTACTACCTCATATCTGTAGCCCATCAGTATCGCCAACCTCTGGAATCGCTTCTGAGGCTTCGACTGCGTGCCGCTCAGGGCTTTAAGCTCGATAAACAGGCCTCGGTAATCCCTACTACCCACGCAGAGGAACAGGTCGGGGAAACCGGCTCTTACACCAAGAGCTTTGAAGCGCATTGCCTCACGGCTGTTACGTTTACCGCCGTTTGGCGAATGATGTAACAGCATCTCCCAATCTTCGAGATTATCTATGCCGAGCTTATCTCCATACTCGCAGAATAAGTTGCGCCATACCCTAATGACTGCCATTTGCAGGCTATCCTCTAAGTGTCTCATTATCTTCGTAGATTATGTTAATACCTAATATGCGAGCTATGCGGTACTCGATACGAGCTCCTTTACTATCTCGCCAATCAGTGAGCATGTATACATCGTCACATCTCACCAGATGCCATATGCACACTACCATACATCGGAGCCAGGACCACCACTCTCGACATAAGCGAGTGGGATTAACGGTAGTATATCCTTGGTGGCGTAAACGCACCTCTGCTGTGTGGAACTTTTGTACAACTCGCATATAGTCAAGCCCTGATATTTTGCCGGCGATATATATGCGTCTATCGTCGGTAGCTATCCCCTTCATAGTTGATCTTATTACAAATCTCTTTAATTCTATCCTCTGTTCGGTCGCCATATATGGATGCTATGCCAACCTCGTCAAGGTTAGTTGTGATAATCGTTGGCAGGCACTTGTCGTAGCGGTAGTTGATTATATCCACCATATATGTGCGCTCAGTGCCGTAGTTTTTAACTACCGAAGGCTCTACACCTAAGTCATCGAGCAGTAGTAGTGATGCCGTCTTACAGGCCCGGAGTGCCTTCTCATCCATATCTACCACCTCACACGCTGTTGCAAAATGTGGAGCTCCTACATCATACTCCCAATATCTGGCATAGGCAACCTCCTCGGCTGTCATTCTGCCACAATTAGCCAGAGCCTTATGATAATATCCCTTGATGTTATCTATCATCGATTGTACGGCCCGCAGCAGCGTTGTCTTGCCGGTGCCTTTGTCGCCATAGAGCAACAATGATGGCTTATGTGCAGGGTTATCCTTAATGAGCCAATGCGCTACTTTCTCGATGCGCTGAAGAGTTTCAGAATCTATCTCGATACTACCGTTGCGGTATGTTACTACCCTCTCGTATGCGGAGCGCAGTAGAGCGATAGACTCTTCCGCAGTAAGCCGTAGCTTATATGTCTGTGATGCGGTTGCCTGACCTGCCATAGGTTGAGTCAAGGCGGTAAGCAGTTCTTTGTTCATTGTGGTTTACTTTTTCTTTTAGCGCAACTTTTCTTTTTGCCCAGGTGCGAAATGTAAGATAGGCTGAGCGGTTGTTTTTAATCAGTGGCTCCCAGTTATGCATCTCCTCGAGGAGCTCTTGCATCAGCGATACGCCATACTCCTCTTTCGCCCTCACGAACTGCGAGGGAGTAAACGGCTCTTTCATCTCAAGCACCCTCGGAGCATTGTTTTTGAGCCACGTATTAAATTTCTCAAAATCTGTGGGGGGAATATCTACGTTAGTAGATAGGGGGGTATTGTTGTTTTCTTTAAGGGTTATATCTTTCCCTTTGCTTCTTTCCCTTTCTGTAAGGGAAGTTTCTTTTTCGTCTGTCCGATTTTTGTCCGATTTGCTGTCCGATTTTTGTCCGACGCAAGTATCATAATCAACTGAAACACAAGAAGTTTGCTGTCCGATTTTTGTCCGATTTGCTGTCCGATTTTTGTCCGATTCCATATAGCCTTTGAGCTCTATCTCCTTGAGGAAAGAGTGCACCTTATCCCTACCCCATTGGAATAACTGAGCGAGGCAACGGATGCTCGGCAACTCCTCTACCGACATTAAGTAGAGGAGTGCTTCTGCTTCGGAGAAAGTACGTCTCTTGGTCCAATGTTTGGAGATCAAAAACGAACTCGGGAACTTTAAAAATCGGGGATTACTCATTTGCTTGCTGTTCTTTCAGTGCTAACCTTGCGTATGCAGGCAGCTCAAATCGGATTAGACCCTTAGCACCCTCCTCCGCAAAGGAGTCGAATGAAGGGTAGTTATTGTTACGTTTACACTCGGCGAGAGTGTTAATTGCTTGGTGATACTTGTATCTGCCGCTCTCGAGGTCTTCAGGCGACCAATAAAGCATCATCACCTGATACGGATGTACAGTCTGGAGCACTACCATTATCGTGGCAGTAAACTTACGACCTGTGACGTGAGAGATGACATCGAGGTACATACCCTCGGAGAGATCATAGCGATACTTCGTGGCATCGCGCGCAAATTGGTCAAGAGTCTCAGCAGAGGTGGTCTTGAGTGAGATAACAGCGTTAAAGCCCGCATTCTCCTCTAAGAGGAGTGCATCGGGGCGTACCTTAACCTTTAAGCCAGTATCGGGGTCATTAGCGTAGAATGACACCTCACTATCTGCCAATCGCAGCAGCTTAGGGAGTATACCACCGCCATATATCTTATATGCTCTGCGGATAACCTCAATAATCTGCTTATGCTCGGCAGAGACCGCTATCATACCCGCCTCAGCAAATTTCTGCTTGAGCGACGCCAATATCTCACGCAGTGCCACCATCGATACATCACGTAGATCGCTTGCCGGCAGAGCAAGTTCCTCTTGGTACCACTCTATCATATTAGTAAGACCCTCCTTTGTGTTGAGCGCAAAGTCAGGCTCTACACGCACCAGGTCAAACTTGCGAGGCTCAAGGAATGCCGAGTGGCAGAATGTGCCGAGTGTAAAATGGCTCTTCTCCTTCTTGAGACGTGGGTCCTGGTATATGAGGTAGTGGCGAGGCGTCTTAAGCACCTCTTTGAGTGCCGAGGATGATGTTGCAGGGTGTTCCAGATACGACGACATTGCATCTGCTGCGACACGGCCATTAACACCTAAGCTCTTACGCGGTACTCGCTTCTTGTGATTGGGGAGATTGTTAAGGCAGTTAATTACAAAGTCATAATCGCTATACTTTGTGTGGTCGAACTGAAGTGAGGCTGACATATCGCCAACCTCACAATCAGTCGCAGCCGCCGACAGATCTCTAACCTGGAAAGGAAGATTCTCAGCCATAGTTAGTCTACGATTAAGCGTTTAACGCTCCAATTGTCGCTCTTGAAGGCGTTGTTTTTATTCTTCTTCTTGCCCAGATAGGTAATCTCGAAGGCATCGCCAGGGCGGATGACATTGCCCAAGCTCTCGAAGATACCTACCAAGCGACGTGAACCATTACGGAGCACACGCACACCATCGGCTGTGGGCTCTGCGAACTTAACTACCAACAAGTCGCGCGTCTCGCCACTCTCAGGCTCGATGACGCACTCTGGCATAAGCTCTACGAAGTACAATCGCTTAGTCTCGCCAGGATTCTCTGGTGTCCAATACTCGCCTGATAATTCTACTGGCTCTGCCTTAGCCTTGCTAAGGTCAGGAAGGTTGCCGCCAAATACGGCTAATGCTTGTTCACTCATAATTGAAAAATTTAAGTTTACTGAAAAAAGGAATGTGTTGAGCTACTGAGATTCGAACTCAGAATGACAGAACCAAAATCAGCAGTGTTACCATTACACCATAGCTCAAGGAAGCAGCCCACAAGAAAAAAACACCTAAAACAAACTAAAACCTAATTAAATACTAACTGTATGAAAAAGTAATGCAAAGCGTGGGCTGCTATGTCTATTTATTCATCGTAATCGTGGTGTGGATACCCTCGCACTGCGAGCTCTCTACTACGCTGTACACTCTCTTTGTAGGCCTTGATATGCTTCTGTGTGGCCTTGTCGGGAGGCAACAGCACCCACGTGTGCGGGTCTATTTGCACAGGCACGAGCTTCTTG
Organism: Alistipes sp.; assembly: GCA_017623505.1. Taxonomy (GTDB): domain Bacteria; phylum Bacteroidota; class Bacteroidia; order Bacteroidales; family Rikenellaceae; genus Alistipes. The sequence continues at coordinate 101,167 of JAGAOZ010000024.1, forward strand.
CCGTTGTGCAATAATATATCATTCTTCATAGTCGAAAATTTCAAAAAAGGTGGGACACAGATGTTTCACAACGGCTGTGCCCCGATTAAAACTACTAACCCAAACTTAAATAAATGAAGAAAGCCTTGCGGCTTGTGGGTAGGCGAGGTATCAATCTCACCTGCCCAGGTAGCGAGCTTCTCAGGTGGCTACCGCATTAACACACTTTTAACTTTAATTATGAAAAAAACTCTTTCGAGGATGTGGATGGCAGAGCTATCATACTCTACCACCCCGGCTGACTGAGCACGGAAATAGGATTAAGTTTTACTAAATTTTGTCAGCCTTGTGCCCTGTGGTGCGGTCAAGCCCCCACAAGGCTATAATCGGTCGTTGATGGTATTCTTATTGGTAGACCGCCATCGTCGGTCTCGTATGTCAATGAACGGTTGGTCGTTTGTCTTGGTGAGTGGCGAGGCGGTCAAGCCCACACCACCCTATCGTTAGAAGCTCTTGCGTCGAGCCATCTCGAAGTTGTAGAAGAACATCTTAATCTTGCGTGTGATTGCCTTGCGAAGCTTGTACTGAAGGGCCCATAAGCGGTAGTACAACACCTTGAATCGACTCGTCTGCGTGGTAATAATCATATCTTCCATAGCTCTATACTCTTGACATGTTAAACTGATATTCTAAGTTGCGGAGGTTCTCTTTTTCATCATCGCGCTCTTTGATCGCAGCGACAAGTCGGCGAGTGACATAGTCATATATGAGTCCAGAGAAATCGCGATGAGAGAGGGATGTCTGAATGTAGTCATTCTCTTCATTGACGCAGAAGATGTGCGCGTCATAGACCTCTACCCACGCTGGCTCACGATAGCCCTCATTGAATGATAGGCGAGCAGATAGTTGCCATGTAAGCCCTGTTGCAGGGTCCTCATACTCATCGTCGTAGTCAATAGTGTTGTCTATCTTGTCCCAGGCTCTATCACAGAGCTTGTCGAGGAACGACATCATGAATGAATGTGGGACAATTGGTGTAGATGTGCAGCTACTCTGCTTCACTGCGTCACCTGTCGTGTTAAGTCTTGGCATATTACGAACACTTTAGGTTAATATTTGTGCAAAAAGAAAGAGCGTACCCTTGAAATCCGCCAAGACTTACATATAGACGATTGCTCGTTAATATGTCGTAGGTACGCTCTATAAATGAGCGAAACGAACAATGTCTATCTTTGTATGTCTTGGCACTACAAATGTAGCTATTATTCACGAATCGACAAACTTTTAGGGCTAAATTTTTCATCTTGGTGGTGTTTTTTTGATACCTATTTTAATAAATAATAGGGGGTTATTGCTGCTTAGGAGTGAATCCCCAGGGGTTGTGAATGCCGAACTGCTTAAAGAGCTCTTCAATCTTCTGAGCCTTGATCACATCGAGTGGCATCTTGCCGGCTGCGTAGGCTGCTAAGCCCGCTCGCGTATTAATACCCAGGATATTCATTAGACCCTTGCGGAGCTCAATGCGAGCATTGTCCATCACGTCTAACCCTCGACGGAACGCTCGAATCTCATTAATTTCTGCCATAGTCTTGTTTTTTAATTTACAAAGTGTTAATTTTGTGGTAGTGTTTATGGTTTCTCAACCAGCCACAGTGCAAATATAGCGTATACTATGAATATTCGCAAATAATATTGCTGAAAATTCATAGTTTTTGCGATTGTATTTTCTTATAGAATTTTACAAAACTATAAACACATTGATTTTATGACACTTAAACAACGAGTAAAAACGTATTGCGACTATAAGAATATCGCAATAACAAATTTTGAAAGAAAAGCAGGTCTATCAAATGGCTATTTCAGAGAGAGCTCAAATAGAATGTCTGATGAAAAAGCTATGAAGATACAAAGAGCTTTTGATGACCTCAACATCGATTGGCTACGCACCGGCAATGGCGAGATGTTACAGCAGCGTGGGCACACGGTCATAGCGGGGGATGTTACCGGCAATGGCAACAACTTCGTTGCAGGCAACAACAACCACATTGGCGTTCAAGGTATTGCGGAGGATGCAGAGGTATTAGGTGAACAATATCCACAATGCAATTCAAACATAATAGAGATCGTTAGGAGTCAAAATAAGCAAATAACTATGCTTATCGACCAAATAGATAAATTAGTGGATGAGATAGGGAAAAATGGAGAAAGAGAAAGTCGCCTTATCTCCCTCCTCGAAAAGAAGTATTAACCTAACTATACCGATATGGACCTAAAAGAAAAACTTCAATCAATCGCGGAGCGAATAGCTAAATCCCGCGATACAGTAAAGACCGAGGAGGCTGTTAAGACTTCTTTCGTACTACCATTCCTCCAAGCATTGGGATATGATGTTTTCAACCCAGAGGAGATTATCCCCGAGAGCATATGCGACTACGGCACGAAGAAGGGGGAGAAAATAGATTACACCATATGTATTGACGGAGCACCTGTAATGCTTATAGAGTGTAAGCATTGGAGCATTGACCTTGACAAGTTCCAGGATCAACTATATAGATATTACACGGTATCGACAGCTAAATTCGGCATATTGACAAATGGTATCGTGTATAAGTTCTTTACCGACCTGGATAAGGGTAATGTTATGGATGATAAACCATTTTTTGTTATAGATTTGCTCAACCTTAAAGATAGCCACATCGAGAAGCTCAAGCAGTTTAGCCGAGAGCGATACGATACCGGCACAATCCTTAGCTCGGCAACAGAGATGAAGTATGTAAATGCTTTCAGGGAAGTAGTAACCGAGCAGTTCCAGGAGCCATCGGAAGAGTTAATAAAGCTCTTTATCAAGCAGGTGTATAGTGGTGTAGTAACGAAGAATGTCATTCAAGACTTTAAGCCTATGCTTATGCGTGCGTTCCAGCAGTTCATTAACGACAATGTTAATGACCGCCTGATGCAAGCCATTACACCAGAAGTTCCATCGGTCGCACAAGAAACTAAAGAGGAGGTTGCCGAGGATGCCAAGAGTAAGATTATTACAACGGATGATGAGGTGCAGGCATTCTATATCATCTGTGCTATACTATGTTCTGCAGTAGATGTTGAACGTGTGGTGATGCGTGATGCCCAGAGCTATTGTGCCATCCTCTTTGATGACAACAACCGCAAACCTATATGCCGTCTACACTTCAATGGAGGCAAGAAATATGTAGAGACATTTGATGCGAATAAGGTAGGCACTAAGCATCCTATCAGCACACTAAATGACATCTACAAACTATCAGAGGAATTATTATCAATTGTGAAAAGCTATTTGTAGTATGAATAAGTTTTTTATCATCTCGATATTAACTTTATTTACTGTTGGAGTACACGCACAAAGTATCAAGGTAAATGAAACAGACCCATTTAATGGCAAGTCTAAAATACAAACATCAGCAGTAAAAACATCATATCCAAAGGGCGAAATGTCAATGAAAGTAAATGATGGCATTGCCTATTTTTGCATAATGGCTACTGCTGACTATGTAGATATGGAAGAGGGAGATGAAGCAAAGATACTTTTTCTCACGAAAGAAAACAACATCGTTGAACTCGATGTTGAGTCGGTAAATACTGGAGTCGTGGAAAAGAAAAGTAACATACATTGGGGATTTGGTATATCATCTGGTAAAAGCAAACAGCTCACTTCATTATTCCTGGAGGCTATTGTTCCAGTAGAGGCTTTTGAGCAGATATACACTGAGCGAGTAAGCATTATTAGGCTTATAGCCGGCAAGACAGAAATAGATATCGATATAGCATCGCCGACAAAGAACTCCTGTGAAAATAGCTTATGGAGGTTATTTAAGATAACGAGGAAATACATTATTCCTGAAGAGTAACCCTACTAACTCCCCTACCGCTCAGCACTCCGCTGGGCGGTTTTTTGTTGCCAACCCCCAAGATAACCCTCAAACAAACATCCTTTGGTGGGCTGATTTTGATGTGGCACGGATGTTTGCAAACCCACAAAAATAATGACTATACCCCTGAAAATTAAGCACATGTATTTTGCAGAATGAGAAAATTTTTGTATATTTGAATATGCTAATAGGGCAAAAAAATACCGCCTACCTGTTAGCATCGCAAGAAACAACAAGTGGCGGTAGTGGTTCTTTTATGATTACCTTTAGTGTAGTTATGAAGGTGCTAAAGAAAGGCTTGAGCGTTTCCTTCTCAATTAGATTGAGTTAGCACCAGTGGCTGGCAGTAGCCCCTGCCAGCCACGAGAACCATCACAAAGGAATAAAAAAAAAATGACATACGCAAGGAAGTAAGCAAAAAACCGAGGTGGGAGGCCTCGGTTTTCTTTTTTTTAATCGGATGTGTTATCAATGTCTCAAATAAATAATACACGGAGTACACCTGCTTTTCAATTATCCTTTCTCGATCTTTATAGCACCTCCACAATGAGGACAACACACAGTGCCGGCGGATGTAGGCACAAACAACTCTGTAAGCGGAACATCGAGGGCATTAGCAATAGCACTGAGACGATCCAGGGTTGGGTTTCCTGAGAGGGATGAGGAGAGCGCAGCTTCTGTGATACCTAAAAGGGCAGCAAGTTCTTTTGCTGTCATCCCTTTTTTCTTGAGAATCTCTTTTACGCGTAACATATAATTAAGGTATATTTAAAGTTGATTAACGTTGGCAAAGATAGGCAAAATAAAGGTATAATGCAAGAGAAGAAAAAAAATTAAGGTAAAATGTAATTTTTTATGCAAAATATTTGGTAGGTAATTAAATTATACTTAAATTTGCACCAAGAAAATTAAAACAAACCTTAATACCTTTTTAATTATGAACAACTATTTCGCAACTATCAAAGACATTGTATTGAGCGTAGGCACAACAAAAGAAGACAAGATCAAGAGATTGCAGTCAGATCTTAAGTGCTCAAAGTATGAGGCAAACCACTACTATCAGTTAGTGATGCACGTAGAAGGTAACAAGCCAAAAGAGCCAACAACAGCCTTTACCCTGGGTGTAGAGATTGAGTGCTTTGGCATTAACAAGATGCAAGTACGCTCAATGTTGGCAGATAAGGGCATTACAGCCTTTGAGACCGGCTACGACCATAACGACCAGAAAAAGGCTTACAAGTTAGGGCACGACGGCTCAATAGCAGGTTCTCAGCCTTGCGAGGTAGTATCGCCTATATTGCACAACCTGGCGTCGCTCAAAAAGGTGTGCGAGGTGATCAATGCTTGCGGTGCACAAGTAAATCGCTCTTGCGGTATGCACATACACGTAGGTGCTGCAAAGTTCACTGTTGAGCAGTGGGTGCGTATCATTAAGAATTATGCAGCGATAGAGGGCATTATAGACAGCTTTATGGCTCAATCGCGTAGAGGCGATAACAACCACTATTGCAAGAGCATCAAGGGCTGTGCAGAGCGTTTGCAGGGCGTAAGCGATATGGGCGATATTATGACAGCCTTTTACCACGACCGCTACCACAAGCTCAATGTAATGTCATACCGCAATCACAAGACAATCGAGTTTAGACAGCACCAGGGCACAACAGACTTTACCAAGATTAAGGCATGGGCTGAGTTCTTAGTGGCTCTCATCAAGCACTCGATGACCAATACCGAGGTAATAACAGCAACAACAATAGACGAGTTGCCATTCTTGACCGCTACACAAAAGGCGTATTTCAATGACCGCAAACAACAACTAAACAGATAAGATATGTGTATTTTAATCGTCAAGCCTGCTGGGGTAAAGTTACCACCTCAGCAGGTACTCAAAAGATGTGCTCACCGCAACCCACACGGCTGTGGCTTTGCAACAGCAGACAAGTGTTTCAAGAGCCTTTCGCTTTCAGCCTTTACAAGAGAGCTAAGCAAGGTAGACCCTCGCGAGGCTATGATTATACACTTTAGGTATGCCACACACGGCTCAGTCAATCGCTCAAACTGCCACCCTTTCAAAGACGAGCAGATAGGCGTTGCTTTCGCTCATAATGGCGTGTTGCCTATCATACCCTACCAAGATAAGACCGACAGCGAAACAGCCTTTATAAGGCTATTTAAGCCTATAATCGCTAAATGTGGGCTATACTCAGCAGAGCTGCGTGATATGGTAGACGCGGTAATTGGTGGCTCTAAATTCGCCTTTATCGACGAGAACGGCAACCTCAAGACCTTTGGGCATTTCATTGACATAAACGGCGTGTATTACTCAAATCTAAACTTTTAGCTATGAATTTTTCAGCATATAGAATCACCTGGGTAGAGTTAAGACCAACAACCGGGTATAAGATGACGAAAGCAGATGCTAATAAATGTGGTGCCATAGTGCGTCAAGTGCGTTATCATAATGGGTATGGCTATAAGCACTTTGCATCACGTGAACGTGCCTTAGAGTGGCTCAAAACGCACCACTCATTATCTAAGGTGTATGAGTGTAGGCTATTCACTGACAAGCAATTCGGTATGGCCCGGGCTTCGACCGGCTATGCTATACCCTTTACAAGCAAGCAATATAGCGAGGTGTTTTATGTAGGGTAAAAACTCTAATTGCCAAATATAAATAGCCTAAAGTCCTAAACTTGCGAGAAAATGAGCATTTTTTTTGCATTTGTCAAAATTCTTTATACATTAGAAGCGAGATAGTTGAGTAAATCTCAACCTATGCGGGGTAGTGCAGTGGTTACCACGGTTGGGTCGTGTCCAACAGACACAAGTTCGATTCTTGTCCCCGCTACAAGTTCTTTCAACCAATAAACTGTAAAACTATGAAGATTTTAACGCTTATTATTAGCAAAAAGTGGTTCGATGCCATTTTGTCAGGCGAAAAGACCACAGAGACACGAGAGGTGAGACCGACCAACACAAAGTACATCTCTTATCGAGACAATAACACCGGCATAGTCTATAAGAAAGACTCTGACGTGCCAGAGGCAGCCTGGGACACTGAAAGAGGTGTAGAGGTTCTTATTAACCATTATGACGCTATTCAGTTCTGGGTAGGCTATGAGACAAATAGACCTGGTGCCTTAGTTGAGGTAAAAGGTGCAGAGCTCATCGATGTGTGCGACGAAGAGACCAAAGAGCCTATTATCTATGACTATAACGGCGTAGAGTATCAGATGACAGAGATTGACTATCGTTTGGGTAAAATCATAAGTAAAACTAATTGCTAAATATCAATATCACGAGACGACGTAGAAAGACCGTAGATCAGCTGTTTGAACAAGCATATCGACTCAGTGATCAAAACTGGGCGAGAACAAATGCCACTTCTTGGGGGGGGCAGATGGTGCAAGAGCAGCTAAAGAGAGCAGAGACCGGCTTATAAATAGGGCTTTGACAAACGAATTACAGAGACTACAACGACGACGTAAGGCATCAGCACTAAGCGTCGGATAATAATGAGTATTAACAATTAAATTTTAAGCTACACGAGAAGAGGAGTAAGAAGTCTTATCAATCGTACAACCGGCGTTAACCGAGTACGTTACCGCACCGTAGGCGGCAGAGCGACTAATCGACAGGGTCGTTACCGCGATATCAGAGCAGCTTTTGGTCTTTCAGTAGGTTAATATGCTGCCCATTGAACACGCACAACAAGTGATAGCTTCGGTCAGGAAGAACACTGACCGGGCTATCCTTTTCTATTCCTGTGGAAAAGATAGTGAGGTGCTGTTAGATCTTATGGCACCCCACTTCAAGGAGATTATATGCGTGTTTATGTACTTCGTAAAGGGTTTGGATCATATTGAGAATAACCTAAGATCTGTTAAAAGCAGATACCCCAATGTAAAGATAATGCAGGTGCCACACTGGACACTCAGCCGAGTGCTAAGATGTGGATTGTATTGCGTCCCGAATCCAAATATTAAACTCATATCCTTGAAAGATATTGACGAGTCTGTACGGCTAAGGACAGGAATACAATACACATTTTATGGAATGAAGCAAAGTGATGGGCTCAACCGCAGACTAATGCTTAGGGGCTATGATATGGAGGCTATAAGCAACACTAAGAAAGTATACCCACTTAGCACCTGGAAGAAGGCTGATGTTATGGCATACGTGAAAGCAAGAAAGCTCCCAGAGCCAATAGCATACAACAATAACAAATCGCAAGGATTAACATTTGTTCCAGAGGTGTTTAATTACCTTAAAATGAATTATCCTCAAGATTTAGAAAGAATATATGATGCATTCCCATTATCTCGCAATGTCCTAATCCGCTATGACGAAGAAAAAAGAAAAACAGCCCAAGTATAAGCAGAGTGAGACGATAGTAATCCGACGCTCACAAATTAACTTTGCACCATACAACCCCCGCAAGGAAGACCCCGAAGTGGTTAAGAAACTCAAAAAGAATTTTAAGTCAGTAGGCTTCTTGGGTGGCATCGTATGGAATACAAACTCCTCGTATTTGGTTTCTGGTCATAAAAGAGTGCAAACACTCGATATTATGAACGACTACGATGGCACGGAGTCTACAGACTATGATATTAAGGTTGAGGCTGTAGAGTTAGACGATAAGACCGAAAGAGAGCAGAACATATTTATGAACTCCCCTTCTGCAATGGGTGAGTTTGATATGGAGAAGATGAAGATATTGGTCCCTGAGATAGACTATCACAACGCCGGTCTCTCGGAGGCTGATATGAATATATACGGCATTGCAATAGCCGAGGAGACCATTAGTGTAGGAGTGGCAAGCATTGTTGATGACTTCGAGGCCGTAGAGAAACCATATGAAGAGCGAAAGGCAGCCGTAAAGGAGATGAAGAATCAGATAAAGAAACAGGCAGAAGCAAAAGTAGATGACATAGAGAGTTTTGTAATGATTAACTTCAAATCCTATAAGACTAAGTCATCATTTATGTTACGCTTCGGATTTCCACCTGATGGTCAGTATATCGACGGCGAGACATTTGCGGATATGATTGAGAGAGTTGAATAAAATCGCATTATTAAGCATATATAAAAATGGGAGCACCTACTAAGAAAATAAGTATTCAGACCTTTCGTAAAGTCGCAAATGCTTGTGGCGGTATTAAATCCGATATGGCAGCCAACATTGGTGTAGATAGAAATACTATTGCCAACTGGTGCAAGAGCGATGCGAGATATGCACAAGCAATAGAGGATGCTCAAGAGCGATTTGTAGATCTCGCAGAAAGCAATCTGCGGAAACTCGTTGCCGGAGTGCCGGCTATAAAGAAAGATGAAAATGGGCAATCGCAATTCGCAGGGTGGATTGAAAGACCGTCTGAGACAGCAATACTTTTTACACTCAAGACACGAGGAAAGAACAGAGGTTATGTAGAGAGAACAGAGGTAAAAGCCGACGTAGACGCAACGGTTAAGCCTCGCACTCTAACGCCACAAGAGGCAAAAGAATACGGAATAAAATTGGAGGATGAATATTAGTGGTACGAGATGTTGATATAGAGAGGACGTTTTGCCTGTCGAGTATGCTAAACTTTACTCGTTATATGTTTAAGCATAAGACAGGTAATAAATTTATCATCGGAGACCACCATCGTCGTATATGCGCCCTTCTTGACGATATAGTGAGGGGTAAGGTCAAAAGAGCTATTATAAACATTGCACCTCGATACGGCAAGACAGAGCTCGTGTCCAAGAATTTCATTGCGTATGGGCTTGCCTTAAATCCTCGAAGTAAGTTCATACATCTATCGTACTCCGACGATCTTGTGCTTGACAACTCAAAAGAGATCAACGAGACTGTTAAATCAGACTACTATCAGCGGCTATTTCCTGAAGTTATAGTTGAGAGTAAGAACACAAAGAAATGGTACACATCAGAAGGTGGCGGCGTTTATGCTGTATCATCCGCAGGTCAGGTAACAGGTTTCGGAGCTGGACAAGTCGATAATCCAGACGACGTTCAAGTGGAATTAGACGAGTTTGTCCCTGCGTGGGAATCCTCATTTGCCGGGGCCATAGTCATAGATGACCCTATAAAGCCAGAGGATGCACTATCAGAGACGATAAGAGAGCGAGTTAACAATCGCTTTGAATCAACCATACGAAACCGTGTAAACTCCCGAAATACTCCTATTATAATCATTATGCAAAGGCTGCACGAACACGATCTGTGTGGCTACTTGCAAGAGATAGAACCTGAAGACTGGACTGTGCTTTCACTACCTTGTATTTGGTATGATGAACAAGGGACTCCACAACCGTTATGGGAGTTTAAGCATACGCTTGAAGAGCTGTATAAGATACAAAAATCTAATTCCTTTGTATTCGAGACACAGTATCTGCAAAACCCTAAGCCGCTTGAGGGCTTGATGTACAGTGAATTTAGAACATACGATATCATTCCCTACAATAAAAAGTCTATACGCAAGAATTATACTGATACGGCAGACACGGGAAGTGATTATCTATGCTCAATATGTTATGTAGAAACAGAGACGGCTAACTATATTACAGACATTCTTTTTACTCAAAAGCCAATGGAGTATACAGAACCTGCTACCGCTGAGCTACTCTCGCGTAATCAGGTTGAGATATGCTATATTGAAAGCAACAATGGTGGTCGCTCCTTTGGGCGTAATGTGGAAGCACAATGCAGAATAATAGGCAACTATCAAACGACGTTTTTGGCTTTCACTCAGACCGACAATAAAAGAGTAAGGATATTTACCCGCTCAAACGAGGTGCAAAACTTAACATTTTTCCCTTTTGGATGGGAACACAAATGGCCCGAGTTTGCATCACATATTAAGGCATACCGCAAACAACAGGAGTATAATAGTCACGACGATGCAGAGGATGCTCTTACCGGCACAATAGAGAAAAGAGAATATTACACCAAACCGATAATTAGAGACAAGATAGGAATATGGTAACGCTTGTGAAGGAGCAAGCAAAAAACACATACGATATGACGTTCATAAGTAACATCTACAACACTCTCCGCAATATGACACTCAACTCATTGGGTGTAGAGAGAGATTTCACGAAGCTATTAGCAGATAAGGATATCGGCAAAGTCCGAGACTTAATGCAGAATAGAGACACAACTGTGCTCGACACTCTTAAGGAGTTTTTGCCAGCAGAGCACAAGATACATCTTAAGCAAGATAAACAACGAGAAGGCAAAGACCCATACCGCTCTGAGAAGCTCCCACGTGCAAGACAGCGATATATCAACGAGGTGGAGCTCTTCTTCCTCCTGGGCAATAATATCAAGTGGGAGGTAGGGAATGCGACAAAGAATGGCGATAGATTCTCGATGTATCAGTCTATGCTGACTAAGCTACGTTTCGATAGCATTATACGCCTGGCGAAGCGATTGGCGGGAGCAGAGACGGAGAGTGCTATACTCTTCCACCTCTACCGCACAGCCGACGACCAGCCCGCCGCAAAACCTATCGTATTAGCCTACTCTAAGGGCTATACACTGCGGCCACTCTTTGACCAATATGGCAATATGCTCGCCTTCGGATATGGGTACTATCTGAACGAGGGCAACAAAAATGTAGAGCACTTCGACATTCAGACACCAGGCATAATCTATAAGGCAAAGAAGGGTATCTCGGGATGGGAGGTAGAGGCACAGCCTAACCCTACAGGCAAGATCAATGCCGTATACATTCAGCAGCCTAAAGCGTGGGATGGTGTGCAAGAGAGATGCGACAGAGAGGAGAGCATTGACTCACGCATCGCTGACACGAATAACTACTTCTCCGACCCTATGGCAGTCGCCACCGCAGATGTCGTTAATGGATTAGCGGGCACGGATAAACCAGGCAAGTTAATACAATTACGAGGACCTGACTCCAAATTCGAGTATATCAATCCACCTATGGCATCAGACCTACAGGCGGCAGAGCGTAAGGCGTTGAACGACTCTATACTTTTTGACTCGTTCACTCCCGACCTATCGTATGAGGCAATGAAGGGCGTAGGTACACTATCAGGCGAGGCAATGAAGCGTGCCTTAGCTCTGGGCTATATGAAGCGTGCCAACCTTGAGGAGATATACGACGTTGTCGTAGACCGCTGCAAGAATATCATCCTGGCGATAATGGAGAAGGTGACACATATAGGGCAGTTCACAGCCAAAGACTTAGAGATTACACACTCTTTCGCTGAGCCATTCAACGACGACGTAGACAAGTTATGGAGCCAGGTAGGTAGAGCCTATGCCGACGGCATACTCTCGTTAGAGCAAGCAGTGCAGATGCTCGGTGCGACCGACGATGTGGAGGCTGAGATAGCACGAATCAAAGAGGCAAAGGCGCAAGCACAGTCGGCAGCACTCTTTGAGCCTACATATTAGTAAAGTATACAAATAGACCAATAAAATTAAACAATCTCGATATTTTACCTACGGAGATTGTTCCTAAATAGACCATTTTACGTGCCACGATTAGCAGTAGAAAAGTGGGAGCAAGCCCACAGACAACACGTTATAGAGTATCTACGCCAGATAGATGCTCTATACGATGCTGCCATAGAGGACATGGTGCGCTTGGGTATGGCATATCCCTATGATGTAGGGGCAGCAACGCCTATATCGTTTAAAACGGGTCACATTTTGGACGAAGATATAGCCAAGACCATAACAGCTCTTCACGACAAGATGTATGCTACTATATCGGCAGGCGTATCAGCGGAGTGGGCGTTTGCTAATGCTAAGACAGACTCATGGGTCTCGCAACTCTTTACAGACCCCAAGCGTGGCTATATGCTCCACAACCTCGAAGCTCTGAAAGCCTTCCAAAACCGCAAGGTATATGGACATACTCTATCACGCAGAGTATGGGATTATGCGAAGCAGTTTCAGCAACATATAGAGCTTTCTATATCTGTAGGGCTATCCGAGGGCCGCAGTGCACAGCAGATAAGCAAGGATGTGCGTCTATGGCTCAACGAGCCTGAGAAGCTGTTTAGGCGCGTGCGCAATAGGTATGGCGAATTAGTGTTATCTAAAGCAGCAAGACTATACCACCCTGGACAAGGAGTATACAGAAGCTCGTACCAGAATGCTATGCGATTGGCACGCACAGAGATCAATATGTCATACCGGGAGTGCGACAGCGTGCGATGGCAACAGCTCGACTTTATTGTTGGTATTGAGGTGAAACGATCTAAGACACACGCAGCGTGGTTGGCAAAAGATTGGATACCGCGATTCCGCAACAGGCTCATTGTACCACAAGAGATATGCGACACCATGGCGGGACGTTATCCTAAAGACTTTAAGTTCATAGGATGGCACCCTAACTGCCGGTGCTATGCCGTGCCAATCTTAGCAAATGAAGACAACGATAGCGATTTCTGGGAAACTCCGCGAAACGTAGTGACACAACTACCTAAAGGATGCCAAGAGTGGATGGAGACGAACAAAGGCCGCATAGCCGAAGCTAAAGGACGCGGAAAACTGCCATATTGGCTCAAAGAAAACGATAAAATGCTTGATAAATAGCGAAAATGCGCAAAAAATTTGCAAAATCATTTTTTTTTTGAAATTTACAGCAGAGCATATGATGATGTATGCCACAGTTTACTGAACGAAGGGATGAGACAAACGATGTTGGTTGGTTAGTAGTTTGTCGTAGGCTGTTGGCGCGAGCTGGCAGCCTTTTTTCGTTTAGCACGAAGCACGAATGTGAAGAAGCATTCTAAATATTTAGACGAAATAACTATGAAGACAAAAATTCTCGGAGCATTGAAGACTAAGTATGCTAACTTAGGTTTCAATCAGAAGGCTTTGGATGGGGTTGCCTCGGTTCTCGAAAAAACCATCACAGAGGAGGCTCAGATAGATGATGCAGTAGCAAACATCGAGCCTATGCTCAAAGTGTTCCAGGCTGATATTGACCGTATGCGAACAGAGCATACCACACTCAAGAATCAGTACGACGAACTTCTCAAGAGACAATCAAATGGTGATGGGGGCGACCACACAGAACCCAACAACGCAGAGCCGGCGTGGTTTACTGCCTACAAGGAGCAACAGGAGGAGCGTTACAACGCACTCAAGAGCGAGAGCGACGCTCTGAAGGCAGAGAAAGCTGCAACAGCTCGCAGAGAGCTCATTATGAGCAAAGCTAAAGAACTCGGTATTCCGCAGTGGCGAATGGATGAGGGCTTTGTGATTGCTGACGATGCCGACGAGGCAGCGATAGGCAACGCATTAGCAAGCATTCAGAAGAACTTAGTTGCCGCAGGGCTTGACAAACAAGGCGGATTCCCGCTGGGTAACAATGGTGAGGTGTCTAAGGAGGAGGCTTCATCAATTGTTGCTGGAATGAAAATCTAAAACATTTAACAAATGGCAACAGTAAATCTTATCAACGAAAAGAAGCAGGTGATGGATGGCAATGATAACATTGTCATCGTAAACTACTTTGATGGCATTCGTGGTGGACGCACGTTGGATGTAACAGGCTTCAAGCCCGAGGTAATCCACGCTGGACACGTCATTGTTAAGCTCTCATCAGGCGAGTTTGCTCCTATGCCTCTCGCAGAGAGTGGCAACGCGTATGCCGCACTTCCCGAGGGTGCCTCTTATGCAGGTTTCCTCGTAGCATCTATCTCTACAAAGCAGCCTTTCGCTGCTATTATGGTTCGAGGCACTATCAACCCCGCAGCATCTCCTTTCCCTCTCACAGACATTATGTCTGCTGTTAAGGAGGCTCTGCCACTAATCGATTATCAGGAGGACTAAACTATGGAGAAATCATTGTTTTTTCAGTATGTAGAGAAATACTTCCCACAGCTTGTATTGTCAGTTGTGGAGAAGCTGAACGACAAGACGCAGAGCACACTCTCGTACTTGTTTAAGACCCTCCTTCAGACAGAGTATTCTGTGGATGGTCGCTGGGAGTCAATCTATGGCGAGTACAACCGTGTAGCAGCCGACGTAGTGGCAATGGATAGCCCACTGCCATTGAAGAAGCGTGACTCAGCAGGTCGTGCTAATGGCAACATCCCTAAGATGGGTATGGAGCTCTTCCTCAATGAGAAGCAGATGGCAGACATCGACGCTATGATAGCTCAGGGTATCGACAATCAGACTATCGTGCGTAAGATATTCGAGGATACACCACGTGTGATCTCAGGTATCTATGAGCGTCTTGAGTATATGTTCCTCGAGGGATTGTCTACCGGTGTTGCTCTTGCAGACCAGAATAACGTAGGCACAGGTGTTCGCCTCGACTATGGCTACCTCGACTCTCACAAGTTCGGCGTGCCTACAGCGTGGGCAGGTAATGCTGCATCAGCAACTGCTATCAGCGACATTGACCGCGTTATCAAGAAGGCAACAGAGGATGGCAACCGCATCATCAAGGCTTATGCCGACAAGTTCTGGTTTGACGAGTTTGCTAAGAATCAGCAAGCGCGCGAGCAGTATGCCTTCATTCAGGGCTTCGTAGGCCAGAACATTCCTAACCTCACTAACGACCAAGTATCTGCTGCGTTCCAGAATAAGTATGGCTTCAGCGTAGAGCTCGTGGATCGTGCTGTGAAGACTGAGAAGAATGGCAAGCAGACCGTGGAGCGTCCTTGGGCTGAGGGTACTATCGTATTCGTATGCGATAACCAGGTAGGCTCATTGGTTTGGACTCGCACAGCCGAGATGAATCACCCAGTAGCGGGCGTGACATATCAGACAGCGGATAACTATATCCTCGTGTCTAAATATCGCGAGAATCGCCCAGCATTGCGTGAGTACACCTCATCACAGGCGCGTGTGGTACCGGTAATCGCTAATCCTGACCGCATCTATACCCTTAACATCAAGACAGTGCAGGCGTAATGAAGGTGCGAGTGCTCATAGAGTTCCGTGACAAGGATGATTATGCGAAGATCTACACCGCGAATAGCGTGGTAGAGTTCGACAAGGATCGTAGCCGAGAGCTTCTTGCTCTCGGTCTTGTCGAGGAAGTCAAAGACACCACAACCCGCAAAAATAGAAAAGCAAATGAGAGTATCTGATGCCATAACAGCACAACTTTATCCGTATGAGGTAGATATGCTCTTGATAGAGAAGGCATGTATCGACAACGAGATGACTGCCGCAGAGGAGTACTTTGCCGACATGAAGCAAGGCGTAGCAAAGGCGACTATAACAGTATTACGCCACCTAATAGTCTTGCAGAGTGAGAGCAATGGCGGTTACTCATTGTCATACGACATTGAAGCCCTCAAAGAGCGAATATACAACCTTGCAAAGGATAACGGTTTGACTGATATAGCAGAGGAATATGACAGGCGTTCACACATAATCGACCGAACAAGTATATGGTAAGATACCCCTACATACTTGAGATGTGGAAAGAGGCTGAGGCAGTCTTAAATGATGACGGCTCCTGGACTGAGGGTAAAGCTCGATGGTGCTATGTGTGTCGTTGTAACGCACGACGCAATGGTAGCGCATCAGAGCGAAACGGAGTGGATGGCAAAGCCTTCGTATACTCATACGAGGTGATAATGCCCGCAACATCTCCGACAATACCTCTCGGCACAAAGGTCCGCATACTTAATGGGCAAGAGAATAATATCCTTGAGAATGCTCCTTGCCAATGCGAGAAAGGGCAAAACGTCTACCGAGTGAAAGGTTTTGATCGCAGTGGACAACGCTTCCAAAATGTCAGATTGTGGCTTTAAAGGATAACACTAATTGGGCGCAAGTAGCCTACAAATTGGGGACAAAGGCTGTGCTTGACTATAAAACTAAAGCGGTGAAATACCTAAGCGTCCTGGGAGAGAGGTGCGTCAAATATGCAAGAGAGGATATGAGCTCAGCTAAGCACTTCACAGATCGCACAGGTAACCTCCGCAACTCAATAGGTTATATCGTAGTTCAAGACGGCAATGTGAAGCTGGACTCTTTTGTAGGCGACACTCCTCCAAGCGAGGGTGTGGGTGATATGAATATGGCACACCAAAAAGGCCTATCATACGCAGAGCAAGTCGCTCGTGACTATTCGCCTGACAAGACATATCTCATTGTTGTAGCGGGACTGGATTATGCGGTATGCGTCGAGGCTAAAGGCTTTGATGTCATAACCGGAACTCATGATTGGCTTGAGTCTAATGTAGCGTCATTCAGAGCAGAGTTTAAACGATTTTTACAAGCTATGGTATAATGAAAGGCTTAACAACAACGGAAATATTCCACTTTGTGTGGGAGGCGATAAAACTATCGCCACTAAGCGAAGTAATCCCCACAATGTATGCCGACCACTACCCTAATCAAGGTGGTAGCGGCAAGCCTCTACCTAAGGAGTTTATTGTCGTTAATTCTCTGTCTAATGCCGTGGGCGATATGCAAGTGGCTACGCTGAACGTAAACATCTACGTTCACGACCAGACACCTACAATCAATCGCCAGGAGCAACGCTACCCAGACCGAGCACGTCTTATGGAGCTTACACTGATAGCCTACGACTCTCTTAGGGGCTACCCTACTGATGGGCGATGGTTTTTCGATGTGAGCAACGAAACTCTCATTAGTGAGGATGCTATTCCTTACACGCTATCGAACATTAAAATCACATTTAGAAAATACTAAGAATTATGCAATTTGTAGGACTTAACAAGGTATATGCCGGTGAGCCTCTGCCTAATGGTGTAAAGGATGCCGGTGCAACCGCAGCAATGCAGGCTTGGGCTAAGATTACACAGCCTTATCAGGGCGGTGTTACTGCTAACTTCTCGATGCCAACCTCTAACGACTTCTATCGTGAGGGTGAGTCAGAGCCATTCTACTCAGCTGTAGATTCGACATCCGCAACTAAGGAGATCACTTATGAGGTTGCCGACATGGATGACGAAACTATGGCATTCTATTTCGGCACTAAGGAGCCTCAGGAGGGTAAGATTTACGAAGGCGTTAAGGGCTTCGCATTCGTATCTAACTCAGGCGTAACAATGGCCTTTGCGCGCTTGAAGTACACAGCAATCATTACCGGTACTATGAGCTCTTCTGAGCCTATGCGTATCAGCGTATCAGCTAAGGTGCTTGCTCCGGAAAATGGCGGTGTAGCATGGTGGCCACTCAAGGGCGACATCTTCGAGACTGAAGAGTAAACATTTAACCCACCTGAGAGCTCAAGACTTGCAGATAGGAGCGAGACCTATGGTGGGTGCTAAATCCCAATACTATGGCAAAGAAAACAAATAGGGCAACAGAACAGCGAGCATTGGCAATACTCACAGAGAAATGTGAGACATTTGACATCGAAGCATTAGATGGCTCTAAGCAGAAGCTTGCAATATATCCATTACAACTTGGTAGGCTATGTATGATTAGCCAACGACTGTTAGATCTTGATCTATGTTTTGAGAAGGCTGATGACAACGCGGTTAAACGAATGTGGCAGATTTGCGCCGAAAAACCCAAAGAGGTAGCAGAGATTATAGCTATAGGCACACTGCGGACCAAGGAGGAGTTAGACACGCAATTGGAAGAGAGGACGAATCTAATTCTACACTCCCCTACTATGACGGCCAATGCTGTAGCAAACGTATTGACGTACATCGTATTCAGCTCCTTTTTCGCGGATTTTATGACAGCTATTCGCTCGGTAAGAACTCTTCAGGTAGAGATTTCCCAGTCAAAGAAGAGAGAGAGGATAGCTACTACGGAGGGCAAAGCATTTGGGGAGCTAAGATAGATCCACTACTTGAGCGTTATGGGTGGACATTGGACTATGTAATGTGGGGAATATCATGGGCCAACGCTCAAATCTTGCTCGGTGATAGCATACGCGTAGACTACGATTGCGACAAAAATAAGCACCAAAGCCCACTCAAAAAGAATATCGACAAAATAGACCTTAATGACCCTAATGCTTTTGCCATACTGGAACGCATGGCCGGGGCTGGGCGTAATAGATAGACGATATGATAAACCTTACAGCAGTAATAGATAACTCAGAAGCTCTGCGCAAATTAAAAGAGCTGAAAGAAGCAGCAGAGGAATCCACATCAGACATCGTATCAGATGCTGACCGTATGGATGTTGCAATGCGAAAGATAGGCAGCGCACTGGCTGGACTTGGCTTGGGTATATCCCTAACGAGCTTCGCCAAACAAGTAGCTATGGTAAGAGGCGAATTCCAACAGTTGGAGGTCGCCTTTTCAACTATGTTATCCTCTAAAGAGAAAGCAGATGCCTTGATGGCCGAGGTGACAGACTTTGCCGCAAAGACGCCATTTGATTTGCAGGGCGTAGCACAAGGCACAAAGCAGCTCCTCGCATACGGCTCTACCGCCGAGGAGGTGGTGGGCGAGTTGCGTATGCTTGGCGATATAGCAGCGGGATTATCTATCCCTCTTGGTGATATAGTATACCTATACGGTACGACGCGCACCCAGGGTAGAATGTACACACAAGACTTGCGACAGTTTATGGGCCGTGGTATTCCTCTTGCTGAGGAGTTGGCCAAGCAGTTTGGCGTATCAAAGGATAGAGTTGGAGAGTTGGTAACGCAAGGTAAGGTTGGCTTCGAGGAGATGCGCAAAGCCCTGGTATCAATGACTTCTGAGGGTGGCAAGTTCTACAACCTTATGGAGGCTCAGTCGGCAACAATCACCGGTAAGATGTCTAACCTTGGTGATGCGATAGATCAGATGTTTAATGAGATTGGAAAATCTCAGGAGGGAGTAATTGCCAGCATGTTGGATGGTGCTACGTATCTTGTTGAAAACTACGAGAAGGTGGGCCGCATCATAATGAATCTCGTAGCAGCCTATGGCGCGTACAAGGCTGCCGTTATCATAGTGACAACTTGGCAAAAGGTGGAGTTATATTTGACTGAACAAATGGCCCTCGAAAAATATTTTTTAACGCAGAAAAACCATGCGCTCTCTGCCTCAGCTCTCCGTGCTGCGGCGGCGGAGAAACTCTTTGCTGCTGCGACTCTTAAGGTGAAAACAGCATTGAAAGGCTTAGCGGCAACTATGACCAATCCTTATGTGTTAATGGTGGCAGCTATCGGTACGGCGATATATGCGATATACGATGTAATCTCTAAATCAGAAATCGCAGCCAAAGCCGTGCAAGGTATTGAAGAGAGTATCGCTAACGCAAAGGAAAAACTCAACGAGGAGAGAGAGGAAATCGACAAGTTAGTTGATTCTGTAACGGATGCCAACGCCGCTAATTACGAGAGAGTGCGTAGCCTCCACAAACTTGTACAAGAGTACCCTCAGTTGTTGGAGGTATATGGCAGCGAGAAAGAGATGCTTAATGACATTGTTGGCCTGCAAAAACAACTTAATATCCTACGAGCTAAGGAAGACCTAAAGCTGATCCAAGACAAGAAAAAGACTGTAGAAGCGGATGTAGCTAATCAGCTTAGAGATAAAGAGTCTTGGTTTTTTGCCCGAGCCAGAGAAGCTGGTATCGGACAGATGGACTTAGCCAGCACCTTAGCGATACCATACGATTATTTGTTTGGTACCAACTATAGCGAAAGAGCAGCGAATTGGGTGAATCGAGCAGACACTGACAAAGGCGTCATATACTCTCACGGCGAGGAGGGCCAAAAGGCTCTTGCTGATGCGATAGATGTACTCAACGAGGAGGAGAAACAAGGCCTGATTGCACTCGAAGATGCCCTATTTGATGCTCAGTCTCTCGAAGATAAGACGGCCCAAACAGAGGAGAAGATAGCAGGCATATACTTCCGTTTGAGAGGCGGTAAAACTGAGGACCAGCTAAGAACTGCTTTTGAGAATTTAGCCGAAGATGAAAAGCGGAGTTACGAAAATTTTAACGATTATCAGCAACATATATTCGACCAGAACGATAAAGATTGGAAAAACCGAGCAACTGCCGACGCATTCCTGGGGACGGCAAACTACGTCGAAAAACGAGGCCTAAAGGGCGAGCTCGAATACCAACAGAATATATTATCGGCGCTGAAGAACCCTGCCACAGAAGCTGAGAGGGATGAGGCAGTAAAAAATGTGCGAGAGAAACGCCTGGCCGCTATCGAGGCGGCTAATGAGGCTGAGATAGAATTGGAGAAGGAGCGTATCGACAGCAAAGCTGAGCTTTTAGAGTACGAGAAAAGCCTTGAGCTCAAAGAGCTGGATGCGAAGATTGCCGCTGCGGACAAAGACAATGACACTGAAACCGTAGAGGCTTTTAATAGGCAGAAAGAGGCAGTAACTAAACTCTACGACATGAAGATCGCAAAAGCCCGTAAAGAGGAGGCCGAGAGAGATAAACAAGAGCGAGAGCAGAAAGAAGAGGAAGAGAAGCAGCACCTTAATAAGATGCTGGCCGAGTTTGGTACATACAACCAAAAGCGTCAGGCTATAATTGATGAATATAAAGAGAAGCGCAATAGTATGTATGCCACCGACAAAGATGGCAAGTATATTACAGATGATAATGGCAACAAGCAGCTCAAAGAGGGCTTCATACAAGAGAATATCGACAATCTCAACGCACAAGAACAGGAGGCTCTAAGCGACTTTGCCAGCGATTTCTACGCCGAGAATGATGAGTTTGAGACCTGGTTAGAGACTATTGTCGATATGTCTGTGGATAAGCTTCGAGCGCAAAAACAAGCCCTGGAAGAGCTTTTGCCTACAATTAGCGACGAAGCAAGCAAGGGATATATTCAAGCTCAGATAAACGCCATGGACAATGTAATATATCAGCAGAAAAAGCCTAAGGGTAAGGATAAAAAGGAGGAGCAGGCTGCTCAACTTATGCAAGCAATCAGCGAAGTTGGAAGTGCCGCCAAAGACGCCTTGGAGAATATCGAAGGCATGGACGAAGGGCTGAAAAAGATGTTCTCTGATACATTAGACCTAACCATGGGTGTAGGCAACCTTGTTATAGCAATAATGAGCATTAAAGACGGCATGGCTGCGCTAGAGAAAGCCTCGGCGATATTGATGATCATATCGGCAGCAATCCAGGTGGCAAGTATGCTATTCAGCTTCCTAAGTGGTAAAGAGACATCCTTCGAGCGCAACCTACGTTTGTTGCGTGAGTTCAACGAAGAGCTCAGGATAATGAATCAGCGCGCAAAGCTCGAAAATTTTGAGGGCACAATTTTCGATGGAGCAGAGTTCGCAAAGGCCGCAAATGCCATCAATGTGTATAACGAGGCTTTGAAGCGATACAATGATACTGTAAATAAGATAACTCAAACGGCTAATGGGTTGTCACTGGGGCAACAATTAGGATTTTATGGCCCAAATTCGTCGTTTGCAGCGGGCTCAGTCAATGACTTAGAGGACGCATTGGGGAATATGTTAATACAAACACGTCATAAGACATGGTTTCGCAGTGCAAAGTATTCGAGTCTGAAAGATGTACTGCCGGAGTTGTTTGGCGAGGATGGCGTAAATATGGAAGCTCTCAAGGAGTTTACAAGCAACGACCTCTTTGAGAATTTGTCATACGAGAATCAGCAGCTCATCAAATCGCTTTTAGCAGATTGGGAGCTGTATGAGGATGCAATGTCGGAGGTTAGAGACTATCTGTCGGGCATTTTTGGTGAGATGGGTAGCGAGATGACAGATGCACTTGTCACAGCATTCCAGAGTGGCACAGATGCGGCAAAAGATTTCATTGATAGCATGTCTAACATGCTCGATTCTTTCGCAAGAGATATGGTTAATTCGCTCATCTTTGCCGACCTATTCAAGGAGGCGGAGGATGCTTTATTTGGCGTAATGAAAGACACTAATCTAACGGACGAAGCGAAGTTTGCCAAGTATACCAAGATATTTGGCGAGTTGGCAAGCCAGAGCGCAGCAATGCAAGATGAAGCGTTTGCGCTGATGGATGCATTGCAGAAACAAGCCAAGGAGCAAGGCTTCGACATATTCAACGATGCCGATGAACAGACAGCCACATCACGAGGATTCCAAGCAATGTCGCAAGAGACAGGCTCAGAGCTCAACGGCAGATTTACCGACATGCAAGGTAAGATGACAGAAGTGCGAGATTTTGTATTTCAAACGGTCGTAGACGGACAACATAGGCTCAATGAGCTTGTAAACATCCGTGATATAGCAATACAGCTCAATGGCAATGTGGAGCAGATAAAGACCTACTCAAAGGTACTGCCGCAAATGAATGATACACTAACATCGATGAACCGAAAATTAGACGCACTATAATATGACGCACGACATTACAATTAATGGCAAGCTCCTCTCAGAATGGGGTGCTACAATGCTAAGCGGGAGCATGGCAGAGCTGCTAAAGCCTGCACCAGTTAAAGATAAAATAATCAATGATAATCCTCTTAGGCAAGGCGTGGAAGTTGTGCCTATTCATCCAAGGGTAGACCAAAGAGATGTGACGTTGGAGTTTATTATTGAGGGTGAGGATAGAATAGACTTTTTCCGCAAGTATAACTCGTTCCTGAATGAGTTACGCTCCGGCGAGGTAACATTATGCATCCCTACCTTGAATAATTGGCATAGACTGTGGTATCTCAGCGCAACATCATTCGACCATTTTAGGTTCACAGCATGTCGGTTGGCTATCAAATTCAAAGAGCCGGATCCAAACTTCCTCCAGGAACCAGAAGATCAACCAGAATAGTATTTTGAGTGCATCTATATTACATAGGTGCATTTTTTTTTGTACTTTGAGAAAAAATAATATATATTTGTAGGGACTAAGGCACTAATTGCCTAACAGTTAGTAACGGTTGTGATGGCGCAACCTAAATCAACGACGAAATGACCATATATAGCCCTCTGGGGGATATACTTATTGTAGATGTCCCTATTACTAAATCAGCGGTCATAACCCACAAGTTGATGGGTGACTACTATATTGAGCTGCCGTTCAGTATAGCGTCTTATGTGCATTTCGCACGTGGCAGCTACATTCGCTATAAAGGTCGTAAGTTCGAGATAATGTCAGACGTATATCCTGACACATCTAAGGGTGCATACACCTATACCCTACGCTTCGAGGCACAGCAGAACCACCTCAAGAGGTGTCGGCTGTTTTGGCTCGGCGGCGAGGAGGATGAAGTGACATTCAACAACACCACAGACTTAGCATCATTCGGCAAGCTCATAGTGGCTAACATAAACAAGTTTCTCGGCACAGAAAACTGGGTGCTTGGCGGTGTGCCCGCAGACCTTGAGAAGCCAACAAAGCTCGTATCATTCAACGGAGATAGCTGTTGGAATGCTCTGACGCATATTGCCGAGACTTTTGAGGTGGAGTGGTGGACCATAGAGGATGGCGATCGAGTGTCACTATATTTCGGCAAATTAGAGTTCGGTACAGAAGAGGTGTTTAAAGCCGGGGATGTCGTTACAAGTATACCTAATCGCAAAGGCGACAACACCAACTATGGCACACGCTTCTATGTGTTTGGATCAACACGCAATTTGCCTGCATCATACCGAAAGAATGCGCAGGGCGGAGTAACAAATCATGTATCTGAGCCACGTCTACATCTACCTGACGGATTGCAATACATCGATAGCAGAGACAACTTAATGCGAGATGATATAGTTGAGCAAGTGGCCTTTTTTGAGGATATATATCCCAAAAATGTAGATACAGTTACCTCAGTATCAACAGTCAATAGAGAGATTATTGAGGGTGAGACAAACCTTGCATACGTAATACATTGCGACGACACGCCATTCACACCTGATGACCTTATCGAGGGTGAGGAATTTAAGTGCGTATTCACAAGTGGCAGCCTAATGGGCCGCGAGTTCCAGCTAATGATTGATAAAAAAAACTTTGATAAGAAGTTTGAGATTGTCCCGGATGTAGAGACGTATGGAGATGGCGATGCTATTATCATACCTAATGAGAATCTGCACCCAGAGGCTGGCGATACTTTTATCCTTACCGGCGTACAGCTCCCTGAAGCTCGCATTCGCGAAGCGGAGTATGAGTTGCTTGAGGTAGGTAAGAGTTGGGCGGCAAAGAATAGCACAGATACATCGGTATATGACTGTCCTACTAACCCGGTGTATTGCCATCTTCGCGACAAGAATTATGAATTAGGGCAGAAGGTACTGCTTGTGGGTCCTCAGTTTGAGGGTGGGAATCGCTTGTCTCGCATACAAGGCTACGAGAAGAAACTATACGATGAATATCAAGCTACATATTCTGTTGGCGACAATTCGGCATACTCCAGGTTTGACGATATAGAGAAGAGCATAGAAGCTAAAGCTTATTCTGAGCGAATAGGCGTCATTTCTGGCGTGGGAATATATGTAATACGTTCTAAGTATGATAGTACACTTCCTACAGACTATAATGTCTATTCAGCGGCAGCTCAAGAAGTTCTTTTTCTCAACAAGCGCATAGGCGGCAACGTGCTCGGCAAGGTGTCATTTGAGAATCTTGTGTCATTCCTTAAGGATGTAACCACAGAGGGCAACATTTATACGCACGACTTCCGCAAAGGTAGCATATCGGGTGCTGGTGCTGCTTTATATCGCGATGTGGCGGGGAACACCGTCTTCGAGGCGGACAAGCTCATAGTACGCCAAGAGGCTACATTCAACGAGCTAATCATCAATCAGGTTACATTCCAGGCAGGCGAGACGGTATTCTCTGCCGGCGGTTGCACTATTAACGATGTTGTCGAAAATACAGACTCCTATCGCTGTTATTACGACAACAAAGATGGCAAAAGGTATAGCGGATTTAAGGAGGGAGATTTGGCGCGTTGTCAGCAGTTTGACGCCACTAATTCCACACAGACGAAATACTATTGGCGTTATGTTTCCGCAGTTGGTGACGACTACATCGAGCTCTCTAAAAGTAGTGCTGACGGAAGTGGCGAGCCTGCAATAGGCGATGACATTGTGCAGTTTGGTAATAGATACGACATCTCGCGCCAATCGGCTGTAGTTATATCCCCATATAACGGCGGATCAGTCATCATTCTCGCAAATATAAACTCATTTTCTTTAGAAAATAAAGACTATATCGGCATAGGTACAGATGCGAATAACGGCCGAGCATACCTATTCGGATATGGCGACGTACTCATTGGCGATAGAACTAAGAAACAGCAGTATATCGAGTACAAAGATGGTGTTTTAACAATCAATGCCAATGTTACACTTGGTGCAGACTCCGATCTTACACAAGTAGAGCAATTCAACACTATTAAGTCAGATGTCAGCGATCTTGATTACATCAAAGATGTATTTCCCAACTCGACGCTTGATGTTAAGGGGGCATCGTTGGCTCAACTCCTTGGCGTAAAAGACTCTCAAGACAATATCGTAGCCGGTATTTACGGTGGAGTAGATGATGACCTGAATAATACTGGTTTTATCGACGCAGTCAAAGGTGTCTTATTATTCTTCGCCGGTGCTAAGACATTACAAGACGTGGCTAATGCTACAACTCGCATCTATCAGGACGGAACTCTTGAAACTAATAAGATCATCGCTAACGGTGGCAAGCTGGGAGCCTTCGAGATTGATGTAAATAATAACAAACAGTTAAAGGCAACAGAGGGTAATAGCTCTGTGCAATTAGGAGGTAGAGGTTTGGCTTTTACTACCGATGATGACACCATGGAGGTATTAGTCCGTAACACTACTGGAGGCAATGTCGTGTATCCTTTGACAATTCGCAATAAGACACAGAATAGCAATAGCGGCATTAACGCGGGTATAGCAATATCCGTCAATGGCGCATCAGGCAGTGATCTTATGGGCAATAATGTAGCTCTCCTCATAAGCGATGGCGACATCAGCATGCAGAGTGGCATGTATCGAGGATTGCGTCCTATGACCAGAATAATAGATACGTCATTAATTTTGAGCAGATATGACAACACTATAGTATGTAACAACACAGCTCCAATAACCCTAACTTTGCCTAATAACACATCTATTGGCCAGATGTATGTTGTCCGAGGCATCAATAGAACCGGAACAAATACAATCACCATTCAAGGTGACGGTCAATATATATTACTTAATAGAGGCATTACAGACACTTTATCATCATCGGTGGTTATCAACACTTACTCTGCCTTAGAACTGCACTATATAGGCGAGATTAATGATAGGGAATATTGGATTGCAGCATATCAAACGAAAGAATAGCAATGAAAAAATTTAGAAAAGGTAACGATCTAAGAATAGTATGGCGAATCTTCTCGCATAGACAAGAAGTAGATGGCGATAAGGTTATTGAGATAACAGAAGCTTATAACTTGGAGGGCAAAGATCTCTCTTTGAAGGCTGTAACATCCTCTCGCAAGGTGCCTATTACCATACTCTCTGTTGTCGGCAATGACATCACCGCAGTATACTATGGCAAAGACCAGAAATATAGTGGAACATACACGATTATCCTGGTAGAGAATGATGGCAAAGAAGGTATGTTCACTATCGATGAAAGTCGAGCATTTGCTCTTGTAGAGGAGAGCAGTCAGATAAACGACTGCGACAACGATTGCTGCTGCCAATGCGGAGATGATGACGACTTTGAGATTAATCCTGTCGTTGAGCTCTCATCGACAATGGATATAGGATTATCAATCCCAGGTGGTGGCTCTATCGCCATTGACTCTGCACTCTCAAATACATCGGAAAATGCGGTGCAAAATAAGGTGGTAACAAACGCTATCAACGAGGTGCGAGGCATAGCGGAGGGTGCAAAGACCACAGCCGAGCAAGCATCCCAAGATGTAGATGCTTTGGAGGAGCAAGTGGAAGGCATTAGCTTAGGTGGCTTCGTATGGCAAGAACAAAGTTAAAGAGTCGTAAGGCTCTCATAAACAATTAAATCAATAAACAAATGGCAGAATTGAATTTCTTTTTCAGAGGCCCGTATTCGGCATATAGCCAAGAGGTACACGGTGAGGGTATCTACTTCGCTACCGATAAGGGCATTATCAAGATGGGTGGAAAAGATTACATCGGACCACTCGGAGACTCTACCGCAGTAAAGTCTATTGCCTTGAACGCTGATGGCTCGAAGTTCGTTATTACCTATCTCGATGGCACAAGCAACGAGATTGAGATGGCGAAAAGTGAGTATGAGTCGGCTATTGAGGATAAGACTCTCGCAATGCCTAATGCGGTAGGTGGTATCGCAAAGGGCACAAAGCTGGAGGATTTGGAGGGTAAGACTTATAATGCAATCTTTGACGATTTGCTCTTCCCTACGGTAAATCCAACATTCTCTGCTCCTACTGCATCGCTCTCATTGAAGAGCTATGCTGCTACACAAGAGGTAGGAGCTACTGCTCCTACTGCGGCTAACTTTACCACAGGC
Source organism: Alistipes sp. (assembly GCA_017623505.1). Lineage (GTDB taxonomy): Bacteria > Bacteroidota > Bacteroidia > Bacteroidales > Rikenellaceae > Alistipes. Next base: position 129,418 of record JAGAOZ010000024.1, read on the forward strand.
TACAACGCTGGTGCAATCAATCTCAACGGAGTAAAGCAAGCTAATCGTGGTGGTGCATTGGATGCAAGTAAGTCTTTCATCTACTATGGTGGCTCGGCAAGTAACACTACATTGCCTACAACCGTAGTGGAGGGTAGCACATCGTACAAGTATCGTGCAGCATACGCAGAAGGTCCACAGCCAAAGGACAACAAGGGCAATGACTTTGGCTCTCCATTGGCAGCGGGAACAGTAGATTCAAGTGCCGTAAATGTGAATGGTACTTGGCCTTGGTTTGCTTCAACATCGACTGCGACAGCGGAGTCGCCTGTCGTTAAGCAGTCTTTAGTCGCTTGGAACGCTACCGCAGGTGCAATGAGTACAGGTCAGTTCACCGTACAGCCATCGGGTACTCTCCCACAGGTATTCAAGTTGCCGCGCAAGTGCTCTACATTGCAGATGCTGAATACCGTATCTAATTCAATGGAGACTATTGGCACGGCAGATTTCAACGAGACAACGGAGAAAATCACAATCAACGGCAACGAGCGTACATATTACGTGTATACTTACAAAGGTTCAACCAGAGGCGAGGTAACTCTTCTCGCAAAGTTCTAAAGGAGGGATAAACTATGGCAAGAAATAAAGGTACATTTAATTTCGCTGCGAACTTACAAGTGAAGTTGCAGGAGTTGTTAGACCCTCGTGGTGGCGTAACTACAAAGGCTGAGCTTATCAACAAAGAAACCTTCCCATACGATGGAGATACAATCTATATGAAGGAGGGTATGCTTGTTTCCGTGAGCCAAACTCACGAGGTGTATATGCTTATCAGCCTCGAAAACATTTTTGCTCCCGATTATAGCGGTTGGTTGCAAGTAGATGCAAGTGCGGCATCGCAAGTAGAGGTGGTTGATAGCTTAACAAGCGAAGATGCAACAAAGGCATTATCTGCTAACCAAGGTCGTTTGCTCAAGGAGTTGATAGATGAGGTGTCAAATAAAGTAGCATCTATCTATACTCCAAAGGGTAGTAAAGATAAGTATACCGACCTTCCTGCTGATGCAGCAGTTGGTGATGTATGGAATGTTGTAGAGGCATATAATGGCTATCCTGCTGGTACTAATTGGGCTTGGACAGGCACAGAGTGGGATGCTCTCGGTGGTATCGTAGACCTCTCTAACTACTACAACAAGGGTGAGGTTGATGGTGCTATCTCGGCTGCTCTCACTCCTGTAAACACCGAGATTGGTAACGTCAAGACTTTGGCAGAGACTAACCAGACAAATCTCGGCACATTGCAGGGAGAGGTTAATACCTTGAGCGGTACTGTAAGTGGCATCTCTGCTTCTATCGGCACAATCAACGAGAAGAACACAGCACAGGATAACCGCTTGACCGCTTTGGAAGAGTTGGTTACAGGTGGTGGCGGTGAAGGCGAGGAGGACCAGACGCTATTGCAGAAGGTTAATGCCAACACATTGGCTATCGCTCAGTTGGAGGCTGCTACTATCAACGGTATGACTCTCGTTGATGATGAGGGTAATGCAAAACAGTTGGTACTCAATGGTAGCAATGTTCTTGTAGGTACAAACACTAATGGCGTAGATGCTTCTTTGTCGTTGGTTGCTGCTATCGGTGCAAATAAGAGTGCTATTGATACTCTCAATGGCGATGCGGAGACCGAAGGCTCGGTAGACTACAAGATTGCAAATGCCTTTAAGTGGGTAGAGGTAACAGCGTAAAGCGTAATATTAACAACGGAGAGGGGTAACACCCTCTCCACTAAAAACAGATAAAGAATATGGCAAAAATGTTCGTACATTATAGTAAGACAAAGGCAGAGTTTATCTCGGCTGGTCTTGCTACGACTTACAATGACAGCATTGTATTTATTAAGGGTGATGCGAGTGGCAATGGCTCTTGCATTTACACACACGGTCAGTATTTCGCAAACTTTAGCGAGTTCTTGGCTGCTATCAACTATGTGAAGGGTATTACCGTAAACGGTCAGTCGTATAACGCAGCAGCAGGTGGTGGTTATGTTGCTTTTGAGGCAAGTGACCCTTCAACCGTTGCAGTAAACACAAGCCAGAGCGGTGTGTCTATTGGCTTGACTGAGGCTTTCGTGAAGAAGGTAAACGATACCGCTACGAACTTGGGTAGCAAGGGTGATGCAGCTTCTGCTGATGGCTCTGCGTTTGCTCGTATCGCAAACCTCGCAGCACGTTTGGGCGAGCTTACAGGCGATGAGGATGGCGGTCAGTCTATCGCTGCTCAAATCAATGCTCTGCGTACAGAGATTGTAGGCACTCTTGGTGAGGGCGATTCTGCTACGTTGGAGGCTATCAATGATGAGTTGGATTCGTTGGTTGCTAATTCAAATAGTCTTTATGAGGGTCTGGAGGAGATTCGCATTAACGATAAGGCTGTATACAACCGCACAGACGGTGCTACCCCTATCACCCTCGCTGGTACTGACATCAAGGTTGGTGGCTCATCATCGGTTAAGGACTCAACCGTAGAGGCTGCTATTGCTTCTCATCAGTCGGCTATTGACACCTTGAATGGCACAGGGGCTGGCTCTGTAAGCAAGCAGGTTGCTGATGCTATCGCAGGTGTTGTAAATTCTGCTCCAGAGGATTTCGACACTTTGAAGGAGATTGCCGACTATATCGCATCGGATAAGACTAATGCAACGCAGATAAACAACGATTTGTCTGCCATCAAGAATTACTCTGTAAATGGCAAGAAGTTCTCTGCTGCTGAAGATGGTGCAGTAACTATTGGTGCTGGAGATGTTGCTTATTCGGGTACAGCAAACGATTACCTTGAGTCGCAGACCGTAGCAGGTGCTTTGGATGCTGCTGAAGCATCTTTCAAGACAATGGACACCAACAAGCAGGAAAAGATTACCGACTTGGAGACTATCCGTAGCGGTGCTGCAAGCGGTGCTACTGCATACCAGAAGCCATCTGCTGGTATTCCAAAGACCGACCTTGCATCGGCTGTTCAGACATCTCTCGGCAAGGCAGATGCTGCTGCTCCACAGGCTACTACCTACACAAAGGCAGAGGTAGATGCTATGTGGGAGTGGGAGGAACTTTAATAGCATATAGGGTGGTGAGGTGTGATAGCCTCGCTACCCACTAACTTTTTTAACAATAAAATGATATGGCAACGATTAACAAAAAATTGATTCATTTTAGGTCGTTGAGCGACTTTGAGGCTCGTTTAGCGGCTGGTGATATCTTATCCACAAGTATCGTGTGGATTAAAGATGCCAAGAAGATTTGGACACACGGAGAGTATTACGATTGCAACGGAGGTGGTGATAACGTCTACATCTTTAACCCAGATGGTGTCGCATCGGAGGAGTATGCGGGATTGCAGGATGCTGTGAATAACGGAAAGACAGTAGTTATATGGGCAGAGAACGCAGGTGCTGCACCTGTTGTGTGTACCGTAGTGTATGGTTTTTATAGCACAGATGCTTATTTCGTGTCTTATGCACAAGCCATTGTTAATGGGGAAGACGGTGCTACTAATTATGCGTCAATGAATGTGTCGCAGACAGCAATAGAGTCAATAGGTATGGTTTCCGCACCTATCATAAGTTCTCTTAAAACAATCAACGGAGAGAGTATTGTTGGAAGTGGTAATATTGCTATTAGCGGAGGCGGTGATAGTTATGTGCCGATGCCAGAAACTTTTATAGAGCAAGGTGGGGCAATCAATCACACGCTACTCCCAAATTCTTCTCTTTATGCTTGTCTTATTGGTTCTGGTCCTGTTAATATTTATTTACAAGAACCCATATCATTTGATGTCGTGAACGAATATACAATGATATTTCGCACTTTCGGCTTTGGCAACCCAATCACTATCGACAAGACTATCATTTGGGCTAATGATAACCCTCCTACACTTGATGATTCAGTAGCAGAAATTCTTGAGATAAGTGTTAAGTGTATAAATGCACCAGCGTATGATGGCATACAATATCTCGGTACTTGGGCTAAATACTCTGTATAGTTATGGAAAGAAGAAGATTACAGTTAGCGAATAGCCACGATAGCGGAGGAGGCACTTCTCTTGAGTTTCCGATATACCTTGTAGAAGGTGATAATGGACAAGTGGGAGTTGATTTGTATAATTATGTTATGGAGAATACATACACTGATAATTGGGGAGATGTACATCATAAGGGTTTCAATTCCGATGAAGAGGTTTACTTTTCTGCGTATGGTATAACAGAGAAAATATCCTCATTTGGTATAAGAGAGGGTTTTGTCGTGTATTCTATGCCTCAATTTGGTGGTAGCACTTTGTTATTATATTATACGGGAAACGTAATAGTTAATTGGTCATAAATACTAAAAACAATATATGAAACGATACACAAAAACAATAGACGGTAATACGGTTATCAAAGAGCGTAACCGCATAGTGATAAACAAGGATGGTATGCAAACCATCAACCCTACACACGAGATGTTGTTAGAGGATGGTTGGGTAGAGTATATCATACCAGAGCCTACGGAGGAGGAGTTGCTTCTTCGTGCAAAGGCTTATGTGAAGAATGAGATTCGTAGATACGACTCATCAAGTGATGTAAATGAGTTCTTTATCAATGGGCTATCGGTATGGCTCGATAAAGCAACAAGAGCAGGACTGAAGCTTCGCTTTGAGGCAGAGATTGCTATGGGCAACGAGAATACCTCATTGTGGTACAATAATATGCAATTCCCTCTACCACTCTCTCAAGCAATGCAGATGCTCTATGCTATTGAGATTTATGCCTCTGCTTGCTACGATAACACCCAAGCACATTACGCCAATGTAGAGGCATTGACTACTATTGAAGAGTGCGAGGAGTATGACTATAAGGTAGGTTACCCAGAAAAATTAAACTTTTAGGATATGAGCGAGTTAAGAAGAATGTTGTTGGCTAACGCCACAGAGCAAGCCTCTAATGGGGGGGGGGATTTACCGACTAAATTAGTTTTTAGTGATGGACCTAATGAAGATAATGCGAGGATATATGAGTATTTGAAAAGCCTACGGGCTGAGCAGACTGCAATAGTCAATAATATCGTTTGTGGAGGTGATAATATATTGGTGAATACACCCAACGGAGGATACTATTTATATTCAGATGGCAGATTCGAATTCGTTGGTGGTGGAGGAGGTGCAGACTAATAAAATCTACTAATTATGGAACTAAAACTACAAAGAACAGAATAATTATGTTGCAGATAATAATAGATAACGGACACGGAAACGATACAAAGGGCAAGCAGTCTCCTGTGTGGAGTGATGGCTCACAGCTCTTGGAGTGGGAGTTTAATCGTAAGGTTGCTCGTAGGGTTTGCTCTTTGTTAGATAGCAAGGGAATCACCTACGACCTCCTTGTGCCAGAAAACACCGATATACCTCTCTCACAACGTGTGCAACGTGCCAACCACATAGCCAATGTCAATGGCAAGAAGAATTGCCTCTTGGTGTCTATACACGCCAATGCCGGTGGTGGCACAGGATGGGAGATACATACCTCCAAAGGCACAACACAATCGGATAAGTATGCAGAGATATTCTTTGAGGAGGCATCATTAGCCTTTCCCGAATTTCGTATGCGCTACGACATAAGCGATGGTGACCACGATTGGGATAGTGATTTCTCAATCATAAGCAGAACACTCTGCCCTGCGGTGCTGACCGAAAACTTTTTTATGGATAACGAGCGTGATTGCCGATTCATAATGAGTGAGGAGGGTGTGGAGCGTATAGCACAGATGCACTTTAAGGCAATACTGCGATGTATTGAGCTGCAAAGAACAATAAAGAAATAGTATAAAGATATGGAACACGTAGTACAATGGTTAGGTATCTTACTTGGAGGAGGCAGCATAGGCTATCTTCTCGTTGATAGATTCCTACGCACGCCAGAGCAGAAAGGAGAGGATGCTGCACAGATGATTAGTCAAGTGAGTGATGCTTTCAGCAAGACACTCGACACCGTTATGCAGTATTCCACAGGTGTCATCGAGAAGATGAAAAAGGATGAGGAGCATAGCGAAGCTCGCTATCGTGAGCTGGAGACACGCTATGATAAGTTGGAGAAACGCTTCGATACGGAGGAGTTAGACCACGAGTTGCTGAAAAACATTGTGGGTAAGGCTGTAAATTGCCCTCTCCTGAAGGATAAGAAGAATGATGATTGCCCTGTAATCAAGGAGAATCAGAAGCGTATGTCGCAGAAATGTAAAGTGTGTAAACCTTCTAAAACTATAGAGCAATGAAAATTATCGTAAACAGATTCATCCCTTTTAAGGGATTTGCAGCGATGTACTTCTTCGGACTCCTCTTTGTCCGCAAGGGTGCAAGAGTTGGCGAGAGGATGATTCGCCACGAGGCTATCCACCACGAACAAGCGAAAGAGATGTTATTCATCTTCTTCTACCTTTGGTATGTCGTAGAGTGGCTGCTACGCCTACTACTTCAGCCTTTCACCGGTAAGAATGCTTATCGCAATATCTCATTGGAGCGTGAGGCGTATGCCAAACAGCGTTATGTAGGCTACACTGATACACGCAAGCACTTCCATTGGTTGCGATATATTTTCACTAAACCTGTGTAGCTATGACACGCGGTTATCGGCTCAATAATCCTCTATATGTAGAGGTGAGTACTTTTAAGCCATATAAGGGCGAGGAGCGACCTTCAAAGGATCTTCGCTTCGCCACATTCAAGAGCATTGAGTTTGGCTATCGTGCAGCCTTCAAGATGCTTCATACGTGGCAGCAGAAACTCGGATTTACACGGCTCCAGGAGTTTATAGAGCATTGGTGTCCGTCGTCGGAGTATGACACTCATTGGATAGTGGACCAGGTGTGTATGCGTGCTCATCTTGCAGACGTTTCCACCGTCGACACCAAAAACAAAATACAGGTGTGCAAGATTGTAGCTGCGATGTCTTATATCAAAAACAAAATCGAGCCTAACGAGGAGGATATAAAGAAAGGATGGCGACTATTCATCGCCTCAATGTAGCAAAAAATGAGAACTTTAATTTTAGCATCAAAGGTGTCAATCATAGTATGGATGATATGGTCGCTCACCGCCTGCTGTCAGCCGAAGCTCTTGGGCGATTATAAGCAAGACAGCGTTAGAGTGGAAGTCGTAGAGAACATTGTATATGTTCACGACACACTCATTTATGAAGTGCCTCTTATCAAAGAGGTGCAGACAGTACGAGACACTATCTCGCACTTAACCAACAAGTATGCCGATTCGTGGGCATCAGTAGGCTCCGATGGCACACTCTCTCATACGTTGCTTACGAGACCGCAACGAATTGCAATTCCTTACGAGAGAACCGAGAAACACCGTGATAGCATAGTCTATCGCACCACAGAGAAGCAAGTAATGGTAGAGGTGGAGCGTAATCTCTCTTGGTGGGAGCAAACTCAAATTAGAGGCTTCTGGGCGATATTATCCATACTTACTATAATATTCCTATGGAAATGGATTAAACGAAAAATAAGCCTACTATAATGGATTATACATTTATATATTGGGATAATATCCCTCCTGATAGTGAAGATACAGGGGAATAAGAAAACCCCTGCCTCCCTGCGATAAACTCTCTCAACTTTCCATCGTAGGACAAAGGTGCCACAACACCACGACAAGGGCTATAACAGTCCTTCGGTGTTGTGGCACCATATTTATTTTTAAGAGAGTACGCAAATATAGTAAAAGTTTTCTAATCATGTGCAAAAAAGACTTTTTTAATCGCATTTTAGCCGTAGTGGAATGCGAAACAGAAATTAACGATGGAATTTTGCAATGTCCTAAAACCAAAACACGAGAAGCAGTAGATGCACGCTACCTTCTCGTATATTTTCTTAACCACTTCGCGGGATTTGATGCATCATATATCGCTCGTTCTCTTAGGATGACGCCACAGGGGATACGTAAGATGCTCAACACCTTTGACGATAGAAGGAAACAAAGCGGAAAAATCTTCGAAATAACATTTCAACGCATTAAAAACGCCCTGGAAACCAACTAATTGATATAGGTCTCAATGTTTCTGACCTTTGTTCTTGCGGTTGCTATTGACCGTAATGAATAATTAAAGTAATATGTCAGAAACAAAAACTTATGTATTCGGCGAGAACGGGAACTCGCAGAATCAGCTCGACCCCAACATGCTTTGGGCAATGATGTTTGGTGGTGGCGGCTTCGGTGGCTACGGTGGTGGCAACTGGATATGGCCTCTTTTCCTGCTTGCTTTGTGGGGCGGTAACGGCTTCGGCTTTGGTGGTGGTAATGGTATGTTTGGCGGTCGTGGTGTCGGCTTCCTCTCAGACCAAATCAACAACAACAATGGTCGAGATCTCTTGATGCAAGCTATCAACGGCAATGGCAACGCTATTGGTCAGCTCGCAACTTCTTTGAATTGCAAAGCTGGTGATATCCAGAACGCATTGCAATCACTCTCTACACAAATCTGCCAGTTCAGCGGTCAGACCGGCTTGGGACAACAGCAGATTATCAACGCACTCCAGTCAGGCGATGCGAGCCTTGCATCTCAGTTGGCCGCTTGCTGCTGCGACATTAAGGGTGCCGTCAAAGATGTGGCCATCGGCCAGGAGAGAGGATTCTCTTCTCTCGCTTTTGAGACACAGCGTCAGACATGCGACATCGAGAAGGCTATCGCAGGTGCGACATCGCAGGTTACAGCACGCCTCGATGCTATGGAGAAGACTAACTTGCTTGACAAGATTGATGCTCTGCGTGAGAAGAATAGTACTCTCACTACACAGCTCAACCTCGAACATCAGAATCAGTACACGGCCGGTGTCGTAGCACAGAGCGTTGCTCCTATCAATGCGGCTCTCAATGCTTTGCAGTCTGATGTAGATGGCATTAAGTGTAAGCTCCCTAAGACAGAGACTATCATTGCCACTCCCGACTATGTACCTATTAACCGCAGTATCAACGTAGGCTATGCACCTTACTCTTGTGGCTGTGGCTATGGCTTCGGCTTCAATGGCTACAACGGTTGGAATGGTGGTAATCTGTGGGGTTAGTAAAGAAAGGAGGTAATTATGGGAACAATACTACCGCCTTATATCAATGTTAATGCCAACGGCATCCCCACACTCTCATCATTGTCGGTCAATGTAACCGCAACGCAGGTGGCGTTTGATTTTAATAATCATCGCAACATCGGAGCTCCTTATCGTGGATTGCTTATCATCCGCTTAGCACAAGCCATTCCGACAGGTACGACTACAACCTTACCGGTGGTATTCACATCCTCAGGAGGTAATGCACAGCCATTGACAACCTATAACGGAGAGCCAGTTACAGTAGCCGACATTGCAGGTACAGGAGTGTACCTCGTGTGGTATGAGAGTGCGACAAATACCCTTCAGCTGCTGACGGGTACAGTTTAATCAATCATTAACTAAAGTATTACAATATGTTTCAAGGTTTAAGAGAAAATGCCCCTCTTTACATTCTCGACAAGGGGTGTCCGCATAAGCTTATAATTGGATATGTCGAAAAGGTCAGTAATCCTGTAACAAGAGATGGACAAACGCCTTCAATACCTATGTTTGGACAACCTCCACAAGAGTTATTTGTCGATGTATTTGTTAAGGTGGGAGATTCTTCTCAAAAGTTAGAGAAGCTTCCAGCATTGATGTCCGCTACTACACCGGAACATAATCCTAACGTATTTGTTACAGAGAATTGGGAATCTATGTTAATGGAAGTAGAAAACATCGAACGTAAGTGTGATAATGAGTTGAATAAGATACCTTATTACACGGCAGTTAAGGAATCGTGTGTGGAAATTAAGATGACTCTCAACCCTCAGCTTGCGAAGGAGAAAGAGCGTGATGAAGAAATTGTTGAGCTTAAGAAGAAAATAGGAGGCATTGAAAGCTCTATTGGAAATATAGAGACTCTACTTAAGAACATGAGTAGTACGCCTAAAAAGAAAGAGTAACTATGGGATTTATGATTCAAATAGAGGAGTCGAAAGTGGACAAAATGGCCGAGTATGCAGAGAAAATGCTCAAGTATGGTGGAAAGCTGATGTCTTGCATTGAGGAGATGAACGAGGAGTCAGGTATGGGCCATCGAAGAGACTCTATGGGAGGTCGCTATGCAGACCGTAGTAGCTCCATGGGCTACCGCAGAGACTATGGTCGAAAAGACGATGATTGGGATGATGAGGACGAGATGATAGGAGAACGCAGAGGCTACCGTCGTCGCGACTCAATGGGCCGATATCGTTAATGTTTAACGGGCGGGGGAACTCGCCCTTTCATTCTTTAAGGTATGAGTAAGAAACGAGCTTTAGATGCATATGACGAAATACCTCGTGAGATGCGAGCGTATTTATCACACAACGGCTGGCACTTTAACCATAAGGCTTGCGACTATGCCGTGAGCTTGATGAAGAAGAAGAATCAAGTATCAGGCAAGATGGAACGTATAGAGCCCTATACGAAAGAACAGGTTGAGGAACTTCTTAAAAAGTATAACATAACCATCGAAGATACGAGCAACTACGATTTCGTATTTGTTGCAAATATGTGTAAGGCAGACTTTTTGAAATCGAGCATACCTGATGAACATCATTTGGCATTATATGTCAAGGATGTCATAGATGATGTCGATGCTGCCGATGGTGTGACTATGCGTAGGTGGTATGCCACTATGGTTGCCAATGGCGAAATGGTAGATTGGGAAGATATCCTATGATACGGCACACCGTTAAACTGCCTAAATACGATAATTGGGAAGTATATTGCTACTTCGCAACAACTCGTTATGCTGTTGATGAAATTATGGAAAGACTACACTCGATTGGGTGCGATTCTACAACAGCCAGAGATGCATATAGCAACCTTTGTAAAGGGAAGCTCAATACCGGATTGTGCTATTCTAACTTTCGCAAACGAAGGTCTGTAATGGTTGTTGCAATTGCTTCCTCTCCTGCTGAATTTATCAATAGTATGCACCACGAATTGACACATTTGCAGTCGCATATAGGGAAGGTGTTTGGGCTCTCGGCCACAGGAGAAGATGTAGCTTACCTATCCGGAGAGATAGCCAGAGAGCTATACCCTCATATCATGCATCTACTCTGCGAATGCTGTCGCAAAAAGAACAACTATGAATGACGAACTAAAATATTGGTTAGGGCTTCTGGAATCGGCAGAATGTTGTAACGCGATGTTCTTCCAGGCACTAAGCAATGTGCCTGGATAGACACATCTACTCCAATAGTTTGACCGTTTTACGCTTTAGGTCCTCGTCTATGGCACGATATCGAGCAAAGGCTTTGCTGCCTTCGGTATGCCCACTTAACGCACTAATGAGGTTAGGGTCTTGCACCTGTCTATATAGGTTGCCAACGAATGCTCTACGAGCCATATGCGAGGATGCAATGTCGCATATAGGTATTTGAATAGGCTTGCCGGTGTGCTTGTCGAGAGTGGTGACGAACCTGGTTATGCCAGCAACCTTAAAGCACTTCTTGATGTAGTCGTTGTATTTCTGCGAGGAGATAAAGGGTAAGAGTTTATCTCCTTTGAACTCTTTGTAGCGGTCAAGGATACCAAGAGCCACGCTATTGAGGGGCACACGCACTGTGAGCGGTCTATTGTCGGCAGTCTTACCAGCAATGTACTCAATGGCACCATCTATCACATTTGCCTTCTTGAGCTTGAGCAAATCGCCCACGCGACAGCCTATACAACATTGAAACACGAAAATATCCCTCACCACTGCCAGCGACTCCGTTGGCATAGGAAACTTGAGCAGCTCATCTCGCTCTTCTTTACTGATATATATAGGAGTGCCAAAAACCGACTGCTTGATGCTATAGTGGTTGAAAGGGTTGTTCTCCGTTAAGCCACGATTGACCGACCACCTGAAGAATGCTCGGAGCATCGACAATCGTAGGTTAGTCGAGTTGCCACTGCGTGAGCATCGCACCTCTGCATCGCATATACTTTTATATAAATGCGGATATTTCGCCACATAAGACGGCTCATTTCGCAAAAAGTCCTCCACTTCCTCAAGCAACAGTGGAGAGAAAGTGTCGAGCGATAGGGCAAAATTCTTGTTGCGTTCTCGCTTGACAGCCTCAAAACGCTTTAAGATGTTTACGAGTGAGCGATAGCTATTCTTGCGACCACTACCTACGTTCTTTGTTCTGATAAACAAATCCCAGACATCGAAGAATGCCATCGCCTCTACAGAGGGAGTAGAGTCCTTTTCGACGACGCTCTTCAGCCAGCCATCAACGACATTAGGGTCTGCAAAAAACTTCTCGAGGATTTCTTTGCTCAGAGCATCCAACTTCTCTTGAGCCGCACGTAACTCCTCAACGACTCGCTGGAGTTCCGCAGAGATAGCTCGAATCTTGGGAATAATTATCCTACCCTCCTTTTCATCCCAATATTTAGGGTTGACAAAAATAGATGTCTTGGCTCGTTGACCTATTTTCCCGTGAGCAAAACGGACATAGACCTGCTGCTTCTCCCCTATCGTCTTCCGTGAAAGAGAGTAATAAATGGTTGCCATAAGTCAGTGGTTAGTTTGGTTTTTATCATAAAGTGTGTTATCTTGCGTCGACAAAAGTATATATTTTTGTCGACTTTTTGTCGACTTGAGTGGAAAAATATTGAAAAGAGTCTTTTCAAAACTTTCCAACCAAATTATATAATTCACTGATTTTCAGCAAAACTAAGGTAAAAAATAAAAGGAGTGAAAATATTAAATTTCCACTCCTCGTAGTCCCGGCGGGATTCGAACCCACGACCCACAGCTTAGAAGGCTGTTGCTCTATCCAACTGAGCTACGGAACCATCGACAATATCGTGCTTTCACACAAATTGCGGTGCAAAAATAATTTATTTATTTATTTTATCCAAAGATTTCAACCGATAAGGCTCATGAAAAATTGGATATTTACAATTTCAAGGTATAAATCTCCCGCTGCAATGCCTCCAAAAAGCGAGCAGCGTGTGCACCATCCATCTGCGTATGATGAAATTGAAACGATACCGAAAGCGATGTTTTAAACCAACCTCTTTTATATCGTCCCCAAATCATAAACGGGTTATTAAACACCCCGCTATACATTCCGACAGCACCATCAATCTCAGACTCAACCAACGCCGATGTGCCGATGACCATACTATCCGCCGAGAGGTCGTAATCCTCACAACACTCACACACCTGCTTTGTTAGGCGCAGATAGTCGGCATTGAACTGCAATAAATCCTCCGAGAAGGGTAAATCGCACGAACTTACCTTTCCATGACGATTGGCGACAATAGTATTGACAGCAATTCTCTCATACTGCATCAATTTATCACCAACAGGCAAAAGATAAAACTCCTTAATCCCACTTGCCGCCTTACCTATGCAGTAACACATCAGCATATTGAATTTAAGTCCCTTCTTGCGACTTATCTTCACAAGACGCGATACATCGAGACGCTTGAATAGCGTCACCATAGGCATAGGTGCCTGCATCCACATATTGAAGGCATAGGCCCGAGTTGTATCCTTGGGATTTATCTCTCGCATAACCAATTATTGATTATCAGACGCGATTTATGACACAGTCGCATCGCCTGCGAAATTCACATTCATCTTAACATAGTTATATCCTCTGTGTCGTAGCTCAATAGTGATACCCAACTCATAGAACACCTTAACCGTGCGTGCAAAGACGTGGAACGCCATTACACTCTGTGGCGGGATATTCTCCTTGCGAATCATCGTGTGTGCAGTATTTGCCAACGAGCGGATTACCTCCTCTAACTTCTTAGCCTGCTCGCCACCCAGAGGATAGCCTACAAGACACTCCACCACATATTCATCCATCTCATCAAAGCCTCGTGGCGACGCCATCAGTTCATACCAATTCGCAGTATCCTTATATTCGCCCCACGACTTATCCCACAGCACAGCAGCACCCATACCCATATATGCCGCCCATGCAATAGCAGCCAACGGATACTCCGCAATCTGTGGCACTGCCGCCGCCATATACTCCGGTGCCGACGTGAGCCACTTCTCATCCAACTCCTCAACGGTAAACAGTTCACCATTGATAACTCCTGCCGTTGTTGCCTGCTCAACAAGACTCTTTGCCAACTTCTGGGTATAGGAGTTCAAATACTCTAAATCTTTCTGCTCCATAAGCTAAAATGTGCCAAGACGGAATACAATCTTCTGACAATAGATCTCATCAGGCTTAAGTATTGCCGATGGGAACTCCGGCTTATTCACCGCATCAGGGAAGTTCTGGCACTCAATAGCCACACCTGCGTAATCCTTATATCTGCCGCCCGACTTGGTTATAGGGCAACCGCCCTCAAGCCAATTACCTGTATAGAGCATAGCTCCCGCCTGCGACGAGAGAATCTCCACCTTACGGCCCGTAGCCTCGCAACGCAACTCTCCCACCTCGCAAAGGATATTTGGTTGCCAGCCATCCAACACAAAGAAGTGGTCGTAACCCTTAAAATCCTTCATATGGTTGAACTCCGAGAGGATATCATCGCCAAAGCGACGCCACTCGGTAAAGTCCTGAGGTGTACCCTTCACATCGAGCTTCACGCCCGTAGGAATCTGCGTAGGGTCCATCTCCAACACCTTTGAGCAGTTCAGATGGAGTGTGTGGTCCAAAATATCGCGACCACTACCCTCTCCTGCCAAATTCCAATAGGTATGGTTGGTAAGGTTTACCGCTGTTGTCTTGTTTGTGCGAGCCATATAGGTTATCTCCAACGCATTATCCTCGCCAAAGTAGTAACCTGCCTCAACATACAAGTCGCCCGGATAGTTCTGCTCGCCATCGGGTGAAGTACGCGAAAAGACCACACGATTCTCCTCTACTCTACTATCCCACAGTTGGTTAGCGAAGCCCTTTGTACCACCGTGTAAGTGGTTAGGGCCATTGTTTATCTCAAGGTTGTACTCCACGCCCTCGATTGTCATCTTACCCTTAGCTATGCGGTTTGCCACACGACCCACACTCTTACCACTTGCTGCACCGTCGCCGAAATAGCTCATTGCATCCTTATATCCCAACACGATGTCATCCATCTTTCCGTCGCGGTCGGGAGCCTTAACAGATACGATAGCTGCTCCGATGTTAGACACCTGCACCTCGCAGCCATTCTCGTTACGCAAGGTATAGATAACTATCGCCTCGCCCTCGGGTGTTGCACCCCATATATGTTGCAAAATCTCCATTACTCCACAGGTTTTAAGTTAGCCAAAACATAATCTATACGCTTCAAGCACTCCTCCTTGCCAAGGAACGCAGTAACATCGTACATACCAGGGCCCTTACCTGCGCCAACCAACGCCAAACGCAGCGTATTCATTATCTGGCCCATACCATACTCCTTCTGAGCAATCCACTCGCCTACGACACGCTCGGTATTCTCCAGCGAGAAGTCATCGATTGCCGCCAACACCTCACGCAGCTCTGCCAGACGTGCAGGGTTTTCGCCTTTCCAATACTTTTTGGTCTGCTTCTCATCATACTGCGTAGGTGCAACGAAGAAATAAGATGTCAAATCCCACAAATCGGTAATAAACGACGCACGCTCCTTCATTATGCCGGCAGCCTTACCTGCCAACTCATCGCTTGTCTCGACGCCGTTAGCCTTCAAAATAGGCTGGAACAGAGCTGCCAGCTCCTCGTCTGACTTATGGTGCATATACTGCGCGTTAAACCACTTCGCCTTGTCGGGCTGGAAACGAGCACCTGCCTTAGATACTCTATCGAGCGAGAAGCTGTCGATAAGCTCCTGCATAGAGAATATCTCCTGCTCGGTACCAGGATTCCAACCAAGCAGAGCCAACATATTGACAAATGCCTCGGGGAAATATCCATCCTCACGATAGCCATGAGCTGTCTCGCCTGTCGCTGGTGATTTCCAGAAGAGTGGGAACACAGGGAATCCCATTTTGTCGCCATCACGCTTCGAGAGCTTACCGCCACCCGTAGGCTTCAGCAAGAGTGGCAAGTGCGCAAACTGAGGCTTCGTATCCTCCCAGCCAAATGCCTTATAGAGCAAGTAGTGCAGAGGCAACGATGGCAACCACTCCTCGCCACGAATTACGTGCGAAATCTCCATCAGGTGGTCATCAACGATATTTGCCAAGTGATATGTTGGCAGCGCATCGGCACTCTTATAGAGCACCTTATCGTCAAGTGTCGAGGTATTAACCTTCACGTGGCCACGAATCAAATCATCCATCTCTACCACCTCGTTCTCAGGCATCTTGAAACGGATTACCCACTGGTCGCCGCGTGCTATGCGTTGCTCAACCTCCTCCTTTGAGAGTGAGAGCGATGTAGGCAACTTCTCACGCACTGCATAGTTGTACGCAAAAGTTTCGCCCTTAGCCTCAGCCTCCTTACGCAATGTGTCCAACTCGGCTGCTGTATCAAAAGCATAATATGCCCAATCGGCATCCACCAACTGCTTGGCATACTTGAGGTATATCTCACGACGCTCACTCTGACGATATGGAGCGTGAGGACCACCTACGCCAACACCCTCGTCAATCTCGATACCACACCATTTGAGCGATTCAAGGATATACTCCTCAGCTCCGGGAACGAAACGCTGTGAATCGGTGTCCTCGATACGAAGAATCATCTTGCCGCCATGGCGACGGGCAAATAAAAAGTTATAAAGTGCCGTACGCACGCCTCCCATGTGAAGCGGGCCGGTAGGACTTGGTGCAAAACGCACACGAACTTGCTGTGACATAAATTATCTGTTTTTAATCTATTTTATACTCTATTCTCATTGTTATACGCGCTTTCTTCTCGCGACTTGAGGTGTTGAATGAGCCGCCTGCCGAATACTCCTCATCAGAATTACGACCTGTAATCTGGAAAACACCCATCTTCACTGATGCAACCTTATCAATATCTGCTCCGGCAGCACCGGCAATTTTCTCGGCACGCGCACGCGCATCTGCCGAAGCCTCCTCAATCAACGAGAGCTTCACATTGTCGAGCTTTGTGTAGTAATAATCAGGAGAATACACGTTAAGGTTTACTCCGTCGGCAATTAGGGCAGATATTTCACGCGAAATTTTCTCCACTATCGCAACATCCTCACTCTCTATCGAGAAGTTCTGCGAAATATTATAGCCTGCAAAATATTGGCCGATGTAGTTACCCTCGTCGTTATACTGCGAGCTATACAACTTCTCAACGTTTACAAAGCTGAAAACAACAGCCTCAGCAGGTATGCCATACGATGTAATGAAATCGGTCACCTGCTTGCGATACTCTTCCACAGTAGCATATCCCTCGCTCACGTTAAACGTGTCGGTATAAACTTCTCCACGCCAAACAATCAAATCAGATGAAAACTCCGTTTCGCCCAAGCCGGTTACGGTGATTGTATCCTCAGTTTGATACTTATACTTGTAAGCATCTCCAATTAGCCACGCACTTACAACAACTGCTACGCCGATAATAGCGTATTTCCACTGCTCTTTCATAATACCACGATATTAAACGTTAAACAAGAAGTGCATAATATCGCCATCCTGCACAACATACTCTTTACCCTCAATGCCGATTTTACCTACGTCACGGCACGCCTTCTCCGAGCCGAGCGACACGTAGTCGTCATACTTGATAACCTCTGCACGAATGAAGCCACGCTCAAAGTCGGTGTGGATGATTCCTGCGGTCTGTGGAGCTTTCATACCCTTTACAAATGTCCATGCACGACTCTCGTCTGCTCCCGTTGTAAAGAATGTCTGCAAATTCAGAAGCTTATACGCAGCCTTAATCAATCGAGCTACACCCGACTCCTCCAAACCCAAATCCTGCAAGAACATCTGACGCTCCTCATACTCCTCCAACTCGGCAATATCAGCCTCAGTAGCCGCTGCTACGATAAGCATCTCGGCATTCTCGTCTGCGATAGCCGCCTTGACAGCCTCGGTATATTGATTACCCGCAGAGGCACTTGCCTCGTCCACATTGCACACGTACAACACAGGCTTATCTGTCAGGAGGTTCAAGTCGGCAATCAGCTTGCGCTCCTCCTTCTCGGTCTCCACCGTACGGGCACTGCGTCCCTGCTCTAAAGCCTCCTTAAACTGGAGCAATATCTCGTAACGACGCTTTGCGGTCTTATCGCCCGCTACCGCCTGTTTTTGACACTTACCGATATTGTTCTCAACGGTCTCCAAATCTTTCAACTGAAGCTCGGTATCTATAATACCCTTATCACGTACAGGGTCAATCGAGCCATCCACGTGTGTAATGTTGCCATTATCAAAGCAACGCAAGACGTGAATTATCGCATTGGTGTTACGGATATTACCCAAGAACTTGTTACCCAAGCCTTCACCCTTTGAAGCACCCTTCACCAAACCGGCGATATCGACAATCTCAATTGTCGTAGGGATAACCTTTTTGGGATTATCTATCTCTGCCAACTTTACCAAACGTTCGTCGGGCACTGTGATAACGCCCACGTTAGGCTCGATTGTACAGAAAGGGAAGTTTGCCGCCTGAGCCTTCGCATTCGACAGACAGTTGAAAAGTGTTGATTTACCGACATTTGGCAGACCAACTATACCACATTGTAAAGCCATTATTTTATCTGTTTACTGATTTATTCTTTGTTCAATCCTACAAAAGTAGTATTTTTTTCGCAGATAACACGCTTTATGGCGGAATAATCTTCTTCAAAGAAGAAGTAACACAAAAAAGTCGCCTGACTTATTATGTCAAGCGACTTGAATTTTACACCAAAAAGCTATCTCTAAAACTCCTCATCCCAATTACGCCAATACTTCTGCTGATACTCTGCAAGCTGCTCTTCTGTCATTCGCTTGTATACAGTCAGAGCATAATCTCCATTCAACGCCCATATACAAACCATAATATCCTGTTCTGCAACCTCTAAAATCAAGCGGCTATAAGTATTCTTAGCCTCATTGATATAAATCTTCGAAGCGTCAAAGTGATATGCATACGTAGAAAATCCATTCTGACCAGCATTGGGATACCCATAACCTTCGGGAGGGAATGCTGTACTGGAAGAGAAATCTTTTACAATACTCTCAGATTCGAAATACAAATGATGTCGAGAGCCTCCATCCATCATATACCAATAATCCTCTCCATTTAGTTTACCGTTTTCAAATATCTCGTGGCAACTTATCTCAATCCAGCCATAGCCCACGACTTTATCCTCGAAAGTCTCTTGAGTTATACCCGATGTATTCTTGCTATAACAAACTCCATTATCATCAAAAGCTAAATCGTAAACTGAATCTACAACCTCCACCTCCGGTTCAATATTAGGATTATCAGGGATAATCACATCTGCATCATCTGTGTTATTACACGCTACTAAAGCTATCATAGCAAGTAATGATAAAAATATCCGTTTCATAGGTAAAGAATTTAAGTTAATTTTTAGTAGATTAAAACTTTTTTCGATTGCAAGTTACTAAACAATAATCAATTACACAAATATTTTTTTACTTTTTATAGGGGGGGGGGTAATATGACCAAACAGCGATACAAAATGGCAAAATTTTGACCATTAAAAGTTCGTCTGTTTTTCAAATTCATTAACTATTTGCAAAAACAATCAAAAATCGGTACTTTTGCCGAGCAAAAGTTCTTAGTTAGGAAGTTAGTAACATATATTATGCTTAGTAGAAAAATTGCATCTCAGCTCAAAGGTTTAGAGACTCCATTTTATCTCTACGACATCAACCTTCTCCGTCAGACTTTGGAGAGCGTCGTTTATGAGTCAAACAAATACAACTATAAAGTACACTACGCTATCAAAGCCAACAACGACGACTATCTGCTCTCAATCATCAAAGAGTATGGCATAGGCATCGATTGTGCCAGCGGCAACGAGGTACGCAAAGCCATCGAGAGTGGTTTTGAGCCAAAGAGCATTGTCTATGCAGGCGTAGGCAAACGCGACAAGGAGATTCGCTACGCCATCGAGCAGAACATCTTGGCTATCAACTGCGAGTCTATCGAGGAGTTGCAGGTAATCAATACAATAGCTGCCGAACTTGGCAAAAAAGCAGATATTGGTCTGCGTATCAACCCCGATATTGACCCTAAGACAAATCGTTGTATCGACACAGGTCAGGCAGACAGTAAGTTCGGCATCTCGTATGAGGAGATAATGGAGAATATCGAATGGATTAAGTCATTAGAAAATATCAACATTATTGGTATACATATCCATATCGGCTCACAAATTCGCGAGTTACACGTATTCGAGAATATGTGCAACAAGGCAAATGCGATAGTCGAAAATCTCGAATCACTCGGCTTCAAATTCCGCATCGTAGATGTTGGCGGAGGTCTCGGTATTAACTACGATGTTCCTGAGAATGAGCCTATTCCAAACTTTGCATCGCTCTTCGCCATCATACGCGAGTATCTGAGCGTGGGCGACAAGGAGGTACATTTTGAGTTTGGACGTGCGTTGGTTGGCGAGTGTGGCGAGCTTATCACAAGCGTACTCTATAACAAAACAACAGCCACCGGTCGCCGTCTGCTCATTGTCGATGCGTCTATGACAGAGTTGATTCGCCCTATGCTTTATGGTTCTTACCACAACATCGAGAATATCACCTCCGAGGAGGAGTCTTTCAAGAAATATACAGTCGTCGGAACAGCTTGCGAATCAACCGATGTTTTCGATGAGAATGTCAGCCTCCGCAAGAGCAAACGCGGTGATTTACTAACGATAAAATCGGCGGGAGCATATGGCAGTTCGATGGCTTCGCAATACAATATGCACGAACTACCAAAGGCGGTATATAGCGACCATATAATAGAGAAATAGCTGTCGTTTACAACCAAATGGATATAAAATAGCCTCATTAGGGGCTATTTTATTTATCTGTATAGGTGTTTTTTCAGTAAAAAACACTACCTTTGGAAAAATTAATCGTAACCATATAGCTATGGATATCAAACTCATCAAACAAGAATTAGATAAACTCAATCAGATTGTCAGTGGTTGGGAGGATAAAGAGTCGGCTGCAATTGAGCAGGATATTGCTCTTGAACTTCTGAAAAAGATATACACCGAGATAAAATTTGCATCGCCATCTCCCGTTGCACCTTTTGTGCCCGACACAAAGGAGCAGGAGGTACCAACGACAGACACTACTGCTGTCGAGCCACAGGTCGAGGTGGAATTTATCTTTGACGAGGATGACGCTGAGCCACAGCCAGAGCAAGAGGTCGTAGAGGAGGAAAAATCCGAGCAGTACGATGCGCCAGCGGAGGCTGCATCTGAAGAGGAGAACGAGGAGGTTGTTTTCGAGGAGGACGATGAGCAGATAGTTTTTGAAGACCAGAGCGAGGAGGTCGTCTTTGAGGAGGACACAACCAACGAGGAAGAGGTCGTCTTTGAGGAGGACGCTAGCGACGAGGAAGAGGTCGTATTCGAAGAGGAGGATGAGCAAGAGGTTTTCTCCGACGAGGAGGAGATTATTCTCGAAGAGGAAGAAGAGGTGGAAGAGACGCCACAGCCTGCCCAGCCCGCAAAAAATGAGATTAAGGCTACTCCTGCCACATCTATCGGCAATCTCTTTGGCGAGGAGGAGACGCAACAAGCCCCTACTCGCACAAAACATCAACGTATGATGTCGATATATAACGACTACGAGGAGGAAGAGGAGCAGAGTGTAGAGCAGAGCGTTGATATATCAAAGATTTTCGAACTGGACGATGACGAAGAGTTTATCATCGACGATGGCTCTGAGGAGGAGGAGTTTGTTGTAAATCACGCTCCAAGCATCGCTGAAGCAAAGAAGCAGAACGACCAAGGAGCGATTCTCGCTGACGTTATAGCTCCAGCGCAGACTACAATTGCCGACAGCGTTGAAGCTCCAACAGCCATAGCAGACGAGATGACAAACTCTCCGCTGAAGTCCCTGCGTGACGGCATAGGCATAAATGATAAGTTCTTGATGATTCGTGATTTGTTTGACGGCGACGGTGACGAATATGAGCGAGTTATTGAGCAGTTGGATTCGTTGAGTAGCTTCGACGACTGCATGATATATATCGTAGAGAATTTTGCATGGAATCCGGAGTCGGATGGCGCTAAATTCATCATGAAGCTTTTGGAACGTAAATTAGCATAGTCTATATGTCAAAACTCTATATTGTTCCCACTCCGATAGGTAATCTCGACGATATAACATTGCGAGCTATCAAGGTACTCAAAGAGGCTGATTATATCTTGGCGGAGGATACACGCACGTCGGCATTTCTGCTCAAGCATTTGGGTATTGATAAGCCTTTGCGTTCACACCATAAATTTAACGAGCACGCCACAGCTGCCGCCGTTGCCGAGAGTATCGAGGCGGGTAGAACCGTTGCGTTGGTATCCGACGCCGGCACACCAGGTATCTCGGACCCAGGCTTTCTGTTAGTCCGCACGTGTGTCGAGGCGGGTATCGAGGTGGAGACTCTGCCCGGAGCGACAGCACTTATCCCTGCCTTGGTGCAGAGTGGATTCCCTTGCGACAGATTCTGTTTTGAGGGCTTCCTGCCACAGAAGAAAGGTCGCACAAAGCGATTGCAGGAGCTTGCCGACGAGAGCCGTTCGGTAATCTTCTACGAGTCGCCATTCCGCGTCGTAAAGTGTCTGGAGCAGCTCGCTGAGGTCTTTGGCGAGGAGCGACAGGTGTCAGTTTCTCGTGAGCTTACCAAAAAGTTTGAGCAGACCGTAAGAGGTACTATAAGCGAGGTGTTGGAACATTTCAAGCAAAATGAGCCTAAGGGAGAGTTTGTGATTGTAGTAGCGGGCAAGCCTAAGGCAGAGCGAGAATCTAAGCACAACAAATACGCCCGCGAGGAGGAGTAACAGAGTGAGATTATGAGCGAAAAGAACGACACCCTTTCGTGGGGACAAAAGATAGGTCTAAACATTCTTTGGTGGATATGTTGCGGCTTCGCATGGCTGCCACGCGTAGTTAGACACTACGTTTTCGGCAGTTTTATATATTTTATACTTTGCTACACTACACGTTATCGTCGCAAAGTTATCATGACCAACCTGCGCAACTCCTTCCCTGACAAGAGCGAAAAGGAACTCAATCGCATCTGCAAAGATTCTTATAAAAATCTCTCCGAGCAGATAATCAACACCATCAGTCAGGCAGGCATAAGCGACAAGGCTTTGATGCGTCGCACGATATTTGTCAATGCCGACCAGGTCCGTAAAGAGGTTAATGGCGGGCACGTCATTTGTATAACAGCCCACTACGGTTCGTGGGAGGGAGCAAGCACCGTAAGCCTCTATATGCCTGAGCAACGTATGGTGGCGGTATATCACAAATTGCAAAACAAGCTCTTTGACGAACTGATGAAACGCATCCGTCAGCATACCAACGTCGATTTGGTGACTATGCAACGTACGATGCGTCACTTTGTCGAGAACCGCAACAAGCAACCTATGTTGTTAGGACTCATCTCGGACCAGAATCCGGCATATCGCCCTAACCTACATTGGCATAAGTTCTTACATCAGTGGTCTGCATTTTTTGATGGCGCCGAGGTTATGGCTCTCAAATACAACATCCCTGTCTATTACTACTCTCCACGCCGTGTTAAAGCAGGCGTCTACGAGGGCAGGTTGATTCGTATCTACGACGGTAAGGAGGAGGTTGCCGAGCACGAGATTATGGAGCGATATGTGCGTGCTTTGGAGAAAGATATTATCGCAAATCCGCCAATGTGGATGTGGTCGCACCGCCGTTGGAAGCATATACCACCGAAGGAGCTGCAAGAGATTAAATTTTAATGCGTACGGCTGTTGTCATACTCAATTGGAATGGTCGCCAACACCTTGAGCGATTCTTGGGTAGCGTTGTTCGGAACACGCCTGCCGAGATAGCTATTGTTGTAGCCGATAATGGCTCGACGGATGATTCGGTGGAGTATGTGCAGACGAGCTACCCCACGGTTGGCATTATCCGCCTGGAGCAGAATTATGGCTTTGCCGAGGGATATAACCGCGCGCTTAAAGAGGTAGACGCCGATTACTATATCCTGCTCAACTCCGATGTAGAGGTCACTCCTGATTGGACTACACCACTGCTTCAGAGGCTTGAGCACAATGAGCAATGTGGTGCTGTTGCGCCAAAACTACTCTCCTACACCGAACGAGATAAGTTTGAGTATGCGGGTGCTGCGGGAGGTTATATCGACTACTTAGGTTACCCATTCTGCCGTGGTCGCATCCTCTCAACGATAGAGCAGG
The DNA here is from genome assembly GCA_017623505.1 of Alistipes sp. Taxonomy (GTDB): domain Bacteria; phylum Bacteroidota; class Bacteroidia; order Bacteroidales; family Rikenellaceae; genus Alistipes. The sequence goes on from JAGAOZ010000024.1 coordinate 153,762, forward strand.
ACAAGGGGCAATATGATGATGCCCGCGAGGTATTTTGGGCAAGTGGAGCGGCTTTCTGCTGTCGTGCAGAGATATTTCACGCATTGGGAGGTTTCGATGATGACTTCTTCGCCCATATGGAGGAGATAGACCTATGTTGGCGTATGCAACTGGCAGGCTACAAGATAATGGTCGAGCCCAAGAGCACGGTCTATCACTTAGGCGGTGGCTCGTTGCCTAACAATTCAGCCCACAAGCTATACCTTAATTATCGTAACAATCTCTCTATGCTGATGAAGTGTGCACCTACATCTCAGCGTATTGTGGTTGCTGTTCTGCGACCAATGGCTGATATGCTTTCGGCTATGGTTTACCTGTGCACCGGCAAGCTATCTCTTTTTAAGGCTACGTTTAAAGCATACCGAGATTTCTTCCGCCTACACGGTCCGCTCTCTGTCAAGCGCAAAGCTATTCGCTCGGCAGCGTGCTGCGAGTCCCGTCACATCTATCGCGGCTCAATCATCGCCCGTTATGCTTTTGGCTGGCGTAAGTTCGGCAAGATACTTTAATCAACCTTACAACAAAACAAAGGGGTTGTCCAACAAATACGTTGCGACAGCCCCTTCTTTCAGAAGTTGTATAACAAGACTACTTATTCATCTTTGCCCAAGAGTCCTTGAGTGTTACAGTGCGGTTAAATACCATATGCTCTGCGGTAGAGTCGGTATCTACGCAGAAGTAACCCACACGCTCAAACTGATAAGGAACGCCCACAGGAGCCTCCTTAAGTGATGGCTCGATATATGCTGTGGTCTTAACCAATGACTCAGGATTGAGGTTATCCTCCCACGACTGCTGACCGTTCGACGTGTCGTGTGGGTCCTCGGTAAGGAACAATGGGTTGAACAGACGCACCTCAACCTCTGTTGCGTGCTCTGCCGATACCCAATGGATAACACCCTTTACGCGGCGGCCATCGCTTGATGAGCCCTCGCCAGAGAGTGGGTCGTATGAGCAGTGGAGCTCAACGATATTACCCTCCTCGTCCTTTACAACCTCCTCGCACTTGATAAGGTAAGAGTAACGCAGACGTACCTCATTACCCGGGCTCAGGCGGAAATACTTCTTAGGAGGATTCTCCATAAAGTCATCACGCTCGATATAGATAACCTTTGAGAAAGGAATCTCACGCATACCAGCCTCCGGATTTTCAGGATTATTGACAGCCTGACGCATCTCGGTCTTACCCTCCTCCCAATTGGTAATCACAACCTTCAAAGGATTCAAGACAGCCATACGACGCTCTGCGACCTTATTCAAATCCTCACGCACGCAATACTCCATCTTACCCAAATCAATCACGTTATCACGCTTGGCAACGCCCACCATCTCGGCAAAAGCACGTACCGACGCAGGGGTGTAACCCTTACGACGGAGTGCACAGATAGTCGGCATACGAGGGTCATCCCAGCCCATAACAGCACCCTCCTGAACGAGCTTCAGCAGGTTACGCTTCGACATCATTGTATAGGTGAGGTTCAGACGCGCAAACTCGTACTGGTGTGATGGATATATCTCCAACGCCTCGATAAACCAGTCGTACAAAGGACGGTGAACGTCGAACTCCAAAGTACAGATAGAGTGTGTAATCTGCTCGATAGAGTCGCTCTGACCGTGTGCATAGTCGTACATAGGATAGATGCACCACTTATTGCCCGTACGATGGTGCTCAGCGTGAAGGATACGATACATAATAGGGTCGCGGAAGAGCATATTAGGGTGTGCCATATCAATCTTGGCACGCAACACCTTCGCTCCATCGGCAAACTCACCCGCCTTCATACGCTCGAACAGGTCGAGGTTCTCCTCAACAGAGCGGTTACGCCAAGGCGACTCCTTACCAGGCTCCGAGATGGTACCACGATTGAGGCGAATCTCCTCCTGTGTCTGGTCATCGACGTATGCCAGGCCCTTCTTGATGAGCACTACTGCCCAATCGTAGAGCTGGTCAAAATAGTCCGAAGCATAACGCTCCACAGCCCAATCAAAACCGAGCCACTTGATATCTCGCTTGATTGAATCAACATACTCCACATCCTCCTTTACAGGGTTGGTGTCGTCAAAACGAAGATTACACTTACCGCCATACTTCTTTGCCAAACCGAAGTTGATGCAGATACTCTTTGCGTGACCGATATGCAGATATCCGTTTGGTTCAGGTGGGAATCGGGTCTGAACACGTTTCTCACCCTTTGCCATCGACTCCTCGATGATCTCCTCCAAGAAATTGAGCTTCTCTTTAGGCTCTGTTGTCTCGATTATGTTATTCATTTCCATCGTATTATGTTTTGTTTATCTCTTTCCTAACTTAATATTATCGCCTCCCAGACGCACCGCAAGGCTCACTACCTGCTTACAGCCCAGGGCTACGCCATCGTGCTGAAAAGCAAAATAGCATTTCACGCGCAACGTGTCATCGTAGAACGAGCGTGTGTAACCTATCTTAGTCGTTGAATAGATGTTCTCGTTTGTTGAGAAGAACGCATCGCCCGCATAGAGCTCCGCACCGTAGCCCATAGGGAACAAGTCGCTACCGAATGGTCCGTAATAGGGTTGCAGATTCTCGCCCACATAGAGCTGCTCCTCCAAGAACAAGCCCCACTTAGCCATTCTGAGTTGCAACATACCACCCTTTGGCGTACGCGACTTCTCCTCCGTAGCGCGGTCACGCTGCATAGTCTGCAAGTAACGCAATCGCACATCGAAGTCAAAATAGGCATTGAACTGTGCTCCCACGTATGGCTCTACGACGATATTATCTACTACTGCATCATCCTCCGCCATACTGCCTGCAAAATGGAACATCGAGAAGGCATAACCACCATAGAAGGTCTGCTTATCGCCAAAATAGTAGCGACCGGCCGAGAGTATACGGAACTTCTCTCTCGACTGCTCGGAATACATACCGCACCAATCTATCGACGCCTCAACATAGCCTCGCTCGCCGCGATATTGTCCCATAACACCCCTTACGCGGTTGTCGTAGAAGCGGCTCTCCTCACTCATAATCAAATCGGAGTAGTCGCCCACCATTCGCTCACGAGGGAATATTCCGGCATAAGCCGATACCTTCTGCGATGCAAACTGATAGTATAACTGAGGCTTCACCTCCGAGAGGAAATCGGTCTCGTCGCCAAAGTCTGCCAACAAATCCACACCGACAACCACCCTGTTCTTCTCGTTCCACTTCAATCCCACTTGTGGCGTGAGGCGTGCCGAGAAGAAAGTCTGCGACTCGTCATACTCGCAGGCAGAGTACTCTCTATTGTCGAAATAGGTATCGAAATCCACACCCCACACAAGGCGCAAATCCTCCTGTGCGTAGCTGTTCGTAGCGGCTACAACAGCCACCGCAAGCACTACAATATATCGCAAAACCGATTTCATTCCCAATTTGTATGATTTAAGATTTGCAAAGTTAATGTTTTTCTTGTGATTTGTGTTATATTTGCCCCTATAAATAAGGTAAAAATGAGAAAAATAACCAACGAGGAGCTACATCGCCCCACCGCAGAGCAGTTTGCACAGATGAAACGCATACCCGTAGTTGTCGTTTTGGACAATGTTCGTTCGGCACACAACATCGGTGCTTTCTTCCGTACGGGCGACGCTTTTGCTGTGGAGAGCATAGCTCTGTGTGGCATCACCGCCACCCCACCCTCACGCGATATTCATAAGTCTGCACTTGGTGCGGAGCTGACCGTCAAGTGGGAGTACTTTGCCACAACTGCGGAGTGCGTTGCAAAGCTCAAAGCCGAGGGCTATCACATCCTTGCCATAGAGCAGGTCGAGGGGGCTACGATGCTTGACGAGTTGAAGGTGGCTACCGACAAACGATACGCCTTGGTCTTTGGCAATGAGGTGATGGGTGTTGAGCAGGAGGTTGTCGATATGTGCGACGGAGCGATAGAGATTCCACAGATAGGCACCAAACACTCGCTTAACGTATCAGTGGCGGGAGGTGTTGTTATATGGAACTTTTTTGAAGCACTCAAACAAGAGGTTTGCGATATCTAAAGGGTATAAAATTTTAATTCCAAATATTTTTAACTACATTTGTCGAAAATAACCTAACTTTATAACATAAAAAGAGATGTCAGTTGCAGGTTCAGTCAGAGCAGTTACGACTCTGCGTTTAACAGAAATGAAACAGCGTGGCGAGAAAATCGCTATGCTCACATCATACGATTACTCAACAGCCAAGATTGTCGATGCCGCAGGTATTGACGTAATACTCGTGGGCGACTCGGCAGCCAACGTGATGGCGGGATATGAGACTACGTTGCCTATCACGCTCGATATGATGATTTATCACGCCCGCTCGGTAACACGTGGTGCGAAGCGTGCTTTGGTCGTGGTAGACCTCCCATTTGGAACATATCAGGGTAACTCGAAGGTTGCTCTCGACTCGGCTATCCGCATTATGAAGGAGACCGAAGCCGACGCAGTGAAGATGGAGGGCGGCGAGGAGATTATCGAGTCGGTACAGCGTATTATCTCGGCAGGTATTCCAGTTATGGGACACTTAGGACTCACACCACAGTCTATCCACAAGTTCGGCACATATAATGTAAGAGCTAAGGAGGAGGCTGAGGCAGCCAAGTTGATTCGCGATGCACATCTTTTGGAGGAGAACGGTTGCTTTGCTGTGGTGTTGGAGAAGATTCCCGCAACACTCGCAACACAGGTTTCGCAAGAGCTTCGCATCCCTACAATCGGTATCGGTGCAGGTAGCGGAACAGATGGTCAGGTGCTTGTGGTACACGATATGCTGGGTATCAGCAACGATTTCTCACCTCGTTTCCTGCGTCGCTATGCCGACTTGCACGGTGTAATGTCGAAGGCTATATCAAGCTACGTGGAGGATGTCAAGAGTTGCGACTTCCCTAACGAGAAGGAACAATATTAAACGCAATGCGCAGATTAGTCATAATACCAACCTACAACGAGATTGACAACATCTCGGCGATGATTGACAAGGTCTTCTCCCTGCCAATCGAGTTCGACTTGCTTGTCATCGACGACGGCTCACCCGACGGCACAGCCGCTGTGGTAAAGGAGCGTCAAACAGAGTTCCCTGAGCGTCTGCATCTGGTGGAGCGTGAAGGCAAATTGGGCTTGGGAACAGCTTACATAGCAGGTTTCAAGTGGGCTCTGGAGCGGGATTATGACTATGTGTTCGAGATGGATTGCGACTTCTCGCACAACCCCGACGATTTAGTACGCCTATATGAGCGTGCCGAAGAGGGGTATGATGTTGTTGTCGGCTCACGCTATATTGAGGGTGTGAATGTGGTAAATTGGCCTATGTCGCGCCTGCTGATGTCCTACGGAGCATCGCTCTACGTGAGAATGATGACTTGGATGCCTATGAAAGACTCGACAGCAGGTTTTGTCTGCTATTCACGCAAAGCTCTTGAGACGATAGACCTCGATAAGGTGAGAATGAAGGGCTACGGCTTCCAGATTGAGATGAAGTATTCGGCTTGGAAACTCGGCTTGAAACTCAGCGAGGTATCGATAGTCTTTACCGAGCGTCGCGTAGGTGTGTCGAAGATGAGCGGTGGAATCTTTGGCGAAGCCTTTTGGGGCGTTATGAAACTTCCGTTCCGCAAGATACGGGCAAAAACAAAATAACTAACACAAGTCATAGAGGGCGTGTCTAACAATTTAGACACGCCTTTTTCTATGGTCAGTGACTATTGGCATATTTTGATACTAAATACAGTGTTTTTCGTTCTCACCAAAGAGAAAATTTGAGTAAATTCGCACTATACAAAAATCTATATTAAAACACAAACTACTTCATGAGAAAACCCAATTACGACAAATTTCCCGCAACGCGTATCGATGGCGAGGTAATAAAAGGCTGGCAAGATATTATCGCTCGCATAGTTACATCGGCATCACAAGAGCAGAACATAGCAATTGAGCTATACACAGGCGTCTACGAGAAAGAGGTTATAGATGCCTTTGAGGCGGAGTTTACTAATCGCATCATAAACGTCCGCGACGTAATGAAAGCCGAGCAGGAGATTATTGCCATGACCGAGCGATATATGACCGATGATGTCCTATTCGGATACGTTACACCGCTGACTATTGACGATTATTTCGACACGGATAAACTTGCTTCTGCACGAAAGGTGTTGAGCACCGCATCTGAACAATACGTTGTTATCGGAACGGGTGCATCACGTTTGGTAGCAGACGATGCTCTTATTGTATATGTCGATATGGCCCGTTGGGAGATACAGCAACGTTTCCGTCGTCATGAGGTAATGGCTCTTGGTGTGGATAACCGAGAGGATGCTGTATCATTGCAGTATAAGAGAGGATATTTCAATGATTGGCGCATCTGTGACCGCCACAAGGATAGCCTGTTTGAGCGCGTAGCCTATTGGATTGACACTCATATCGCAGGCGAGCCAAAGATGATTTCCGGTAAGACTTTTATGGAGGGTATCGAGGCTACGGCAGCAGCTCCTTTCCGTGTAGTACCATTCTTTGACCCTGCACCTTGGGGCGGTCAATGGATGAAAGAGGTGTGTGACCTTGACAAAAGCAAAGCCAACTATGGCTGGTGCTTCGACTGCGTACCAGAGGAAAACTCGCTCTATTTCGAGGTGTCGGGAGAGCGTTTTGAATTACCTTCGATAGATGTTGTGCTGCTTAAGAGCCGAGCATTGTTAGGCGAGTCTGTGGAGGCTCGATTCGGCAAAGAGTTCCCTATTCGTTTCGACTTCCTGGATACTATGGGAGGAGGAAATCTGAGCCTTCAGGTACACCCTACCACTCAGTTTATACGCGAGAGCTTCGGCATGCAATATACTCAAGATGAGAGTTACTATATGCTTGAGGCAGGCGAAGGTGCTACTGTTTACCTCGGCGTAAAGACAGGTGTAGACAAAGAGGCTATGTTGGAGGATTTACGACGTGCGCAGCGTGGCGAGATAGTATTCGATGCAGAGAAGTACGTCAATAAAATTCCGGCAAAGAAGCACGACCACTTCCTTATTCCTGGAGGAACAATTCACTGCTCAGGTGCTGAAAGTATGGTTTTGGAGATTAGCTCTACGCCAAACCTATTCACCTTCAAACTTTGGGATTGGCAACGTCTGGGACTGGATGGTAAGCCACGCCCAATCAACGTCGAGCGAGGAAGCAAAGTGATTGACTGGAAGCGAGATACGGAGTATGTCTACGAGAATCTACGTAACCACGTCAGCATTGTAGGCGAGGGAGATGGTTGGATTGAGGAGCGCACAGGCCTGCATCCAAACGAGTTTATCGAGACACGTCGTCACCGCTTTACAAAGAGCGTGAAGCACTCTACTTGCGGCAGCGTCAATGTCTTTAATCTTTTGGAGGGTGAGGAGGCTATCATAGAGAGCCCTACGGGAGCATTTAAGCCTTTTGTGGTGCATTACGCCGAGACATTTATCATCCCTGCTGCGGTGGGAGAATATACCATTACACCTTACGGACTCTCAGAGGGCAAGGAGTGTGTAACGGTCAAGGCTTACGTAAGATTTTAATCTCTCAAAATCTCAATTGGTATGTATAAGAACGATGACAGAATAGTTCTGACGCTGGATGCAGGTGGTACGAACTTCGTATTTTCAGCCATGCAGGCATGTGAGCAGATTGTTGAGCCGCTGCGCGTTGCTGCGGTAACAGATAACGTTGAGAAGTGTTTAGAAACGCTATATAACGGCTTTGCAGAGATTTCTCGCAAGCTCCCAAAACCCGCCGTCGCCATAAGTTTCGCTTTCCCCGGTCCTGCCGATTATGAGAATGGCATCATAGGTGACGCACCCAACTTTCCGGCATTTCGCGGAGGTGTGGCTATCGGACCATACTTGGAGGCAAAGTTTGGAATACCTGTATACATAAACAATGATGGCCATCTGTTTGCATACGGAGAGGCCTTAGCGGGTATGCTCCCTACCATTAATGACAGCATACGTCAGGCAGGAGGAAAAAGAGTTTTCCGTAATATCCTCGGCATCACCATCGGCACAGGCTTCGGAGGCGGCATCGTAATCGACGGCAGATTGTTACGTGGTGACAATGGCGTTGGTGGCGATATGTATCTGCTGCGAGGCAAGGACAATCCGCAGATTATGGCAGAGGAGAGTGTAAGTATCCGCGCCGTTAAACGTTTCTATGCTGAACTTAGTGGCGACAGCACTCCTTTGGAGCCCAAAGATATTTTCGATATTGCTGAAGGAGCAATGCCTGGCAACAAAGAGGCTGCCATAGAGAGTTTTGCAAAGGTGGGACACGCTGCGGGTGATGCAGTAGGTCGAGCAATAAACCTTATGGACGGCTTGGTAGTCGTTGGTGGAGGTGTCGCAGGAGCTGCAAAGTATATTCTTCCGGCTATGGTGGAGGAGCTGCGCAGCACCGTGAAGACACTATCGGGAGTAGAATTCTCGTCTGTCGTACCAGAGGTATTCAATCTGCATGACAAGGCCGAGTTAGCCGATTTCATTCGCGAAAGAGACGAAATGATAGATGTACCAATGATAGGTCGTAAGGTACTTTATAAGTCACATAAGAAGGTCGGTGTGGGAGTTACTACGCTTGGCACAAGCCGTGCAATCTCGCTGGGAGCCTACACCTTTGCACTTGCTGAGTTGGATAATAAATAATCAAATATTATGGGAAAAGGTAAAACAATTGTAGCCCTGCTACCGATACTATTCGGTTTCTTCGTCATGGGCTTTTGCGACATTGTGGGTAACGCATCCAATTATGTTCAAGCGTCATTTGGTTGGTCCGCAACATTGACAGGCTTTGTGCCATCAATGGTCTTTATTTGGTTCTTGTTCCTCGGAATCCCCGTAGGAAATATGATGAATCGCTGGGGGCGTAAGAACACGGTACTGCTAAGTATGGTTGTAACTATCCTGGGAATGTTCCTGCCACTTCTATACTTTAACAGCATAACATGTATGGCGGCATTTGCATTTTTGGGCATCGGTAATGCCATACTTCAGGTATCACTCAACCCGCTGCTGAGCAATGTTATAACAGACTCGCGTCTGCTGACAAGTTCTCTCACCATAGGTCAGGTTGTCAAGGCCCTTTCATCACTATTTGGCCCACAAATCATACTGACTGCTATGGCCGTCTTCGGACAAGCGTATTGGTACTATTGCTTCCCTATATTGGGCGCAATAACAATCCTTTCTGCGCTATGGTTGCTTCTGACACCTATCAAGCGTGAGGCAACATCGAATCAAAGCGTATCCATTGCCAGCAGTTTTGCACTACTGAAGAATCGCACTATATTGGCACTCTTCCTGGGTATTTTCTTTGTCGTAGGAGTTGATGTAGCAACCAACTTTATATCGTCAAAGTTGATGATTGAGCGCTTCGGGTGGTCACAAGATAGTGCGACATACGCAACACAGGTATATTTCTTCAGCCGTACGGTGGGTGCGCTGTTAGGTGCGGTGTTGCTGGCCCGTATTGCAGAGATTAAATACTTCAGGCTGAATATTCTAGCATGTATTGCCTCTATTCTGACACTTGTCTTTGTGGATAGCGCAGTGGTCAATATGATATGTATCGGAGCTATCGGTTTCTTCGCATCATCAATCTTCTCGATTATCTACTCTATGGCACTTCAAGCCAAGCCGGAGTCTGCAAATCAAATATCAGGTTTGATGATTACCGCTATTGCCGGTGGATGTGTTGTCACTCCGATTCTGGGCTTTGTGACCGATAGCACATCTATTGTAGGTGGCGCATACGTTATCTTAGCCTGCGTGCTCTATCTTACATGGTGCGCCTTCGGTGTAAAGATTGTCAAGAAATAGCTCGTGAGTGTATAATGATACCAAAAAGCACCGCAGAGGCGGTGCTTTTTGTATTATAGGAAGATATATCTCAGTATGAATAAAATAGCGAGGATATACATCGTGGGCGTGAGCTTTTTGAACTTTCCCGTCACAAAATTTATCAGCACATAGGCAATCATACCTATCAAAATACCTGCTGAGATAGAGTACGCCAAAGGCATCAAGATAATACATATAAAGGCGGGCAGTGACTCGCTGTAATCATCCATAGGGATATTCTTCGCCGACTCAAACATAAACAATCCCACCATAATCAACACCGGAGCTGTCGCAACACCGGGGATAGAGAGAAACAGAGGAGAGAAGAATAGAGCCAGAGCAAAACCTATTGCCACAACAAACGAAGTCAATCCTGTCTTACCTCCTTGCGCCACACCTGCTGCACTCTCAACGTATGTCGTTGTGGTATTTGTACCCATACAAGCACCTGCTGTGGTAGCAATAGCGTCAGCCAAAAAGGCCTGCTTGGCATTGGGAATCTTCCCCTGAGCAGTAAGCATATTAGCTTTGGTGCAGACTCCCACAAGTGAGCCGATGGTATCAAACATATCAATAAAGAACATCGTAAGCACCACTACAACCATATCGGCTGTAAAGATATTACACCAATCAAACTGCAAGAAAATAGGGGCGATAGAGTCTGGCATATCAACTATTCCGCGGAAATTTGTCAGTCCCATCGGGATACCTATCAAAGCGGTAATGAGCATACCCCACAACAACGCGCCGTGAATACGCAGAGTAATCAAGCACGCAGTGATTATCAAGCCTATAATTGCCAGCAAAGCCCCCGGCGATGTAATATCTCCCATCGCAACGATAGTATTTGCATCCGAGATAATAATACCCGCATTTTGCAGACCGATAAATGCGATAAAGAGTCCTATACCGGCACTGATAGCATAACGTAACGACTGCGGGATGGCATTAACGATAGCCTCTCTGAGATTGGATAGTGTAATGATTATAAAAAGTATTCCTTCGAGCATCACCGCCGTCAATGCAAACTGCCACGGATAGCCCATACCAATACATATTGTATAGACGAAAAAGGCATTAAGGCCCATACCCGGAGCAAGTCCAAAAGGCAGTTTTGCAAGCAACGACATCGCCAGCGTACCGACTATCGCCGCTAAAGCCGTAGCAGTAAAGACTGCGCCCGCAGGCATATCCAATTCTGAGAATATCGCTGGATTGACAGCCAGGATATACGACATCGTGATAAATGTTGTTATACCAGCTAAAATCTCTGTACGGATAGAGTGTTTCTTCTTATCAACACCAAAAAGTTTGTTGAGCATCGCAATTCATTTTTTACCCGACAAAGTTAATATGTTTTCATAATGTCTCATATAAGAATAGGGGATTTTTTCACAAAGAATATCTTGTTCGCATTGAGAGATTTGTTTATGTAGCTAATATTTGCTATATTCGTGGCTGTGAAATAGTCAAATCTAACAACTAAATATTATAACTATGGGATTTTTAAACGAGTTTAAGACCTTTGCACTCAAAGGTAATGTAATGGACATGGCTGTCGGTGTTATCATCGGTGGTGCTTTCGGTAAGATTGTCACTTCGTTTGTTAATGATATTCTGATGCCTCCTATCGGTTTGTTGTTGGGCAATACCGACTTTACGGATTTGAGCGTCAATCTGACCGAGACCTTCAATCTCACGCCTAAAGAGGGAGCCGAGCCTGTTATTTGGAAATATGGCGCCTTTCTCCAGGGATGTATCGACTTTATCATCATGGCATTCTGCGTATTCTTGATGGTCAAGCTGATGAACAAGATGACAAAGAAGAAGGAGGCTGCGCCAGCACCTGCGCCAGCACCATCGAAGGAGGAGTTGCTTCTGACTGAGATTCGTGACCTTCTCAAGGAGAAGAAATAGGAGATAGTTCTAACCAAAAAAATGCTTAACCACGCGGGGCTAAGCATTTTTTATTTTCCGGCTAAAACTTTGCTATCTACTTCTCTGCCACAAGCTTCTGTGCCAACTCCGGAGCATCGGTTGTAACAAAATCTACGCCCTGCTCAATAGCATTACGGATGTCTGCCTCATTGGTTACGGTCCAAACATTTACCGTCAAACCCAAATCGTGCGCCTGCTGAACCCACTCCGGATGCTCATTGATAGTACCATAGTTATAGTCAATGCCTGTAAAGCCGTACTCCTTTGCCTGCGCAGGGGTTATATCTCCCATAAGATATGCTACCGTCACACCCGGCTTCAGACGTACCAACTCCTTACAAACGTGGAGGCTGAATGCGATATACTCAACCTGCTCCTCCAAGCCCTTCTGCTCTACCATCGCGAGAATCTTTTCTACCATAGCAGTCTCACGCTCCGGAGTTAGGTTATCCTTAATCTCAAGAATAAGTTTCACATCCTTGTCCTTAGCACCCAAATCGAGATAGTCAGATAGCAAAGGCACTACCTCCTGATTCTTCTCGATAAGCAGAGGTTTAATCTCCGAGTATGGTACTTTACGCACATCTTCGATAGTCTGATACCCGTGACCATGCACAACGATAAGCTCATCATCCGAAGTCATCTGCACGTCAAACTCCGAGCCATAAACATCAATATCCTGAGCCGCCTTAAGCGCAGCCAATGAGTTTTGAGCTGAGCCCTCAATATCCCAATAACCTCGGTGCGCGATAACTTGTGTCTTTGACACCTCTTCCATCTTTGCTTCCTCGCTCTTCTTCGCTGCCAAGCTCTCCTTGGTACTATTATAAAAATAATTCATCGACAGACACAACAAGCCTATCAATGCGCCATAAATAATAACATTTTTCAGAATCTTCATATCTGCATTATTTTAAATTATTCATCGAGTTTATCTTCTCTCCCACAATTCGTGCCGCCGTAGCTACGAGTTCAACACACGGACGTTTACGATAATACTCTTCGGTCCGTTTAGAAGGCGTAGGCTCCTGCTTTTGGCACGTTAGGCCAAGCAGCTCGCGACAGACAATCGAGCCGTTCTCCTGTCTGAAGGCCTCGGCAACATCCTGCACAGCGGCATAATTTAACTTTTTATTAATCAAATCATTAGGTTTTGAATTAGGAACAACAAAACTCATACACATAGCCATTCCGCTCACTGCTCCACACACCTCTCTAAGGCGTCCCATACCTCCGCCAAACGATGCCGACACGGTAGCCGCAATATCTTCACCCAGTGGCGTTAAATCATAGTAGGCCATAAAAACAGCCTGCGCACAATTATACCCTGCGAGGAATAACTCACGCGCTCTTGCCACCCTTTTGTCTACATTTACTTCCATATTCAACACTTATCTAGTGCAAATTTAACAAAAAAGATAGAAAATCAGATAGTTTTATATACCTTTGTATATTATATAATGAATTATTACGTTTAACATCCAAAGAGAGGTTCTATAAATTAGAATAGTTAATTTTAAAGAATATCAAACATTTACTCAATATGACACTTAATAAAACGAAGAAAATTCTTATCGGTTTTGTATCTACGATTTTAGGCCTTTTCCTATTACTTTTGCTCATTCCTGTAATCTTCGAGGATGAGATTGCTGACTATGTCAAGAAAGAGGCTAATATGCGACTTAAGGGAACTCTCGAATTTAAAGACGTGGATATCAGTATGTTCCGCAATTTCCCACGTATCTCTGTAACACTTGGCGATGTAAGCATTGTCGGCGAGAAGGAGTTTGCCACAGACACCCTGCTATCGGCGGGAGAGTTGGGCGTTACTGTCAATCTGATGTCTGTTTTCTCAGGAGATTTCGAGATTTCTAAGGTAAAAATCGAAAACACACGTGTCAATACTATCATTGGTAAGAGTGGTGCTGTGAACTGGGATATCGTAAAGAGCGAGGAGGAGCTCAAGGAGGAGGGCTACTCTGAGGAAGATAGCGAGATCCCTTTCACCCTGGAGCTGGAAGAGATTGAGATTAACAATCTTTCGGTAACCTACGACGACCGTGATGCAAATATGTTCCTGGCGCTTGAGGCATTCAATGCCGTATGCTCTGGCAATCTTCAGGGCGACATCACCACACTGAAGATTGAGGGTAGCTCACCATCGCTCACATATACTATGATGGGGCTCCCTATCATGCGCGATGTTGCAATAAAAGCCGATATGGATATCGAGTTTGATATGGCACAGAGCAAAATCACCTTCCGTGATAACAACATTAACCTCAATGCCGTACAGACAAGCATTGACGGCTGGTTGGCGATGTTGGAGGAGGGCTTCGATATGGATATCCGCCTAAACACCGAGAAGGTCGGTTTCAAGGAGCTGCTATCGCTCTTCCCAGGTCTTTATACCGACGAATTTGCTGCGATAAAGACCTCTGGCAAGGCTATGATGTCGGCATACGCTAAGGGTATATTTGATGAGCAACAAATTCCTGCATTCGACGTGTTATTGAGTGTTTCGGAGGCATATTTCCAATATCCTAATCTCCCTGCCGGTATTGATAATATCAATATTGTAGCCAACGTCACCAATCCTGGCGGTAGCGTTGATGCCACAGTCATAAAGCTTAAGCCGTGCTATATGCAGATAGCAGGTCAGGCTTTGAGTTTAGCCGCTAACATCTCTACCCCTATCAGTGATTTAGCTTTTGATATCGCAGTGGACGGCGTTATTGATTTTGAGAAGCTGAGCGATGCATTCCCTGTTGGCGAGACTGCTATCAATGGTATGATGACAGCCGATTTGCAACTCAACGGCAGAGCGTCATATCTTCTTAGCGGACAGATGGATAAGTGCAATGCAGCTGGTAGTGTGCAGCTGAAAGATTTTGAATATACTTCAGCTGATATGCCAAAAATCACTATTCCATCATCAACATTTAGCTTCACTCCTGCTGCACTAAAACTCAATAACACAGTTATCAACGCCGGTCAGAGTGATGTAACGTTGTCGGCGAGTCTTGAGAACTACTTAGGTTACCTGTTTGCGGATTCAACCATCAAGGGTAAACTCAATATCAATAGCAATATGCTTAATCTTAACGAGTTTATGGCAACCTCTGCAACTGACTCTACCGAGGCAGATACCGCAACAACAGAGACAACTTTGCCAACTGCAACACTCGCTAAGGGCGAAGCAATACAGGTCCCAACCAATATCGACTTCGATATGCAGGTTAATGCCAAGAAGATAATCTATGGCTCAGCAGCACTTAATAATGTTGCCGGCACGCTGAAGATTAAGGACGGCAAGATTGATATGAGCAACCTCTCAACCAATGCTATGGGAGGCGGTATTACGGTTAATGGCTCATACTCAACCTCGTCAGACTATAACGCATTGTTTGACGCCGGTATCTATATCAAAGACTTGAAAGTTGCATCAATAGCTCAAGATTTGGGTCTTTCATCGCAGATACTATCTATGCTTACAGGCTCTGTTTCAAGTCATTTTGACGTCAATGCTCCACTCAATGGCACAACGCCGGACTTGGGAGCATTGAGCGCATCAGGCTCATTCTCTATTAAGGATTTGGGACTCCCTCAGATAGAGATGCTATCTACTATTGCAGACCTTATCGGAGATAGCAAGTTGAAGAATCCTAAGTTTGAGGATTTCGATATAGGCTTTGAGTTGAAGGAGGGTGTAGTTTATACCAAGCCTATCGAGATTGTCGTTAGCGGCTATACAATCAACTTGAACGGAACAGCTAAGCTCGATATGAGTATCGACTACCAAGGAACTTTGACAATGCCTAAATCAGCAGGTAAATTGGCTGAGATGGGTCCAATATCATTCACCATCGGAGGTACTCTGACCGACCCTAAGCCAACCGTAGATTTTGAGAAGATAGCAAAGAGTGCGGCTCAACAGCTATTCTCTGGGGCGCTCTTCGGCTCAAATGATGGCAATAGCGAGGGTGATGCAGAGCAGAAGGCACTACCTGCCGAGGCTGAGAAGATTGTTGAGACCGTAACCAAGGTTGATTCTACAATATCTAATGTTAAGCAGGCTATTGACAACCTGCCAACCAAAGAGGAGGTTGTAGAACAGATTAAGGAGCAACTCCCAACCGAAGAGGAGATTAAGGAGGAGGTAACAGAGCGTTTGGAGAATGCCGCTAAAGACTTCTTAGGCAACCTTATGAACAAGAGCAAGAACAAAACAGAGTCTGATAAATAACACGCTCCTACCTAAAACACGATAGCGCTCATGAACTTCATGGGCGCTATTTTTTGCCTCTATATGTAGTGTTAAATTTTGTCACTCCGGAATCACGTTCTAAAGCGACCGACTATTACAATAAAATATTGTATGATTACAATATTTTATTGTAATAGTATATCCCCCTGCTTCCAAACCCTATAAAGAGAAATCTAATAACTATCTAACAATCAACAAGAAACAAGTTAATTAAACACAGATTAAGACCGAGTGCACTACATTTTGGACCAAAAGGATTACAAGATTTTATTGTAATAATTATAGTACATGAAAATAAACTGAGAAACTTACAAACAAAGAGCTTAACTTGCCGAGGATTGCAAGCAATCTATTCTCGGCTTCGATTGGCGGCGTCTCAGCAGAGTATATATGAGTATATATAATATAAGGTATAGCCTCCACTCATATATACTCTGCCTTCAACTTGCACAATCGGTCTCTGTTTCTCAGAGCAGTTAAGCTCACTAATGCAAATAGCACTAACCATATAGCGGAATAAATAAACACCTCTTCAAAAGAGCAAGCCTTAGTTGCTCCTTTTCTTAGCACCACATATTCTTGCTCCTCTTAATTTTTTGGTAGAGTGCCGCAGATTTTGTGCATAGCGAAGCAGTGAGCATAGGGATAGTACGTCGGTACAGCCCTATGCTCACTGATAGTCTTGTGCAAAAGATGTGGTGCTATAACAAAAAAGAAAAGGAGCAAACCATCGTTGGCTCGCTCCTTGAAGAGGCGGCTACCTACTCTCCCACCTAAATAGGCAGTACCATCGGCGTTAGTGAGCTTAACTTCTCTGTTCGGAATGGGAAGAGGTGGAACCTCACTGCTATAACCACCTAAAAGAACTATTCGTTTCATTCTATCGAAA
>JAGAOZ010000025.1 GCA_017623505.1 Alistipes sp.
CTTACTGAACTGGAACTTACGACGTGCTCCAGGCTGACCTGGCTTCTTACGCTCAACCTCACGAGAATCACGTGTGAGGAAACCGTTCTTCTTCAAAACTGAACGGAACTCTGCATCTACCTGACACAATGCACGTGCGATACCCATGCGAGCTGCCTCTGCCTGACCCTTGATACCACCACCATCGAGGTTGATAGTAACGTCATAGCTCTCCAAAGTGTTAGTAACCAACAAAGGCTGCTTAACCTCGTACTGGAGAATGTTCAATGGGAAATAGACATCAAGTGCTCGGTGGTTGATTGTAATCTGACCATTACCAGGCTTGAGGAATACGCGAGCCACAGCTGCCTTACGGCGACCTACGGTGTTTACAACTTCCATACTCTTTACTTAATCTCGTTTAACTTAATTTCCTTTGGGTTCTGTGCTGCGTGAGGATGCTCTGCGCCAGCATAAACCTTCAAATTCTTCATGATTGCCTCGCCCAAACGGGTCTTTGGCAACATACCCTTTACAGCGTGCTCAATAACAAACTCAGGCTTCTTAGCCAAGTAGTCTGCAGGAGTAGCAAAACGCTGGCCACCAGGATAACCTGTGTGACGTACATAGACCTTGTCGGTCATCTTGCTGCCCGTAAGCTTCACCTTCTCGGCGTTAATTACGATAACGTTATCACCGCAATCAACGTGTGGAGTGTAGCCGGGCTTGTTCTTGCCTCGGAGGATCTTCGCCACCTGCGACGCAAGACGTCCCAATACCTCGTTGGTAGCATCGATAACTACCCACTGCTTCTCAACAGTAGCTGCATTCAACGAGATAGTTTTGTAACTTCTTGAATCCATCTTTTACGTTTTGTTAATACTTTAATTTGTTGTAATCCTTAATCCGCATATTTGCGGGTGCGCAAAGATAGTAAAAAATTTTTATATAAATATAAATCCCTGAAAATTATTCGAATTATTATCACCAAATCTATCAAATTCGACATTTTCAGGGAAGAATATTAGGTCTAAATCTCTCAATATAGAGCATCTGCCGCCCATTTAAAATACATTTCAGCCTTATCGGCAGCTGATGCAGCCCGCTGAAACTTACTACGAGCACTCTCCATTTCGCGCTTAACATAGCCCTCATAGGTTTTAGCTCGGCTATAATCTTCTTGACGCTCATAATAATCAACATCGCGCTGATAACTTTCAGCCCTACTGAGATGATAGTTGGCATCATTCATATAGCTCTGTGCCATCTTCTGCTGGTATTCAGCCTCCCTCAGATAACTTTTAGCTTTTCTGATATCGTCATCCTCGTCTGCTAATGCCGTGGTTGCGAGCGTTGTTACGCTAACCAAAATCAATATTAATCTTTTCATATTCACCCAATTAATTAGCATACAAAATTAACAATAATTTCCTACAATACAACCCTTTACAAGCAAACTCTTCACTCTTCAGCCGACAAAAAAGAATGTGTCGAGCATTTGTTCGACACATTCAATTCAGTGATATAATTTTTGCTTATCCCAAGAATGCAAGCAATACGCCGGCAGCAACCGCTGAGCCAACAACACCTGCCACGTTAGGACCCATAGCATGCATCAAAAGGAAGTTCGATGGGCAAGCCTTCTGACCCTCTACCTGAGATACACGAGCCGCCATAGGCACTGCCGATACACCTGCAGAACCAATAAGTGGGTTAATCTTCTTACCCTCCTTAGCAAAGAGGTTCATAAACTTAGCGAGCAATACACCACCTGCCGAGCCGAGGCTGAACGCCAAGATACCAAGCACGAGGATAAAGATAGTCTTCTCGTTGAGGAAGTTATCAGCAACTGCAGTTGCACCAACTGAAATACCAAGGAAGATAACCACGATATTCATCAACTCATTCTGAACAGTCTTGCTCAAACGATCAACTACACCGCACTCCTTCATCAAGTTACCCAACATCAAGCAACCTACCAGAGGAGCTGCTGATGGCAACAAGAGTGAAATTACAACGGCAAGCACGATAGGGAAGATAATCTTCTCCTTCTTCGACACCTGACGCAACTGCGACATCTTAATCATACGCTCCTTCTTGGTTGTCAAAGCACGCATAATTGGTGGCTGAATTACAGGCACCAATGCCATATACGAATAAGCTGCAATAGCAATAGGACCCAACAACTCAGGAGCCAACTTCGCTGTCAAGAAGATAGATGTCGGACCATCAGCACCACCAATAATACCGATACTACCACACTCATTAAGCTCAAATCCAAGGAAGAAAGCACCGATGAATGTAGCAAAGATACCCAACTGAGCAGCAGCACCCAACAAGAAACTCTTAGGGTTAGCAATCAGTGGACCAAAGTCGGTCATAGCACCTACACCGATAAAAATCAAACATGGATAGATACCAAGTTTAACACCGAGGTACAAGACATCCAACAATCCGAAATTTCCGGCTGTGAACTCTCCCCAATTAACGTGTCCTCCCGTAAAAAACTCAGAGTGGAACATTCCGGCACCAGGAAGGTTAGTCAGCAACATACCGAAAGCAATAGGGAGCAACAATAGTGGCTCATATTGCTTCTTGATAGCCAAATAGAGCAAGAAGCAAGCAAGGCAAATCATAATCAATGCCTTATAGCCGTCGCCGTCAGTAAAAAACTGCACGACACCTGCATCTTTTGCAAAATTACCAAGGCTATCAACGATAGAAGTTTCCAAAAACTCAATCATAACACTACTCAATTACAAGTAATACTTCACCCTCCATTACGGTAGCACCGGCCTGAACATTGATAGACTTAACAACACCACCACGCTCTGCGTCGATATTGTTCTCCATCTTCATAGCCTCCAAAACTACCAAAGTCTGACCGGCTGCAACTGTATCGCCCTCCTTCACATTGATAGCGATAACAGTACCTGGCAGTGGACATGTCACCTTAGTACCTGCACCACCCGCAGCAGCAGGAGCTGCTGGCTTAGAAGCAACAGGAGTAACAGGAGTAACTGACAAACCGGTAGCAGCAGGAGCAGGAGCAACAGCTGGCTTCGAAGTCTGACGAGCAGTAGCACCCTCTATCTCCACGTTATATTTAACGCCATTTACAACAACACGAGCCTCTGTTGATGCCTCATTGACATTCTCAACTTTTACCTCGTACTCGTTGCCATTTATCTTCAATGAATACTTTTTCATCTTCTCAAAAAATTATTTGTGTTTAGGGAGCTGTGTCAAGCCGTGAATCTTAGAGTTCCATGGCGAGTAAGCTCGTGTAATACGATTAATGGTGAGCATCTCTGACTCGCGGTCGTGCAAGTCGCTCTTATACATCTTCAATGCAACGATGATTGCAGCCACAACCTCGTTATCACTGATTGCATGCTCTTCATACTCCACCTCACCGGTAGGAGCTACGCTCTTAACCTTACGCTGACGAGTAAAGAAGTAACCCATGCCCTTCATAATACCAATCATCAAAACCAGCACGAAGAAGACCGTTAGGAAACCCATGCCCGCCACTGCAAACATATAAGGCATATCAGCGCAATTGATAGTTATCAATAAATCCATAACAATCTATTTTACAATGGAATATTAGAGTGCTTCTTAGGTGGGTTCTGCAAACGCTTGGTTGCCAACGACTGCAAAGCACGGATAATACGGAAACGAGTGTTACGTGGCTCGATTACATCGTCGATATAGCCGTAGCGAGCTGCATTGTAAGGGTTAGAGAACTTATCCTTGTACTCCTGCTCCTTCTCTGCAACGAACTTAGCCTTCTCTGCTGGGTCAGTGAACTCAGCCAATGCCTTAGCGTGGAGAACCTCCACAGCACCGCTTGCACCCATAACTGCAATCTCAGCTGATGGCCATGCGTAGTTAATATCACCGCGGATATGCTTAGAAGACATCACGATATATGCACCACCGTAAGCCTTACGCAGAGTAACTGTCACCTTAGGTACAGTAGCCTCACAGTATGCAAACAAGAGCTTAGCACCGTGAGTAATCACACCACCATACTCCTGACCTGTACCTGGCAAGAATCCAGGGACATCTACCAATGTTACCAATGGAATATTGAACGCGTCGCAGAAACGTACGAAGCGAGCTGCCTTGCGGCTTGCATTGATATCCAACACACCTGCCATAAACTTAGGCTGGTTAGCGATGATACCTACGCTCTGACCGTTGAAACGCGCGAAGCAAGTGATGATGTTCTTAGCATAACCTGCTGCACTCTCCAAATACTCACCATTATCCACGATAGCCTTGATAACAGAGTACATATCGTATGGCTGGTTAGGGTTATCAGGGATAATCTCGTTGAGAGAATCCTCCAAACGAGCGATACTGTCGTTACACATTGCCAATGGAGCATCCTCCATGTTATTCTGTGGCAAGTATGAGAGAAGGTTGCGAATCAGCGCGATACCCTCCTCCTCTGAATCAACAGCAAACTGAGCTACACCACTCTTTGTTGTGTGCATATTTGCACCACCCAACTGCTCCTGAGTAACATCCTCACCTGTTACGGTCTTAACAACCTTAGGACCTGTAAGGAACATGTTAGATGTCTCACGACGCATGATGATAAAGTCAGTCAATGCTGGAGAGTAAACAGCACCACCGGCGCAAGGGCCAAAGATAGCTGAAATCTGAGGGATAACACCTGAAGCCATTACGTTACGCTGGAAAATGTTAGCGTAACCTGCCAAAGCATTCACACCCTCCTGAATACGAGCACCACCTGAGTCGTTCAAGCCGATGCAAGGAGCACCGTTGCTCATAGCCATATCCATCACTTTACAAATCTTATCAGCCAAAGAGATTGACAAAGAACCTGCTGTAACGGTGAAATCCTGTGCAAATACATACACCAAACGACCTGCGATTGTACCATAACCTGTTACAACGCCATCACCAAATGTATGCTTCTTCTCCATACCGAAGTCGTAGCAACGGTGAGTTACGAACATATCGAACTCCTCGAAGCTACCCTCGTCCAAAAGCATATTGATACGCTCACGAGCAGTATACTTACCCTTTGCGTGCTGCTTCTCGATAGCCTTCTCGCCACCACCCAAACGAGCAGTCTCGCGATTCTCAATCAGTTTGGCTATCTGTTTTTGAATTTCGCTCATAATGTGCTTAAATTATTTTGTTTGTAAATTATTTGTTCTTGTCCTCACACAACTCTGTCAAAATACCCTGAGTTGATTTTGGGTGAAGGAATGCGATAGTCATACCCTCAGCACCGGCACGTGGAGTCTTGTCGATAAGGCGAATACCTTTCTGCTCGGCATCTGCCAACTGCTCCTCGATATTCTCACAAGCGAGAGCCATGTGGTGAATACCTACGCCGCGATTCTCGATATACTTAGCGATTGTAGAGTCCTCTGATGTTGGCTCCAAAAGCTCAATCTTAGTCTGACCAAGCTTAAAGAAAGCTGTCTTAACCTTCTGGTCAGCTACCTCCTCGATAGCGTAACACTTCAAACCCAATACATTCTCCCAATAAGGAATTGCCTCGTCAAGGCTCTTTACAGCAATACCCAAATGCTCAATGTGTGAAACTTTCATAATTTTTGATGTTTTAATTTATAAGTTTTATGTATGTAGAATTTCCAATTCGTTATGCTTTCGCACAAAATCGCACAAAGTTACAAGTAAAATCCCAAATAAGAAAATATTTTCGGACCTTTTATATATAAAATATATATAAATCCCTATTTTCTGGTAGCGGAGTCATTAAGATAGAAATCCGACAGCCAAAGGCTTGTTTGTTTTGGTAAAAGGTATTATTTTTGTTGGTTGTAATTAGCTATACGATTTTCATGAGACGACTCATAATTATATTTTTTGCTATTCTCTTTTGTGCCGAGTTTGCACAAGGGCAAAACGTGATTATAGGCGAGAAGATTCCCACGATAAAGAGCGGAACATGGCTTATGGATGCTCAACCCGAAGAGGCCACATTCTCGTGCATAATATTCTATCATTCAGAGAGTAAACTGTGCCAAGAGAGTCTGAAGAAGATGATTACTCTCTGCCAAGAGTACCCTGGCCAGTTCAACCTTACCGTCATAACCAAGGAGGACCACGACACGGCAGGAGTGACTCTTACATCGCTACTCTCCGACTACACAGGCATTTTATTCGATGAAAGTGGCACGATATTTAAGAATTTTGGTGTTAAATTTCTACCTTTCAGCGTCATCTGTAACTCAAAAGGTCGAGTACTCTGGTGCGGTAATCCTGCCACGCTCAACATCGACGTATTTAAGAATATTGTAATCAAAAACAACTAACTATATGGCATTTACCAAGATTGAACATTTCGAACGAGAATATATTGACGCTCATCACGACAGCGCACTCAATGTCACCACAGGCGTTGAGGACCAGCCTATCGTGAATCCATACTTTGTGCGCAAACGTCGTCGCACACTCTCAACCGAGGAGTATGTGGATGGTATCTTGAAGGGCGATATTACAATTCTCTCTCAAGCCATCACCCTGATAGAGAGCAACAATCCGACACATTACGCTCAAGCTCAGGAGATTATAGAGAGGTGTCTGCCACACGCAAGCCGCTCGATACGTATCGGAATCACAGGCGTTCCGGGTGCCGGCAAATCGACCTTCATCGAGGCTATCGGCGGTATGGTTGCAAGCCTTCGACACAAGCTGGCCGTTCTTGCTATTGACCCAAGTTCGGAGCGTAGCGGAGGTTCTATTTTGGGCGATAAGACCCGTATGGAGAGCATATCATCCAACCCCGACATCTTCATCCGCCCTTCGCCATCGGCGGGCTCATTGGGTGGCGTAGCCCGCAAGACTCGTGAGACAATCGTGCTGTGTGAGGCTGCCGGCTTCGATGTTATCTTCATCGAAACGGTCGGTGTCGGACAATCCGAGACTGCCGTACACTCTATGGTGGATATGTTCCTTATGCTTCAAATCTCAGGTGCCGGTGACGAGTTACAAGGTATCAAACGAGGTATTATGGAGATGGCAGATATGATGGTCATCACTAAGGCGGACGGCGAGAATATCCATAAAGCGGAGTTGGCAAAGGTGCAATATCAAGGTGCTCTACACCTCTTCCCTATGCCCGAGTCGGGTTGGCGTCCAAAGGTTTATACTTGCTCTTCTGTCGATAAGACAGGTCTTGAGGAGGTCTGGAAAGGTGTTGAGGAGTATATCGAACACATCGAGCAAAATGGCTACTATGCCGCAAACCGCAACCGCCAAAACAAATATTGGATGTACGAGAGTATTAACGAGGTGCTGAAGAGCAGTTTCTACCAAAATCCTGAGATTGAGGCTCGTATAGCCGATGTTGAGGCTCGTGTATTGGATGCGAAACTCAGTTCATTCATTGCAGCCAAGGAGCTTCTCGACATCTATTTCAAAGAGAAATAACCCCAACCCTGCTACAATAGAATAGGCTGTCCAACAATTAGCGTTGCGACAGCCTATTTTATGTGGAAGTTGTATAATTACCGCAACAGAGGCAATACAAATCCCGACACAACGTAAGCCACTATAAATCCTAAAATAAACAACATAACACCCTTACCATTTTTAACATTAGTTGCCTCAGCAAAACCCTTATAACTCCAGAAACAATACCACGCTGAACAGATTGATGCAATCGCACTAATAAGCACTATATACCACATATTATCCACCATAGCCGTCATCTGCGTAATCTTTCCACTCATCATTGCCTCAGACTGCTCTTGCAGAAGCAACATCAAAGTCTTGAACTTTGGCACCAAGAGTGTTAATAGCATCAAATCCATTGGTATTCGGGCAAAGAGATTGAAAGCTGCAACATCCACAAAGCGCACTTTGGATTTCGAGAATATAGCACCGATGATGTATAAGATAAAGGCAAAAATCAGCCACACAACCACCTGTTCTACGGTACTTAGCCACAATGGCTGCTTATCCTGCAACAGATAGACCTGTGTCATTGATGATAACCTGACAGGAATCAGCCAGCACATAATAGCCGACATAATCATCACGGCAATACCCCAACACGATGCCTGGCGTAATGGCAAATAACGGAATGGATTTAAAATCTTCTTCATAATCACACCTTATATTTATTTATTATCATTCTTCATATTTGCTTTTAATAGCTCAATGATATCATCCAAACGATTTCTAACAGACGGATAACTCAACCCCATACGTTGCGCCATCTCTTTCAACGAGCCGCTACACAACACGAAATCAGTTATAAACTCTTGCTCTTCTTCCGATAGCTTCATAATAGCCGGCAGTTGATAATCTCCTTCCACTCGTGTCTGACACGTCGGGCAATGCATTGCTTTAACTCGCAGACCATCACCGCACGAAGGGCATACGACAGGTAATTTTTTCATACTTTGCACTTTACTTTATCTTTTCTCAACAAAATTACATCATATTTTAATAAAATCAAAATATTTTTCAATTTTATTTAACTACTTATAGATTTTTTCTCATTTATAGATAAAAAAATTTGGTCCACCTTTCGATGAACCAAATTTTTATCACACCAACAGATATTGCTTACTGAGCCATCTGCTTGTAAATCTCGTTATACTTATTGTACTTCTCCATAATGCCTGGCTCCTCGCGCAAGCGGAATGTCAAAGCCTTCAAAGTCTCAACAGTGCTGAAGTGCTCAGGATTCAACTCGTATGACTTCTCCAAGTATGGAAGAGCCTCCTTGTAAGTCTCAGTGATAGCCTTCATATCCTTATCCTGCTCCTCGTAAGATGTATACTCACGCTCGTAGAATGCCTCGTTAGCAGCATCACCCTTCAAAGTGTAGAAGTAACCGATATAGAACCAAGTCATAGCGTCCTCTGGGGTAATCTCGATAACCTTCTTGAAAGATGCGATAGCCTCATCATAGTTCTCCAATGCGAAGAAGATACGACCACGACCAAACCACAAACCTGCATTCTGTGCGTCACGCTCCAAAGCCTTATCAACCAACTCAATCAAGTCTGCTGGGTTGTTATCACCCTCCTCAGCTGTATAGAGGTTAATCAAACCCTGAACGATATCAGCGTTGTTAGGATACTTTGCCAAACCCTCCATCAAGAGCTGCTTTGCGCGCTCAAGATTTGCCATATAGACTGGAGAATCCTTCTGGTTAGCATAGCATACATAGAGGTAGTAATATACATTACCCTCCTCATCGCAGAAGCCCTCAGCCAAAGCCTTGTTCAGTGCCAAAGCACCCAACTCATAAGACTTAGGGTTAGTCTGACCATCTACTGTATAGAGATAACCGGCATAGTATGAGAACAGACCTGTCTTCTCACCCATAAATGCTGGGCTTGAGATAACTTTATCGGTCATAGTATAGAAGTATGCAGCATCGACATACTGAGCAGCGTCCAAACATACATTACCGCACTGGCTGTAATAGTTCTTGAGCTTATTCAACTCCTCACTAATCTTCTCCTGCTGCTTTGGTTCCAACTCAAATGCCTTATTCAAAGAGCTGAGTGCCACAGCGCACAAGTCCTTATTCTCAACCACGAAATCGGTAGTAATCCAAGTTGTTACCAAATTGTTAGAAGCCGCTGTATAGACAGTAACCCATGGGAACTGGAACTCGTTGCAAGTCATCTGACCCAACTGAACACCCATACGGCTACCTACTGGCTCGCCAAGTACCATCTGTACGTCGTCCATAGTCATACCCGCATACAAATCCTTAGTTGCAATAGTTGCTGCATCATAGTAAGTCTTTGCATGGTTAATCCATGTAGAAGCCTTAACGTTCTTCTTAGCATCCTCCAACGTAGCATCAGCCTTTGCAAGCTTCGCGCGCACGCTCTCCTTGTTAATCTTTTGTGCATTTACCATTGGTGTCGCCATAACCATTACAGCCAACACCGCAAAAAGTAACTTCTTCATAATTTTACTCTTTTAATGTAAAACGTTCATTATCTAATTTTTATTGTCTTTTACTCGTTTTTTGTTTCAGCCTGCTCCACAACAACTGCCTCAGCCTGCTCAACCGCAGCGTTCTCTGTCGTATTCTCAGCATCGACGACTACACCCTCCTGTGGCTCCTCGTCCTCGCTCTTTGGTACCGCCATCACAGAAGCGATAGAGTCGCCATCGCGCAAGTTAATGATACGCACACCCTGAGTAGCACGACCTGCAACACGTATCTGCTCTACCTTCGTACGGATTGTGATACCCGACTTATTGATAATCATCAAATCGTTATCATCCTCCACAGCCTGGATAGATACCAAGTCGCCCGTCTTCTCGGTGATGTTGATTGTCTTCACACCCTTACCGCCTCGGTTGGTGATACGATACTCATCCAAATCTGTACGCTTACCATATCCGTGCTCCGAGAGAACCAAAACATCCTTCTTCTGGTCTGGCTCGATACAAATCATACCTACCACCTCGTCGTTATCCTCCAGTTCGATACCTCTTACACCGGCACTCACACGACCGATAGGACGAACCTTATTCTCTGGGAAGCGGATAGCCTTACCGCCACGCGCTGCAATCATAATCTCCGACTCGCCGCTGGTAATTTTCGCCTCCAAAAGCTGGTCACCCTCACGGATAACAATAGCGATAACACCGTTCTGACGTGGACGAGAGTAAGCCTCCAACTTAGTCTTCTTGATGATACCCTCACGAGTACACATCACGATATAGTTGTTGTTGATATACTCCTCGTCGTTGAGGTTCTTGGTGTTGATATAAGCACGTACCTTATCGTCCGGCTCAATCTGGATAACGTTCTGTATAGCACGACCCTTCGAAGAGCGTGTACCCTCAGGAATCTCGTATACCTTCAACCAATAGCAACGTCCCTTTTCGGTAAAGAACATCATCGTATTGTGCATTGAGGCTACGTAGATATGCTCAATAAAGTCCTCATCACGTGTAGCACTACCCTTCACACCTATACCGCCACGGTTCTGTGTACGGTACTCAGCAAGTGGAGTACGCTTGATATAACCCATGTGAGATATAGTGATAACCATATCCTCGTCAGCATAGAAGTCCTCAGGATTAAACTCCTCTGATGAGTAAACAATCTCTGTACGACGCTCGTCGCCATATTGAGCCTTCACCTCCTGCAACTCGTCCTTCACAATCTGCAACTGCATCTGCTCGCTTGCCAATACCTCGTTGTAGTAGTTAATCTTGCGCTCCAACTCTGCATGCTCAGCCTCCAACTTCTCACGCTCCAAGCCTGTGAGCTGACGCAGACGCATCTCGACAATTGCCGTAGACTGTATCTCGCTCAAACCGAAACGCTCCTGCAAAGCCTGCTTTGCCAAATCTGTGCTGCGTGATGACTTGATAATCTGTACAATCTCGTCGATATTATCTTGCGCAATAAGCAGACCTTGTACGATATGCATACGCTCCTGAGCCTTCTTCAAATCGAAGCGGGTACGACGAACAACAACATCGTGACGATGCTCGACAAAGTGGTGAATCAAATCCTTCAGGTTAAGCAACTGAGGACGACCATTCACCAATGCGATATTGTTCACTGCAAACGATGTCTGCAACTGAGTATTCTTAAAGAGTGTATTCAGAACCACATTCGCCGAAGCATCTTTCTTTACGAATATTGTGATTCGCATACCCTTTCTATCACTCTCGTCGTTGATGTAAGAGATGCCCTCAATCTTCTTCTCATTGACCAACTCGCCGATTTTCTTAATCATCTCGGCCTTATTGACCATATAAGGAATCTCCGTCACGACAATACACTCGCGACCGCTCTCCGTTGTCTCAATCTCGGTACGTGCACGCATCATCACGCGACCACGACCTGTCAGCAAAGCCTCCTTCACGCCCTCGTAGCCATAAATCAACGCTCCTGTTGGGAAGTCCGGACCCTTGACATACTGCAACAACTCCTCACACTCGCACTCCGGATTGTCGATGTATGCACAGCAAGCATCCACCACCTCACCGAGGTTATGTGGTGCCATGTTTGTCGCCATACCGACAGCGATACCGCTTGCGCCGTTTACCAACAACAATGGAATCTTCGTTGGCAGAACCGTAGGCTCTTTGAGTGTATCATCAAAGTTTGTTGTCCAGTCGATTGTATCTTTCTCGATATCGGCCATAACCTCGTCGGTAATCTTCTGCATACGCGCCTCAGTATAACGCATCGCAGCAGCTGAGTCACCATCCATAGAACCGAAGTTACCCTGACCCTCTACCAAAGGATAACGCATAGCCCAATCCTGAGCCAAACGCACCATAGCATCATATACCGAGATATCTCCGTGTGGGTGGAACTTACCGAGTACGTCACCGACAATACGGGCAGACTTACGGGTTGGCTTATCCGAATAAAGATTCAACTCTGCACTCATATCATACAGAATACGACGATGTACAGGCTTCAATCCGTCACGAACATCTGGCAATGCACGTGAAACGATAACCGACATCGAATAGTCGATATACGCCGACTTCATCTGCTCTTCAATGTTGATAGGAACAATTCTACCTACCAAACCGGCCGTCTTTTCTTCTTCAGTCATCATATTTTTTTCTTCTCAATAAAATTAGCACAATGTGCACTCTTCTAAATCAAACAAAAGTAGTGTTTATTTTACAAATAAACAACTTTACAGACCATTTTCTCACCCTTTTCAAAATTATTTTATCAAAACACCCTCTTTTTGCCCATTTTTAGGCGTTTTGAGGCGATAAAAAAAATCTCCCGACACCCTGCCGAGAGATTTTCCTCATTACAACATCTTTTGTAACTACCCAACGCTATCTGAAATCAATAATCTCGAAGCCCTTATATGCCGACTTCAAGAACTTCTTGATAGGTGTGGTATCACTCTTGAGCTCTACAATATCAATGTATGCTTTATCGTCATACAAAGTATAGAGAATCGACAGAGGCTTTCCCGTCGTTTTATCTATTGTGATATAAATATCACCCTCCTCGATAATATCATTACCCGACAGATGAATCTCCACCTTATTAGCCTCACGTTTGACTATCTCTGCACTGTAATCTTCGCCGACAAAATCGAAACAGCGAGTAGGATTATCCAAGATATTATGGCTCTGCACGTTTACAGCATCGACGTTAATCTCCTTACGCGCTCCATCGACCTCATATCGCACCTTGCCGTCGGCATAGACCTCCGCATCGCCCACACCGATATAATAACTATCGCCACTGACCAAGCAATATCCATCAGAGGTATAATCTTCCGACGTCAGTTTAAACGAAATCCTGTATGGCCCCAAATTATCAATATATTTATCCAACTTACCAAGCATGGCATCCACCTCCGACTGAGCATAAGCCATGCCGGAAAATATCACTGCCACCGCTATCAAAAATATCTTACGCATAAAATCTTACTCTTTCTTCTTATTAAACGTCACCATGCACCGAATTAGTCTACTCCGAGCTAAAAAATACCCAATTCCTGCAACTTGGCCTCCAATGAAGGCAGGTCATAATACTTTATCTCACGCGGTTTCGAACCTATCTGAGGACCTACAATTCCATCACGCTCCAGCTGTCGAACGATACGTGCCGCACGATTAAATCCCACCTCGTGTGTCTGCTGGATTGATGAGATGGAGAACCTTCCATTAGCAACAATATCTCGCGCAATCTCCGCATACTTAGGGTCATATTTTACAGCCTTCGAGCTCTCGCCATCGTAGCTATCTGAGCCACCGCCACCGTAGCCACCGTCACCGCCACCTTCAGCACTATACTCCGGCAACATATAAGCCTCGGTATATCCCTGTTGCAGAGCGATAAAACTTACCAGGCGAGACACCTCTTTGGTCTCTACCAATGCACATTGAATA
Source organism: Alistipes sp. (assembly GCA_017623505.1). Lineage (GTDB taxonomy): Bacteria > Bacteroidota > Bacteroidia > Bacteroidales > Rikenellaceae > Alistipes. Next base: position 13,867 of record JAGAOZ010000025.1, read on the forward strand.
CGCGTCAGCTCGCCATCCTTCGAGAAGAGCATATCGCCTCGTCCGATAAGCTGATTTGCTCCTGGCTGGTCGATAATCGTCTTCGAATCGACCATCTGCATCACACGGAACGCAATACGCGATGGGAAGTTAGCCTTAATACCTCCGGTAATAACCTTAACATCCGGTCTTTGTGTCGCCACTATAAGATGAATACCCACAGCACGCGCCTTCTGCGCCAAACGCATCACAGGAACTTCAACCTCCTTGGCCGTCATAATCAAGTCGGCAAACTCGTCGATAATAACTACGATATATGGCAGGAAGCGATGTCCCTTATTAGGATTGAGCTTACGCTGTATAAACTTCTCGTTATACTCTACAATATTTCTCGTCGTAGCCATCTTACAGAGTTGCAGACGATTCTCCATCTCCATTACCAACGAGTTAAGCACACATACAGCACGCTTTGGGTCCGTTACAATTGGGTCCTCCTCCGACTCCATCTTAGCCAAGAAATGTCGCTCTATCTTGCTATAAATCGGGAACTCAACCATCTTTGGGTCTATCAACACAAACTTCAGCTCCGCAGGATGCTTACTGTAAAGCAGCGAAGTGATTATTGCATTCAAGCCCACTGATTTTCCTTGACCCGTAGCACCTGCAACCAACAAGTGAGGCAGCTTTGCCAAATCGAACACATAGCTCTGATTCTGAATCGTGCGACCAATGACCACAGGCAGCTGTGCCTTACTGTTTTGGAACTCACTCGACAGAATCGAAGAGCGCATCGAGACAATCTGCTTATCGCGATTTGGCACCTCGATACCGATTGTTCCACGACCGGGTATTGGGGCGATAATACGTATACCCAACGACTTAAGGCTCTGCGCAATATCCTTCTCCAAGCCCTGAATCTTCGAAATCTTCACACCCTGTGCCTGAACAATCTCATAGAGAGTAATCGTAGGACCTACCGTTGCATTAATCTCCACGATAGGTATACCGAAGTTATTAAGAGTCTCTTCAATTCGACGCTTATTATCATATATCTCCTCATCACTAACCTTATGAGGTGACTGATAATCCTCCAACAGACGAACATCGGGTTTATGATACGATTTCAAATCCAACAGCGGATTATACAAATCATCAACCACATCCTCCTCGTCGATAGTCTTATGCGACGGCTCCATAACTTTAATGATAATCTCATCATCCTCAGTAGGGGTTGTATTCTCAGGCTCTGGAGTTATTTGCTTAGTCTCTGCCCTATCGACCAAGAAACCGTCCTCATCAAACTCCTGCGCCGGCTCTTGAGGTGTTGCATTATCTACTGCTGTTGTATCCTCAAGCAAAATATCGACATTTACCTTCTTCTTTGGTAAGACACCATCTACGAGTAATGTAAAGCCATCTTCATCTTCCTGTGGTCCCTCCTCTTTAACCTCCGGCTCTTCTACCTTTGGTTCGGGCTTCACCACAACAAAATCATCCTCCAACTTATGGTCTACACTCTTTATCTGACGTGCAGGCGCAGGTGTAACAGGCGCAGCGTCACTCTCTTGTGGCTCACCCTCCTCAGTAGCATCATCTTCCTGCTCATCATCTTGCTCCTCTTGTGCAATCTCCTCCTGCTCCGAGAGTTTCGAGGTGAGATTCTCAACCTTATTTTCCACCTTCGAAACAATGCTATTGATAAATCCGATGAAGCTGCTATTAATGAATACTCCTGTCAATATCCACGCAATGGCAAGCACCATTATTAAACCGAAGTCACCTATTATCTCACAGAGTTCCTTAGCGCACACTGCACCCAAATCACCTCCCCACAGGTGCTCACTCTGCATAGCATTTGCTATATATCCGAGGGTTGTTGCTCCTATAATAACCAACAGGCTCACACTCAACCCCACATAATTCAGGTGCAACTTTCTGCAACGGAACATCTGCCATCCAAAAAAGACCATAGCCAATGGAATCAGCACGCCGAACAAACCGAACGATTTATCGACAAGCCAATATCCCATATATGCGCCCATGCTTCCGCATATATTATTAAAAGTAATCTTCTCCGCAGCAGTAGCCTTTGCCGCCTCTGCAATAGAGGCAACGTCTGCACTCCAATTAAACATGTGCGACACAACCGATACGGCTGCTATCACACCGCATACCATCAGAATCAAACCGGCAATCCACACGATATTTTCGCCCGATTTTTTGGTCACGGTCGTTGCCGCCTTCGTACTACTTTTTCGGGTTCTTTTAACCGGCTCTTTTTTGTTCACTTTTTTAGCCATAATCCTCTATACTATGGTATTTACAGTAGCTTATTAAATCTCTCCAAATGCTTTACGGCGGAGTCTTTCTTTATACTCTTCATCCGCAAAAGTCATAAATCTATACTCCGCAGATGCGCCATTCTCTGCCCTTAGATTCAACTCATCAAGCAGATACTCCACACGTTTTGCAACAGCCTCTCCGGAGTCTATTATTTCTACCTCTCGCTCACCAACCACATCATTGATAACCTCCCTAAGGAAAGGATAGTGAGTACATCCCAACACAATAATATCTGCCCCCTGTTCAATTATAGGCTCTATAACGCTATGCACCAACTCTCGCGTTGTCGGCAACGACTCTTCATTCGCCTCGACAGCCTCCACAAAGCCTCGACCTACCTGACGAATCACCCGCACACCATTATTGTATCGGGCCAACGTATTGAGAAACTTCTCGCTCTCCAGACTACGCTCCGTAGCCACCACTCCGACTACCCCCGTTCGACTTCTCTCACAAGCGGGCTTAACAGCAGGCTCCAGACCAACGATAGGTACATTGTGATATTTATCTCTTAAAAACTCTATTGCCGCCGATGTTGCTGTATTACAAGCCACAACAACCATCTTACACCCCTGAGCAAGCAGAGTCGCCACAGCCTCATCTGCCACCTCTCGAATCCTCTCTTCGGGCAGTGAGCCGTATGGGCAATTCTTACCATCTCCCAGATATAACAACGACTCATCGGGCAGTTCCCTGCGCAACTCACGCCACACAGACAAGCCACCAAAACCCGAATCATATATACCTATCGGACTATTGTTCATCGACGTACTCTATTATTTTTTTTACTAACTCCGCATCGCTGAGCGGCACACAATCTATACACAGTTGAGCCTTCTTATAATATGGCTCACGTTGTAGCATATTCTCACGCATAAAGGCTACCAACTCCTCGTCATTCAGACCTCTCAGCTTAGGACGTTTTTGACGACCGTGAGGCGAAAGTCTCGATGCAATCTGTTCTGCCGAACGCTTCAGAAATATGGTAATGCCCGCACCATTCATCAGCTCCATATTATCCCTCCAAAGTGGTAATCCACCACCCGTTGAGACAACCACATCGGCTTGCTCCTCAATAATCTCCTCTATCACTCGTCGCTCCGACTTTCTGAAGTACTCCTCACCCTCATATCGAAATATATCGTTCACACTTGCGCCCTCACGTCGCTCTATTTCGGCATCCGTATCCACAAAGCGCAGATTCAACGCTTTGGATAGTTTCTTACCCAGCGAGCTCTTTCCGCAGCCCATATATCCGACCAGGAACAATCGCATACTCCGCTCCCTTTTAGAAGAGATTTAACTGTTCAGGGTGAATATCCATTACAACCTCTTCCGTAGGCTCATCACCTTGCTCAATCTCCACATCTTGGTCTACATCCTCCGGCACAATATCCATTGCCTCGCCAATATCCAAGCCCTGCTCAATCATTGGTTCTGCATCATCCTCCACCGTAGCCTCCTCTGCCAAAGAACTCTCCGGCTCTTCAGGCTCAATAAAGCTCAGCGTATCAACCTCGTATGTAGTGATTCGCTTACCCTTGGCGCGATGGCTCTTAATAGCAATAAATGAATCCACATCCATCTCATCGGCAGGGCGTGATGCGTGTGCACCCTTATATGTCACAACCAACGTTGCGCCTTGCTTATCGGTTATTGCGACAAACATCATCGTCTTCTCCTCCTCAAGGAATGACTGCATCTTCTCGCTCGACTCCAATTGGAATCGCTTCATATAGTAATAGTTCTGCTCCTTGTCGAAGTAGCATAGACTATACACCTTACCCGCTACAAATCTCTCGACACGCACCGTCTCATCAGGGAAGTGCTGGTCCACATTAAATCCTGTGATATAATATTGATTCTTTGAGGTCCAAACCACAATCTTGTCATCACCCTTAAACTCGCCAAGCAACACTCCTCGACCGTCGGTATTCAAGCGACGAACATCCTCGTCATACCATATATTCTGACCGCCCAAAGTCGATGTTCCTCGCTCCTTCAACACAATCTTATGAATACCGTATCGAGAGAAGAGGTTACCCTGGCTCTGTCGGCCCTTAATTGCGAGCGTCGAGAAATCCAAATCGACAATTACCTTCTTTAGGCGTGGACGTGGTCGGAAATATATCTTCAACACCTCTGCCTCGCCATTCGGATTAACCGACATATATAGAATCTCGCTCTTTGGCGTACCCTTTGTCAAGTCATACTCCTTATCGCGTGATATACTCTTTATAGCACAACGCTTCATCATAATAGCACCACCTCGGCCATCACGATAGAGAATGTTGTATATTGTGCGCTCGTCGTTACGCTTAAAGACGCCGATATAGTAGATATTCTTATCAAAGAAGGCCTTGTCGCTAATCTTAGTAACCACATATCGACCATCCTTTAAGATAACAATCACATCGTCAATATCGCTACAATCGCAGACAAATTCAGCATCCTTCATACTCTTACCTATGCCGAAGAAACCCTCTGCCCTATCGACATAGAGCTTAGCGTTTGTCACAGCTACCTTTGTAGCCTCGATTGTATCAAACTCACGAATCTCGGTCTTACGCTCTCTGCCCTTACCATACTTCTCACGAATACGCTCATAGTAGGCAATAGCATAGTCAGTCAGGTGGTCCAAATCATACTGCGTAGCCTTAATATCCTGCTCAATCTTCTTAATCTCGTTATCCGCCTTCTCGGTATCAAATCGTGATATACGGATAAACTTCAACTCCGTCAGACGCTTGATATCCTCCTCGGTAACCTCTCGGCGAAGCAACTTCTTGAAAGGCTCCAAGCCCTTATCAATAGCGGCATAAGCCTCCTCGTGTGAGCGGCAACCCTCAATAAGCAGATAGAGCTTATTTTCAATAAAAATCTTCTCCAACGATGCAGCATGCCAAGCCTCATTCAGCTCGTGCAGACGAATCTCCAGCTCTCGTCCCAACAGATAGCGGGTATGGTTAGCCGACTGTCGCAGAATATCTTTCACACCCATAAAGTGTGGCTTATCATCACTAATCACACAAGCATTTGGCGAGATAGATACCTCACAAGAGGTAAAGGCATAGAGTGCGTCAATCGTCTTATCCGACGACTCGTCATTGGCCACGTGGATTACAATCTCCACCTTATCGGCGGTCAAATCATCCACTCGCTTAATCTTAATCTTACCCTTCTCGTTAGCTTTGATAATAGACTCCTTGATAGACTCCGACGTTGTCGAGTATGGAATCTCGGTGATAGCCAACGTACGCTTATCAATCTTAGATATTCGCGCACGCACCTTCACAGCACCGCCTCGCAAGCCATCGTTGTAGCGACTTGCATCCATCAAACCACCCGTAGGGAAGTCCGGCAACAGTTGGAACTCCTCACCCTTGAGATGCGCTATACACGCCGAAATAAGCTCATTGAAGTTATGTGGCAGAATCTTCGATGCCAAACCCACAGCAATACCCTCAGTACCCTGCGCCAAAAGCAGTGGGAACTTAATAGGCAAAGTCACAGGCTCCTCATTTCGACCATCATACGAGCGCATCCACTCGGTAGTCTTCTTGTTAAAGACCACATCGAGGGCAAACTTCGACAAACGCGCCTCAATATATCGTGCCGCTGCTGCATCATCTCCCGTAAGGATATTACCCCAGTTACCCTGGCAATCAATCAGCAAATCTTTCTGACCCAGCTGCACCAGAGCATCCTTTATTGACGCATCGCCGTGTGGGTGATACTGCATTGCCTGACCGACGATATTCGCCACCTTATTGTAGCGACCATCATCACAACACTTCATCGCATGCAGGATTCTTCGCTGCACAGGCTTCAAACCATCCTCCACATGAGGTACGGCGCGCTCCAAAATAACATACGAGGCATAGTCCAGAAACCAATTCTGGTACATACCCGTAAGTTTACGCATATTGCCCTCATCAGCAAACAGCCTGTCATACTTACTCTGTGCAACCTCTCCGCTGCCCTCCACAGGCAACTCCTCTGCACCAATCTCTTCAATTATCTCTTTTTCCTCTGCCATTTATGGTAGATATGTTTGTAGTTTTTACTCTCTGATTTATGCTATATCCTCGACCAAATCCTCCTCGATTCTCAGGTTGTTGATAATGAAGCCTTGACGCTCAAAGGTGTTCTTACCCATATAGAACTCCAACAAATCGGCTGTTGGGTCATCCTTCGTTAAACGCACCTTATCCAAACGCATCTGCTCTCCAATCAAATCCTTAAACTCGTCGGGTGAAATCTCTCCCAAACCTTTAAATCGTGTAATCTCGGCTGTTGCACCACACTTCTTAATCGCCTTCTGTCGCTCCTCCTCCGAATAACAATAGAAGTTGTCCTTCTTGTTTCTCACGCGGAACAGAGGTGTTTGTAAGATATAGAGGTGTCCGCTTCGTATCAACTCCGGGAAGAACTGCACGAAGAATGAAGTCATCAGCAGACGAATATGCATACCGTCCACATCGGCATCGGTAGCAATAATCACCTTGTTGTATCGCAGATTCTCCAATCCATCCTCGATATTGAGTGCCGATTGCAAAAGATTAAACTCCTCATTCTCGTAAACCACCTTTTTGGTCAGACCGTAACAGTTCAGCGGCTTACCACGCAGACAGAATACCGCCTGCGTCATCGCATCACGACTCATAGTGATAGGACCCATTGCCGAAAGACCCTCCGTAATAAATATCATCGTCTTCTCGGCCAAGTCATTCTTCGTATCGGTCAAATGCACCTTGCAATCACGCAACTTACGGTTATTTACCGCCACCTTCTTCGCTGTCTCACGAGCCTTCTTCTGAATACCCGATATAGCCTTACGCTCCTTCTCATTCTCGGCAATCTTCTTCTGCATCACCTGCGCAGTTTCCAAGTGCTTGTGCATATAGTTGTCGAGATTCACCGACAAAAAGTCGTTCACAAACTGCTGCATCGACACACCTGGCGCTATCTCTTTCGAGCCCAAACGAATCTTTGTCTGCGACTCAAATACAGGGTCGTTCATTCTCACCGACACCGCCGCAATCATCGAGCCTCTGACATCCGATGGGTCGTAATCCTTCTTGAAGAACTCCTTAATCACCTTAGCCACCGAAGCACGGAATGCAGCCTGATGTGTACCACCCTGCGGCGTATACTGGCCATTGACAAACGAATAATAGCTCTCGCCATAGCCGTTGCCGTGAGTAATTACCACATCAATATCATCGCCCGACAGATAGATAGGTGGATATAGTGGCTCTTCCGAAAGGTTATCATTTACCAAGTCCAGCAGACCATTCTTCGACACATACTCCTGACCATTGAGGATAATCTTCAGTCCCAAGTTCAGATATGTGTAATTGCGAACAAGCTGCTCGACATAATCCAGATTGTAGCTATATTGTCCGAATATCTCCTCGTCCACACGGAAACGAATCATCGTACCGTTACGCTCTGCCACTTCGTTCTCCCACTTATCCGAGAGCTCCAGGCCCTGAGCAAAACTTACCGTATGAGCCTCGCCGTCACGTACCGAGCGGGCAGTAAACTCACTCGAAAGCATATTGACAGCCTTCACGCCCACACCATTCAAACCTACGGTCTTTTTAAAGGCGTCACCCTCATATTTACCACCGGTATTCATCTTACTCACCGCTGCCGACAAACTCTTCAGCGGAATACCACGACCATAGTCGCGTACCGTCACGACATTATCCTCGATTGTTATCTCGATTTTGTCGCCGGCGCCCATGATAAACTCGTCGATTGAGTTATCCACGGTCTCCTTTATGAGCACATATATTCCGTCGTCGGGCTGCGAGCCGTCGCCTAACTTTCCGATATACATACCGGGACGCAGACGCAGGTGCTCACGTGGTGAGAGGGTTTTGATGGCATCGTCATCGTATGCCACAGTGTTCGGTGTAATAGTTTTATTGTTTGCCATATTGGTCACTTAATCTTCGCTTCGTTACTTCAAATCTTTCATCTCTTCGCGCATCTGGGCAAGAGCCTCTGTCATCTGTCCATGAACCTTATCCATCAAATCCTTGGTCTCGGTATTCTGAATCTCTTCAACAGATATTGGCTTCAATACTCTGAAACCGATGGTATGACCCCAATTCATCTTCCAACCCTTTAGCGTGTCGCGTGTACCGTTCATCACAACAGGCAGAATCTCCACACCAGCCTCCTTTGCCAGGGTAAATGCTCCTGCTTTGAAACGGTTAATATCGCCACTCTTTGAGCGCGTACCCTCAGGGAATATTGCGATACTCACACCACGACTTATCCACAACTTACCATCACGAATAACCTTTGCCATAGCTGCCGAAGCATTACCACGTTCGATAGGAATATCTCCATGCACAAGCAACATAGGACCGAAGAACGGAGTCTTAAAGACCTCTTTCTTCGACACCCAACGGAAATTGAGCGGAATCTTGTACGCCGCCAATATATCGAGGCCCGAATTATGATTCATCACAATCACATACGACTTTGTCTTGTCGATATTCTCCATTCCTTTCACAGGGCGACGAATACCCGGAATCAAGAAGAACAGCCAAGTCATATAGCGCGATAATTCGTGCACAATTCTACGATTCTTCTGGAATGGATAGGTAAACAACAGCGCCAAAGCCGAAAGTATACAGAGGATTGTCGTATGGACCAAAGTGAATAGGTAGTACAGAGCCGAAAACATATCTACAATAAGTTAAGTTAGTTTATATATATTCATCCCGCAAATTTACTAAAAATTGGCGAGTGAAACAAACTTTTATCACACTTTTTTACTACGTAAAATATTATCCATTCACTTTTTGTAAATTACAACCACTTTACTATCTTTGTAAAGTTGCTAACAAAATTATTGCAACCCAGTGACAATTACTGACAATTTAAAAACTTTTTCAAATATGGGTCTTTTTTCAATTTTCGGGGCAAACAAGAAGTCGGCTTACCCCACCGACACAATCGAGTATGGCGATGGCGAAAAGCTCACTTTTACGTTCTTTGCTCACGCCTCATTAGCCATCACTTTGGGCGAGCGACATATCTACATTGACCCTGTTGCCGACCACGCAAAATACTCCACTCTTCCCAAGGCTGATGCGGTACTTATCACCCACCACCATTACGACCATTTAGACCGTGCTGCGATTGATGATATAACCACCCGCAACTCTCTTATTATCTGCGATAAGACATCTGCTGAGAGTTTCGAGGGAGAAGCCGTTGTAATGACACCTGGCGCCAAGACTCAACCATTCGATGATGTACTTATTGAGGCTGTTGCAGCATACAATACATCGGAGGGACATACCGATTTTCACCCACGCTCGCGCGAGGATTGCGGCTATATTCTCTCCATCGAAAATGGCCCACGCATTTACATTGCCGGCGACACAGAGCCAACCGAAGAGATGCTCGCTTTGAAGGATATTGACATTGCCTTTTTGCCGGTTAATCAACCCTACACAATGACCGTCGAGCAGGCTGTTAAGGCTGTCAAGACCATTAAGCCAAAAATCTTCTATCCATACCACTACGGTCAAGTCGAAGAGAAGACCGATTTGGAGCGCCTCAAGACCGAATTATCCGATATAACCGACGTTCGCATCTTCCCAATGGAGTAACCTAACTAAAAGGTGAAAACTGAAAACTAAAAACTAATTTTGAATTTTGAATTACTGAGCCCCGCAAGAGCGAGCTTGAATTTTGAATTGTAAAACCCATCATTCCCCGACTTGTGGCAGGTTGGCAGAACAAATGAATAAACAAAACGTCATTCCCCGACTCACGCAGTGAGGCGAAGGGAATCTACCTTATAGCAGATTATGGCGGTTTGCGTATCAGTTATGCTGAGAGATAAGAGGTAGATTGCCACGAAATAGCATAGAGCGCAGAGAGTATCAGCGCAGAC
>JAGAOZ010000026.1 GCA_017623505.1 Alistipes sp.
ACTGCGTGGCAATCTACCTTTTATTACTCGGCCTCGCTGATACTTACTTTTTAGTTTTTAGTGTTTAGTTTTTACTTTTCAGCTCGTATAAGGTAGATTCCCATCGCCTGCTGCGCAGTCGGGGAATGACGTTTTATTATTAGTTTTTACTTTTGGCAAGACCTAAAGGTCTTCCCTTAGTTGCTCTCGCTCGGCATAGCTCAAGTAAACTTGGCTCTGCCCTCGCTTACTCGCAACTTTGGCAAGGCTGGCGCCTTCCCTTAGTTGCTTCCGCTCGGCATAGCTCAAGTAAACTTGGCTCTGCCCTCGCTTACTCGCAACTTTCACTTTTTACTTTTCAGTTTTCACTTTTCACTTTTAATCAGCGCGCACATACGGTCCCTGGCGCGGTGGATGCGGGTCTTGACGGTGCCCATCGGGAGTTGCAGCTTTTCGGCTATCTCGTCATAGGAATAATCCTCCAAAAATCGCATTTTAAAGAGCGTACGATATTGCTCGGGCAGGGAGCTTATATAGTGCTCAATCTGGCTGCGTTGTTGTAGGCTGATAAGCTTCTCCTCAGGGGAGGGAGCACTCGCCCAGGGGGCTGTAAAACGCTCATCTATCGGCAAATCCTCCTGTCGGCGACGCTCGAAGTCGATATGTGTGTTACGGGCTATGGTGTATACCCATTGGCCGAAGGTGTAGCTCTCAGAGTAGCGGTGTAGATTTATGTAAACTTTGATAAAAGTCTCTTGCAGTAAATCGTCGGCATCGCTGGCTGTGCTCATGCGTTGCATAAACAGACGACGTATCGCCTCGCTATAACGCGTAAAGAGGTATTCGAAGGCTGTATGGTCGCCGTCGAGTGATAGTTTGACAAGCTCTCTATCCTCAGCAATTATGTAATCGACTATTTCCACGCCGAAGGGTCTTTATGGATAAGTTTGATTCGCAGGTAGAGCATCATCAGCGGATGGAATATATCGAAGAGGATATAACGTGCGCCGATAGCGCGCTCGCCCAGTCGCTTGGCTATCGCCTTGGCGTTATGCAATGCCACCGCAAAGCGGATAAGCAGCAGCAGAGCTGTGGCTATCTTGACCTCCAAAGGCATAAAAATCAAGGCTGCCAAAGCCACCAGGAAGAAAAGTATATGGCTGCGCAGGTCCCACTCCACGCCATTGCGTGCCCATTGTGGGTAGAGGTGTGAAGCTGAGCCGTAGTAGCGCAGCTGAGCTATCCACCAGCCCAATCCGCCCCATTGACGCTCATCGACAGTCGCCTTGGGTGTCATCACGATACTTGTGTTCTTGCGGCGTGCCACCTTAGCCATAAAGAGGTCATTCTCGCCGATATTCATATTGAGGTGAGAGAAGCCGTTAGCCTCGAAATAGACGCTCTTGGTGAGGCCGAAATTGCTACGTGACGAGTTATATATCTTGCCCTTGACGGCATCTGCAAGCCAATACATTGCCGTCTGCATACGTGACATACGTATCATATAGCTACCCAAGCCTGCGTTCTGCTCGATAGCGGTGTAGCCCAGAACAACCTCGCCTCGCATAAAGCCCTTACCCATCATCGCCAGCCACTCGTCGCCCGACGGGGTAACGTTTGCAGCACTGATAATAATATGGTTATTCATCGACGACTTTATACCGAGATTTATCGCCTGCTTAGGTGAGATGGGGAAGCGGGGGTTGTACTCCAGCTTAGAGATGCGCAGGTTGCTGTATTGCAGGCGCATCGCCTCCAGCTCCTCGTAGAAGTCGCCATTTGTGCCGATGAAGATTATCACCAACTCATACCCTGGCTCATAACGCTGTTGCAGGAAGCGTGGCAGACGCTCGTGTATGAAGCCGAAATCCTCTGACATCAAGGGTATTACCACCGAGATAGGGGGCGCATCATTGAGTCGTTTCTTGCGCTTCGAGTTCTTGTATTTGGCGATCTTGCCGTAGCGTACGGCGTGGTAGTAAATCTGTATGAAAAAGAGGATAAGCAGCAGGGCGATTAGTGTCGTTCCTGCCCAGCCGTAGTGTGCTATTATATAGTCAAAAATCTGCATTGCTTCTATTGTGAAAAAATATCCCACAAAGATAATACAAATAGCTCGGATATGCCAAAATTATAGTGCTAAATTTAGCGTGTCAAGTCATCTTTTTTTTGGTCGGAGTGTGGGGATGAGGTGTGATGCTACGAGGCTCTTTATGGCGAGAGTTGTGGTGATGGGAGCGTAGTGGGTGTGTGGTCATAGGGAAAACGCTTTGCTTTTAAGCAAAATATTTGGTTTTCCCCTTTGGTTGTTGTATCTTTGTACGATTATATACCTCTGGATTATTGGAGGCTGTTAAGATTTAATTGAAGAGATGAAATTTACACTACAATATAATGCTCCCTCGTCGAAGGCTCGTGCGGGTGTGATTCAGACCGACCACGGTGAGATTCAGACCCCGATTTTTATGCCTGTGGGTACCGCTGCGGCGATGAAGGGTATCTTCCATCGTGACCTTAAGCAGGATGCTAAGGCACAGATTATCCTTGCCAACACCTACCACCTCTACCTCCGCCCCGGTATGGAGATTTTGGAGCAGGCAGGAGGTGTTCACCGCTTCTCGACATGGGATGGTCCGATGCTGACCGACAGCGGAGGTTTCCAGGTATTCTCGCTCTCGGATTGCCGTAAGCTCAAGGAGGAGGGATGCCACTTCCGCTCACATATCGACGGCTCGAAGCATCTGTTTACGCCGGAGAGTGTGATAGATACCGAGCGTACGATAGGTGCCGATATTATGATGGCCTTTGACGAGTGTCCTCCGGGGGATGCTCCACGTGAGTATGCCGCTAAGTCTTTGGCACTCACAGAGCGTTGGCTGGAGCGTTGTTTTAACCGTTACCACCAAACTGCGCCTAAGTGGGGGCACTATCAGTCGTTGTTCCCTATCGTGCAGGGCTGTGCCTATCCCGACTTGCGTGCCAAGGCGGCAGAGAATGTGCAGCAGTATGATGCCGACGGCTACGCTATTGGCGGTTTGGCTGTGGGAGAGCCTACTGAGGTGATGTATGCGATGATTGAGGTTGTCAATGCTGTGCTTCCGCTGGATAAACCACGCTATCTGATGGGTGTGGGTACGCCGATAAATATCTTGGAGGGTATAGACCGTGGTGTAGATATGTTCGACTGTGTGATGCCGACGCGCAATGGCCGTAATGGTCAGATTTTCACTTCGGAGGGTACTATCAACCTGCGCAATAAGAAGTGGGAGAATGACTTCTCGCCGCTGGATGAGAATGGCGTCAGCTTTGTCGATAAGCAGTACTCTAAGGCCTACGTTCACCACCTTGTTGTCTGTGGGGAGATGCTCGGAGCGCAGATTGCCTCGTTGCATAACGTAGCCTTCTATCTGTGGCTGGTGGGTGAGGCTCGCCGTCATATCATTGCGGGCGACTTTGCCGAGTGGAAGAGTGCGATGGTCGAGAAACTTGCTCGCAGATTATAATTTGTTTGGCTATGAAGAGAGGTTTTCATATATCGTTTCCGGGATTCAGAACTTTAGACCGCTATATCTTGCGTAAGTTCTTGGGTACCTACATCTTTGCAATCACCATTATCACCATTATCCTGGTTGTCTTTGACTATGCCGAGCGTGTTGATGACTTTACGGCGACGCACGCACCGATGTCGAAGGTCATCTTCGACTACTATATTAACTTCATTCCGGAGTTTATCAACCAGTTTAGTGGTCTGTTTACCTTCATCTCGGTAATCTTCTTCACCTCGAAGATGGCCTACCAAACCGAGATTGTGGCTATGTTGTCGGGCGGTATGAGTTTCAAGCGTCTGATGTGGCCCTATTTTGTCGGCTCGTTTGCTATTATGGCTCTCTCGCTCTCGCTTAACTTGTGGGTTATTCCCGACTCGCAGATTAAGTGTGAGGAGTTCCGCCAGACCTATATCCCTAAAAAGAAAAATATGCAGTATGACCGCCATAGCTACCGCCAAATCAACCCTGGCGAGTTCTTCTATGTGCGAGGCTTCGGTAGGGATAATAAGGCAGCATATATGGTCTTGGAGAAGCACGACTCGACGGCTATTGTCGCTTCGCTGGAGGCTGCTAATGTCAGCGTAGACCCTAAGACCCGCCGTTGGAAGGCAGAGCGTTATATCCAACGTACTATGGCCGAGGATGGCTCGGTAAGCTTCATCCAAAGCCGAGATTTGGACACCCTGATAAACATCGACGTTCGTGAGTTGGGTATCATCGAGAGTGTGATTAAGACGATGAAGATTGAGGAGCTTGTGGAGTTCACCCAGGAGCAGAAGGCCAAAGGTGCCGACTATATCAACGTGCTGGAGGTGGAGGTGCACCGCCGCTTTGCCTACCCTATGGCGACCTTTATCTTGACGCTTATCGGCGTGTCGCTCTCATCACGTAAGGTGCGTGGTGGTACAGGATTGCATATCGGCGTAGGTATCACCCTCTGCTTCTCGTATATCATGCTCAGCCGTGTCTTTGAGGAGTTTGGTAAGAGCGGCTCGATGGATGTGGGATGGGCTGTGTGGATGCCTAATATAGTCTTCCTCATAATTGGTATTTGGTTGTACCGTAAAGCACCTAAATAATGAGTAGTGTTGAGCATATAATCCGTGCTGTCGAGCAGGGTGAGCGATTGCAGGCTGATGCTGCGCTGACGCTGTGGCGTGAGGCGCCACTGTGGCGGTTGGCGGAGCTGGCTTTGGAGCGCAAGAGGGCTGTGAGTGGCGATAAGGTCTACTATAACCGTAATTTCCACCTTGAGCCTACCAACATATGCGTCTTTAATTGTAAGTTCTGTTCGTATCGTCGTCCAAAGGGTAGTGCCGAGGCGTGGGATATGTCGATGGATGATGTTATGCGCTACGTGGAGTGTTATCGCGGCAGTGGCGTTACGGAGGTCCACATTGTCGGTGGAGTCCACCCTGAGCACGATATATACTACTACGTGGAGATGATTCGCCGCATCAAGGAGCTGTTGCCGCAGGTGGCAGTTAAGGCCTTTACCGCTATCGAGCTATCGTATATGATACGTCGGGCGGGCTTGAGCCTTGACGAGGGCCTTCGCCTCTTGATTCAGGCAGGTATGGAGGCCATTCCGGGTGGTGGCGCAGAGATTTTTGACGAGCAGATACGCGAGCAGATATGCCCCGAAAAGGGCTCTACTGAAGAGTGGTTGGAGGTGCACCGTACGGCTCACCGTTTGGGCCTTAAGACCAACGCCACGATGCTCTATGGCCATATTGAGAGCCTGGAACACCGTATCGACCATTTGATGCGCCTGAGGGCTTTGCAGGACGAGACGTCGGGTTTCAATGCCTTTATCCCGCTCAAGTACCGCAACTCCGGTAACTCACTCTCCGCGCTTGGCGAGGTGCCGATTGTCGATGACCTGCGTACGTTGGCTATGAGCCGTCTTGTGTTGGATAATGTGCCTCACATCAAGGCCTATTGGGTGATGTATGGTAAGCAGACAACCGAGTTGGCACTATCGTTTGGTGCCGATGATATTGACGGTACGATTGACGACTCGACCAAGATATACTCTATGGCGGGTGCCGAGGAGCAACGCCCCAAGATGAGTGTAGCTGAGATGCACGCTATGGTTGAGAGGGTAGGCCTGCGCGCTGTCGAGAGAGATACGATGTATAATGAGATAACAGATAAAAAATAGATACTATGGAGAACCCACAACGTGAGATAAAAAGACCTCAGCGTCGAGTTGTTCGTCGCCCACAAACAGCCTCTGCCGCGCAGAGTTCCCGGAGTCCGAAAGGCTCTGGTCAGGCGAAGCCTACGTTTTGGAGTAAAGTTGTAGGCGGAATCGGTAAGTTCCGTCGCTCGTGGCCTATATTGTTTAACCTGCTGGTGATTTCTGCCATCTTCTTTGGTGTTGTCTACCTGTCGGAGTTTGCTATGAATATCTTTACACGCCACGGTCAGCGTATCGAGGTGCCTAATTTCTTAGGAGAGAATGTTCGTGATGCCGAGCCTATGGCCAAGACTAAGGATATGGAGATTATCATCAGCGACTCACTCTATATCCCTGGTTATGAGGGCGGTATTATCGTAGACCAGCTGCCTCGTGGTGGTGCTATGGTCAAGAGTGGCCGTAAGATTTACGTTACGATAAACTCCTTTACGCAGAAGAAGGTGCGTGTTCCGTATGTCGCAGGTCGCTCATTGCGTCAAGCAAAGAATATGTTGGAGATTGCGGGTCTGGGTATTGATAAACTTATCTATGAGCCCGATTTGGCCACCAACTACGTCTTGGCTGAGGTGGTACGCGGTGTTACGATGAAAAGCAATAGTGAGATAGATATTGAGGTCGGTTCGGGTGTCGTGTTGAAGGTGGGTGTCAATCCGGAGGAGAACGAAACTATCGTGCCAAAGGTCATTGGCTGCTCGTTGCGTGAGGCTTGTAGCCGTCTGTGGGAGCAGGGCCTCAATGTGGGTAAAGTGAGCTTCGATGAGGGTATCAATAAACTCAGCGAGAAGGATGCCCGTGTCTATATGCAGTCTATCAACAATAACGTCCATACCACCCTGGGCCGTAGTGTCGATTTGAGCCTTACACTCGATATGGAGAAGGTGGGCGAGAAGAATCTGGTTGCCGACCGTGCCGTTGCTCAACCTATGAAGGATGTTAGCCAGAATCTCGATGCCATAGAGCCAACTGCGGAGCCTGCCCAGGAGGCAGAGGAGGCTGCCCAGGCGGAGCCGGCAGAAAATGTGGAGGCTGCCGCTGAGCCCGCTACGGAGGCTGTGATGCCTGCCGAGAGTGTTGAGTCGGAGCCTGCTCAGGAGCAGAGTTTGACTACAGATAATGCCCTTGTAAATGCTCTGCGTGAGAATAATCAGGCGGAGGTTGTCGAGAGTGAGGAGGACGAATTTTTCTAATCAATGAGTGCCGTGGAGGATATATTGGAGCAGGAGGTTCTGTTGGAGGATGAGTTGTTGGATGATGAGTCTGCGCTGAGTGATTCGTCCGATGAGATGTTCGAGCACTTCTCTATCGTTGTCGATAAGGGCCAGAAGATGTTGCGTCTGGATAAGTTCCTTGTGGACCGTATGGAGCATTGTTCCCGTAACCGCATCCAGCAGGCGGCAGATAGTGGCCTGCTGCTTGTCAATGGCGTGGCTGCCAAGTCAAGCTATAAGGTTAAGCCTTTGGACCATATCACCTTCGTTATGCCCTATCCTAAGCGCGAGTTGGAGATTATTCCGGAGGATATTCCGCTTAATATAGTCTACGAGGATGACTCTCTTATTATCGTAAATAAGCAACCCGGTATGGTTGTCCACCCCGGCTGTGGTAACTATACAGGTACGTTGGTCAATGCTCTGACCTTCTACCTTAAAGATATACCCCTTTTCCAGAAGGGCGATATGCGTGCCGGATTGGTGCACCGTATCGACAAAGATACCTCCGGTCTGTTGGTTATTGCCAAGACCGATGAGGCTCATACGCGCCTTGCCAAACAGTTCTTTGACCACACTATCCACCGTCGTTATGTAGCCCTTGTATGGGGCAATTTCGAGGAGGATGAGGGCACTATTGTAGGCAATATAGGTCGTAATCCGCGTGACCGTCAGCAGATGTATGTCTTTGCCGATGGCTCGGATGGCAAGCACGCCGTTACGCACTATAAGGTGCTGCGTCGCTATGGCTATGTAACGCTTGTCGAGTGCCGTTTGGAGACGGGCCGTACCCACCAAATCCGTGTTCACATGGCATGGAAGGGCCATCCACTCTTTAACGATGCCCGCTATGGTGGCGACAGGATTTTGAAGGGCACAACATTCTCAAAGTATAAGCAGTTCATCGAAAACTGTTTCTCGCTGCTGCCTCGTCAGGCCCTGCACGCCCGCTCGTTGGGCTTTGTGCACCCTGCTACGGGCAAGGATGTATGCTTCGAGAGTGAGTTGCCGAATGACCTAAAGAGTGTTATCGAGAAGTGGGAGATGTATTGTTCATCACGAAACCTTGAGGAGTAATGTTTCTGCCAACAACCATAAAGGAGGTGCGAGCCTTGGGCTGGGATTATTTGGATGTAATCCTCTTTACGGGTGATGCCTATGTGGACCATCCCTCGTTTGGTGCGGCTGTTATAGGACGTCTGCTGGAGGCTGAGGGTTACCGTGTGGCTATCGTTCCGCAACCTAATTGGCGTGATGATTTAAGAGATTTTACCAAGCTGGGCGCACCTCGTCTGTTCTTTGGTGTTACGTCGGGAGCTATGGACTCTATGGTCAATCACTATACGGCCAATATCCGCCTGCGTAGCAATGATGCCTATACCCCTGGAGGTAAGGCTGGTTTCCGCCCCGACTATGCTGTGACGGTGTATAGCCGTATTTTGAAGCGTCTTTTCCCCCATACCCCTGTCGTTGTTGGTGGTATCGAGGCGTCGCTGCGCCGTCTTACACACTATGATTATTGGAGCAATAGTCTTAAGCCTTCGGTGCTTGTCGAGAGTGGAGCAGACCTGCTTATCTATGGTATGGGCGAGAGGGTAGTGCAACAGGTAGCACGTGCTATGCGTAATGGCTATAATGCTAAGCTGCTGCGCAATATCCCCCAAGTAGCTTTTCTCTCTGACGAGCGATATGTTGAGCGTTTGGATAAAGAGAAGACCATCCGCCTCGCCTCATACGAGGAGTGCTGTCGCGATAAGCAAGCCTTTGCCCGCAACTTCACCGTTGTTGAGGAGCTGAGCAATATGATGCAGGCCGATAAGACGCTTGTGGAGCGCACCGCCGAGCAGTACGTTGTTGTTAATCCTCCCTACCCGACACTCTCAAGTGAAGAGTTGGACCACTCGTTCGACTTGCCTTATGAGCGAGCACCACATCCACGCTATCGTGGCAAGGGCGACATCCCTGCCTGGGAGATGATTAAGCACTCGGTCAATATCCACCGTGGTTGCTTTGGTGGCTGTTCGTTCTGTACCATTTCGGCTCATCAGGGTAAGTTTATTGCCTCACGTAGCGAGCGTTCTATTCTTGCCGAGGTGGAGCAGATACGCCTTATGCCCGACTTTAAGGGCTACCTATCGGATGTAGGCGGTCCATCGGCCAATATGTATATGATGCGAGGTCGGAAGCTTGAGGCTTGTCGTAAGTGTCGTCGTGCGTCGTGTCTGCACCCTAAGATGTGCCCTAATCTGGATAACTCCCACGAGCGATTGCTCTCGCTCTATGAGAAGATACGCTCTATGAAGGGCATTAAGAAGGCCTTTATCGGTAGTGGTATACGTTACGATTTGTTTGACGATAGCCCCTATTTGGAGCAGATCATTAAGCACCACACCTCTGGCCGCCTGAAGGTCGCTCCGGAGCATACCGAGCCGCACGTGCTGGATGCTATGCGTAAGCCC
This sequence comes from Alistipes sp., assembly GCA_017623505.1. Lineage (GTDB taxonomy): Bacteria > Bacteroidota > Bacteroidia > Bacteroidales > Rikenellaceae > Alistipes. Next base: position 9,398 of record JAGAOZ010000026.1, read on the forward strand.
TCGTTCGAGCAGTTCGAGCGTCTGAATAGTGATTTCCGCCGTATCTGCCGCGAGAATGATTTACCATATCAGCTTATCCCTTACTTTATCTCTTCCCACCCTGCGTGTCGTGAGTGCGATATGAAGGCTCTGGCGGAGAAGGTGCTGGGTAGGCTGCATTTCGACTTGGAGCAGGTGCAGGACTTGACCCCTACGCCGATGACTCTCTCGTCTGTGATGTTCTATACGGGCGAGAATCCCTATACGGGCGAGGCGGTCTATGTGGCGCGTTCACAGGAGGATAAACGCCGTCAGAAAGCCTATTTCTTCCGTACGGAGAAGAGCCCACATCGTGTCGGAAAGCCTAAGATGCAGGGCGTGCGAGGAAGAAAACGAAAAACACCCAATAACTGATTTGCAGAATATCTTTAACCTTTAAATACTTATTTATTATGAAGAAATTATTTGTTTTTGCCCTGTTAGCGTGTGTGTTTTATGGTTGCTGTGAGGCTCCTGCAACCAAGTCGGAAGAGCCAAAGAAGGTGGGTATCCAATTATATTCTGTGCTCTCGTCTGTTGTGGATAACCCCGAGGCTACCATCGAGCGTCTCTCGAAGCTTGGCTACAACCAGGTCGAGTTGGTGCAGTGGGGTGGTGACCCAAAGGTCTTTGGTATGAGTGCTACGGAGTTCAAGGCGTTGTGTGATAAGTATGGCGTTGAGATTATCTCTACCCACTCGGGTATCCAGGAGGAGCCTGAGAATGAGGCTGCTGTCTTAGAGCGTTGGCGTGCTGCTTTTGCCTCTGTTAAGGAGTGTGGCGGTCGCTATTTCATCGTTCCGGGCTATGGCGTAGATTACACCGTTGAGGGCTTGCAGCAGATGTGTACTTACTTCAATAAGATTGGTAAGATTGCTAAGGAGGAGTACGGTTTGGAGTTTGGTTATCACAACCACTCACACGAGTATACAACGCTTAAGGATACCGATATTGTTATGTGGGAGTATCTGGTTGAGAATACCGACCCTGAGTACGTATGCTTCGAGCTCGACGTATATTGGTGCCACGAGGGTGGCAAGAGCCCTGAGGCCTATTTGGCAAAGTACCCTGAGCGCATCAAGTTGCTCCACGTCAAAGATGAGTTCGTTATCGGCGAGAGCGGCAAGATTAACTTCGAGGCTATCTTCAACCAGTTCTATGCTAATGGTATGAAGGACTATGTTGTTGAGATTGAGACCCCTCAGTTCTTGCGTGAGAAGACCAACGAGGATGGCACACCTTACACTCAGGAGCAGATTGTCGAGGAGACCTTCCTGGCTGCCGAGAAGAGTGCTGCTTATCTCAACGAGGCTGCTTTTGTGAAGTAGACACTACTATATATATCAATAAATAAGCCGAGCTTCAACAGAAGCTCGGCTTGTTTTTATAACTCTAACAACCCCTCCGGCAGCACCATCTTCATCTGCCCCTTATCGAAATCTATGTGGGCTATGAACTCCTCTGCGGCTGGGACAAGCACCTCGCCCTCGCCAAAATCTATGCCGAATAGAGGATTTATCTCGCTGTCGTAGTAATCGACAATCTCGCCCTTGAACTTGCCTGCCGTGACTTTGAAGCCTATCAGGTCCTCCATGTAAAACTCGTCGCTCTCCTCCGTCTCAGCTTGTATGAATAGCTCCTTGCCGACCAGCTCCTCGGCACGACGTGGTGTGTCGAAATCGGCAAAGTGGATGTTTGCCCCCTTGGCACCGCGAAACTCCACGCTTTGGCACCATAGCGGCACGCTGAGCGAGTCAATCTCTACGAACAGTGGCTCTCTCTCGAAGTCGAACTCCTCGGGCAGTGTGTCATATAATGTTACTGCTACACCTCCCGATGCAGCCTCGCCAAAGAGTTTGTTTACGCGAGCGACGACTATCTTCTCCATAATTTTACGTTTATTGCTTTCAATAAAAAAAGAGGTTGTCCTCCGACAACCTCAATTCTTGCAGGACGTGCCTTCTCCGTAGATTATGCTTATTCAGCATCCTCTGCTGGAGCCTCCTCCGAAGCCTCCTCTGCGGCAGCAGCGGCAGCCTCAGCAGCAGCGGCAGCCTTCTTCTCAGCGATAGCTGCAGCACGCTCCTCCTTCACCTTGGTCTCCTGAGCCAAAGCAGCCTTCTGAGCAGCCTTTGCATCAGTAGAGAGCTTGTTCACCTTAGCGGCAATCTTACCCTCCTTCTCACCAAGCCACTTGTTGAACTTAGCCTCAGCGTCGCTCTCAGAGAAAGCGCCCTTAGCTACACCACCCAACAGGTGCTTCTTGTATAATACGCCCTTGTACGAGAGAATTGCTCGACAAGTATCGGTAGGTTGTGCGCCCTTAAGTAACCAATCCAAAGCTCTATCGAACTTCAAATCAATTGTAGCAGGATTCGTGGTAGGGTTGTAAGTACCCAATTTCTCGATAAACTTACCATCACGTGGCGCTCTGCTATCTGCGGCAACGATGTGATAAAAAGGAGCACCCTTCTTACCGTGACGTGCCAAACGAATTTTAACAGCCATTTGCTATAAAATTTTTAATTAGTTAATAATAAACGCATCCCTACTTCTGGGAATGTCGGGCAAAGGTACGAAATGAATTTCAAAATTCAAAAATTTTCTCTTATTTTCTTCTCTCACCTCCCTAATCTCCCCAAAAACTCAATTACTAATTACTCATTACTAATTGCTAATTACTAATTGCTAATTTATACCAGCTCTCCATCGTGCATCACCACTCTCACCGACTCAGGATTTACTTGTCGCACGATATGGTTGTGACGTTTGATGTATTTGCTGTATAGCTCGTCGGTGTAGTTACGTATCGTAAGCAGTGCCACGTCATCGTAACGCTCCACCTCGAAATCCTCCTCTTCGAGTGCTTTCTGCAGCTCCTCTATATGCCACGAAGCATCTACGCATAGACCCAAATCGACTGCCGAGTTGTGTATCAGATGTGTCTTTATGCGGTAACGCTCCAGCAACGAGAATACCTCGCCAAACTTCTCCTCCATCACAAACGAGAAGTCTTTTGCTCGTATTATCAGGAACACCTGCTGACGCTTGTAAATCATTATTGGCAGCTTCACACGCTCCGCCTCGCCATTGATTACCGTTCCGGGCTTTGTCTTGTCGCCAAAAGGTCGCACGTAGAGCGGTATATTCTTGTTCTGCAGAGGCTTTATGGTCTTTGGGTGTATGATTTGAGCACCGCTGTATGCCAACTCTATCGTGTCGAGATAGTTCAGCGAGTCAATCTTTACAGCATCCTTGAAAAGCTTTGGGTCTGCGTTGAGTACGCCATCCACATCCTTCCATACCGACATCGACTCCGCCTGCATAATGTTAGCCACTACGGCTGCCGAGTAGTCCGAGCCCTCGCGGCCGAGTGTTGTTACCTCGCCGTCAGGTGTCGCACCGATGAATCCCTGACCTACGAAGACCGTAACGCCCGTATTCTCCAATGCCGCACGCAACTTGAGCTTCGAGGCTTTGATATCAACGTTTGCGTCCTTGTGTCGAGCCGATGTTACGAAGCACTCCCGCATATCTATCCAGCGGTTACGTATTCCGCTGTGCTTGAGGTATTTCGATATTATTGTTGTCGATATCAACTCTCCGTATGCCACCACGCGGTCATACCATAGCTCCGCATCCTGCGAGCGATAAACGGTCTTATCCACTATCTCACGCAGTTCTGCGAATAGTGCGTCTACCTCCTCTATCGGGTGCTCCTCGCCCCATAGCGGGTTTATTATATCGTAGTGATATGCCACCAATGCGTCAATCTCGGCGTGAGCCTCAGCCTTTTCTGCTTTTTGCAGATGTGTGAAAACTCTCTCCAACGCATTTGTTGTCTTACCCATCGCCGACACTACTATAAAGAGGTTCTCCTCGCCCTCAACTATATGTTGCAGGTTACGCACACCCTCGGCATTGCGCACCGACGCACCACCAAACTTATATACTTTCATAATCCTAACTATTTCTTTGGTGCAAATATATAAAAAATCCGTCTAACAAGGCTCTTTCGGCATCTGCCTTGCCCGAAAAATGCTCATTTACGTTCGGTAAACTCCGCTTTTTCGCTCTGCGAGCAGCTTGGAAAGAATTATGTTATTCTTCCCTTGTCAGCTCTCGCTCGGCATAGTTCAAGCGAGCTTGACTCTGCTCTCGCTTACTCGCAGCCTTCAAAATAGCTCTTGTTATACGAATTTTCTACCAAACAGGGGCCTCCAAACTTGTTGGAAAGCCCCCATTTTCTTTGCTTCGGGCTTCTGCGCCCTCAATTCTCTTACCTACTTCTCTTCGCGAGTATATGTCTGCTGATACTCTGCAAGCTCCTCGGCACTCATCTTCTTGTATATGTTGAGCGTATAGATATACTTCCAGTCGTTTGCCTCTCGAGGCACCTCACGCAGCTTCAGACAGACCATATTATTCTCTGTTACCTCCAGTACCATGTAATAGTATGATGCCCCTGTTGTGGCTTGTGTTGCTCCCTCCAAAAACATCTGTGCTCCATCATATCTGTAACTGCGTACCTTGAACCATTTGTCCTCCTCCGGTGCAAAAGCTCCCGTGCGGAAATACTCTGTTGTTACACCCTCGCTATCAAATGCTATGTGGTGCCTGCTCACACCAATATACTCTCCTACATAGTCTTCTGCTACAAGGTTACCATTCTCCAACACTCTGTTTGAGGTAACCTCTTTCCATCCGTAGCCAAAAACCATTGTCTGGAACTCCGCCTCTGTTATGCCGTCGTTTTTCTTGCTGTAACATATACCCTCCTCGTCAAACGCCAACTCATATTCCGAAATATTCTCGGCTACTCCTGGCTCAATATCAGGGTTGTCCGGAATTACAAATCCTCCCTTTTCTTCATCCTTCTCACACGCTACGAAAGCTACCATAGCGAGTAATGCTAAAAATAAATTTTTCATAGTGGTTAAAGTTTTAAATTAATAAATAATACACGTAATATATGTTTTGCGAAAGAGTCTTATCTTTCCATTCGCAAGTTATAAAACAGCAATCAATAATGCAAATATTTTGTTGGTATTTTGCGGGGGGGGGTAAAATGGCTATAAATTTCTACAAAAAGACCAAAATACCTACCTGAAAACTGAAAGCTAAAAACTAAAAACTAACAACTAAATGGTTGCTTTTCTATTGCGACTTTAATATCCTTTAGTATCCCTAACCTCCCTAACCTCCCCAAAAATCAATTACTCATTACTATTTACTCATTTCTAATTTTTTCTTACCTTTGTGAAAAGTAATAGGTGTAGTTTATGCAAAAACCCCAAAATCGCCCCTTTAAGGTTCTTGAGAGCGAATACCTCTCTCACGAGCCCTGGTTTACCGTTCGACGTGAGCGTGTCCAGACCCCTTCGGGAGTTGTTATCCCTGCGTGGTATATCTTTGAGTTCCCCGATTGGGTAAACGTCATTGCCCTGACACGCGAGGGCGAGTTCGTTATGATTAGCCAGTATCGCCACGCTTTGGGCGACACCCGCTTTGAGTTGGTCGCCGGCGTTGTCGAGCAGGGCGAGAGCCCTCTGGAGGCGGCACAGCGTGAACTTTTGGAGGAGAGTGGCTACGGTGGAGGCGAGTGGCGTGCCTTTATGACCACCTCGCCCAACCCAGCCAACCACACTAATCGCGTATACACCTTCTTGGCTGTCGGTGTAGAGCCCATTGCCGAGCAGCAACCTGAGCCGAGCGAGGATATTCGCGTACACCTTATGAGCCGTGAGCAGGTCGAGGAGCTACTCTCCGAGGACGAGATTATGCAGTGCCTACATTCTGCTCCGCTGTGGCGTTATATGGCAGAAAATCCCTTGTAGACAATGATTTACCACTTCGATATACTCCCTTCAACTAACGATGAGGCTTTCTCTGCTTCCTACTGCGAGGGCGATGTTGTGCTTGCTCGCCGACAAACTGCGGGCAGAGGTCAGCGAGGTCATACCTGGCTGGGTGGCGAGGGCGAAAATCTCACCTTCTCGCTTGTCTTGGAGCCGACGTTCCTGCCTATCAACCGCCAGTTTCTTATCTCGCAGGCGGTAGCTTTGGCTTTGGTCGATACTCTGCGAGTTTATGGCATCTCGCCACGAATCAAGTGGACCAACGATATTTATGTCGGCGATAAAAAGATTGTCGGCATCCTTTTGGAGCAGAAGTTGCAGGGTGGAGTTATTGCCCGTACCGTTGTCGGCATAGGGCTCAATGTCAATCAGCTGGAATTTGATTCCTCCCTGCCTAACCCTACCTCTATGGCGCAGGAGTGTGGCCAAGAGTTTGACACCGCCGAGGTACTTGATACCCTTGTCGGGCGGTTGATGGAGCGTTATGAGCAGCTCCGCAGAGGCGAATATGAGCAGCTCCGTGAGGAGTATCACGCCCTGCTTTACCGCCTCGAAGAGTGGCATACTTACTCCCTTGCCGATGGCTCACCTCTTGAGTGTAGGATTTTAGGTGTTGAGCCGTCGGGCAGGCTGATTGTTGAGCAGGCAGGTGGCGAAAAGTGCAGCTATGCCTTTCGCGAGATAGAATTTGTGTTAAAAAATTAACATATAGTTGCGTTTTTCTGAAAAATCCTCTATATTTGTATGATTATAGTGAGTAGTGTGCTTTGACTGCTCCTGTATAGTGGGCGTTTGGCTGTGGTTACGCCTTTGTTGCAGATAGATTTTTAGAAACACAATAACTTTTAGATTATGAACGTACCTTCAAATTTGAAGTATTCGAGCGACCACGAGTGGTGTCGCGTCGAGGGTGATATTGCCTATGTAGGTATCACCGATTTTGCACAGAGCCAGTTGGGTGACATCGTTTTTGTTGATGTTCCAACCGTAGGCGAGACTTTGGCAGCAGGTGAGGTTTTCGGCTCTATCGAGGCTGTAAAGACTGTTAGCGATGCATTCTTGCCTGTTGGTGGCGAGATTTTGGAGTTCAACGAGGCTGTTGATGCTGACCCTGCATTGGTAAACTCTGACCCTTATGGTGAGGGTTGGATGATTAAGGTTAAGATGAACAACCCTGCCGACTATGACGCTCTGTTGGACGCAGCGGCTTATGAGGCTCTTATCGGATAGGAAGTATAACATTTAAAATTATAGCAAACACTATGTCAAAAGTAACCGTTATCGGTGCAGGTATGGTAGGTGCTACCTGTGCTAACGTATTGGCTGCTCGCAACGTAGCAGACCAGATTGTATTGATTGATATTAAGGAGGGTCTTTCAGAGGGTAAGATGCTCGATATGTACCAGGCATCAGCTACTACCGACTCAAAGAGTAAACTTATCGGCTGCACTAACGACTATAAGCAGACTGCAAACTCTGACGTTATCGTTGTTACATCGGGTATTCCTCGTAAGCCGGGTATGACTCGTGAGGAGCTTATCGGTACCAACGCTAAGATTGTTCAGAGCGTTGTATCACAGGCTTTGGCACACTCTCCACGTGCTATCTTCATCATCGTAAGTAACCCTATGGATACTATGGCTTACCTTACTTTGAAGTCTACCGGTCTTCCAAAGAACCGTGTTATCGGTATGGGTGGTGCATTGGACTCTTCACGTTTCCGCTGCTACTTGGCTAAGGCTGCTAATGCCAATATCCACGACATCGAGGGTATGGTTATCGGTGGTCACGGCGATACAACAATGATTCCTCTTATCTCTAAGGCATCTATCAAGGGTGTTCCTGCTACTCAGTTCCTCTCAAAGAAGAAGCTTCAGCAGGTTGCTGCCGACACTATGGTTGGTGGTGCTACCTTGACAGGTTTGCTGGGTACATCGGCTTGGTATGCTCCGGGTGCTGCTGCTGCATCTATGGTTGAGGCTATCTTGGGTGACCAAAAGCGTGTTATCCCTTGCGGTTGCTACCTTGAGGGTGAGTATGGCCAGCAGGATATTATGATTGGTGTTCCAGCCGTTATTGGTCGTAAGGGTATCGAGAAGATTGTGAAGATTGAGCTTACTAAGGACGAGCAGGCACAGTTCGAGGCTTCGGCTGCTGCTGTACGTAAGGTAAACCAGATTTTGTTCGATACTAAGGTGCTCTAAGCCCCCTTTTCGGAGAATATCTCATAGCCCCCGCATAATAAAAATGCGGGGCTTTTTTTTGTATATTGTAAAATTTTACTTAGCTTTGTATTAGTTGCGATATTTTATTAACCATTAAACATACTGAATTATGAAGAAGATTTTTACTATTTTGGCAGTTGCTGGTGTAGCATTTGCTTTCACATCTTGCGGCGTTGAGAGTAAGGTAAAGGGCTTTATGGATGAGGAAAAAGAGCTTCAAGTTCGTTTCCATGAACTTTCTCTTGAGTTGGCAGAGCTGGAGGCTGAGAAGTGGGAGTATCTTTCTGAGCTTGACAAGGACGAAGTTAAGGAGTACGTGAAGAATCAGGACAAGTGGCAGAAGGAGATTGATAAGGAGTATCGTGACGAGCTTCAGGAGCTTGAGCGCGAAATTAAGAATATCAACGATGATGCTAAGGATTTCAAGAAGAAGTACTATAAGAAAGAGAGCAAAATTGAGTTTGATGCAGAAGAACTCATGGAGGAGTGGGAGGAGGATTTTGAATAATCTTGCGACCTTTAGTCTATTCCGATTTTAGAATATTGAGGCTGTCCAACGTTATCTGTTGCGACAGCTTTTTCTTTAATTGTCTTACATAATATTGTATTGATTTTATCGTTATCTTTGCAGATATCACTGCTTAAACCACTATTTTATGAAGAAGACTCTTTCTATCATTATCTTACTTTCTACTTTTGTTGTGATGAGTTCGTGTACTGTTGAGCAGCAGACACGTTCCAAGATGGATGATTTTTACCACTCGCAACTCAATACTTTAGACTCTGAGCTCGCCACACTTGAGGCTGAGGAGGAGTTGTACGAGTTTCTGTTGAGTTTGGAGCCTTATGAGCTTGAGCACATTTTGCAGCAACTCGACTACATAGAGTCTGATGTCAAGCACTCTTACCAAGATGATTTCAAGGACGTGAAGCGAGATATTGTCACGGCTAAAAAGTCTGTTCATCGCCTGAAGTCCAAATTTGCAAAGCGATGTGCTGAGTATTTCTCCGATGACACATTTGATGATGAGGCGATAGATGAGCTTCTTGATGAGATGGACGACGAAGATTTCGATGATTATGGCTGGGATGAGGAGGAAATCACAAGTGCCGCTGTCGGATTTGGTGCCGACCTTCTTCGCATATACGCCGATTTTATGGAAGATGCCGTAGATTAATGCATTGTAAGATAGACAAAAACACTGCCTTCGGTTGCAAGGCAGTGTTTTTTGTTTTATAGCAACTTTATCTTTCCAAAAAGCCTCCAAAAGCTCTTGTCGGTTTCTATGTTTAGTATTGCTTTAATCAGACAAAATTATTATCTTTGTTCATTGTTTAACCTTAAACTATAAATGTATGAAAAAGATTTTTACAAGTTTGTCTATTGTTTGCGTGGCTTTAGTATTTTCATCTTGTGGAACGGATGATAATCAGGCGGAGGAGAAGCAATTATCTATGCCAGATAAGGCAACCGCTATGAAAATTAATATGGCTGAAAAGACTCTTGAAATGCAAATTGAAATGTTAGAATTTCAGATTGAGTATATGAAATGGGCTCTTGAACTTGATGATAATGATTTTGAGGAGTGGTTTGTGGAGTCAGATTATAGAGAAAACGAATTGGAAGAGTGGATGAAATCAGAGAAGACAACAGATTTACGCAAGCAGTTGGAACGATTAGACAGAAAGCGTGAATCGTTCGAGAAGAAAGTATTAGATAGGGCAGAAGATATGGATCTTAACCGGTAGTATAAGGTAGTGATATAACTGTTTACTAACTCTTTTATAACAAAAACATCAGCCGTTTAGGCTGATGTTTTTTATTCTAATATTATCTTTCCAAAAAACTCCGGACGGTGGAAGTCGGGCGAAGGAGTCGCTATCGGCGACCAACTCACATAGTGCGGTATGGGTGTGAGGTCACCACACTTGTAGAAATTTCCCTCCAGCAGTGTCGGTACACCCTCAATGCCGATTACCTCGAATGGTATCTGAGCCTCTATGCTCCAACAGCCACTCCCCTTGAAAGGTACTCCTGTGGGTAGCGACGTGCGCAACACCACCTTCTGCATCATCTCTGCCGACAGATACTCTTTCTCGCTTCGGGAGAGACGGCGCGCTGCGAGTATTGTTCCTATGCAATTCATCTCAAAGTTATAGTAGTGCTCTGCCTGTGGCTCACGCACGAAAAACTCCACACAGCTATCCTTATATACCGCCCCGTGCAACTCTGTGCAGAGACCTATGACGTGCTCTTCGTCTACATCGAAACGCAGAAGTAGAGCCTTATCTGTGTGGGCTATGGCAAATGTTGTGCGTGGCTTGAAAGGGTATTCCTCCCAATTCACTACGCCGACCTCGCCCTTTGCGAACCTCTCTATATCCTCCCAGCCGCCTACTTGCGGTGCTGTAATTCTTGCCCTTTCCATATCACAAAATCTTTCTACAAAGATAAATATTTTTCTTAAAGCACGCAATCCGCCGTCGCTATCTTCCAAAATTTTACTATATTTGTGCAAAAGAGCAAAAACTATGAAAAATCTATTTAGTGTCGAGGGACGTGTTGTCGTGATGACAGGTGCTTGCGGTGTGTTGGGCTCTACTATCGTGGGCCACTTTGCCGAGCAGGGTGCTAAGGTCGTTATGCTCGATTTGGAGCGTACACGCCCCATTGCCGAGGAGCTGATTGCCAATATTGAGGCTGCGGGTGGCGAGGCTTGTTTCCTTGCGACGGACGTTATGGATAAGGCTATCTTGGAGCAGAACTATGCCGATATTATGGCTCGCTATGGCAGGATTGATGTGCTGCTGAACGCTGCCGGAGGTAATATGCCACGTGCTACCGTCTCACCCGAGCAGACCATCTTCGATTTGGATGTCGATGCTGTTAAGTTCTGCACCGATTTGAACCTCTACGGCACTATCCTCCCTACTATGGTCTTCGCCCGTGCTATGGCTGAGCAGCGGTCGGGCTCTATCATCAACTTCGCCAGCGAGAGTGCTCTGCGACCTCTGACGCGTGTTGCAGGCTATGGTGTGGCTAAGGCGGCTGTTGTCAATTGGACCAAATACCTTTGTGCCGAGCTTGCTCAGAAGTTCGGTGCCGGCTTGCGTGTCAATGCTATCGCTCCGGGTTTTTTGCTGACTAATCAGAACCGCACTCTGCTGACCAACCCCGATGGCTCGCTCACTGCACGTTCTCACACTATCTTGGCTCATACGCCTTTTGGTCGTTTCTTGGAGCCCGAGGAGCTGTTGGGTACGCTTCAATGGTTGGCTTCCGATGCTTCTAAGGCCGTTACGGGCACTGTCGCTGTTGTCGATGGTGGCTTCGATGCCTTCTCGATATAATAACCTTAAATAGAAAGAATGATGTATCTTATGACTCAGTCGTGGCGGTGGTATGGCCCTGCCGACCCCGTCAAACTCTCCGATATCCGCCAGGCGGGTGCTACCGATATCGTTCACGCCCTGCACCACATCCCCAATGGCGAGGTGTGGACGGTCGAGGAGATTCGTCGCCGTCAGCAGATTATTGCCGCTGCGGGACTTAGGTGGAGCGTTGTCGAGAGTGTCCCTGTCCACGAACATATCAAGACCCAGACAGGCGATTTCGAGCGTTATATCGACGCCTATAAGCAATCTATCCGCAATCTTGCCGAGTGCGGTATCCACTGCATCACCTATAACTTTATGCCCGTTTTGGACTGGACACGCACCAACCTGCAATATGAGTTGGAGGATGGCTCACGTGCCTTGCGTTTTGAGCGTGCTGCTTTCGTGGCTTTCGACCTCTATATCTTGCAGCGTGAGGGTGCCGAGGCGGAGTATAGTGCCGAGGAGCAGGCACGTGCCAAAGCTCGTTTTGCCGAGATGACCGACGAGGATAAGGCTCTTTTGGTGCGTAATATGATCGCCGGCCTGCCGGGCTCCGAGGAGAGCTTTACGTTAGAGCAGTTCCGTGCGGAACTTGACCGCTACCGCGATATTGATGCCGAGCAGCTGCGTCGCAATTTGATATACTTCTTGCAACAGGTATGCCCTGTGTGCGATGAGGTAGGCTCGCAGATGGTCATCCACCCCGACGACCCTCCATATCCTATCTTGGGCTTGCCACGCATCCTCTCTACGGCGGACGATTTCCGTCGTTTGGTCGAGGCTGTCCCTAATAAATCAAATGGACTTTGCCTCTGCACAGGCTCGTTTGGAGTGAGAGGTGATAACGATTGCCCTGCTATGATGCGAGAGTTTGGCAGTAGGGTAGGCTTTGTTCATCTGCGTAGCACCGAGCGTAATGCCGATGGCGATTTTTATGAGGCAAACCATCTTGAGGGCAATGTCCCTATGTACGATATGATGCGTGCACTGCTTGAGGTCGAGCAACGTGAGCAGCGTTCTATCCCTGTCCGCCCTGACCACGGCCACCAGATGTGCGATGACCTATGCCGTAGCTCCAACCCCGGCTACTCCCTCTACGGCCGCCTACGTGGCCTCGCCGAACTCCGCGGCCTTGAATGGGGCATCGCAAATACCCTCTACCGATAGTTGCTTCATCACCCACACTTAACAATACACAAAGGTCCCATAGGATTTGAAAAATCTTTTGGGACCTTTTTACAGTTATAGACAATACCATAATTCTATATCACAATTTACGAACAATCATAACTATTCTGCGGTCATCTTTGCCTATGAGGTATTCGTTAGGAGCAGTTTTAGCTGTTTTGGCAGGGATTGTTATTGTGCCAGGTACTTTAGATATTCCTATCTCGAATAGAACTGTAACTGTGAATTCGTGGTAATTTGTAAATTTAATTTTATGGTAATAATCACAATAATAACTATCCCACTTTCCTGTGTTTATAATTTCTGCATCCACTCCGCCAATATCTTGTGCAGTTGATATGCCATTGATAAAGTACTCATTCCCGGTTGTTTGCGTCGTGCTCGATTTTGAATCCGTATTATTTGTCTGTATTACAACATTTTGAGCAGATGCTATGCCGACAAATCCAAATAACAGCATAGTGATACATATTAACTTCTTCATAATTTTATTTAAATTTTATGTATTAAACTTGTGATAATTCCTAATGCCTCTAGATACTTCTTCTACATCAATCAGTCGATACTAAACGAATTCTACAATTTTCGCCGCCGTAATTTTGAAATGGATAATGATCATCGTCCTCTTCGTAATATACCCGTCCGTTTTTATCGTACATATAACTGGTGGTGCTCTCTACATTGGTTTTGTCTTTATTGTTATAAAGTAGCTGTAATTCCGTCCACGTTGGGAGACGCCAATTTTTACGTCCGTATGTGCCAACTTTATTTATAGAAATTATGACGTCAGCTGGAAAATGATCAAACCAACCTAAGTCCTCTGGGAATACATACAGATAACCCAACAGACAAATCGTAGGACTTTCAACTTCCTCTTTTATTTCGCGTATTTCTTGACCCTGTGCTTGATAAGTATATACAAATAGCGTTGCAAGCACCAATAGTATTCTTTTCATAATTAATATTATTATTTTTTATGCTCAATTCAATGCCTTAGTTATTACTTAAAAGAACGCACAAAAAAGCGCGGCACTTTTAGTGTATTCGCTTCCCAGGGTGTTTGGCGTAACCCAATCTGCAGAATAACCAAAAGCCCACGCCGACTAGCGTGAGCATTTTTTGCAATATCCTTGCAGATTTTCCTTTTATAGTCGCCAAACTTTTGGGAATGCAGAATAAAGCTAAAACGCTTTTTCGATATGTCTAAAATGTGCGTACTTCGTTATACGCTATGCTTCATAGGCAATCCATTTAATCATTATCCACAAATTCATCTCTGCCAAAGTACTACTTCAGTACTACAAATATAACAAATCTTTTTCTCAATTCAAAATTTCTACCGCAAACATTAGTATCCCTTAATTAACCTTTAGTCTCCCTATCTTCCCTAACTTCCTTAAACTCCCTCTATACACGCCTCTCCCAAAAGCAATGCGGGTAACCAATCGGTTACCCGCACTACTAAGAAGGTATTTTCTCAATTTTGAATTTTGAATTGCGTAGCTTGAATTTTGAATTCTGTTTACAGTTTCGGCTCCCAGCCCTTTTCATACTTACGTCCCCACAGACGATTTATCTCCTTGTCTGCGTTGAGGATGCGACCGCTCACAGGGTCAATCTCCAATGAGTGTCCCACACGCTGTGCTATGTTACCATACTGCACCAACTGAGTACTCATACAAGCCTCCACGATGTCGGAGTTGAGCTTCGTACCCTTGCGTATAGCGTCAAACCAGTTGCGGAAGTGGAATACGTCGAGTGCCTCCGATGGATTCAAGAGGTTGCCCTCCTCGAACTGCAAATCGCTCTTCACATCCTTGATGACCTTACCCTTCATATCGCAAATCTTGTAGTCGTTACCACCCGAGAGGTAGAGTGTGCCTTTCTCGCCGTAGAACGCCACGCCTAAGCCCTGGTTATCCACAGGCTGTGAGTTACAGCTGCGACCCTCCCACGAGCACGATGCCTCGTCGCCAAACTGATATGTTATGAGCTGTGTGTCGGGTGCCTCCCAATCATCCTGGTAGTAGTAGCGACCACCTATCGAATCGACTTTGGTAGGGTAATTAACCTTCAATCCCCAACGCAACAAATCTACAAAGTGCGTTCCGTTGTTGAGGGCCTCGCCTGTTCCCCAGTGCCAGAACCAGTGCCAGTTGTAGTGTACGATATTATCCTTGTATGGGCGACGTGGAGCAGGGCCCTGCCACAACTCCCAATCCAACCATTCAGGCACCTCTACCTCCTTACCTATGCCTATTGATGGGCGTGCATTGACATACCACGACTTCGCATAGCGTACCTTGCCTATCTCTCCTGCGTGCAATTCAGCTATCGCCTTCTGCACATTGGGCCACGAACGTCGCTGATTACCCACCTGCACCACCGCTCCTGTCTTGAGAGCTGTGCGTACCAACATATCATTCTCGGCAGGGTTGTGGCTCGTTGGCTTCTCTAAGTAGACATGTTTTCCTGCCTGCATAGCCATTATAGCCGCTGGTGCGTGCCAGTGGTCCGGCATAGCTATCACCACAGCATCCACATCCGGCTTTTCAAGCAATACACGCAAGTCGCGCTCGCCCTTTGGGGCTTTGCCCGTAATCTTCTGGATGCTGTTTTGGCAGCGTGTTATCGCGCGCTCATCTACGTCGCAGACGTAAGTTATCTCACAGTCGGGTAACTTACATAACCCCTTTGCTATGCCTCGTCCACGCGAGTTCACTCCGATTATACCGATGCGTATGCGGTCATTTGTTCCCAGCACCTTACCCAGTGGCGAGGCTGCAAACGACGATGCAACACCACCCAACGAGAGTGCCGCCGCACCTGCCAAAGTCTGTTTCAAAAAGTCTTTTCTTGTTAGCATATCGTGTAGTTTTTAGTTTGTTATCTCTTCATCTTTCTGCGCAGCAGCTTTACGCACTTCCACAAAACCAATATCAGAGCCTTCACCACGCAGCGCGCTACGTAGAGTATCAGTGCCAAGGTCAAAACAAAGCCAAACTCTGTGTAGAGCTCGCTCCACTCGGTCTGGTAGTGAACTATTGCATAGGCGTTGAGTGCGATAGCTATTATTAAACACGCACCAAATACCGCCACCTCTCTAATTACATCAGCGAGTGTTATTACCGCTATTACCTTATTTTTATCCATAGCTAAAACTTCATATAAGGTATTTTATACTCATCAGGGAATGTTATTATTCGCTTCTCATCCATAGCCTGGTTTGCCAGCAAGCAGAGCAGCGTCGAGCAATATGCCTCCTCTACCACATTCTCTGCCTTTTCGCCCGTTATGCACGACTGACAGAACGCTGAGAGTATCACATCCGAGCCGTCGTTATCGGCTCCCACGGTGCTCTGACCGCTATTGACGCTCACCTCTCCTGCTACCAACGTGTGTGGCACATAATCTTTGCGTGTCTCGGGTCTCCAACTTGGTCCTGCCGTAGGTATCGCTCCGAGTGTCTTCTCTTTGCCCTCGCGTAGCAGTTGTCGGATGCCCGACAGCTGGTTATCCTCCTCCAAATAGTATATACCCTTTGTCATATCGACCGTACCCTTGTGTCCGAGTATCTGGTCCTCCATTCCGTTGTACTTGTTCGATATGAGCGATTCGTAATTTATCTTTACGCCATTAGAGTAGCGATATATTACGTTTACATTGTCGTAGACCTCTCTGCCATCCTTCCAGAAAACTATATCACCCATACCCATTATCGTCTCAGGCATTCGTCCCATTGCCCAGTTGCAGACCTCCAGCTGATGACACGCCAACTCGGTCATCAAACCTCCTGACGACTCACGATACAGTCGCCAATTTATCCTGCGCTCCAACTCTGGCGATGGAACCTTTCTGCGCCAGTCGGCATTGCGGAACCAGTGGCAACGCAGCCCCACTATCTCGCCTATGAGTCCCGAATGTACCTGCTCCATACCCTTTATGTACTTTGGGTCATACATTCGCTGCATACAGAAATATAGAGCTTTATCCGAACGCTTGTAAGCCTCGTAGACGGCTCTACACTCGCTCATCGTGCGTGCCATTGCCTTCTCGCAGAAGACGTGCTTTCCGGCAGCCAATGCGTCGAGTGTCATCGGTGCGTGCAGGTTGAGCGGTGTGGCTATTATCACGCCATCCACATCGCTTGCCTCGAGCAATGAGCTATAGTCGCTATATTGTCGTGCCGAGGGGAATATCTCCGCTGCCGCCTTCAGATTTGGCTCGTAGTCATCGCATAGTGCTACTACCTCGGCATGAGGTATCGCTTTCAGGTTGTGCAGATGATATTGACCACGTGAGCCGCAGCCGATAAGTGCTACACGAGCACAAGTGCCCTGTCTCTTTATCTCACTCAGTTTCTCCGGTGTCTGCGACTTTAGCCATGGCATCGAGAGCAGCAAAGCTCCTCCTGCCAGGTACCCAAGCTCCTTTATGAACTCGCGTCGCGATACCTCTCGCTCTATCTTCTTGTTCTCTTCCATCCCTAAAGATTATATCTTTTAGCTTTTACATTTTCAAATCCCTTGAGAATCCTCTCCCGTTGCTGCTCTGTGGCAATCATCAGCGTTGTACTCAGCACCTCAGCGTCCAAAGCATCCTCTGCTATGACGGCACACATGCGCCTCTGCTCAATACCCACGCTGGTCTGCGGATTTATGATATGTCCGCTGTACGAAGGCGTGTTACCCGATGTGGAGAGAGTGTTGTTTCGCACCGTCACTATCTCTAACTCCATCCCGTCGTATGGTGAGCGTAGTGCTATCTGCCACCCATCATCCTCTGCCTCGGCATTTATTGCCATTATAGTACTTCCGCCAAAGTCCACTATCGCTCGCCCTATCCCCTCGACCTTTAGCATTAGCCCAATCTGTTGCAGGGCATACCCTTTGGCAAAACCTCCGAAGTCGAGTACAATCTCTTCACTCTTTTTTCGTAGCACTCCCCCGCCAAACTCTATCAGGCTCATATCGTGGCGTGTTATATCGAACAGCTGTTCGGTCTGCTCCCAATATCTTCGGCATATCGTCAGTATCTGCTCCAACTCAGGGCTTATCGTGTGTGGCAGAGTATCCTTGAGGCTGTTTATCCGTCCCACCTCGCTTTGCGTGTCAAAACGATTGAGCATTGTGTGCCATAACTCCAATTTGTGGGCTATGCCATCCCAAAGCTCTTTAGCCTCGTCTTCGGATTTCCCGTAGAATATTATCTCAAAGCGTGTCCCCATAATATTGGGCACTAAGGCATAGAATGCCCTCTGCTTAGCTATATATTCTACGCTCTGCTCCATCTGCTAACTACTCTTTGCTCTTTGCTCGCTCTACACCCTGCGTTGTTATCCAATACTTCGACAAGGCATTCTCTCTCTCCCATGCAGGAGCCTCTCCGGCCTCCATATAACGGAAATAGCTCTGCGCCACCAGCCCAAAGTGATTCTCGTGGCTGCTCTTGCTCTCCTTTGAGAACTCCAATCGGTAACGACCCTCTCCCTCTGTGGTGAGTGTTATGTATGGTTGTTCTCCGTTCAGCTCTGCTATGGCACTCTTTATTGCTGAGTCAAACTCCGCCGCGTCTACACCCTCAGCCTTCACCACAAAAAACTCCTTCTTGAAGCCCGTCTCGGCGTTCTGCACTATTTCGATTCGTGAGCGGGTACCCTGCTTTATCGAGGTCGAGGTGTTTCCGCCACCCTTTGGTGTCAGGTAGTCCCATATAACCTTTATGCCGACGTTTACCCCCTTCATCTCAAAGTTGAGTGTTCCGTTTGCCATCACCTCCAGCACTCCGTTACGAACATCCTTTTGCAAATAGTCTGGGAAGCCTTCAGCACGTGTAGATTGCTTGTACTCATCAAGCGTGATGAGCGTAGGGTAGTGCGTAGCATCTGTCAGCACTACGTCGCGCTTATAGTTGATGCTCTTTTCCGGGAAGCAACTCCATTGCACCAAGTCTATAAGGTGCGTTGTCACATCGGCTATACCCTCGCCCTGCTGTGCTACATCATAATACCACATTGGTCTTTCCGAGGCCTTTCCGCTCGATGATATACGGCAGAAGTAATGCACACTCTCCATATATACCGCTGGCTTGTCGGCTGTTCCCTGCTCCAACTCGCCAAAAACGTCTTTGTTGTGTAGCAGTTCCTTCTCTACGATGTTGTATATATCGTATCGCTCGGTCATCAATTCATAGAGAATCAATCCCTTTTTCTCTGCCAATCGATATGCTTGTTCAAGCAAGTTGAAATCCTCGGCTGTGATGGCCATAGGCTTGTCTGCCAGCACGTTGAACCCCGCTTTGATCGCCTCATATATGTAACGAGTCTTTTTCTGGTTGTTTCCTGCCAGCACGACCGTATTTCCCTTGCGCTCGGCAATCATACGCTCCAGATAGTCCTCTCCTACGTACTTCTCCACGACCCAGCTCGTCGGGTTGTGCTTGCGGTTGTTGTAGTAGTTGATATTGTAGAGATAACCACCCAGCTCCTGTCCCTCGCGTGGAGCATATACCGCTACCGTGTCGCACATGCCCTCTATTCGGTGCATCTGCAACAGACCTGCGTGGAAATGCCCAGGGTCCAGAACCACAATACGATTTTCGGGTGTTTGGCTGCTATGCTTCGTTGTTGCACAACTTGCAAACGTTACCAGCCCTGCCACTATGAGCAGATATTTTACCACACCTTTCATAATTGCCTATTTAAACTGTTTGAGAAGCTTCTTCGCCTCCTTTTCTGCACTTCGATATGCCTCCTCTATTGTCACTCTCTCTCCGCCACGCTCGCCACTGAGGTTTGCGGCACGCATGAATGCAAATATCTCCAAAGTCTCCTCGCGAGAGATAGGCTCTTTGCCTGTGCGGAAGAATTGCAGAATCTCCTTTAGAAGGTCCTTGTAGCCGATGTATCCACCCGCCTCGACAGCTTGATTCTTGTCCGTATATACCGTTCCGCCATAGAGCTGTGTACCATCCAGGAAGGCTCGGAAAGTACCTATTCTGCCATCCTCCCACTCGCCCACAACAACGTGGTCCTTTTGGGTTGCTATGCGGCTGACAGCCACACAACCCTTGCCCATTACGGTATAGAGAGTCTCGATACCGTGTATGCCGTAGAAACCATACTCTGGATGTGTAGGCTCTTGTGTATGTGGAGAGAAGCAATCTGCGCCCTTCACTTTGCCCTCGGAGCCTGCACGAAGCTCTTGGTTACGTGGAGTGTAGCGCAGTGTAGATGATGTGAAGAACTTGGCATTGTATCGCTCAGCCAACTCATAAATAGCCATTGCCTGAGGGAGCGACGCTGCCAGCGGTTTGTCGATAAAACAGCGTTTTCCCGACTTAAAGACCTTCTCTGCCTGCTCCAAATGCAGATTTCCGTCATTTGTTTCGAGCAAAACGCAATCCACCTTTTCAAGCAGTTCGTCTATCGAATCGACAATCTCTACTCCATACTGCTTAACCTTTTCGGTGTATTCGGGTATTCTCTCGTATGCCGACTTTATCACCTGCGAGCCGTATGGATAAGCCGCCACTACTCGATAACCCTCTGCCCACTCCTCATTACCTCCGTTTATGAGTTGTGTGAATGCTGTCGAGTGTGATGTATCCAAGCCGATGATTCCAATCTTCACGACCTGCTGAGCCCATAGACTCGCCGCGAAGAATACTGCTACGATAGCCAATAAGTATCTTTTCATAGTTTAGTAGTTTAATAGTTTCGAACTTTCATTGTCAATGTATAGTGTTGCGTTGTCGTGACGACGCATCACAGATGCAGGGCAGTGCTCCGAAATCTCTCCGCTGACGGTCTCGTTTACCGCCCACGCCTTTGTCGCTGCCGGTACTACGCAGAAGAGCCTCTTTGCTCTATATAACGCAGGGATGGTGAGTGTCATTGCGTGTGTTGGTACATCCTCTATTGTGGCAAAACATCCGTCGTTTACCTGCTGCTGGCGACACTTCTCATCCAAATCTACCACCTTTACCACCTGCTTGTCCTCAAAGTCGGCTACGTGTGGGTCGTTGAATGCTATATGGCCATTCTCGCCGATTCCCATAAATACCACATCGACAGGATTCTCTTCGAGCAGCTTTGTATACTCTTCGCACGCCTTGCAAGGCTCTATCTGACCATTCAGGTAATGTACACTTCGCAGTGGTACCTTGTCAAATATTGCCCGACGCAGAAAGTTACCAAAACCCTGTGGGGCCTCCTCTGCGAGCCCTATGTACTCGTCCATGTGGAAAGCATTTACCCTTGACCAATCCACATCCGACGAGGCCATAGCTGCCAAAAACTCATTCTGCGATGGTGCTGCGGCAAAGATTATGTTCACATGCTCCTGCTCTGCGAGCAACTCCTTGAGGTATGCCACAGCCTCACGCGCTGCACCCTCGCCCATAGCTTGACGTGAGGAGTACACCTCTACCCGCAACTTATCTTTTGTAAACTCCTTGACTAACATTGTATCTCTTATTTTTGGTAAAACACCTCGCCACCAATTATGGTGTGCAGTATTGTTACATCCTTATCAAATATCACTATATCTGCATCCTTGCCCACCTCTATCGAGCCTTTCTTCTCCGCTATGCCCATTATCCGCGCTGGAGTCTGCGTTGCCGAGCGGACTATCTCTGCAAGTGGAAGCTCCGTCAGACGCCACACCGTACGAACAACTCTATCCATCGTAGCTACGCTACCCGCAAAAGCCGAGCGGTCCATCAACTTAGCCACTCCATCCTCTACTACAACCTCCTGTCCCTCTGCAAGGCTTCCGAGCATATATACTCCGTCGGGCATACCTGCACCGCGCATCGAATCGGTACATAGTGCGATACGTTCTGCCCCTTTTACCTTAAACATCAGCTTGAGTAGTGACTGTGGAACGTGTATTCCGTCGCCTATAAGTTCACAAGTCACTCCGTCGTTGTAATATCCATATTCGACCACTCCGGCGTAGCGGTAAGCATTGCGGCGTGTTATGGTACTCATACACGAGAAGAAGTGTGTCATGTGGGTAAATCCCGCCTCGTAAGCCTTTTCGCACTCCTCGAACGTTGCGTTTGTATGTCCCATAGCCATCACGATACCTCTCTTGCGTAGCTCTGTTGCCATCTGGGCTGCTCCCTCCAACTCTGGGGCTAAACTCCAGCGTGCTATCGCACCATCGGCCTCATCGAGTAGTGTTAAGTACTCCTCCGCCTCGGGGTTACGCAGATAACGCGGGTCTTGAGCTCCCTTCATCTCGTAGGCGAAATATGGTCCCTCTAAATGTAGACCTCCCATCTGTGCCCCTTTGGGTGAGGCCTGCTTAGCCTTTTTATAAGCTGCCACCGCCTCATGTAATGACTCTGTTGTACTCGATAGCGTAGTAGGGTAGAGTAACGTTGTTCCATGCTTGGCGTGTGTAGCCAATGCCGTGGCGTAGTCCTCCACTCTGCCATCCATAAAGTCTGCACCGCCGCCACCGTGAGTATGTAGGTCGATAAATCCCGCCGATACGTATTGTCCTGTGGCATCAATGATTTTACAACCTTCCGTCGCTATCTCCGTTGCGATAGCCACTATTTTACCGCCCTCAAGCAAGATGTCTGCTTCTCGTTGCTCGCCTCCGCTGAGTATTGTTCCGCCCTTTATCAGAATCTTTTTCATAGCCTATTTGCGTTGAGGTGTCCAGTGTTCTATTTTGTGTCCTACCGAAGCGTAGAATATCAGATACAGGAAGCATGGTACCAATACCCAATAACCCATGCGTAGTCCGTAGGCCTCAGCTACCCAGCCATATATCAGTGGCAGGAATGCGTTTCCACACAATCCCATAACCAGCAGCGACGAGCCTAAGTTGGTGTACTTTCCCAGGTTGCGTATCGCAAGTGGCCATATTCCGGCAAAGATGAGCGAGTTAGGCAAACCCAAGAGAACGATAAACCACAGTGATATATCTGCCTGATAACCAAACACCTCTACGCACCCGCTTGTAAGTATCGCGCATAACGAGAGCACAAGTCCCATCGAGGTACATATCAGCAGAGCCTTTTGCTGTTTGAGGTATTTAGGTATAAGCACTATTCCGAGCAGATAACCCACCAAGATACATCCGAGCGTCATCGAGGGCAATATCTTCGCCTCATCCAGCGACCATCCCATACTTTCGGCGTAGCGTATGCTTGTATCTACCGAGATAACCTGTGAGCCGACGTGGCAGAACATAGCCAATGCACCGAGTATCAGATATGGATAGGCCAGGATACTCCGTCTTTCACTTCCCTCGCCCTTTTCTGCTTTATTGAGAGTCTTAGGGTCAATATCGGGTATTGACGATTTATAGAATACGATACCGAAGATGAAGAGTATAACAGCCAAAGCAATATATGGCGGTATGACGTTGAGTATCATATCATCCAGAGCCGCCTCTTTGGCTGCACCTGTCAGCTCTCCGTTTTTGACCAACTCCATTGTCGTCTTATCCGCCTCGCGAATCACCAAAGCCGAGAAGATAAGTGGCGACACTATACCTGCAAACTTATTGCAGATACCCATTATGCTTATTCTGCGTGCCGCACTCTCTATCGGGCCAATAATCGTCACGAATGGGTTTGCTGCCGTTTGCAGTATCGCCAAACCGATACCGAATGAGAACAATCCCGCTAAGAACAGAGCGTACGTACGTGTCAAAGCTGCCGGCACAAAGAGCAGTGCGCCAAGTGCCATAACCCACAATCCGACCTCCACGCCTCGTTTGAAACCTATCTTGTTGAGCATTATAGAAGCCGGTATCGACATTACCAGGTATGCTATGTAGAATGCAAAGGCTACCAAGTATATCAAAACCTCTCCGTCGAGGTCGCATGCCACCTTGAAGTAGGGGATAAGTATTGAGTTTACCCACGACACAAATCCGAAGATAAAGAACAAGCATCCGCACATAAATAGCGATGCGAAGTAGCTGTTTTTTGAGTTAGTGTTTAGTGCCATACGCTCTATTTTTTGTATTTAGCAATTATCTCCAATGTTGAGCGGCATAACTCTGTTACAACCTCCCAGCGTCCCTGGCCCATAGCCTCCTTAGGGAATAATTTTGAGCCCATGCCGACGCAGAACGCTCCAGCCTCCATCCACGCCTTCAGGTTCTCCTCTGTTGGTTCTACGGCCCCCGTTGCCATTATGTTTGCCCATGGCATAGGTGCTTTGACATTCTTTATGAATGATGGTCCACCGACACATCCCGCAGGGAATATCTTCGCCACGTCGCATCCTGCCTCGTTAGCCCGACCTATCTCTGTTACTGTGCCGCATCCTGGGATATATGGCACAAGATGACGGTTACACAACCTGGCCACCTCCTCATTCAGACAAGGGCCTACGACAAAGTTTGCTCCGTAAGAGATGAATAGAGCCGCTGTCGGAGCATCTACTATCGAGCCCACACCGACAATCATATCTGCACACTCCGCTTGAGCGAAGAGTATCGCCTCTTTGAATACATCCAAAGCGAAGTCGCCGCGGTTGGTAAACTCAAAGACCCGTACTCCACCCTCATAACACGCCTTTATCACAGCCTTTGTTGTTTCAGCTGAGCTGTTATAGTATACGGGCACCATTCCCGTTGTCTGCATTGCAGTAAGCACTGCTGTTTTGCTGAACTTTGCCATATCTGTTGCTTTATCTTTGTACTCGACCACTCGCATCGCCTGCCGCTAAAGCCTCGACCTCAGCCTCCGATACAAGGTTAAAATCTCCGTTTATTGTATGTTTGAGTGCCGATGCTGCTACGGCGAACTCCAAAGCCTCTTGCAGTGAATCCTTTGTCAGCAGAGCGTGAATCAAACCTCCGCTGAAGGCATCACCTGCACCCACTCTATCCACTATTGGCTCTATATCGTAACGTTTCGATGTGTAGAATTGATCTCCATCGTAGAGCATCGCTTTCCAGCCGTTGTGGCTTGCCGAGAAGGACTCGCGCAGCGTCGTTGCCACATACTTAAACCCAAAGTCGCGATGCATACTCTCAAATATTGCTTTGTATCCCTCAGCTTCGGTCTTTCCTGCCTCGACGTTCGCCTGAGGCTTGTAGCCCAAACACTTCTCTGCATCCTCCTCGTTGCCAATGCAGACATCGACATACGGCATCAGCTCTCGCATTACGGCTTGTGCTCTGTCGGGTGTCCATAGCTTTTTGCGGTAGTTTAAATCGCACGAGACCATTACTCCGTGTCGTTTTGCCGCCTGGCACGCCTTACGTGTCAGTCGCGCGCAACTATCCGATAGAGCAGGTGTTATTCCTGAGAAATGAAACCAGTCGGCTCCCTGCATTATCTTCTCGAAGTCGAAATCCTCCTCCGTAGCCTCTGCTATGGCTGAGCCTGCACGGTCATATATCACCTTACTTGGACGCATTGCCGAGCCGCTTTCCAGGTAGTATATGCCCACGCGCGCGCCCCCGCGTACAATAAAATCCGTCTTTACGCCTCTGCGACGCAACTCTGCAACGGCAGCTTCACCCACTTCATGTTGAGGCAGACGGCTCACGAAGTATGCCTCGTGCGAGTAGTTCGCCAGGCTCACCGCTACGTTAGCCTCTCCTCCGCCATATACAGCATCAAATCCTCCGCATTGTACTATGCGGTTGTGATACCCTGTGGGCGATAGTCGGAGCATTATCTCTCCGAATGTGATGATTTTCATTATCGAGTAGTTTTAAGGTCCGAAATAGGGTAGTCGTACTTATTGTGTTTCGGTGTAATTCAAGTCCCCATCAGCCTACTGTCGGGCTATTTATATCACTCAATTTCACACACCTCTCGCACACGCGTACGCACATTACACCCTATAATAACACAAAATTAGCAAAATCTTTCTAAAAAACAGCCTCTACGACGATAAAATTACATAGTGATAATGACTTTGCAATTATTTGTTTTGATGTATTTTTATTAAAAGATGCATATATGTAATTTAATATAAAAATTTTACTAATTTTGTTATCAGAAACTATCTTAAATATATAGACCTAATCTTAAACTTATTATGACAAATGCAGAAAGATGCGCTATCTGTAAGATGTGTACAAAGCGCAGTTTTACCCCTGAGCAGGGTATTGTTTGTTCGCTGACAGGTGCTAAGCCAACATTTGAGGGCGAGTGCCCGGAATACGCTGTTGATGAGAGTCAGGTGCAGTTGGCGAAGGTTCTGGAACAGAATGTAGAACGAGCTGTTGATGAGAGAGTTAATGGTTGGCTTGCCTTCTTCTTGTGGGTGGGGGTTGGCTTTGGTGCAACCATCTCGTTTTTCTCTATTTTGACGGCTATGTTTGCCGAGACATTTGGTTGGATTGTTACATCGTGTCAGTTTGTTTTGATAACTGCTATTGTGTTGGTTGCTGTTCTTACTATTGTCGGTTTTTATCGTCGTTGGCCAAATGCTGTGGCTCTTGCAAAAACCTACATTGCACTTATTTTCATGGACGGTCTGCTTAGTGCGGTTATAGGCTTTGTGTTGGAAGATGGCTCGATGGCCTTTGGTACTATTCGTAGTTTTGTATGGTCTGCAGTATGGTTTACCTACCTGCTCTGCTCGGCAAAGGTGGAGGGTCGTATCCCTTCGGAGAGTCGCCGTTGGAGAGGGCTGGAGAAGACAATCCTATCTGTCGCTGCGTCGATATATCTTTATTTAGGTATTGCCTTTTATATGGCTTTCGGTGCGGGTAATTTTACCCTTTTGTCAGGCTCGTTAGAGAACTTTATTCAGGCGTCGCTTGATAATGCCATAGGAGAGCAAGTGGATTTTAACACGTATATCAGCAATGCTTATCTGGATAACGAAGAGATAGTCTTTGAGTACACCACATCGGATGATTTTTGGTATTATGAGATTGATGAAGAGGCAATTCTTAGGGCATTGACAATGGAAAAAGATGTGTTTGTTGATACCTGTTTTAAGAATGGCTACACTATTACCTACCTCTTAGGTTCAGAATCTGTCAGTATCACCCCCGAGGAGTATGCCAATGCACAAAAGGTTTACTTACATTAAGCACCTTTCAAATCTTTTGATAAAATAACAAAGAGGCTGTCCTACGAATTTGTAGAACAGCCTCTGCTATTTAAAAAGTCTTATTACAACTTTGGACCAGCTGCAACCAACTTCTTACCCTCCTCGTTACCGGTGAACTTAGCGAAGTTCTTGATGAAACGTGAAGCCAAATCCTCAGCCTTTGTCTGCCACTCAGCTGCGTCAGCATAAGTGTCACGTGGGTCAAGGATAGCAGGGTCTACGCCAGGAAGAGCGGTAGGTACCTTGAAGTCGAAGATAGGAATCTGCTTAGTCTCTGCCTTGTCGATTGAGCCATCGAGGATAGCGTCGATGATACCGCGTGTATCCTTGATTGAGATACGCTTACCTGTACCGTTCCAACCTGTGTTTACGAGGTATGCAGTAGCACCTGAAGCCTGCATCTTCTTTACCAACTCCTCACCATACTTTGTTGGGTGCAATGAAAGGAATGCTGCACCGAAGCAAGCTGAGAAAGTAGGAGTAGGCTCAGTGATACCGCGCTCTGTACCTGCCAACTTAGCTGTGAAACCAGAGAGGAAGTAGTACTTTGTCTGCTCTGGAGTAAGGATTGATACTGGAGGCAACACACCGAATGCGTCAGCCGAGAGGAAGATAACCTTCTTTGCTGCTGGAGCCTTTGATACAGGCTTTACGATGTTGTCGATGTGGTAGATAGGGTAAGATACGCGAGTATTCTCAGTCACTGACTTATCAGCGAAGTCAATCTTACCGTTCTCGTCTACTGTTACGTTCTCCAAGAGTGCGTTTGGACGGATAGCGTTCCAGATGTCTGGCTCATTCTCCTTCGAGAGGTTGATAACCTTTGCGTAGCAACCGCCCTCGAAGTTAAATACGCCCTCGTCATCCCAGCCGTGCTCGTCGTCACCGATAAGCTGACGCTTAGGGTCTGTTGAGAGGGTAGTCTTACCTGTACCTGACAGACCGAAGAAGATAGCTGTCTCGCCCTTCTCGTTAGTGTTTGCAGAGCAGTGCATTGAAGCCATACCCTTCAATGGGAGCAGGTAGTTCATATAAGAGAACATACCCTTCTTCATCTCACCACCATACCAAGTGTTGATGATTACCTGCATCTTCTCTGTAAGGTTGAAGACAACTGCAGTCTCCGAGTTCAAGCCGAGCTCCTTGTAGTTCTCAACCTTTGCCTTCGAAGCGTTGAGCACAACGAAATCGGGCTCACCGTAAACCTCCAACTCTGCATCGGTCGGACGGATAAACATATTCTTAACGAAGTGAGCCTGCCAAGCAACCTCCATGATGAAGCGAATCTTCAGACGGCTGTTCTCGTTAGCACCACAGAAAGTATCAACAACGTAGAGCTTCTTGTTCGAGAGCTCCTTCGAAGCCAACGCCTTCAACTCCTTCCAAGCCTCCTGAGTTACGGGCTTGTTGTCGTTCTTGTACTCGTCCGAAGTCCACCAGATAGTATCCTTCGATACATCGTCCATTACAAAGAACTTATCCTTGGGCGAACGACCTGTGTAGACACCAGTCATCACATTCACTGCTCCCATCTCGGTAACCACACCCTTATCGAAGCCTGTCAGGCCGGGCTTGGTCTCCTCACGGAAGAGTTCATCATACGAGGGGTTGTAGATCACCTCGGTAGTACCGGTAATACCGTACTTTGTCAAATCAATTTTAGCCATAGTTTTTTAATATGTTTTAATTAAACCTCTTACCTTATCTATTCGTTTTGCGAATTGTCATAGCGAGTATTTTCATCCGTTTCGAAAACCCCCTATTTCATCGCTACAAAGATAGGCAAAGATTTTGAATTGTGAAGAAAATAACACTAAAAAAACAACTTTTTTACAATTTGTATGCCCTGATTGGGCATTTGATATTAGTTAAATCAAAAATCGCGATTTAACAAGACTCCGCAATGGGTTTTGCCGACGCTGCGGAGCGAGAGCAGAGGGCAAACTTGTTTGCACTATGCCGAGCCGCGAGGAGGAAAAGAGTTTTTCACAAAAACTCTTAATTGTGAATTGTGAATTGTGAATTGTTTTGTACCTTTGTGCAGTCTGATAATAACACGTTATTATGAAAACCGATTTTCTGGTTATTGGCTCCGGCTCGGCAGGATTGAGTTTTGCACTGAAGGCTGCCGCACACGGACACGTGACCGTTGTCACAAAAGGAGAGCTCATAGAGTGTAACACCAACTACGCACAAGGAGGAATCTGCTCGGTAACCTACGAGCCCGACACATTCGAGAAGCATATTGACGACACGCTCGTCTGCGGAGCCGGCCGCTGCGACCGCGAGGCTGTGGAGCTTGTCGTAAGGAGTGCTCCCGAGGCGGCTACCGACCTTATAGGTTGGGGCGTGCAGTTCGACAAGAGGGAGGATGGTCGCTTTGACCTCCACCGCGAGGGCGGACACTCCGAGCATCGCATACTCCACCACAGCGACCTTACAGGTGCTGAAATTGAGCGTGCCCTGATCGAGCGTGTGCGCGAACATGAGAACATCACCATCCTGGAGCACCACTTCGCCATCGACCTCTTGACCCAGCACCATTTGGGCGAGATTGTCACACGCCACACACGTGGCTTGGCATGCTTCGGAGCCTATGTTCTGAATACCGACACGGACGAAATCATTACTGTGCTGGCGAAATTTACGGTTGTGGCTGCGGGCGGTTGTGGCAATCTCTACAACACCACAACCAATCCGTTGGTAGCCACGGGTGACGGCATCGCCATGTGCCACCGTGCGAAGGCTATGACCAAGAACATGCAGTTCATCCAGTTCCACCCCACCTCGCTCTATAATCCGGGCGAACGCCCCTCGTTCCTCATCACCGAGGCGATGCGTGGCTATGGCGGCATCCTGCGTCTGCAGAACGGTCAGGAGTTCATGGATAAGTATCATCCGATGCGTTCGCTTGCTCCGCGCGATGTTGTAGCGCGTTCGATTGACCACGAGCTCAAGATCCGAGGAGAGGAGTTTGTCTATCTCGATGTTACACACATGCCGGCAGAGCAGACCCGTCACCACTTCCCCAACATCTACGAAAAGTGCCTCTCGATAGGCATCGACATAACCAAAGATATGATCCCCGTATGCCCTGCGGCACACTACTGCTGTGGTGGCGTTACGGTCGACCTGAATGGCGAGAGCAGCATCCGTCGTCTGTATGTTTTGGGCGAGAGTTCATGCACGGGACTACACGGAGCCAACCGCTTGGCATCGAACTCGCTCACCGAGGCTGTGGTCTACCCCGAGCGAGCCGTGCGTCACGCGCTCAAGTCGCTCCATAAGGTCGAGTGGCAGGAGGGCATTCCCGATTGGGACTTTGAGGGCACAGCCGAGGCCGAGGAGATGGTACTTGTGTTGCAGAACCGCAAGGAGTTGCAGAATATCATGTCGAACTATGTGGGTATCGTCCGCTCGAACCTGCGCCTGGAGCGTGCCATGAAGCGACTCACGATCATCTGGCAAGAGACCGAGGGGCTCTACAACCGCACCAAGCCGTGCCGCGAGCTCTGCGAGTTGCGCAATATGATTGCCGTTGCATACCTTACGATCAAGCAGGCACGCGAGTGCCACGAGTCGGTCGGTCTGCACTACACCATCGACTATCCACCGAAGAAATAATTGATAATTGATAATTGCGTTTTTTGAGATGCGTTAATTGTAAGTTCAGCCATCTTGATTTATCGTAAAAAAATATAAACTAAAATACCTTTAATTGTCAACTATCAATTATCAATTAAATATATTTGTATTTATGACATTACAGGAAGAGATTTTACGCCGTAGAACATTTGCCATCATCGCCCACCCTGACGCGGGTAAGACGACACTGACCGAGAAGTTGCTGCTCTTCGGAGGTGCTATCCACGTCGCAGGAGCCGTCAAGAGCAACAAGATTCGCAAGAGCGCGACATCCGACTTTATGGAGATTGAGCGCCAGCGCGGTATCTCGGTGGCAACATCTGTTATGGGCTTCGAGTATAAGGATGTGAAGATTAATATCCTCGACACACCGGGACACGAGGACTTCGCCGAGGACACCTACCGCACGCTGACTGCCGTCGACTCGGTAATCATCGTCATCGATGGTGCAAAGGGAGTCGAGGCACAGACCCGCAAACTCATGGAGGTGTGCCGCATGCGCAAGACACCCGTAATCGTATTTATCAACAAGCTTGACCGTCCCTGCAAGGAGCCCTTCGATCTGCTGGATGAGGTGGAGCGCGAGCTGAAAATCGGTGTACGCCCGCTGGCATTCCCCATTTCGAGTGGCACAACCTTCAAAGGTGTATACAACCTATACGAGCATAACCTCTCGCTCTTTACCAGCGACGAGCGACTCACGGCAGATGCCTCGACCGTCGAGATTGAGGATATTTCGCAGCCCATACTGAACGACTATATCGGTGAGCGCTATGCCGAGCAGTTGCGTGGCGATGTGGAGCTGGTTGAGGGTGTCTATGATGCCTTCGACCGCGATGCGTATCTGCGCGGAGAGGTTGCACCCGTATTCTTCGGCTCAGCAGTCAACAACTTCGGTGTGCGCGAACTTTTGGAGTGCTTTATCCGCATTGCGCCTTCGCCCCGCCCCTCGACGACCGAGAGCCGAGCAATACAGCCCGAAGAGACGAAGATGAGCGGTTTTATCTTCAAGATTCACGCCAACATGGACCCCAACCACCGCGACCGTATCGCCTTTATGAAGATATGCTCGGGAGTATTCGAACGCAACAAGAACTACCTGCATGTCCGCAGTGGCAAGCAACTCAAGTTTTCATCGCCCACAGCCTTTATGGCCGAGAAGAAGTCGGTAATCGACACCGCCTACCCGGGCGATATTGTGGGTCTGCACGACACGGGTACCTTCAAGATTGGCGACTCGTTCTCGG
>JAGAOZ010000027.1 GCA_017623505.1 Alistipes sp.
ATGCAGACCTTTGTTGAGTAGCAAAATATTCTGCTGCGGGATAGCGGTTTTCACCCCGTTGTAGAGGATGTTCATCGAGCCACAGACGACAAAAAGACCACATCATCCTCTAACATTACCGCCTCCACTTCGCCCATTTCAGGCCTTTCGAGGCGATATACTATGGCGTTTTTGTGGCTGTTCATTTTGTGGTAAAAAGTTTCCACAAAAGTACAAAAAGAGCCTATTTCTGCAAATATTCCGCTCAAAAATCACAATTTCTGAGCGGAATAGAACAAATTAGTATATCCTCAGCACCATTCGGGCATCTTCATCGCCCCACTGAACTTGCCAAGTCTTTCCGCTGACCTTGTCAAGCAGGATGAAGTTGTACATATTTTGGGTCTTGTAGAGCTCAAATTTGCCCGGTTTGGTATTGCCATTTGTCAAGTCTTCGCCATTTAGCACAGACTCAAAGCGGTACTCCGGACCCTTTGTGCTATACTGCACCTGCCAAATTTTTCCCGTGCGGGTGTCGAGCTTGAGAAATGTCCAGATGTTGGTCGTCTCATAGAGTTTGTAGTTGTCACCATCTGTTGTAGCTGTCTGTGCCTCGGCACAACCAATCAGACACGTGGTCATAAAGACCAACAAAACGAGTAACTTTTTCATAGCATTTAAGTTTTGGTTAAACAATGTTTATAATGTGTAATGTCGCTGTATGGCTACAATTTTTTGCAAAGTTACCGCCCTATAGTGACAACTTGTGACACAAACAAAAATTTTTGCAAAAAAATATGCCCAAGTTCTATTAAACTCGGGCATAGGGTATGTGCTACAGAAAACTCCTAAAAAAGTTTCAGATTGTCGAAGCTTGGGGTTAATTTTCCCTTCTCGATGTTGTGGATAATCTCGACCACGCGGTCGTTCATCGGGGTTGGACAGCCGACCTTACGGCCAAAGGCTGATACGGCGCCATTGATAGCATCAACCTCAGTCGGTTTGCCCTTTTCAAGGTCTTGGAGCATACTTGCCTTGAGTTTGGCGTGCTTGCGGATGGCGATAGGGATGATGAAGAGGGAAAAAGCCTTCTTAATCGGGTTTTTATAGTCGAGCAGAGCGACAATATCCTTACCCTGCACTGGCTCGATACGGATACCGCCAGCCGCGCAGACATCGATACACTCCTTAATAAGTGCCTGCACAATGCGGCGTGAGCGACGATCAGAGGCTGCCTCTCCAAAGGTGCTGCCTAAAACGGCACTCATACCTGAGAATGAGGCATTTATGAGCAGTTTACTCCAGCGTGTGCCGAGGAAATTCTCCTCAACATCTACCGTGCCCATCGCCTCTAACAGGCTTTTGACAGCATCGAAGTGGTGGTTGCGCTTCTCGGAGATTGCACCCAAAGAGAAGGATAGAGCATCGGGGCTGCTTGTCAGCTCACAGACTCCCGGGCTCTGCATGGTTGCACCCCACGCAACGGTCGCGCCAAGCACATGCTCCTTGCCCAAAATCTCGGCAATCTGCACCTCCGGCAGACCATTCTGGAAGGTGACAAGAACGCCGTCCGGAGCAAGAAAATCCTTGAGCATTGTAACCACCTCGGCGTTGTGTTGCTGCTTGGTCATCAAGAAAATAATGTCGTACAACCCGCTCATTTGGTCGGGAGTATAGGCGGTGACTGCCTGTGTAAAGTTCACAGTACCAACTATTTGTGCGCCATTTGCCTGCAGCGCCTCAACATGCGCCTTATTGCGGTTGATAAGCTCAATATCAAAACCCGCTTTGCTGATATAAGCTCCTAAAATTGTGCCCAATGAACCGGCACCGTATATTGCAACTCTCATAGCTTTTTTGTTTTTTACTACCTACAAAAGTAGCAAATTTTATCTATACAACAAAAAGAGTGCAAACATTGCTGTCTGCACTCCTTGGGTTAATAGAGTCCTATTTTCTCACCTCGTTCTTGCGAGGGCGACCACGGCGGCGTGGTGCCTCACCTGTGGCTGAGGCCTTCTTAACTGCGGCTGTTTGGCGACGCTGGCGCTCCATGTGCCTCTTCACATCATCAAGGGTGACAGGTGTGGTAGTAAGGTGGCTGCGACGACGCAGTGTGCGAGGGGTATCGCCCAAGAACTTACGGCAGAAGAGCGAGAAGTGTCCGTGAGAGGTAAAGCCATACTTCTTGATAATACTCTTGAGAGGAATAGATGTATCTCTCAGCAGCTCGCTAATCTCGATAGCACGGTTGCGCTGCATCCACACGTAAGGAGTGGTGTCGAAGTGCTGGCTAAAGAGTAGCTTGAAGTGTGAAAGGCTATGGCCACACATCTTGGCAAGGTGCTCTACATTCTTAGCATTTGGCGCATTATTAACAACCAGCGTTCTAAACGACATATTATTGTTAAACAGACTGTAGAAGAGTCTCAGATATACCTCACGAGGGTAGAAGTAGCGGAAGATTACAAACATCTCCTCTAACTTTGCCTGGTGCATAGCCCGAACATTAACACCCTGCTCAAGGTAGAACGATACAGTATCGACCAACCCACCCAGCACGGTATTAACATCCACAGCGGTAAACCTATAGCTCACGTGTGCCATCTCTGCGGCAATAGTGCGATAGGTCTCACCCTCAGTCGTAATATTTCCGGTAACAAAACGTGCAATAAGCAATTGACACTCCTCTTCAGCGACAATTGTGTACGTGTAAGAGCGCGAACAAAAGATGACATTAGAGGCTGATACCTGGTAATTGGCTCTCTCTTCCGAGGAGATTACGAAGCGACCGCTTCTAAGGAACAGCAGATGATTGACCTCATCTGGCTCGATTAAAAAAGTTTCGCCGGCTTTAATGGTACATAAATAAAATCCCGGCTCGGGCAATTCTGAATAAGACGAGCAGGAAGTGGAACATAAATTGTTCGTCATTTTCATAAAAATAAATTTTGTGGTTCAAGAAATCGCAATCCTCACAGCGCGCACATCTTAAGAACTGCCGTTTCCAACCACGAAAGTAGTAACATTTTTTATCAAAAACAAAAATAAATATACAAAATGCAAATATTTTTGTAATTCTTCACACTTTACCCACATTGGAGGGTGTGTTGTTGCTTCTGGATATATGAAAAATAGCAAGTCTGCCGACACATAAATATCGGCATAAAAGTTCTGGACTATAGCTTGTTAGGGCGTTCGGCAACAGCCTCAACTGCCTTTTGAACAGAGCCGTGTAGCAGTAGTAAATTCTGCGCCTGATTGTATGGTAAATTGAGTAGTTCTACAAGCATTCGGGTGCCTCTATCCACAAGTTTTTTGTTAGACAGTTGCATATTTACCATTTTGTTTCCCATAACGCGACCAATGCCAATCATCGCCGTTGTGGTAATCATATTGCAGACAAGTTTTTGCGCCGTTCCCGACTTCATTCGGGAGCTACCCGTAACAAACTCCGAGCCGACAACGGTCTGGATAGCAATCTCTGCCTCGGCGGCAGCAGGGGAGTTGTAGTTTGAGGCGATAGATGCCGTAAGCAGCCCCTTCTCGCGTGCTTTACGCAACACACCGACCACGTAAGGGGTTGTTCCCGATGCGGCAATACCCACGACCGTATCGAGTGGTGTCGGGTTGTAGCGTTCAAGGTCGCGCCAACCCTGCTCGGTATCATCCTCAGCCCCCTCAACAGGTGTTCTGAGGGCCTTATCTCCACCGGCGATAATGCCGATGATGACCGTTGGCGGCATACCGAATGTAGGTGGGACTTCAGAGGCATCGAGCACACCGAGTCGTCCGCTTGTTCCGGCACCCATATAGAAGAGGCGACCGCCCTGCTTAAGTCGCGGAATAAGCCTCTCGACAAGTGTTTCGACAGCAGGAAGTGCTCGGCGCACAGCCTCCGCCACGCGATGATCCTCGTGGTTAATCGCCTCAAGGCAGTGGCGAACAGACATCTGCTCTAAGTGGTCGTAGTATGATGGCTCCTCTGTAAACTTTCTGAATGGTTTTGGGGTTGAGTCGCAGGAGGTTGCTACAGCGGCAGAGTGGTATTTGACAAGCCCTGCCATTGGGGATTGAACTGCCTCGACAAGTTCAAAACCTGCACGCTCAACCACTCGGCGAAGCACCGCCTCGAAGTGGTATGCCACAGAGCCCACGGCATAGAGTCTGCGCTGTGAATATTGCAGCAGATTTCGCTCTACAAAGGCCTCGAAGCACTCCTCAACAAGGTTGTAAATATAGTGGTCATCCAATCGTGGCGATAAAAATTTGGCAAAAGCAGCCAGATATCTGTTTGCCTGCGGCTTGCGATAGACCGCCTCAAGAATATCTGCCTGCGACAGACCATACTCCGCCTCGAATTGCTCGACAATATGGCGCGGTGCAACACCCTTGAATATATCGCTGATAAGTCGTCTGCCGAGTACGGCACCACTACCCTCATCGCCGAGGATATAACCGAGAGCTGCGACCTTTTTTACAGCCTTTCCGTTGCTATAACACGCTGAATTAGAGCCTGTTCCGAGAATTGCAACTATGCCGTCGCCATCTGCTACTGTACCTCGTGCTGCAGCCTCCATATCGCTTGTTGCAGTAACCTGAACATCTGCAAAAAGTTCGGAGAGCATAGCGCTGAGGATAGTGCCCTTTTCGGGGGTTACGCCTGCACCATAAAAGAAGAGATTTTCGATTTTATAGTCGGCTGTTTGGGGTACAACAACCTCTTTGAGGATAGCCAAAATCTCCGCCTCTGTTCGGGCAAAGGGGTTTAGACCCTCGGTTTGGAACTGTTTTACAATGGTTGCGTTGGAGTTATCTACTACGGCCCACTCGCATGAGGTTGAGCCACCATCGGCTATAAGAATCATCTGTTATCGCGTTTAATGAGTAACACAAGGCCGATAAAGGTTATCAGCGCATTGACAATAAGCAGTTCATAGCTGAACTTGTAGCCCCCAAACCAACGCTCGGAGTTCTGTTGCAGAATATAGCATAGGATTGGAGCCACGACAGCCACAATACCGACATACCTGCCTCGCACCTTCCACTTGGTAAATATTCCGAAGGCAAACAGACCCAAGATAGGGCCATAGGTATAGCTGGCGAGTGTATAGACGGCATCAATAACATTTGAACTACCCACGTGGTGCAGTGTGCAGATGACCACAAACATAGCCACCGCCATAGCGATATGCACACCCTTACGCACCTTTGTAAGTCGCTTATCATCAAAGCGTTTCGAGCCCCCCAGAACATCAATTGTAAAGGATGTTGTAAGGGCCGTAAGTGCAGAGCCTGCGGCAGAGTATGTTGAGCTGACAAGGCCTAAGATAAAGAGCACGCCGACAATAATCGGCATAGTTGGAGAGGTTGCCACGGTAGGGAACATATTGTCCGTTCCTGTCGGCAGATTGATACCCATACGCTCGGCAAAGCTGTAGAGGATAACGCCCAAAACGAGCAGCACAAATATTATAACAGTCTGTAGAACAGATGACACCACGAGGTTTTTCTGCGAATCGCGGTAGTTTTTGCATGCCAAGCTGCGCTGCATCATATCCTGGTCAAGACCCGTCATTGCGATAACCGAGAAGAGGCCGGCAAGGAACTGCTTGAAGAAGTAGCGGCGGTCGTTTATATCGTCAAAGAAGAAAATGCGGCTCTTATCACTCTCTTTTACCATTGCCACCATATCTGCAAGTGACATATCGAGGCGCTGCACGACAAACCATATCGAGAGGGCGATGCTTAGCACAAGGCAGACGGTCTTTAGTGTGTCGGTCCAAATCAGTGACTTCACTCCACCCTGAAAGGTGTAGAGCAGCACAAGCAGCACAGTAATTGCCCCATTGAGCCAGAATGGTAGTCCGTATGGCTCAAAGAGCAGCAGCTGCAGCACGACGCAGATAAGGAACAGGCGCACAGAGGCCCCTAACAGCTTGGAGATGAAGAAGAACCAGGCGCCGGTCTTGTATGCCCCCGTACCGAAACGCTCCTCAAGGTAGCCGTAGATTGAGACCAAC
The DNA here is from genome assembly GCA_017623505.1 of Alistipes sp. GTDB lineage: Bacteria > Bacteroidota > Bacteroidia > Bacteroidales > Rikenellaceae > Alistipes. The sequence goes on from JAGAOZ010000027.1 coordinate 6,003, forward strand.
TTCATTCGGTAGAAGAGCGGAATGAGGACAAAGGCGATGACAAAGTATCCCGTCATAAAACCCAATGCCATCTGGAAGTAGGAGAAGCTGCTGGTTGCAACCATTCCCGGCACAGAGACAAAGGTTACACCCGACATCGCCGCGCCGACCATTGCCAGCATAACCATCCACCAACTCGATGAACGGTTACCGACAAAAAAGCCCTCATTATCTGCCCTGCGGCCGGAGATATAGGCAACGGTAAACAGTAGCGCGATATAGCCTAAAATGGTAGTTATAATGGTTGCAACACTCATATTTTGTTAGGTTTGGTTGACAAAGATACTATTTTTGTTAAAAAGAGAAAGAGGGCTGACTAAATATTTTTAGCCAGCCCCATCTTTTCGGCAGAAAATCAGTCCGTTATGCCTTTTTCAGAGATGGAAAAAGTTTGCACAGAGTCTCAAAGACACTCTTATGCTCAGTGCCCTCTCTAAGTACCAAAATAATGGTGTTATCTCCTGCTACAGAGCCTAAAATATCGGCTGATTTGTAGTTATCGACAACAACACCTACAGCGTTGGCATAACCCGACTTGGTGGCGATAACACAGATGTTTGCAGAGAACTTAACACCCAAAACAATATCTCCAAAATTTGAAGGAGTGACCTCTACGTGTGGTGTCAGATGCTCTGCTGAGACGTAGATATAACCCCTCTCTGGGTGAGGTATTTTGGATATATTTATCTCCTTAAAGTCACGAGAGAGTGTGCTCTGCGTAGAGTGAACACCGCGCTTTGCCAAATGCCCAATAAGCTCCTCTTGGGAGCTAATCAGCTCTTCCGCAATAATCTGCTTGATAAGAGCCAAACGATCCTTTTTCTTTCCCATAATTCCCAAATTCAACCAAATATCCACGAATATAGACAAATTTTTTCAAAAAAAGAATTAAATATATCTTTTTTGGCTAAAAAAGTTGAAAAACTGCATATTTTCTCAAGTGACACTCTATTAGGTCAAGATGATTTTGGAACTCTTGCAGATAATTCCTATCTTCGTGGCGAAAATATACCTACAAGCAATGAAAAGCGATTTTTTGGTAATTGGTTCTGGATCTGCAGGTTTGAGCTTCGCTCTGAAGGCTGCAAAGGTCGGAAAGGTGACTATTGTCACCAAAGGAGAACTTGTCGAGTGTAACACCAACTATGCTCAAGGTGGCATCTGTTCTGTAACCTATCTGCCCGACACATTCGAGAAACACATTGAGGATACCCTTATCTGTGGCGCAGGTAAGTGTGACCGTGAGGCCGTTGAGCTTGTTGTTCGCAACGCTCCGGAGGCTGCAAAAGATTTGATTGAGTGGGGTACTCGTTTTGACAAGACCAAAGATGGTCTGTTTGACCTGCACCGTGAGGGTGGTCACTCCGAGCACCGTATTCTCCACCACGCAGACCTTACAGGTGCGGAGATTGAGCGCGCGCTGATTGAGAGTGTCAAGGCTGACCCGAATATCACAATCTTGGAGCACCACTTTGCCATTGACCTGCTCACACAGCACCATTTGGGCGAGATTGTAACGCGTCACACAAGGGGCCTTGCCTGCTTTGGCGCCTATGTGCTCGACACAGAGAGTGACGAGATTAAGACCATTCTTGCCAAGTTTACCGTCGTCGCTGCGGGTGGTTGCGGAAACATCTACAACACTACAACCAATCCTATCGTTGCTACAGGCGATGGTATCGCCATGTGTCACCGAGCAAAGGCAATTACCAAGAATATGCAGTACATTCAGTTCCACCCAACAGCCCTCTACCATCCCGGCGAGCGCCCATCATTCCTCATTACCGAGGCAATGCGTGGCTATGGTGCGATTTTGAAGCTCCAGAATGGCAAGGAGTTTATGGACAAGTACCATCCGATGAGATCGCTCGCTCCGCGTGATGTTGTAGCCCGCTCGATAGACCACGAGCTCAAGATTCGCGGCGAGGAGTTTGTCTATCTCGATGTTACCCACATGCCTGCCGAGCAGACCAAGCAACACTTCCCGAACATCTACGAGAAGTGCCTCTCTATCGGTATCGACATCACCAAACAGATGATTCCTGTCTGCCCTGCGGCGCACTACTGCTGTGGCGGAGTGGTGGTAGATAGCAATGGTGAGTCATCTATCCGCCGCCTATATGTTCTCGGCGAGAACTCTTGCACAGGCCTTCACGGAGCAAATCGACTCGCCTCCAACTCCCTTACCGAGGCTATTGTATATGCCGACCGTGCGGCAAAGCATACATCAAAACTTGTAGATAAGGTCGATTTCCAGGAGGGTATTCCTGATTGGGACTTCGAGGGCACTGCCGAGGCGGAGGAGATGGTGCTCGTGCTTCAGAACCGTCGAGAGTTGCAGGCGATTATGTCAAACTATGTCGGTATTGTCCGCTCGAACTTGCGTCTTGAGCGCGCGATGAAGCGACTTGCAATTATTTGGCAGGAGACCGAGGGGCTCTATAACCGCACAAAGCCTTGCCGTGAGCTCTGCGAGTTGAGAAATATGACCGCTGTGGCATACCTTACAATCAAGCAGGCGAAGGAGTGCAAGGAGTCTGTCGGACTGCACTACACTATCGACTATCCACCAGTGAAATAACGGATAAAACAAAATATGACTTTACAAGAAGAGATTACAAGAAGACGAACATTTGCCGTCATTGCCCACCCGGATGCCGGAAAGACAACACTTACAGAGAAGTTGCTGCTCTTTGGTGGTGCAATCCATGTCGCAGGAGCGGTAAAGAGCAATAAGATTAAGAAGGGAGCCACTTCAGACTTTATGGAGATTGAGCGACAGAGAGGTATCTCGGTTGCCACATCCGTAATGGGCTTTGAGTATAAAGATATCAAAATCAATATCCTTGACACCCCGGGTCACGAGGACTTTGCCGAGGATACATATCGTACCCTGACAGCCGTAGATGCGGTAATTATCGTTATCGACGGTGCAAAGGGTGTTGAGTCGCAGACCCGCAAACTGATGAATGTATGCCGTATGCGCAACACCCCTGTTATGGTCTTTGTAAATAAGCTTGACCGTCCATGTAAGGATCCGTTTGACCTGCTTGACGAGATTGAGAACGAGTTGCAGATTCGTGTGCGCCCGCTCTCATTCCCTATCTCAAGCGGCCCGTCATTTAAGGGTGTCTATAACCTCTATGAGCACAATATCAACCTCTTCACCTCTGACGAGCGCCAGACAGCCGATGCACAGACCGTGCAGTTTGACGACATCTCATCCTCTGCGCTGGATGAGTTGATTACAGAGCGCTATGCAAATCAGTTGCGTGAGGATATTGACCTTGTTGAGGGTGTCTATGAGCAGTTTGACCGCGAGCAGTACCTTGCAGGTCTCTTGGCACCTGTCTTCTTCGGCTCGGCGGTAAATAATTTCGGTGTGCGCGAGCTTTTGGAGTGCTTTATCCGCATCGCTCCATCTCCACGCCCATCGACAACACAGAGCAGAATTGTTGAGCCAAATGAGGCGAAGCTGACCGGTTTTATCTTCAAGATTCACGCAAATATGGACCCGAACCACCGCGACCGTATTGCCTTTATGAAGATATGCTCAGGAACCTTCGAGCGTAATAAAAACTACCTCCACGTACCTACCGGCAAGAGCCTTAAGTTCTCATCTCCGACTGCATTTATGGCGGAGAAGAAGTCTGTTATCGACTTTGCCTACCCGGGAGATATCGTCGGTCTGCACGATACGGGCAACTTCAAGATTGGAGATACATTCACCGAGGGTGAGAAACTCAAATTTACCGGTATCCCGTCATTCTCACCAGAGCTGTTCCGATATATCGAAAATGCCGACCCAATGAAGTTCAAACAGCTTGCAAAGGGTATCGACCAGCTGATGGATGAGGGTGTAGCACAGCTCTTCGTCTCTTCACTCAATGGCCGTAAGATTATCGGTACTGTAGGAGCTTTGCAGTTTGAGGTTATCGAGTACCGTCTGGAGCACGAGTATGGTGCAAAGTGCCGCTGGGAGCCAATATCAATACATAAGGCATGCTGGATTGAGAGCGATAATGCCGAGCAACTTGCCGACTTTAAGCGTCGCAAGCACGCCAATATGGCAGTCGATAAACACGGCCGTGACGTCTTCCTCGCCGACACAAGCTATTCGCTTGCTCTGGCGCAGGAGAAGTTCCCGGATATTCGTTTCCACTTCACCTCCGAATTTTAATTTTGTTGTGATAGCGCGTTAGAGATGGCGCATCGTGAAATATCCCCGGATGGGTAGTACTTGATGTACGTCCCATTCGGGGATATGAGGGATGTGCCATATATGACACGCTATTACAACAAATTACTCGAGTACCGGACCTGCCGCTACAAGCGCCTTACCAGCCTCGTTAGTAGTGTACTTGCCGAAGTTCTTGATGAAACGGCCAGCGAGGTCTGCAGCCTTAACCTCCCACTCCTTAGCGTCAGCGTAAGTGTCGCGTGGGTCGAGGATTGCAGGATCTACACCTGGAAGAGCTGTTGGAACCTCGAAGTTGAATACAGGGATAGTCTTGGTAGGAGCCTTAAGGATAGCACCATCGAGGATAGCGTCGATAATACCACGAGTATCGCGGATTGAGATACGCTTACCTGTACCATTCCAACCTGTGTTTACGAGGTATGCCTTAGCACCACTCTTCTCCATACGCTTAACCAGCTCCTCAGCGTACTTTGTTGGGTGCAGCTCAAGGAATGCCTGACCGAAGCAAGCAGAGAATGTTGGAGTAGGCTCGGTGATACCACGCTCTGTACCTGCAAGCTTAGCAGTAAAGCCAGAGAGGAAGTAGTACTGAGTCTGATCCGGAGTAAGGATAGATACTGGAGGCAGTACGCCGAATGCGTCAGCAGAGAGGAAGATAACATTCTTCGCAGCTGGAGCAGCTGACTTAGGGCGAACGATGTTCTCGATGTGGTCGATAGGATAAGATACACGAGTGTTCTCGGTAACGCTCTTATCGTTGAAGTCGATCTTACCGTTAGCATCAACAGTTACGTTCTCGAGCAGAGCGTTGCGACGGATAGCGTTGTAGATATCTGGCTCAGACTCCTTATCGAGCTTAATAACCTTTGCATAGCAACCACCCTCGAAGTTGAAGATACCATTGTCATCCCAACCGTGCTCGTCATCACCGATAAGCTGGCGCTTAGGGTCTGTAGAGAGGGTTGTCTTACCTGTACCAGAGAGACCGAAGAAGATAGCAGTCTCACCCTTCTCGTTAGTGTTTGCTGAGCAGTGCATTGAAGCGATGCCCTTCAAAGGAAGCAAGTAGTTCATATAAGAGAACATACCCTTCTTCATCTCACCACCATACCAAGTGTTGATGATAACCTGCATCTTCTCTGTAAGGTTGAACACAACAGCAGTCTCAGAGTTAAGACCCAACTCCTTGTAGTTCTCAACCTTTGCCTTTGATGCGTTCAATACTACGAAATCGGGCTCACCGTAAACCTCCAACTCAGCGTCAGTAGGACGGATGAACATATTCTTAACGAAGTGTGCCTGCCAAGCAACCTCCATAATGAAGCGAATCTTCAAACGGCTATTCTCGTTAGCACCACAGAAAGTATCAACAACATAGAGTTTCTTGTTTGAGAGTTCCTTTGAAGCCAACTCCTTCAACTCTGCCCAAGCCTCCTGTGTTACAGGCTTGTTGTCGTTCTTATACTCCTCAGAAGTCCACCAGATAGTGTCCTTTGAAGTCTCATCCATTACGAAGAACTTATCCTTAGGAGAACGACCTGTATAAACACCTGTCATTACATTAACAGCGTCCATCTCAGTCAAAACGCCCTTGTCGAAACCTGTCAAGCCGGGCTTAGTCTCCTCGCGGAACAACTCATCGTAAGAGGGGTTGTAAACAACCTCTGTAGTACCGGTGATACCGTACTTTGTCAAATCAATTTTTGCCATAATTTATTAGATATATTAGTTAAACTACTTCTTCAATTATCTGTTTGCCTTATCTGTCGAGAAATAAGATATAACATTACTCTACCCTACCCTCGCCTTAGGCTCTTTCCACAATAGTTGCCCGTTCATCTCACAAAAGCACTATCGAAAAGCCCTTATTTCAGCGGTACAAATTTAATTAAACTAATTGATTTGTGAAAACAATAACATTAAATTTTTTCAAAAAAATTAATTTTTATTGCCGTTTTCACTTATTGTGCGGATTATCAGCATTTTACAAAACATATATTTCTATCAAATTATTGTGCGAATTAGGCCCAACACTCAGTAAATTTATTCTTTATAATCTACATAAGTCGTGCCCATAACAGGCGAAAGGATTATTTATCTTTTTATTATATAAATCGGTAAAGACCACGTGGTTGCTAATGACAATTAATTTCATTATATTTGTATGTTTTGCGTCAAGCATCGCATCAAACAATTAGTTTTATGGCTGGAATATATTTTCATATCCCGTTTTGTAAACGCATTTGCGCCTACTGCGATTTCTATCGCTCTGCCGAGTTAAAATATATGGACTCGGTAATAGAGGCTATGCACAGCGAATTGGAGGAACAATCGAAATACCTTAACGACAAGCAGATACGGACAATATATTTTGGAGGAGGAACGCCCTCGCTACTACCTCCACGCGAACTGCAGCATCTCGTTGACCACACCGCTAAGTTATATGATTGTAGTGGAGTCAGCGAAATGACAGCCGAGGCTAATCCCGACGATATTACAGCAGAATATGTAAAGGAACTGCGCCACACAAATATCAACAGAGTCAGTCTTGGCGTGCAGTCTTTCGACGACAAGGAGTTGCGTTTTATGAATCGCCGCCACACGGCAGAGGAGGCTTCACAGGCGGTAAAACGCCTACAGGATGCAGGAATCGGGAATATTACGATAGACCTAATCTTCGGCGTTGATGGATTTGGAGAAGAGATTTTAGAGCGTTCAATCCAGACAGCACTATCGCTTGGCGTACAACACATTTCGGCATATCATTTGACAATTGAGTGCGCAACCGCTTTCTACAGACGTGTAGAACGAGGTGAGATGAAAGAGGTGGACGAGGAGTGTAGTGAACGTGAATACGCGATTATCGAGAAACGTCTATGCGATGCGGGATTTGAGCATTACGAAGTGTCGAACTATGCACTCACGGGATTCCGCTCACAACACAACTCTTCGTATTGGAGTGGAGCCGAATACTTAGGCATAGGTCCTGGGGCTCATTCATTCAACGGGGCGGAGCGTCATTGGTCGTCACAAAGCCTATCGGATTACGCCTTAAAGCGCGAATATGAGAGCGAAATATTAACCGACAAAGAGCGTTATAATGAGTATGTGATGACCTCGTTAAGACGTTGCGAAGGAGTTGATACTCAATACATAAAAGAGCATTTTGGCGAGCAGAAATATAGCAAAGTGATAAGCGAGGCACAACGCTGGATTGCAAGTGGAGATTTGCTACCTGACGGTAGCAGGCTAAAAATACCGACAAGCCGATTTTTGGTATCAGATGCGGTGATTGAATCGTTTTTCGAAGTATAATTAATAAAAAATATTAAATTATTGTTAAATTATTTTATAAAATACCTTTTGCGCACTATTAATGTGCTGAAATATAAATATAAAGTATTATCTTTGCAGCGCATTTCTGCCGTTTGGGGAGCAAATATTTAGATGCAGCGCATTGTGCGATGCATTTTTGTTGATTAACGACCAAATCGAGTAATAGAGTAAGTAGATAATTTTAATATAGAATTTATGAGTAACACGAATCAGATGCCCAACTATTTGTTTGAAGTTAGTTGGGAGGTATGTAACAAGATTGGCGGCATTCACACCGTCATTGCCACAAAGGCACTTACGGTCACTAAGAAAATGGGTGACAACTACATAACTATCGGTCCCGACCTTATGCAGGAGGGTGAGAATCCTGAATTTGAGGCTGACGATACATTGATGGCCACTTGGCGTGAAAGCCTCTACGAAGAGGGTATTCGCACACGAATAGGACGTTGGAAAGTTGCCGGCAACCCCATCGCTATTTTGATTGACTTCAAGTCGTTAATCTCACAGAAGGATGAGGTTTTGAAACATATGTGGGAGGATTATCACGTAGATTCAATCTCTGGCCAGTGGGATTATGTTGAGCCTGTATTGTTTGGTTATGCAGCAGGTATTGTCATCAAGTCTTACGTAGAGAACTTCTGTACATCAGCCGAGAAGGTTGTGGCTCACTTCCACGAGTGGATGACTGCATCGGGCGGCTTGTACTTGCGTAAGCACTCGCCTTACGTGGCAACATTGTTTACAACACACGCGACAGTTGCAGGTCGCTGCATCGCCGGCAATGGTCTTTCGTTGTATTCTGACCTTCATAAGTTCAACGCCGACGATTTGGCTCGCCGTTTCAATGTGACTGCAAAGCACTCTATCGAGAAGATGGCCGCTTTGTATCACGATGCATTCCTTACGGTAAGCGATATTACGGCCAACGAGTGCAAGTATCTGCTTGGTCGCGAGGTTACAAACATCACTCCCAACGGTTTCGAGAACGACTTCGTTTGGAAGGCTGACGAGTTTGAGGCAAAGCGCAAGGAGGCACGCGCTGCAATGATTAATGTAGCAGAGGTATGTCTGGGTCACAAGTTTGAGAAGGAGCCCTTGATTATCGGCACAAGTGGCCGCTACGAGTTCCACAACAAGGGCCTCGACATCTTTATGGAGTCGTTGAAGCGTTTGGCGGCTTGTTCACTGGATAGAGAGATTTTGGCATATATCACTGTACCCGCAGCAAACAATGGTCCTCGTGCCGACGTGGTTAATCACTTGACCGATGCTACACAGCCTATCAACGATAAGTTGTGGAAGCACTCGACTCATTACCTTGACAACACTCAATGGGACCCCATCTCACAATCAATGCGCGGCAGCATCTTGGAGCGTGAGGATTCAAAGGTGAAGGTTATCTTCGTGCCATCATACCTGAACTCAGCAGATGGCGTATTCAACAAGAACTATTATGAGATGTTGGTGGGTATGGATATTACGGCTTATCCTTCATATTACGAGCCTTGGGGATACACTCCGTTGGAGTCAATCGCATTCTCTGTACCGACTATCACATCGAACCTTTCTGGTTTCGGCCTTTGGGCTGTTAAGCAGGCCGACCACAAGGCTGTGGAGGTTATCCGTCGTGACGATAACAACGATGCATACGCCATCGAGCAGTTGGTTAGCGCAACATTGCGTTTTATGCAACTCACGCCCGCCGAGGTTGATGAGGTACGCGCTGCGGCTTGCGAAATGTCGAAGAAGGCACTATGGGAGAATTTCTTCAAGTACTATGAGCGTGCATACGCTGAGGCGTTGGAGAACTCTGTTGCCCGCACAAACAACACATCCGCCGAGGATGGTGGTTCATTCACCGAGCAGATTAACTTCGTACGTCAGCAACTTACATCAAACAAGCCATCTTGGCACCGTATGATGGTCGAGAAACGCTTGCCTTCACGTTTGGCTGCACTTGAGACAATCTCTCGCAACTTGTGGTGGAGTTGGACGCAGGATGCACGTGATTTGTTCGAGAGCATCGACCCCGCCTTGTGGAATAAAGTAGACCGCAACCCCATCGCTCTTATTGACAAATTGCCTATCGAGCGTATCAACGAGTTGGAGAAGGACAAGCAGTTCCTCGCACGTCTGGATAATGTAGCGGCTCAACTTGAGGCTTATATGACAGAGAAGCCCGATGGCAAGAGCGCAAAGATTGCATATTTCTCTATGGAGTATGGTTTGCACTCTTCACTCAAGATTTACTCCGGAGGTTTGGGTATCTTGGCAGGTGACTACCTGAAGGAGGCATCGGATAAGAACGTACCGATGGTGGCTGTCGGTTTGTTATACCGCTACGGATACTTCACACAACAACTCTCGTCACAGGGTAGCCAGGTGGCTACATACGAGGCACAAAACTTTGCAAAGTTGCCTATCTCGCCCGTACGCGACGAGGCGGGTAACTGGATTACTATTCAGATAGCATTGCCGGGCCGTACATTGTCGGCTCGTGTATGGAAGTGTCAGGTAGGTCGTACAGACCTCTTGTTGCTCGATACCGATTACGAGGCAAACCGCGACGAGGACCGTCAGATTACATACTACCTCTACGGTGGCGATTGGGAGAATCGTTTGAAGCAGGAGTTGTTGCTGGGCGTAGGTGGTATCCGCGCTTTGCAGAAGATGGGTATCAAGCAGGAGGTTTATCACTGCAACGAGGGCCACGCTGCATTCATCGGCTTGGAGCGCATCCGCACTCTTATTGCCAAGAAGCGCTTGTCATTCTCTGAGGCTTTGGAGGTTGTTCGTTCGTCATCGCTCTTTACGACACATACACCCGTGCCTGCAGGTCACGATGCATTCCCTGAGTCGATGATGCGCCAGTATATGTCACACTACCCCGATGTATTGGGTATCACCTGGGAGCAGTTCATCAACTTGGGTAAGACAAACCCCAACGATATGAATGAGCGTTTCTCAATGTCTGTATTGGCTTGTAACCTTTCACAGGAGGTTAATGGCGTATCGTGGTTGCACGGCGAGGTATCGAAGGAGATTTTGGGCAATATGTGGCCCGGCTACTTCAAGAACGAGTTGCACATCGGTTACGTTACAAACGGTGTTCACTTCCCGACTTGGGTAGCATCAAACTTGCGTCGTTTGTACGAGCGTTACTTCCCCAACGGATTCAACTCTCACGTCTATAACATCCCCGAGTGGCAAGGCGTACACAAGATTGACGATGCCGAGTTGTGGAAGGAGCGTATGACACTCAAGAATCGCCTTATCAACCACATCCGTCAGCGTTACAGTGACCCCTCACAGGTACGTTTCGATTCACCGCGTCAGATGGTACAGATTGCAGAGCGTATCCGCCCTGATGTATTGACTATCGGTTTTGCTCGTCGTTTTGCGACTTACAAGCGTGCGCACCTCCTGTTCACCAACTTGGAACGTTTGTCGGCTTTGGTAAACAACAAGGAGCGTCCCGTACAGTTCATCTTCGCAGGTAAGGCTCACCCGCACGATATACCCGGTCAGGATTTGATTAAGCGTATCGTTGAGGTATCGAAGATGCCTGAGTTCTTGGGTAAGATTATATTCTTGCAGAATTACGATATGGAGTTGGCCCGCCGTATGGTTCAGGGTGTTGATGTATGGTTGAATACTCCGACACGTCCGTTGGAGGCATCAGGTACTTCAGGTGAGAAGTGTGTTATGAACGGTGTTATGCAGTTCTCGGTACTCGACGGTTGGTGGGTAGAGGGCTACAAGGAGGGCGCCGGTTGGATGCTTCCTATGGAGCGCTCGTTCACAGACCAGAACTTCCAGAATGAGTTGGATGCCGAGATGATTTACAACACTATCGAAGACCAAATCGTACCTTTATATTATGACAGAGGCGAGGACGGTGTCCCCCACAACTGGGTTAAGGCGGTTAAGAAGTGTGTTGCCGACATCGCATCGAACTTCACAATGAACCGTCAGTTGGTAGATTACGAGGAGCGTTTCTACAACAAGTTGGCTAAGCGTAAGGCCGAAATGGTAGAGAACAACTACCGCGAAGCTCGCGAGATTGCCGCTTGGAAACGTAAGGTATCGGCTGCGTGGGACGATGTCAAGATTCTGAATGTTCAGCGTGTAGAGTTGGACAACGAGGCAATATTCGTCGATAAGAAGTACCTCTATGAGGTGACTCTTGATGTAGCATCTTTGCGCTCGGAGGATTTGGGTGTAGAGTTGGTTGTAGCAAAGCAGATTGAGGCTGGCGAGGCTGTCAATGTAGTTGCTACCAAGCCTCTTGAGATAAAGAGCATCAATGGCAACGAGGTTACATTCGCCATCGATTACACACCTGCCCGTACAGGTACATTCGACGTTGCATTGCGTATATATCCCAAGAATGACCGCTTGCCACACCGTATGGACTTTGCGTTGGTTAAGTGGGCCTAAATTTTATGAAATGACGATTAATCGGGCAGTTCGACTGCCCGATTAATTGGCCGTAAATGATAATATTGTGATTTTTTGAGCAATATATGCAATTTATGGCAACAAAAAGTTGGCGAGATGCTAATTTTTTATTAACTTTACTGAAAATAAATAATTTTTCAAAAACTTTAATATGTCGGCACTAACATTTGATAAGAGTGAGTTGGGCAATTTGGAGTATTCGCTTCAGCGCGAAATGCTTGCAACGGACCGTAAGGGCGGTTATATGAGTACTACTATCGTATGTTGCAATACTCGAAAATACCACGGATTGATGGTTGCTCCCATCGATGAGACCGACGAGGCTTACGTTTTGTTGTCGTCGCTTGATGAGACAATCATTCAGCACGACCAGTCGTTCAATTTGGCATTGCACCGCTACAAGGGTGTATATGAGCCTCGTGGCCATAAATACATTACCGATTTTCAGTACACTCCGACACCTACAATCACATATCGTGTAGGTGGAGTTATCTTGCGAAAGGAGTTGTTGTGGATTCACAAGCGTACTCAATTGATGATTCGTTATACACTTGTCGATGCCCACTCTGATACTACGTTGCGTTTGCGCCCATTCTTTGCATTCCGTAACAAACACTCGTTGTCGAAGGCTAATGTCGAGGCTAACGGACGCTCGTATCCTATTGCCGGCGGAGTGAAGTGCAAACTCTATGAGGGTTACCCCTGGTTATATCTTCAGACTGACAAGGCCGATGCCGAGTTCGTGGCTGCACCCGACTGGTATTACGGTTTTGAGTATCCCGAAGAGATTAAGCGCGGATATGACGGCTATGAGGATTTGCTCACTACGGGTTACTTTGAGATGTCTATCAAGAAGGGAGAGAGCATTATCTTCTCGGCTGCAACCGACGAGATGGCAACAGGCAAAACCATCACCGAGATTTACGAGGCATCGTTGGCACGTCGTACTCACAAGATTGACTTCTTGAGTTGCTTGCATCACTCGGCTCGTCAATTTATCGTACGTCGTCCGGGTGGTCGCACAGAGATGATTGCAGGCTATCCGTGGTATGGCACAGTAGGCCGCGATACATTTATCGCCCTTCCCGGCATTGTATTGGAACAGAAATATAAGGAGGACTGCCTGGATGTTTTGGACACTATGGTAGCCAAGATGCACGAGGGAGACTTTGCTGATTCGGCTTCGGCCTGGGTAGCAGCAGATGCTCCGCTGTGGTTCTTCTGGACATTGCAGAATCTGGAGAAACATATAACAGCAAAGAAGTTGTGGGAGCGTTATGGCGAGGCTATGAAGTCTGTTTTGGAGGCTTACCGTCGCGGCTTTGGCGAGAGAGTCAAGTTGCACGATAACGGTTTAATATGGGCAGCCGCCGAGGGCGAGGCCTTGACGTGGATGAATACCAAAGTCGATGGCAAACCCGTAGCACAGCGCGCAGGCTATGCTGTGGAGATTCAGGCTTTGTGGTATAATGCAGTATCATATACATTGGCTTTGGCACGCAAGATGAAAGATAAAGAGTTCGTTGAGCGTTGGGCTGATATGCCAACCAAGACCAAAAAGACATTTATATCAAAATTCTGGCTCGATGAGGGCTATTTGGCAGATTATGTGAATGATTATGAGACCAACGATTTCCGTCGTTCAAATATGCTAATCGCTTGCAGTTTGGATTATACGATGTTGAGCGAGGAGCAGACGATGGATGTGCTGAGTGTAGTGCGCCAGCACCTTATCACTCCGCGCGGTGTACGTTCACTATCTCCGCGTAATCCTTTCTACGAGCCTTCGTATGCCGAGGACCAGCGTTCACAAGATTTGGCAAGCCGCAATGGTTCGATATGGGTTTGGCCGTTGATGATGTATGTCAAGGTAGGTTTCGCTATCGCAGGCGAGCGTTTCTTGGCCGATGCCGAGGAGATACTCGCATCATTTAACGACGAGATTCAAACGGCTTGTATCGGCTCTATAAGCGAGTGCTTCGAGGGTGACCCTCCATTCCGCGCACGTGGTTGCTTGTCACAGGCAACAAGTGTCGGCGGTCTGCTCTATATCAGCGACCTTATTGGCGAGTGGAAAAAGAAGGCGACAAAGAAGTGCAAAGCAGAGCAGAAGGTCGCAGAAGAGCCCGTTAAGGCAAAAAGAAGTTGTGGGAACAAGAAGAAATAATAAAAAGATAATAGGATGAGAGTATTAATGTTTGGCTGGGAGTTCCCGCCTCATATTGCCGGTGGCTTGGGTACGGCTTGTTACGGTATGACCCGAGGCTTGGCGCGCAACGATGTAGAGGTTATCTTCGTGATGCCTAAAGCGTCGGGCGACGAGGACGAGAGATTTGTCAAGGTTGTCAATGCCAGCGATGTCGAGGCTCGTTACAGCAATTCGACAATCGAGGGCGCAGACGATATTATGCGCAAGATTTCGTTCATCCATATTGATTCTAATATGGTTCCTTATATCTCTCCTGAGGAGTGGGATACCTATCGCGAGGAGTACGAGCGTACGGGTAAGAAATTCTGGGAGAGAGAGGGTGATAGTTGGACACAACGTTATACCTTCTCAGGTAAGTATGGAGCCAATTTGATGGAAGAGGTTGCCCGCTATGCCGTTGTTGCAGCCGAGGTGGCACGTCAGTTGGAGGGCCAATTCGATGTCATCCACGCACACGATTGGCTGACATATTTCGCAGGTATCGCCGCTAAGCGAGTATCAGGCAAACCGTTGGTTGTACATATGCACGCTACGTCATTTGACCGCTCGTCAAGCGATAATATCGACACACGAGTTTACGAGATTGAACGTGCTGGTATGGCTGCAGCCGATAGAGTTATTGCTGTATCGAATCTGACTCGTAATATCGTTATCGAGAAGTATAACATCCCCGCCGAGAAGGTAGTAACGGTGCACAATGCTGTACGTTTTGCCGAGAAGGAGAATGAGTTGCCGGAGAGAGGAGTGGAGGACAAGATTATCACATTCCTGGGCCGAATTACATTCCAGAAGGGTCCCGACTACTTCGTAGAGGCCGCCGCAAAGGTGCTGAAGCGTGTTCCTAATGTGCGTTTTGTGATGGCTGGTTCGGGCGATATGATGAACCACGTCATTCGACGCGTTGCACGCTTGGGTATTGCTGACCGTTTCCACTTTACGGGATTCTTGAAGGGTGACGACGTGCATAAGATGTTCCAATTATCGGATGTATATATTATGCCTTCGGTATCGGAGCCGTTTGGCATCTCGCCTCTGGAGGCTATGCGAGCAAATGTGCCATCGATTATATCGAAGCAGAGTGGTGTGGCCGAAGTCTTGGACTATGCCGTTAAGGTTGATTACTGGGATGTGGATGCTATGGCAGATGCAATATATGGCTTTGTGAAGTATCCTGCCTTAGCCAAGATGTTCTCAGAGAAGGGCCTTGAGGAGGTTACAGGTTTGAAGTGGAACAGCGCAGCCGCAAAAATTAAGGCAGTCTACGAGGATGCCATCAATGAAGTAGCAAAATAAAAATAAGATAATATAAATATGAAAACAGTTTGCTTATATTTTCAGGTGCATCAGCCGTGGCGTTTGAAGGTGTATCGTTTCTTCAACATCGGTAAGGACCACAATTATTTGGACGATTTCACCAATCGTGCCATTATGCAGAAGGTTGCTCGTCAGTGCTATCTGCCGATGAATGCACTTTTGCTTAAGTTAATCAAGGAGAATAAGGGTGCTTTCAAGTGTTCGTTTTCTATCACAGGTTCAGCCGTTGAGCAGTTCCGCGCATACGCTCCCGAAGTGTTGGACTCATTCCGCGCTTTGGCCGAGACAGGTTGCGTAGAGTTCTTGGCAGAGACCTACTCGCACTCTTTAGCGGCGCTCTCTTCAAAGGAGGACTTCGTTGAGCAGGTGAAGTTGCACTCAAAGATGATTAAGGAGGAGTTCGGCAAGAAGCCTGTAGCATTCCGCAACACCGAGTTAATCTACTCTGACGCTATCGGCGAGATGGTATCGGAGTTGGGATTCAAGACTATCTTGGCCGAGGGTGCAAAGCACGTTATGGGCTGGAAATCACCTAATTTCATCTACACAAATGCTATTGACAACCGTTTGCGAGTTCTTTTACGTAACTACAAACTATCGGACGATATTGCTTTCCGCTTCTCAAATCAGGGTTGGGACCAGTATCCTTTGACAGCGGAGAAGTTTGCTCAGTGGGTAAGCGAGGAGAACGGTGAGGTTATCAACTTGTTTATGGATTATGAGACCTTTGGTGAGCACCAGAAGGCTACAACAGGTATCTTCGACTTTGTTAAGGCATTGCCGAAGGCTATCTTGAAGCAGAAGGATGTTTGCTTCGCTACAGTTAGCGAGGCTGCTAAGGCTTACCAGCCTGTAGGCGTATTGCACTGTCCTCACGTTATGTCGTGGGCTGATGAGGAGCGCGATGTAACTGCGTGGTTGGGTAACGAGTTGCAGAATGAGGCATTCTCAAAGTTGTATGCTCTAAAGGATAAGGTTAAGTCGTTGAAGAACGCTGATTTCGAATATGTATGGAACTTTATGCAGACATCGGACCACTTCTACTATATGGCAACAAAGTGGTTGTCGGATGGTGACGTACACTCATATTTCAATCCCTACGGTTCGTCTTACGAGGCGTTTATTAACTATATGAACGTTTTGTCGGACTTCGAGATTGAGGTTGAGAAGGCTCTTGCAGCGAAGAAATCTCGTAAGAAGGAGACGGCTTCGGCATAGATTCGAGCAAAATAATTTAGAGTGGCTGGCAGCGACAATTTGTCTGTCAGCCACTTTTTGTGTATATTTGTCTCTATAAAATTTACAACTATGAAACGAAGTGAATTTTTGCGATTGTGTGGTGGTGCATTGCTACTAACGCACCTACCAAAACCTTTGATGGCAAAGGTAAACGCAGGAGCGGAGGCTGGCAATGTAGCCGAAGGGCCATCATCACTGAAGGATGTACGTAAGATAACGATAAATGTAGGTGCGACAAAACCATTCTCTGCACTACACATATCAGATACCCACCTGACGCGTGTCGATGAACGTGACAACGAGCGCAAGAAGAGACTCTCGCTTGGTCGCCAACGTGTATTTCCGTGGGCCGAGCACTACTTTGATGCGGCGATACGCTATGCGCGGGAGCACGATTTGATGATGTTGCATACGGGCGATTTGATAGATTTCGTAAGTGATGCCAATCTGGACTTTGTGGCAATGCAGTTGGGTGTAGGAGATTGGTTTGCATCGGCAGGCAATCACGAATATTCGCAATATGTGGGCGAGGCCAAAGAGGATGCCGCATATAAGGCACAGAGTTTTGATAAAGTACAGCGCGCATATCCCAACGACCTGAAGGTAGCATCACGGATTATTAACGGGGTTAATTTCGTAGCCCTTGATGATGTATATTATAACGTTACTGCCGAGCAGCACGAACTGATGCAACGCGAAGTGGAGAAGGGGTTGCCTATTGTCCTCCTGTGTCACGTGCCGTTCTACACGCCCAAACATTGTGCCGATGTGCTAAAGGGAAATAACGGTTTGGCGGGATATGTGACAGGAGCGCCGTTAGAGATAACTCGCACCTATCAGACCAACCCTTCGCTACCAGCCGATGAGCAGTGGCGCAACCGCTCGGTGCAGCAACACTCTGATGAGCCTACGTTGGAGTTCATCGCGTGGCTCAAGCAGCAGCCCTTGCTAAAGGCGATTCTGTGTGGTCACTGCCACCACTTCTACGAAGAGCAGTTCTCGCCTACCGCCACACAATATATTGTCGGGGCGGGTTACAATGGCGCGGCCTACGAAGTGGAGTTCAGATAAAACTAAATGGCTGTTCAATAAGTTTATTGAACAGCCATTTATATTAGGATGCGTATCCTGCGCTATACAGTCATAATCTCCTTCTCCTTAGCCTCCATCAAAGAGTCAAGTTGCTTAGAGTACTTCTCCAACAACTTTTGAGCCTGTGTCTCGCCATCTTTAGCCTCATCCTCAGGCATACCCTCCTTTTGAGCCTTCTTAAATGCCTCGACGGCATCACGGCGCGCATTACGCAAACTGATACGGGCATTCTCGCCGACACCCTTAACCTGCTTTACCAACTCCTTACGACGCTCCTCAGTAAGAGGTGGAATAGTAAGACGAATAGTCTCGCCATTGTTTGAAGGAGTAAGACCGATGTTTGAATCCAAAATGGCCTTCTCAATGGGACGAATCATATTTTTATCCCACGGCTGAATCAAGATAGTTCGGGCATCGGGAACTGTAACACTCGCAACACCCGATACAGGAGTCTGTGAGCCATAGTAATCAACAAACACACTATTCAGCACATTTGTCGAGGCCTTACCTGCGCGGATATTCAAAAGTTCTTCGTCGAGATGCTCTACCGTACGTTTCATACGGTCAGTGGCACCATTAATAATTGTTTTAGTATCCATAGTAGTTTTTTATTATAAATTTCTCTCTATTATAAAAGTTGGGCTGATGAAGAACCCTATTTCAAGGCCTTATCAATGGCTGAAATCAACTCATTGAACTCCTTCTCGTCATAACCTACCGACAGATAGACTATTTTACCATCCTTGCCAATGAGGAAGTTACGAGGAATGTAGTTCGACGCAAAGAGTTTGAAGATACTCTGCTTGGGGTCCAAGCCCATAGGGAATGTATAACCAGCCTTCTCGCGGAATGCCTCAACGGTGGCCTTCTTCTCGCCACGTGAGATGGGCAAAAAGACAAAATCCTTGCCTTTGAAACGGTCTATAATCTCCTTCTGAACGTGTTTCAACTCCTCACGACAAGGAGGGCACCACGTAGCCCAGAAGTTTACCAATACCACCTTGCCCTTCAACTTCGAGAGCGTAATCTGCTTACCGTCGAGCATCTCTACGGTAAAATCGGCGGCCTTATCGCCCACCTTAACCAATGTTGTCTTGGCAATCTCGGCGGCCTGGTCTTGTGCTGATACATTATTAGGTGTTACAGCAAACAACACAACGGCTGCGAGAAGGATATATGCCTTACGGCAGAAATTCTTGATATTCATATTACATACTTTTTATTAGTTTTCTATATTTAGTCGCACCTCGAAATTACTCCTTGCAGACCAACGTACCGATTGACTCACCATTAAGGACTTTCGCCAAGTTGCCTTCGGTATCCATATCAAATACAATGATATCCAGACCGTTCTGCTTGCAGAGCGTAAAGGCTGTCATATCCATAACCTTGAGGTCGCGATTATAGACCTCGTCAAAGGTAATACGGTCAAATTTTGTGGCTGTCGGGTCCTTCTCAGGGTCGGCGGTATAGACTCCATCGACGCGAGTACCCTTGAACATTACCTCCGCTTCAATCTCTATACCTCGCAAAGCCGATGCTGTATCGGTTGAGAAGTAAGGATTCGACGTTCCTCCACCGATGATTACTACATATCCTGCCTCAAGATACTCTATAGCCTTGGCCTTTGAGTAGTATTCACCGATAGGCTCCATACGAATCGAAGTCAGGACTTTGGCCTTAACGCCATTATCCTCCAAAGCCGATTGCAGGGCCAACGAGTTGATTATCGTCGCCAACATACCCATCTGGTCACCCTTGACTCTGTCAAAGCCCTTCTTGGCACCTTGCAGGCCTCGGAATATATTACCGCCGCCAATAACTATGCCAATCTGCACACCTGTCGAGGCGGCTGCCTTAATCTGCTCGGCGTAAGAGTGCAACACCGCTGTCGAAAGACCATATTTCTGCTCTCCTTGTAGCGACTCTCCGCTCAACTTAAGAAGTATTCTGTTATATCCCATAGTTCAAAATATTATTTATCTCTTGCGAAGATAAGAAAAAATCTTGTTATATCATACATCGACAAAATTTTAATCACACTTTTTGCGAATTATATACAATCTTGATAAGTAAAAATACCTATTTTGGGTTGTGGGTGGGTCTTTTATACTTCTCATTAGGCTATTGATAGCCTTTTTTTAGTATCTTTGCTCTATAATTTTCATCAATTTATGCGTATCTGTACACCAGCATTAGTTATAGTTTGCATATCGGTGCTATTATGCCTTGGCGGATGTGACACCAAAACAGAGGTTGCGAAACGTTTGGAGAGTGTGCCCGACCTTGTTGCATATTGGGATTTTGCCGATGAGAATTATCTGGTGGCAAAGGGTATTACATCACCCACTCTTCGGGCCGAGGGTGATGCTATGCCGACGCTTATCGAAGAGGGCCCGTTGTCGGGCCGTTCACTCCATTTTGACGGCAATGATTTTCTATATATCCCCTATGCTGAAACGGGTGCGCTGAATGTCAAAAGCGGGAGTGTAACCGTCGTGGCGTGGATAAAGTGGGATGCCGTACAGAGTTTTATAGGCGGTATGTGGAACGAATATGCAGATGGAGGTAAGCGCCAATATGGTTTGTTTGTAGGATTACCACACTACAATGGAGCACACCAAGTGTGTGGTCATATATCAAAAACAGGAAAACCTACCCCACCCTTCCCATACTCGATAGATTACTCGGCCAGCAAGCAGATTGTACCGCAGAATGAGTGGTGTGCCGTAGCCTTTACCTATGACGGTGAGTACATCCGCTCATACTTTAATGGTGAGTTCGAGGCTCGTGAAGAGGAACTTATAAACCACACAAAAGGTTTTGAGGGCTATCCCGATGGGCTACGACAGGTGAAGAATCCTTACTACTTCCCCGATGGCATAGGCGACAATGGCTCGGATTTTACCGTAGGTGCTGTCTTTGTGGACAATCGCATAGGCAACTACTTCAAAGGAGAGATTGGAGGCTTGGCCGTTTATGACCGTGCGCTATCGGCTGAAGAGGTTAAATATGTCAGTTGGTGGGATAAAAATTAACAAACTAAATACAGTATGAAACGTAATCTATTACTTGCTCTATTGCTCTGTGCTACAACTTCGTTGTCGGCCCAGCAGAAAGTGACAATCAATCCCGAGACGCAGCACCAGACCATCGAATTCTTCGGTGCAGCCGATGCGTGGAGCGGCCATTTTGTTGGGGAGTATTGGAGTGATATAGCAAAGCGCGATATTGCCGATTTGCTCTTCTCTGAGGAGATAGATGCTGCGGGCAATCCCGTCGGTATTGGCCTTACGATGTGGCGCGTGAATCTCGGCGCAGGCACATTGGAGCAGTCTGGGGCTGACATCAACCCCTATCAGCGTCGTGCCGAGTCATATAAGACCGTGGACGGCAAGAGTTACGATTGGGGCAAGTGTGCCGGTCAGGAGTATTTTATGCAGGCGGCCAAGGATCGTGGTTGCAATCAGTTTATACTCTTCTCGAACTCTCCGCTGGTGCAGTTGACCAAAAATGGCAAGGGCTATGCCCCCACGTTTAGTAGTGCCAACCTTCGTGACGATTGCTACGATGACTATGCCAAGTATCTGGTCGATGTTGCGGAGCATCTGATGGAGAAGGGATTTAATATTCCCTACATCAGCCCTATCAACGAGCCGCAGGTGGAGTGGAATACCCCACGTCAGGAGGGCTCGCCGTGGCGCAATAGTCAGATAAGCCGTATGTTCCGTGAACTGGATAAGGAGCTCTCTCGCTCGGCAAAGTTTGACGCTGTACGTATGTGCGTTGCCGAGACGGCGTTGCTCCGAGCCGTATATTCGCAGTATGAGTCGCTGACATCACGTTTCGACAACGATGCTATGGAGGCTCCCGGCAAGCAGTTGTATATGTTCTTTGATAAGCAGTCGCCTCACTATCTGGGCGATCTGCGACACGTCGATAAGGAGTTTATGGCACACCCATATCACAACCACTTCACCAGCGAGGATATGCGCTCG
>JAGAOZ010000004.1 GCA_017623505.1 Alistipes sp.
GCCGTAGAGGATGAGATGCAGATGCCTGGAGGTGCGCTACTGCAACTCCGACTCTCGAAGTGGGGTGTATATCTCGACGAGCAGATATATACAGGTCGCAACCTTATGCCATACTACTATTCAGCTCCCAATAAGGTGTTTGCCAACGGCTATGGCTCGGAACTCTACGCGGGCAGTACGCTTTTCGGCACACAGCCATATTGGGAAGGAGAGATAGATGCATCTCATACATTTTTTGACACACGTATAGGTTACCAAAACTCGTTCTTCGACAACACCGTTCGCCTTAATACATTTATTGCGTTCCAATGCGACGGCGAGAAGTGGGGAACACGACAGATGCTGCAGCTTTCGGTAAACCTATTCAAAGATATTTCGCTTACAAAGAAACGATAACAAAACATATAAACACATTATGACAGAGAATAATAACATCGAAACAGTTGAGACCAAGGAGCGTCTTAACTTTGTGGAGGAGGTCATCGAGGAGGCCATCGCAAAGGGTGAAACACGTGTTCAGACCCGTTTCCCGCCCGAGCCCAACGGCTACCTGCATATCGGCCACGCCAAGGCTATCTGCTTGGACTTTGGCGTAGCGGCAAAATATGGTGGCGTATGTAACCTTCGCTTCGATGATACCAACCCGACCAAGGAGGATATGGAGTATGTGGAGGCCATCAAGGAGGATATCCAGTGGCTCGGTTTCCAGTGGGGCAATGAGTATTATGCGTCGGATTACTTCCAGCAGTTGTGGGACTTCGCTATCCGCCTTATTAAGGAGGGCAAGGCATATATCGACGAGCAGACATCGGAGGAGATTGCCGCTCAGAAGGGTACTCCCACACAGGCTGGTACCGAGAGCCCCTACCGTAACCGCCCCGTGGAGGAGAGTCTTGACCTGTTCGAGAAGATGAATCGTGGCGAGATTGAGGAGGGCAAGATGGTACTCCGCGCTAAGATTGATATGGCGAGCCCCAATATGCACTTCCGCGACCCGATTATCTACCGTGTGGTAAACCACCCTCACCACCGTACGGGCGACAAGTGGAAGGCATACCCGATGTATGACTTTGCACACGGCCAGAGCGACTATTTCGAGGGCGTGACACACTCGCTGTGTACCCTTGAGTTTGTGCCTCACCGTCCATTGTATGACCTGTTCGTAGATTGGGTAAAGGAGGGTGACGGTTTGGGTAACTACCGTCCTCGCCAGTATGAGTTCAATAAGTTGAATTTGAACTATACGCTTATGAGCAAGCGTAACCTGCTTATCCTTGTTAAGGAGGGGTTGGTTGACGGCTGGGATGACCCCCGTATGCCGACGCTCTGCGCATTCCGTCGCCGTGGCTACTCGCCCGAGTCAATTCGCGGTTTCGTCGATAAGATTGGCTACACCACATACGATGCGTTGAACGACTTCGCTCTGCTGGAGAGTGCTGTTCGTGACGATTTGAACAAGCGTGCTACTCGTGTGAGCGCTGTTCTCGACCCTGTGA
Source organism: Alistipes sp. (assembly GCA_017623505.1). Classification (GTDB taxonomy): domain Bacteria; phylum Bacteroidota; class Bacteroidia; order Bacteroidales; family Rikenellaceae; genus Alistipes. The sequence goes on from JAGAOZ010000004.1 coordinate 1,497, forward strand.
AGCTCGTCATCACCAACTATCCTGAGGGTCAGGTGGAGGCTATGGAGGCCGTGAATAACCCCGAGGATCCAGAGGCAGGCACACACACCATCGAGTTCAGCCGCGAGTTGTGGATGGAGCGTGACGACTTTATGGAGGATGCTCCGAAGAAGTACTTCCGTATGACTCCGGGTCAGGAGGTGCGCCTAAAGAACGCCTACATCGTGAAGTGTACTGGCTGCGAGAAGGACGAGAATGGCAAGGTTACGACCGTTTATGCCGAGTACGACCCCGATACCAAGACAGGTATGCCGGGCAGCAACCGCAAGGTTAAAGGCACGCTGCACTGGGTAAGCTGCGACCACTGCATCAAGGCCGAGGTACGCCTCTACGACCGTCTGTGGAAGGTTGAGAATCCTCGTGATGAGATGGCTGCTATCCGTAAGGAGCAGGGCTGCGACGCTCTGGAGGCTATGAAGCAGATGATTAACCCCAACTCGTTGACTGTTCTTACGGAGTGCTACGTTGAGAAGTATCTGGCCGACGCCAAACCACTCGACTATCTGCAGTTCCAGCGCATCGGTTACTTCAACGTGGATAAGGAGTCAACACCCGACCACCTTGTATTCAACCGCACAGTCACATTGAAGGACTCTTGGGCAAAGATGAATAAGTAATTATTTATTACAAAAATGAAATAGCGTGTCTAATATAGACACGCTATTTTTAATTTAAAATAATATTTATGGTTTCCATTCGTGACCACATTTTAGGCAAGTACATTTAACCTTACCACTGCCAATAAATCCAGCCAATAACCCGACACCTCCAGTTAGCACACCACCGACCAAAGCCTTTCCAAGACCAAATCCTTTCTTATTAGCAGTAATATAAGTACTACGACAACGAGGACAACGCAAAGGAGCTTCTTCAGGTTCAGCGCTTGTTACATATTTAGGAACAGCCTCTGATTTAGGTGCAGATTCAGACACTGCACCTCTTTCCTTATTCCAACTTGCCCATCTCTCTTCCCATTCTTTTTTAGACAAATCCGCCATAACACATAGATATTAAGTTAAACAATAGGTTAGTTCATTACCAGCAGATGGCAACCGTTTAACTCAAAAAAAAAGAAACGTGGGTACTGCCTATTGTGAAGAAGGGACGACCAAGTACCCATACAAGTATAGACACACCCACGCCAAACGGCGTGAGCATTTAATGTGCCTATTGTTCTACTTGTTAAATAAATTTTGGTCGTTTTACTTCACAAAACAATAGCCTAAATGCCACCAATACAAGACTGCCTATCCGACAGCCTAATACAAAGGTAACAAATATTTTCCAATAGAAGCATTCTAAGAGCATATTTTCGCTTAACTTGCCGAGGATTGCCAAGGCAATCTATTCTCGGCTTCGGTCGGTGGCGGCTCGGCAGAGTGGATATATCGAGCATCCTTCACCGCTTATATAATATAAATAGGTATATCCCCTCTGCTCTCGCCTGCTACGACCGTCCTCTGTTTCACAGAGCAGTTAAGCGCACCAACGACAATAATACTACATTATATAGGCAAAATATACAGCCTTCTCTTCAAGAGGAGAATAACTCGTTCTCTAACTCTTTCTTTTCTATTTGAGAATTATAGTGCGATGTAACGAAATGTGGCACTTGGGATAGTACTGCGCGTACAGCCCAAGTGCCAGATAAGTAAAGCGTGCTAGAAACTCAAATAAAAAAGAAAGAGGAGAACGATTTTCATCATTCTCCTCTTGAAGAGGCGGCTACCTACTCTCCCACCTAAATAGGCAGTACCATCGGCGTTAGTGAGCTTAACTTCTCTGTTCGGAATGGGAAGAGGTGGAACCTCACTGCTATAACCACCTAAAAGAACTCTGTGCTCCATTATATCGGAGCTATGCGGTCGGGATATCCTCTCCCTATGCGCCGCACGCGCTATATCTTGACATTTTTCAGAGATGAGATAATGTTCACGCAAGAAAGCCGTTCGGGTAATTAGTACTGCTCGACTTTGATATTACTACCTTTACATCTGCAGCCTATCAACGTAGTAGTCTCCTAC
>JAGAOZ010000005.1 GCA_017623505.1 Alistipes sp.
AGCATCTGTTGGGCGGATAAACATATTCTTTACGAAGTGTGCCTGCCAAGCTACCTCCATGATGAAACGAATCTTCAGACGTGAGTTCTCGTTTGCGCCGCAGAAAGTATCCACTACGTAGAGCTTCTTGTTAGAGAGCTCCTTCGATGCCAACTCCTTCAATACGTCCCAAGTGTGCTGTGTTACAGGCTTGTTGTCATTCTTATACTCCTCTGAAGTCCACCATACAGTATCCTTTGTGGTGTCATCCATTACGAAGAACTTATCCTTAGGTGAACGACCTGTGTAAACACCTGTCATTACGTTTACAGCACCCATCTCGGTTACTACGCCCTTATCAAAACCTGTCAAACCTGGCTTTGTCTCCTCACGGAAAAGCTCATCGTACGAAGGGTTGTAAATCACCTCCGTTGTACCGGTAATACCGTACTTTGAAAGATCAATCTTTGCCATAATTTTTTACAATTTTATTTAGTTAAACTTCTTCTGCTCAAATTTCGTGCGGTAAAGGCTTCTTTTCTTGTTTTCTTTCAAACCGAAGCTCTCTTAGCGGTAATTACTAATTACTAATTACCCATTGTATCATCCCGTCATTCCCCGACTCACGTGGTGAGGCGATGGGAATCTACCTTTTACAAACTAAAAGATGAAAAGTGAAAACTAAAAACTACTTTTTATTGCAACTTTAGCAACCTTTAATTTCCCCTTGTTTCTCTAATCCAATTACTAATTACTCATTCCTAATTACTAATTGCTACGCAAAAGCCCCTTTTTCACCGATGCAAAAGTAGTAAAAGATTTAGAATTGTGAAATAAATAACACTAAAATTTTTCAAAAAAATTAATTATTTTTCTTTTCTTTCCATAACTCATTAATTTCCAGACTCATATCAAAGTCTGTATCTCTTATTCCCTCTTCGACTTCAGCACCCTTTATCCCCCTTTAGTAACCCTTAATAGCCCTTAGTTTCCATTATCCTCCCCTAACTCCCTCTCCCCTCAGTAACGCGGGTAACTTTTTTACTACCCACATTACTAAAAGGTATTTTCTCAATTTTGAATTTTGAATCTTGAATTTTGAATTGCACAAGCCCGTCATTCCCCGACTTGCTCTGCAAGGCGATGGGAATCTACCGCTTACAAGCTGAAAGGTAAAATCTGAAAGCTGAAAACTCCTCATTCGTAGACTTTAGTCCCCTTAGCAACCTTTAGATTCTCTTAATTTCCCTCACTTCTCTACACTCCCTCCCCAAAAAAGCAATGCGGGTAGCTTTTTTACTACCCGCACTACCATTATCTCGGCAAAAGATTAGAAGTTATATGTTAAACAAAGGTTTACTCCATCTTCTCCTTTAAGGCCTTCACTACGGGCGTCCATAACACCGAGTTGGCCATTCACCTCTATAAACGCGTACAAAAATGTCGGCCCATCGTGCCAATCAATCCCTTGTCCAGCATAGGCGTATAACGATTGCAAAGAAGATATAGCAAACAATTGTCTAACTAAGCCTGTTAGCTCTGGCTTAACAAGATTCATACTTACATATTTCTCTATTTCATATTGTGCACCCGATGAAAATTCTGCAACGTCATATAGTGATAGTAAACTCCAACCTTCTGGAATAGAGTCTTTGTAAGCATTTAAATTTTTAAACAGCACATATCCAATATGTCCTGATGTGATTCTACCGTGGTAGCCCTCATCTGTGACACAATATACCCAACCTTCATTCTTACCATCATTATACCAATCGCCGAGTTTATACGGGCCGTGGGTTATTTTATCTGCATCAACAATGCCTCCGCCACCGGTGTTGTCGTCATCATCGTCATCGTCTGGACCCGGATTTGGGTCATCCGGATTTGGATTTGGGTTATCCGGGTCGTCAGGATTATCCGGATTATCTGGGTCGTCAGGGTTGTCAGGATTATCCGGATTATCTGGGTCGTCAGGATTATCCGGATTGTCTGGGTCATCAGGGTCGTTGCCGCTACCGCCGCCACCCAACTCTCCAAAGTCGTGTGTCAGACAAATATTCGCAGAGCCGTTGTGTCCCTGACTATCAGCTACATAACACTCCATCCAGCCGCAATTTCTTCCTTCAAAAACTATATAAGCACCCTTATCTTCATCCATATACGCATAGTACATGTATTGTCCTGGCGAGAATGACTCGGTTGGAGATTTTAGCTCATCTTTAAGTAGAAAGAAATTTCCCGAATTGTTGATAAATGCTTCAGGGTCTTGTGTAAATTCACCCCACTCCTCAACGGTCGGTAATTTCCAACCCTCGCCATGCGACTTAGGAATTGCCTTGGCGTGCACATAAGATGTAGCATAACCCAGGTGGTCGGTCATAATCTTTCCCGCATAACCATCCTGCTCGACGTAATAGACGGTACCTTTATTTGTACCATCATTGTATTTATCTCCAACTTTATAAGGTGCCGATGTTATTTCATCATTCGGGTCATCAGGGTTGTCCGGATTGTCTGGGTCATCAGGATTATCCGGGTCGTCCGGATTGTCTGGATTATCAGGGTCGTCTGGATTATCCGGGTCGTCGTTCGGATTATTTGGCTGCTCGTTAGGCTGCTTATTAACCTCAGGCTCGGGTACATCCTTACCGCAGTATGAGAGCGTCATCAGCATACCTATAAGAATAATTGTAAAAATTCTCTTTGCCATAGTTATATGTATTTTGCGTTAATATTCAAAAAGTTATTGATAGATATAGACTTTTTGCGACAGATAAACACCTGTCGCGATTCGCGATAACTAACTGTATCCCAAAGTTATACATAAAAATATTAATCGCAAAACATTTCTACATATATTTATGTAGTGTATATGGGGGGGGATTGGATGGACCAAGAGAAAACAGACAGATAGTCTGAGTCGTTATTGCGAAATTTTCACTAAGGCCTCGCGGTAGGCGTCGAGGATGCGTGACTTGGAGATAAAGCCCAGGTAGCGGTTGTCCTTATCGACCACAGGCAACATCCAAGTATGTGTTTGCTTAAAACGTGGCATTATACTTTGCACCATTTCGTGTTCCAAGATGCGATATGGCGGCTGTATCATATAATATGTTATCGAACGTCCCCACTTCTCCCGCTTGAACATATCTTCGCGTAGGTCGTCGAGCTGTACAACACCCAGCAGATGCCCGAAATTGTCAATCACAGGGAATATGTTTCGGCGTGCTGATGATATAATATGTATCACGTCGCCCAACGTAAAGTTCTCTTTCAGGCGGATAAAATCCGTCTCCATCAACTCGTCCAACTTAAGAAACACAAAGACAGATTGGTCCTTGTCGTGCGTGAGCAGTTCGCCACGCATACGCAGCTGCTTGGTGTATATTGAGTCGCGGTCCAAACCATAGTTTACGGCAAAGGATATGCAGGCTACAATCATCAGAGGGATAAATAGCTCGTAGCCGTTCGATAGCTCTGCGATAAGGAATATCGAGGTCAGCGGAGCCTTCATCACGCCCGACATCACACCCGCCATGCCGACCAGCGTGAACGACACTATCGAGACGTGCCATCCCAAAACATTACATATCAGAGCCACTATTGCGCCCATAAACGCTCCCACGAATAGTGACGGTGCAAATGTTCCTCCTACACCTCCTGCGGCATTTGTAGTAGCCATGGCGACCACCTTGAAGAACATAATGCAGGCGACGTAGACTATAAGTAACCACTCTACCTTGCTGAAGCCGTAGAAGAGCGAGTTGTCGAAAAGCTCCGTCGTATTGCCATGCATCAGAGCCATCATCCCCTCATAACCCTCGCCGTAGAGCGGAGGGAAGACGAAAATCAATACTCCGAGTATAACTCCGGCGACGCCCCATCGCGTATATTGGGATTTAATTTCCTTGATTTTACGCCCGACAAAGGAGTTTACCGATGTGAAGTAGTATGACATCAATCCGCAACATACACCCAATATGATATATAGAGGTATCTGCTTGATTATGAATACCTCCGATGGGTCGAGTGATATGGCGAAGATAGGGTCAAAACCTCTGAACATCAGAGCAACCGTTGTCGCCGATATTGAGGAAATCAGCAGCGGTATGATAGATGTTGCCGTGATATCCAGCATCAGAATCTCCAGTACGAATACAACACCCGTAATAGGTGCTTTGAATATCGCTGCAACGGCGGCACCGGCACCACAGCAGAGCAGCAATGTAAGCTCCTTGTAGTTGAGTTTTGCCGCCTTACCGATGTTTGAGCCGATGGCTGCACCCGTTAAGACGATAGGTGCCTCAGGACCGACAGAACCACCAAAACCAATCGTTGTAGCACCACCTACTACCGATGACCAGCAGTTGTGTGGGGCTATGCGCGAGTCTTTGCGTGACATGGCATACAGAACACGTGTGACGCCCTCTGAAATCTCATCTTTGACGATATATTTGACAAACAGTGTCGCCAGGACGATACCGATAACGGGGTATATCAGGAATAAGAACTGAGCCTCGTTTGCCGGAAACCAAGTCACCAACGCCGAGCGTATGCCGTAGAGCAGCATCTCAAACAGACAGGTACCCAGACCTGCGGCAATGCCGACGACGACGGCGAGCACAGCCAGCATTTGGTTGTTGCTCAATCGTTTAGCTCGTCGGCTAAGCCATTGTGATATGCTCTCTATAAATCGCATATTAGGGTGCGTGCAGTTAAGGCATTAAGTCACTGTTAATAGACTATTTTGCGCGATACATCTCAGACTGCTGACGTATCAGCTCGCTATCCTCAAAATAGTTTATCTTCATAGCACGACGCACCAAGTTAAGGGTCTCGGCAGCCTCTGCGCGAGCCACGTCGCAACCCTTCTTCAAGATTTCGTAAACACCTTCAATATCTTGCTCGTACTCCTTGCGTCGTTGGCGAATAGGCTCCAACATCTGCTCCAATACAGCATAAAGGAACTTCTTAACCTTCACATCGCCCAGACCACCGCGCTGATAGTGTGCTTTCAGTTCGTCAAGCGAGCTGTACTCTGGCAGGAACTCCGCAAAGTGTTCGCAGCAAGAGAAGGCATCCAGATATGTAAATACGCAGTTACCCTCGATACAACCTGGGTCCTCAATGCGGATATGGTTAGGGTCTGTATACATGCTCATAACCTTCTTACGCAGGTCTGCGCTACTGTCCGAGAGGTAGATACAGTTACCGAGCGACTTGCTCATCTTTGCCTTGCCATCCGTTCCTGGAAGACGCTTGCAGGCAGAGTTTGTTGGCAACAGAATCTCTGGTTCAACGAGTACAGGCCCATATATCGAGTTGAATTTGTGTACAATCTCGCGTGTCTGCTCTACCATTGGCTCTTGGTCGTCACCTGCTGGAACTGTCGTTGCGCGGAAGGCTGTAATATCCGAAGCCTGCGAGATAGGGTAGGTGTAGAAACCTACCGGAATAGATTTTCCGAACTCTCGCATCACAATCTCGCTCTTCACTGTCGGGTTACGCTCCAAACGGGCAACTGTTACCAAATTCATATAATAGAAAGCCAGCTCGGTGAGCTCTGGTACCATACTCTGAATGAAGATGTTAGACTTTGTAGGGTCTATGCCACAAGAGAGGTAATCCAATGCTACTTCGATGATATTTTGGCGAACTTTCTCAGGGTTGTCGGCGTTGTCTGTCAGAGCTTGAGCGTCGGCAATCATGATAAATATTTTTTCAAACAATCCCGAATTTTGCAGCTCAACACGCTGGCGCAAAGAGCCGACATAGTGTCCTAAATGAAGCTTACCTGTTGGACGGTCACCCGTCAAAATCACTTTTCCCATAATATCCTGTGGTAGGTTCTATAAAATTAATAAATATTTACGTTTTTATTTCACTCTGCACACCCCTTGCCGGGGCATACCAAACCTCAAATTAGCTACAAAACTAACAAATTTTGTCTGATGAGCCAAAAAAGTTGCCATCTATAATTTTTTTTTATACTTTTGTCGTGGATTACAATGTGTGCTTATGACAATTATACAACTTCAGTATCTGATCGAGGTGGCGAATTGCGGTAGTTTTTCGGCCGCTGCGGATCATTGTTTTGTGACTCAACCATCGTTGAGTATGCAGGTGAAAGCCCTTGAGGATGAGTTAGGTGTGATTCTTTTAGACCGTTCTAAAAAACCTGTTATCCCGACTGAGGCAGGAGCGGTTGTTATCGCTCAAGCTCAGGAGACTCTGCGTAATTACAACTACATCAAGGAGTCTGTTGCCGAGTTAAAGGGTGTTACGGCAGGTAAGCTGCGTTTGGGTGTTATTCCGACCATTGCGCCATACTTGTTGCATAAGTTCATCCCAACGTTTGTAAAGAATTTCCCGAAGGTGGAGTTGGAGATTCGCGAAATGGTTACGGCTGATGTTGTCGAGGCTTTGAGCCACGACCGCATCGACGCTGCTTTGGTGGCAAGCGGAACCTGTGGAGATGGCGTTATAGAGAGGGACTTGTTTAGTGACAGATTCTATGCATACGTGTCGCCATCCAATCCACTCTATGAGCGTTCAAATGTCCGTTTCGAGGATATTGATTTGAAGGATTTGGTGCTGTTGAGTAAGGGTAACTGTATGCGTGACCAGATTATGGAGTTGTGCCTGGCACGTAGAGATATGCCTGCTAACTACTACTTTGAGTCGGGCTCGCTCGATACGCTGATGCGTATTGTAAACTGTACGTCGGCTATGACCATTATTCCTGAGATGGCTTTGGAGTACATCCCTGCGGATCGCAAGTCGCAGGTTAAGACTCTGGCTAAGGGGGCAACCTCTCGTCGAATAGCTATTGTGGTGCGCCGCACCTACGTTAAGAACTCGATTATCAACGCTTTGGAGCGTACAATACTCGATTGTGCAGGCTCACTGCAGAAATTTATGCACTAAGCCTCGGCGAAGTTTACCAACGAAAAAAGCGGATTAGGTTTTGGCCTAATCTGCATTTTTTTTGCTATTATTGTCTTTGTGCAATTAATAAGTGACAAATAGTTTTTATTTTCAATAAAAAGTGTGTACCTTTGCGTGGTTATATGTACTGATTTTTTACTATGGAAAAATTAATTGAAACAATCGTATCTGCAATTCAAGATAAGAAGGGTCAAAATATCGTCTCTTTGGATTTGACGGGTTTCGACGGCGCAATATGTTCACATTTTGTAGTTTGTAATGCAGACTCTACCACTCAGGTCTGTGCGATAGCCGATGGTATCGAGCAGGAGGTGTTGGAGAAACTCGGACAGAAGGTGTGGCGTATCGAGGGTCAGCAGAATGGTTTTTGGGTAGCTATTGACTACTTGGATGTTGTTGTTCACATCTTCCAGAGCGAGTTGCGCGACTTTTATAAGTTGGAGGAGTTGTGGGCTGATGCACCTTTGAAGCGATACGAATACGAATTATAGTTTTTTGAGCGTTATTCTGTATGGTTGCCACATTGGCGGCGCGAAACAGAGATTTATTAATTGGTTAAGATGGCAGAACGTAGAAATAATATGCAGCCTCATGCTCCACGATTTAATTTTATGTGGATATGGGGTGTTATCCTCATCGGTATTATCATTGTGTCGTTCGTTTGGGATGACGAGGGTGCTCCTATCGAGAGTGAGTGGAGCAGTGTAGCCCCTATGATTGAGCAGGGTGAGGTCGAGAAGATTAACGTAACGAGTGACGGACAACGCATCGAGGTTTTTTTGTCGCAGGATGCTGTTAAGAAGTACAAGCAACTCAACAAGAGATATGAGAGCATCCCGCAGGAGGGCTACCAACTCTACTTTATCCACCGCGACTTGAAGATTCTGGACGAGGATATTAAGTCGGCGCAGCAGCTTCGTAATGAGCAGTTGCAGGCGGAGTATGAGCAGACGCTCAGCCAGACGGCCGACTCTTTGCAGAGTACTATCCCTGCACCTACGCCTTATAAGGTCGATGTGCGTTATGAGGAGAACGAAAGTGGCTGGGGCTCAATTTTGCTTAATATGTTGCCTTGGTTGCTGCTTATTGGTATATGGTTCTTCTTCATCCGTGGTATGTCGCGCGGTGGAGGGGGTGCCGGCGGTATCATGAACGTAGGTAAGGCACGAGCTCAGGTCTACGACAAGGATAAGAAGGCGAAGATTACCTTTAAGGACGTTGCCGGTCACGAGGAGGCGAAAGTTGAGATTATGGAGATTGTGGACTTCTTGAAGAAGGCCGATAAGTACCGTAAACTTGGTGCCAAGATTCCTAAGGGAGCACTATTGGTAGGTCCTCCGGGAACAGGTAAGACGCTGTTGGCTAAGGCTGTTGCCGGTGAGGCGAATGTTCCGTTCCTCTCTATTTCGGGCTCTGATTTTGTCGAGATGTTTGTCGGAGTAGGTGCTTCGCGTGTGCGCGACTTGTTCGAGCAGGCTAAGCAGAAGGCTCCATGTATCGTCTTTATTGATGAGATTGATGCTATCGGTCGTGCAAGAGGTAAGAATGCAGGTTTTTCGGGCAACGATGAGCGTGAGAATACTTTGAATCAGCTCTTGACCGAGATGGATGGTTTCCAAACCAATGCCGGTGTTATTGTCTTGGCTGCAACCAACCGAGTAGATATTTTGGATAAAGCGCTGATGCGTGCAGGTCGTTTTGACCGCCAGATTGATGTTGGTTTGCCTGATATCAACGAGCGTGAGGCCATCTTTGAGGTGCACCTGCGAAACATTAAGCTCGACGAGCAGATTGACCGCCACTTCTTGGCTAAGCAGACTCCGGGCTTCTCAGGTGCCGACATCGCTAACGTTTGTAACGAGGCTGCCTTGATTGCGGCTCGTAAGGATAAGACCTCTGTTACGCAGGAGGATTTCTTGGCTGCTATTGACCGTATCATTGGCGGTTTGGAGAAGCGTAATAAGTCTATCTCGGCTGAGGAGCGTCGTGCTACGGCTATTCACGAGGCGGGCCACGCTACCGTTATGTGGATGTTGCCTGAGTGTGACCCTGTCTTAAAGGTTACTATTATCCCTCGCGGTAAGAGTCTGGGTGCGACGTGGTCTGTGCCTGACGAGGAGCGTGTTCATATCACCAATACCACCCTTGAGCAGCGTCTTGCCGGTATGCTGGCAGGCCGTATTGCCGAGGAGGTCAATTATGGAACGTTGGGTGCCGGCGCGCTGAATGATTTGGAGCGTTCGACCAAGATGACCTACGCTATGGTTGCCTATTACGGTATGAGTAAGAAGATAGGCCCTATCAGCTACTATGACTCGACCGGTACGCGTGACACCTTTACTAAGCCATTCAGCGAGCAGACTGCCCATGAGATTGATAATGAGGTCCGCCGTATTTTGGATGAGGCTTATACTAAGGCACGTGAAATTGTTGAGCAATATAACGATAAGATTAATGCTATGGCCGATATGCTGTTGGAGAAGGAGACTATCTATACAGAAGATATCGAATCTATCCTCGGCAAATCTGCCCAGAAACTTAAGTCTGAGGCGAAGAAGCAGGCCGAGGAGGCTGTGGTTGTTGCTGAGTATGTGGCAGAGCAGCCTTCAGCTGAGGCTCAAGAGTAGCATTTAACGGATTATACTAACCCAAGAAAATTGAAGAGTGATGAGTGATAAATTCAAGAACCTGGTCGTACGTACTCTTAGTGGCTTTGTACTTTTAGGTATTGTGCTTTTGGCGATATTGTGGTCTAAGTGGAGCCTGGTTCTGTTGTTGGCAGCAATTATCATAGGCGGACTCAGAGAGTTCTATCGTATGGCTCGTATGGCGGGTTACTCCCCACAACGCCTTGTAGGTACCGTCGCAGGACTTATCTTGTTGGCTGTGGCTTTTTGGTTGATGCACGTTATGGATGAGCATCCGTTGGTTTATTGGGATAGGAATATTCGAGGTGATTACCTGCTGATTATCTTCGGCCTGTTCCTCTTTATTACTATGCTGTTGCCACTGATGTTTATCTATGAGCTCTTCCGTAAGAGTTCGACACCTATTGCCAATGTAGGTACAACGTTGATGGGCTTTGTGTATGTGGCAATGCCTCTGTCGATGTTGCTGTTTATACCTTTGTTCCTCACACCCGATATTTGGCGAGCAAAGATTGTACTATTCTACATCTTTATCATTTGGGCGAATGATGTCTTTGCTTACCTGTTCGGTATCACCTTTGGCCGTCATCGTCTTTTTGAGCGTATCTCGCCTAAGAAGTCGTGGGAGGGTTTTGTCGGTGGTATCTTAGGTGCTGCGGTTATGGGCTATATTGCCGGCTCAAGTATTATCAGCGATATGCAGGAGGCGCACCCTGCGGAGAGTATTGACTGCACGGCTGTTATGATTCAGTGGATAGGTTTGGCGTTGATAGCTGCCATTTCGGGCGTCTTTGGCGATTTGGTTGAGTCGTTGTTTAAACGTTCGGTCGATTTGAAGGATTCGGGCCATATCATGCCAGGCCATGGAGGCTGGCTTGATAGATTCGACGCTTTGTTGCTGTCTATTCCTTTTGCGTTCATCTATTTGGCTTGTTGTGAGTTGTTTATTTTGTAGAATTAAGTGATTTAGAAACCTAAAAATATCGTATAAGTATGAAGATTAATAAGGAAGGTTATCGAATAATTGCCATATCTGGTTTGGTGTGTTTGCTGTTGTGGGTATTGATATGGTATATGCTTGAGAGGCATAACGACATAACCACGTTGGTTATCAGCTCGGCTGTTTTGTTGTCGTTGTGGTTCTTCATTGTGGCATTCTTCCGTGAGCCTCGTCGCGTCAAGATTCACGATTCGGAGTTGGTTTTCTCGCCATGTGATGGTCGTGTTGTAGTGACTGAGGTGGTCTTTGAGGATGAGCACATCAAGGAGGAGATGTTGCAGATTTCGATATTCATGTCTATTACCAATATCCACATGAATTGGTTGCCTGTTGGCGGACAGATTGAGTATTATAAGTACCACCCTGGCCGTTTCTTGATTGCATGGCACCCTAAATCTTCGACTGAGAACGAGCGTACGACCACTGTTGTTAAGATGGAGGATGGTAAGCGAGTGCTCTTCCGTCAGGTAGCGGGCCTTATTGCACGCCGTATTGTGTCGTATGTCAAGGTTGGCGATAACGTTAATCAGAACGATGTGTTTGGTTTCATTAAGTTTGGTTCACGTATTGATGTATTAGTTCCAAAGAATAGCGAGTTGTTGGTAGAGATTGGTGACAAGGTTGTCGGTTCACAGACTCCTATCGTTCGTCTGCCTAAATAGCCATTAAGACGATAGCTATGAACATTACGCTCCAAAATATCCTTAAGTTCGGCGTTGGTTTGGCCATAGCCGCTGTTGTACTCTTTTTAGTGTGGTACTTCAGTGCTATTGTTGTCTATATCCTGGTGTCGGCGGTCTTGGCGATTATAGGTCGTCCGTTGGTCGATTTGCTTGCCAATAGGGGTATTCGAGGTTTTCTGTTTCCTCGTTGGGCTGCCGCAGCTATTACGCTGCTTGTTATGATGCTGGCTATCGGAGCCGTTATCTCGGTGTTTGTTCCTGTTATCTTACAGAAGATTAACGACTTTGCAAGTGTTGATTTCTCTGCTGTGCTAAGTCGTGTTGAGCAGCCAGTGATGTACGTGCAGCAATATATCGAGGAGACTTTCGCTCTGCAACCGTCCGATACGTCACTTACAACGATGCTTGCTGCGGAGTGTAAGGAGTTCTTCTCTTTCGATTTTCTGAATAGCACTGTTACCTCTGTTGTGAGCATAGCGCTCTCGGCTGTTGTTGCCTTCTTCTCTGTGGCATTTATCACATTCTTCTTCCTTAAGGAGGACGGTCTGTTCTATGCTATGGTCTGTGCTATGTTCCCTTCGCATCTGCAAGATAATGTAGTGCATGCTTTGGACTCTATCACACACCTGCTGTCACGCTATTTCGTCGGTATTGTTACCGAGAGTGTTATTCTTATGGTGGTAATATCTCTGGTTATGCGCCTGTTTGGTGTGGAGTTGGAGAATGCTATGTTGATGGGCCTTATTATGGGTATTATGAATGTCATCCCTTATGCTGGTCCGCTTATCGGCGGCGTGATATGTGTCTTTATGGGTATTATGACACCTATCGAGGGCTACACCTCAGCCACTACGGCTGTTATCGTTGTTGTGTCGCTGTTGTGTATCAAGGGTATTGATGACTTTATCCTCCAGCCTACGATATATTCCGAGCGTGTTAAGGCTCACCCTTTGGAGGTCTTTTTGGTTATCTTGTTGGCGGGTTACGTTGCAGGTATCTGGGGTATGTTGTTGGCTATCCCATCATATACTGTTGTGCGCGTTTTGGCTAAGGAGTTCTTCTCGGAGTTCTCTTTGGTGCAGAAACTGACACGTAACTTGTAAGTTGAATTGTTTGATTATGATTATAATTAAGGGCATTGTTATCAAGGGCCAGCAGTTAGGTCGCAAGATGGGTTTCCCGACAGCAAATATTGATGCTCAAGAGAAGAGGGTAGAGAATGGTGTCTATCGCTCTATGGTACGTATCGACGGTAAGAGCTATCGCGCTATGACCAACGTCGGGTTGCGTCCTTCGGTTGATGGCCGTACGCGTCTGCTGGAGGCACACCTGTTTGATTTCGATGGTGATTTGTATGGCCGTCGTATTCAGGTGGAGCTACTTGAGAAGATTCGTGACGAGCGCAAGTTTGCCTCAATAGAGGAGTTGAGGGCTCAGCTGGAGATTGATGCTGAGAGTTGTAGATAAAAAAATACGGTCCGCAGACCGTATTTTTTTATGGGACTATACTACTTAATCAATTTATTTGTTGCCGAGTCTGGGAATATCACCCAAGGCTTAAATTGTTTGGCCTGCTCGAAATCCAGTAGTGCGTATGATACTATAATTACCAAATCATCTACCGCTACTTTTCGTGCCGCAGCACCATTCAGGCAGATGCAGCCACTGCCGCGCTCACCTTTTATTATATATGTCTCAAAACGCTCTCCGTTATTGATGTCGAGAATCTGTACCTTCTCGCCCTCAATCATATTGGCTGCCTCCAGCAACTCCTCATCAATTGTTATGCTACCTACGTAGTTGAGGTTTGCCCCGGTTACCCTTACACGATGAATCTTCGATTTTAATACCTCTATCATCATATCTATTTGATTTTTACGTTGTCAATTAGCCTTACTGCTCCGGCCTGAACAGCTATGCAGCCCTGTATTCGGTCGCTATCTTCCCATGCTGCCACCTCTTGCAGTGAGAGAGCATCTACTGCCTGGAAATATATAACCTTCATCGTGCCGTCACGCTCTACCTGCTCTGTCACCCAGGCCTTCAACTCTGCGGGTGTCATTTTGCCGGCTTTTTCTGCTGCGAGTTTTATTGTAGCATATATCTGAGGTGCGCTCTTACGATGCTCCTCGTCAAGCAGGGCATTACGTGACGACAGAGCCAGGCCGTCACTATCTCTTACGATAGGACACTCCACAATCTCTACCGCTATGCCTAACTGACGATTCATCGCCTTGATTACTGCAATCTGTTGAAAATCCTTTTCTCCAAAGTATGCTTTTGCAGGATTTACTATGTCGAACAGACGACTTACCACTTGTGCCACACCGTTGAAGTGTCCTGGGCGCGTAGCTCCTTCCATAACCTTATCTATCTGACCGAAATCAAACTGTCGTGTATCTGGTTCGGGGTACATCTCACAGACTGTTGGCATAAATACAACGTCTGCTCCCGCCTGCGCCAGCAGAGCTAAATCTGCCTCCGGAGTACGAGGGTAGTTGCGCAAGTCGTTTTTATCATTGAACTGTGTAGGATTTACAAACACGCTGACAACAACTGTCTGACACTCTTTGCGTGCACGCTCCACGAGTGAGCGGTGTCCGGCGTGCAGAGCCCCCATCGTAGGGACGAAACCTACGCCTGCGGTATCGACTTTGCTCAGCTCAGCCTTCAACTCTGCTATTGTATTAAAGCACTTCATTCTTTTTCGTTGGATCTAAATCTCGGAGCAAAGTTATATAATATATTTGAATAATAAATTCTGTTGGGCTATAAAATTTATATGTGTGGGCATAAAATAAGAGAGGTTGCCACAACATTTGTTGTACAACCTCCCATTTCGGTTATCACCTTGTGTGTTGTTACACACGAGCGTTTTCCAATAAGGCTTACTCTGCCAATGGAGTTACGCTAACGTAAGATTTGCCAGACGACTTCTTGCAGAACTCAACTGTACCGTCAACCAATGCAAAAAGAGTGTGGTCCTTACCCATACCCACGTTTACACCTGGGTTGTGTACTGTACCTCTCTGACGAACGATGATGTTGCCAGCCTTAGCGAACTGACCACCGAAAAGCTTTACACCGAGTCTTTTGCTCTCAGACTCACGGCCGTTCTTTGAACTACCTACTCCTTTTTTGTGTGCCATTTTCTCTAAATTTAAAGGTTATGCAACAATATCCTCCACGAGAATCTGGCTGAGGTACTGACGGTGACCGTTGCACTTCTGATAACCAGTTCTACGCTTCTTCTTGAATACCAAGACTTTATCGTCCTTAAGGTGCTTCAAGATCTTACACTTAACTGAGGCGCCTTCTACTACAGGTGCACCTACCTTAACCTGACCGTCGTTGTCTACGAGCAGGACTTTGTCGAAGCTCACTGACGACTCTACGTCGCCCTGGAGACGGTGAACATAGAGCTTGCGACCTTTCTCAGCCTTAAACTGCTGACCTGCGATTTCTACTATAACGTACATTATTTAAGTAAATTACATTTTGCCATAATCGGCCTGCAAATATACAAAAAATATCGATACAACAACTTTTTTCCGAGTTTTTTTTACACTCGCCACCTTTGGCACATTTTTAGAGTGAGTTTCCGAGCCTAAATATCGCTGCTATGGAACATAAGAAAATCATCATATTCTCTACCACGCCTCATGCCGTTTCTCTTGTCAAGGCGGCAGTATGCCATAGTGCTGCGGATGTGGAGTGTTGCTCGACTTGCGGAGCTATGATAGAGCGGTGTCGATGTATGAGTCCCGATTTGATAATCATTTTGTCGGTAGCCCCTTTTGTGGGCGGAGAGCTCTCCATTGAGCGTGTGCGGCAGTTGTGCGTTGCTCCTCCTGCGATTTATGTTATCGCTTGGCATCAGTCGGAGAGCGTCGTTATGGGTGTTTTGGAGAGTGGTGCCGACCAATATATGACCTTTCCTATATCGACCCTACGCCTGCATAATAAAGCCATATCTCACCTGCGAACCAACCTCAGATAATAGCGTGCTGGCCTACCTCTACATACTTTTATGCTCCTCTCTGATGCTTTTTTGCCTCGTTTCGCTTGTGCGGGAGCGACGTCGGCAGCGTATGGCAACCGACCCTCGGCTCGAAAGCTACGTAGCCTCTATAATCAGAGCTGAACTTGATGGCGAAAAGTTCTTTGTCGTGGCTGGTAGTGCAGCAGAACGTGAGCTTTTGCTGGAGGCTATATATTTGGTGGTAAGCCACACCTACGGCATCCCTCTGTCATCATTTCGAGAGCTTGTCAGGGCCAATCGCCTTGGTGAGTTTCTGATGCGTCGTATTGCTTGGAGTCGCGGAGCCGATAGGGCGCGATGGCTTCTGCTCTCGTCCGTTATCCCGCTGCGCGAGGAGCACATCGCTCGCCTTAAAGGCTATCTTCATTCGGGCGACTCCATTGTCAGGAGCTCAGCTCTGCTTGCTTTGTTGTCGTTGCAACCCTCTCGGGCTCTGCAAACTATTGTTTCGCTAAACTATCATCTCTCGCCGTTCGATGTGGTACGAATAATTACTCTGTTACGCCGTGGAGTGATGCCTATTGCCTATGAGCCTCTGCTCAAATCAGCCAACCGCAATGTTCAGATGGTGGGCCTTGCCATAGTTCGTAGCTTTGGTATTGATATTGCCGAGAAACACCTGCACGCCATTATCTCCACTACTGACGACGCAGCCCTTGCCAGGGAGGTTATCTACACACTATCCTCTCTGGGCCGTCCTTTGGGCAGAGAAAAGGTTAAGACCCGCTTGTGTGGTATGACGCAGGCCGAGCGACGTGATTTATGCCGTTATCTTAGCGTCGAGGGGTATTCAATGGCTGCCCTGCGTACTCTGTTCACCGAGCAGGAGATAGGTCTGAATGAGTCGTTGATAAAGTCTTATAAACGTGATTTAATATGTCCACAAGCGAATTTTTGACAGTTGTTATCTCTCTGCTTCTGCTTATCCCCATTCTGCGTTTCACGCTTCGACGGATAGCGGCTTATCGCCAACACAGAGTGTTGATTGACCATCGTGCCGGTTGCTGTGAGCAGATAGGTTTTATGGGATGTAGTACAGTCTGTGTCGGCCTATACTCCCTGTCGCACATTCAGGAGTTACTTAGCGTTGAATATAGCCGCTATGAACTTATCCTTGTGGTGGATGCCGCCTCTGATGCTGAGGCCGTTCGCCAAATCATATCGCACTACAAACTCGTTCGTGTCAATAGTGCTGTTGCGGACTCTGCTGCCTCTGAGGTGCGAGCGCTGTATCGCTCCTCGCGGCGCACATTTCGTCGTTTGGTGTTGCTCGATGTGAGTAATATCTCATTGTATGACAATCTCAACCAAGCTGTCGAGGTCGCTTCGTATGATTATATCCTTCCGATAGGTCGTTCGGTCAGCCTCTATCCCTATGCAATCGAGGCTTTAGCTATCGCCGTTGCGGCAGCAGATAGTCCGGTACGTGCCTTTCGTCTGGATGATAGCCTATCGTGCTATCTCTTCCATCGTGATAGTGTCGTTTTGTCGGGCGGATTTAGCGAGCATATTATCTATCAACCTTTGTTCGCATCCTGCCCTACATTAGATACTCCGATAGTCTTTGAGCGAAACACTCGTTGTGCCTATCTGATTACTAATACTCTGATTATTATAGCAATAGCTGTTTACGTATGTCTGATTGCCTTGTTCGGCAATTGGCGCATTGCCTTGTATATTGGTTGGTTTCTGGGCTCGGTTCTGTCGCTTATTATCTACTATAACGAGGTGCTCAATCGGGGTAATAGGTCTAAAATTACTTTGTTATGTTATTTTTTTCACATTATATCGTTTTTTTATCGTCGAAAGTTCTATCTTTCGTAAAATATTTTGTACCTTTACAAAAAATAAAAAAACAGAGAATACTTATTACAGATTTATAGAACACCCTATTAGAAATGAGCGAAGAGCTGATAGAACAACAGATAAAAAATTACCTCCTGCCTCAGTGCTTCAATGCAGCTGTCAAGGCGGGCTATGGTATTATGCAGATATATAAGAATCCCTCGGAGTATGACGTGAGTCTGAAGCGTGACAAGACACCTATTACTGTCGCCGATCGTACTGCCCACATGATTATTAAGGAGTACCTAGGTCCTACACGTATTCCGGTGTTGAGCGAGGAGGGCCGTGAGATGCTCTACGATGAGCGTCGTAATTGGGAGATGTTCCTGTTGGTGGACCCTTTGGATGGAACACTTGAGTTCATCAAGGGCAATAACGAGTTTACTGTCAATATCGCACTTCTATATAATAACGAATGTGTTGCCTCGGTGCTCTATGTGCCATATCATCAAAAGATGTATCTGGCGGTCAAGGGTGTCGGCTCATTCCTCTTTAATGATGTAGCACCTCAGGAGTGCCCACTTTATACCAAGGAGAGCATGGAGGCAAAGATGGTGCGCCTGCCTATGGAGAGTAGCCGCCACGAGGGCTTCCGCGTTGCTGTCTCTCGCTCACATCAGACGCCGGAGACGCACCAGCGTATCGAGGAGTTACGTAAGACTCATCCCGATTTGGAGGTTATCGAGCAGGGCAGCTCCTATAAGTTCTGCCTTCTTGCTGAGGGTACCATTGATTACTACGTGCGCACGACCAACACCTACGAGTGGGACACTGCGGCGGGCGAGTTGATTTTGGCGGAGGCTGGTGGTGTTACCTTCTCATACCCCGACCATAAACCTTTGGAATATAACAAGGAGGATTTACACAATCCGTGGTTTGAGGCCCGTAGTCCACTGTGTAAATAACCCTTCGGAGATATATTTATCGAGCTGTCAATTGTCATTGGCAGCTTTTTTTTGTCGCTATCTGCGAAAAAATCACTACCTTTGGGAAAATTTTAACCATTTGAACGGCGATAATATGAAAAAGAGTCGATTAATTTTATCAATGATGACAATGTTGTTTTCAGGTTCTATGCTCTTCTCGTGCTGCAATGAGAAGCAAAAGGCGCAAGATGCTACCACAGATGGCGCATCTTGGACGGTAGATAAGTTTGATGATATCAAGGTGCTTCGCTACGAGGTTCCGGGCTTTGATGAGTTGCCTTTACAGCAGAAGAAACTCATCTATTACCTTGCTGAGGCATCGCGCTGTGGTCGTGATATTCTCTACGATCAGCATTTTAAGTACAATTTGGCTATCCGTCACACTTTGGAGAAGATTTATACCTCATACGATGGTGACCGTGCGGCAGCGGACTTTGTCGCTATGGAGAAGTACCTCAAGAAGGTGTGGTTTGCCAATGGTATCCACCACCACTACTCTAACGATAAGTTTACCCCTGAGTTCTCTCGCGAGTGGTTTGAGAGTGCGTTGGTTAAGTATGCTTCAGATGTTGAGTTGCCTATCTCGCAGCAGGAGTTGTGCGACATTATCTTTGTCCCTGAGCTTTACGCTACCAGCCTCAATCAGACCGATGGCGTCGATATGGTCAAGGAGTCGGCTTGTAACTTCTACGAGGGTGTTACTATGGCCGAGGTCGAGAAGTTCTATGCCGATATGGCAGATGCTAATGACCCACGCCCAATATCTTATGGTTTGAACTCTAAGGTTGTGAAGAACGACAATGGCGAACTTGTGGAGCTTACTTGGAAACTTGGTGGTATGTACTCTGAGGCTATCGAGCAGATTATCTATTGGTTAGAGAAGGCTCGTGGTGTTGCTGAGGAGCCACAGAAGAGCATTATCGACGCTCTTATCAACTACTACCGTACAGGCGATTTGCGCGAGTTCGACCGCTATAACACCTTGTGGGTAGGCGACAATGTGTCGAATGTTGATTTCGTCAATGGCTTTATCGAGGATTATGCCGATCCACTCGGCCGTAAGGCATCTTGGGAGGGTATTGTCAATTTCGTTGATAGCACCGCTTGCCGCCGCACACAGATTATCTCGGCTAATGCTCAGTGGTTTGAGGACCACGCACCTATCAACCCTGCCTACCGTAAGAAGGAGGTTAAGGGTGTCTCGGCTAAGGTTATCACCGTTGCACAGCTCGGTGGCGACTGCTTCCCTGCAACCGCTATCGGTATCAATTTGCCTAATGCCGATTGGATTCGTAAGGAGTACGGCTCTAAGTCTGTAACTATCGACAATATCACCTACGCCTACGATAAGGCGGCCCAGGGTAACGGCTTCAATGAGGAGTTCGTTCTGCGCGAGGAGGACCGTGAGCGTATCAAGCTCTATGGCAAGCTTGCGGATGACTTGCATACCGACCTGCACGAGTGCTTGGGCCACGGCTCTGGTCAGTTGGCTCCGGGTACTAAGGGTGGCGAGCTCAAGAGCTACACCTCTACTCTGGAGGAGGCACGTGCCGATTTGTTTGCTCTGTATTATCTGGGTGATGAGAAGTTGGTTGAGTTGGGACTCATCCCATCGTTGGATGCAGCCTACGCAGCCTATGCCGACTATATTATGAATGGTATGATGACACAGTTCTCACGTATCGAGCTGGGCAAGAATGTCGAGGAGTCGCATATGCGTAACCGTAAGCTTATTGCCGAGTGGTGCTATGAGAAGGGTAAGGAGCAGAATGTCATCGAGTGGGTTAAGCAGGATGGCAAGAGCTATATCGTTGTGAACGATTTTGCGGCTCTGCGTAAGCTCTTCGGCGAACTGTTGTATGAGGTGCAGCGTATCAAGTCTGAGGGCGACTATGAGGCAGGCAGAAAGCTCGTTGAGGACTACGCCGTTAAGATTGACTTGGAGCTCCATAAGGAGGTCTTGGAGCGTTATGCTAAGCTCAATATCGAGCCATATAGCGGCTTTGTCAATCCCGACTTTGTCCTCACAGAGAAGGATGGCGAAATCACCGACATCAAACTCGTCTATAATAATAACTACGTCGAGCAGATGTTGAACTATTCAAAGAACTACTCGTTCCTTCCTCTGCTCAACTAAACTGAAGCTGCCTAACAAGGTGATTTCGGCATTAGGGCCTGTCTAATAATCAAAAGTTAGACAGGCTCTTTTGTTGTTATATGGCAATGTCCTACACGAGTGTTGTTCGTTTCGAAAATAATTTTTAATTTTGTGATGCTATTGGATAAATAGCAGACATATTGAAAGTGTTTTTCGCAGTCCTAAGTAGAAAATGTGGAAGTTTTCAAGACCAAAGGATGAACGAACAGCACTCATTTCTTGTATAGCTATGTGGCTATGCACGTTTTGTGCATACATCCCATACTATCCAAGTGTGGGGCATTGTCGCGTTTATTTTGGTCGGGTCTTTCCACAACCTTCTACTTAATAAACGAAATTCAACTCCACACTTTCTTTTTTATATACCCTAATCCACCGCATAGGAGTTGCTACGGTAAATTGTATTTGAAACTAATGTTTAACAAATAAAATTTACTACTATGAGAAAACTTTTTCTTTTTATTACTCTGTTAGCAACATTTGTTGCTTGCTCAAAAAGTGAAGATGGAGCAGAGAATAACAATCCGAACAATAAACAAATTCGCGTAAAAGTGCAAGATGGTTGGTGGATTGAAAATCAAGACCAATATATAAGAGAAGATATCCAAGATGTATTTGGAGATTATTTGGTTTCTATTAAAAGAGAGGCGGATTGGTACACCATTATATTGTCTGAGGATTATACAAAGCTTGATATGATTATATGGGGTGTTGTAGAATGTGTTATAGACGAGGGTATAACTATAATTGGTGACGGAGCAATTAAGCGAGGAGATTTATTAGAAAGAATAACGTTGCCTAAAAGCCTCAAATTAATTGGTAATGACGCTTTCTGGGGCTGTGAGGAATTAGCTAAAATTACAATCCCAGATAATGTAACTTTTATTGGACGAGAGGCATTTGGTAATTGTGCTAATTTAAGAAATGTAACAATAGGTAGTCGTGTTTCTGAAATTGGCACAGCTGCATTTTGGCAAACATCAGAAGATTTAACTATATATTGTAAACCACACATACCTCCAATGCAGAGAGAGAGTTTTTATCCTGCAGAGAATTTGAAGATATATGTACCTTATGAATCTGTAGATCTTTATAAGAGTTCTTGGAGTCAATATAGTGATGTTATTGAAGGTGCTAATTTATAGTGTTTATTATTTCGAAGGAATGATTATTTAACAAATAAAATTTACTACTATGAAAAAACTTTTATTCTTGGTCGCAATCATCGCAACCGCCTTCGTATCGTCGTGCGATAAGTTTGACGATAGCGAGATTTGGAACAAACTCGAAAATCACGAAAACCGTATTAGTGCTTTGGAGGAGTTGTGCAAGCAACTTAACACAAACATCAATGCCTTGCAGACTATTGTAAATGCGTTGGAGAAGAATGATTACATAACAAACGTATCGCCAATCCGCAAAGATGGAGATATTATTGGCTATACCATCACTTTTGCCCACAGCGATACAATTACTATCTATAACGGAGCTGATGGCAAGGATGGTGCAGACGGAAAAGACGGAGCCGACGGCTATACGCCCCAGATTGGAGTGATGAAAGATACCGATGGCATCTACTATTGGACTGTCGATGGCGAATGGCTGCTTGATGCTAAAGGTAATAAAATTAAGGCAGTTGGTCAAGATGGCAAAGACGGCGTTGATGGTGAGGATGGAAAAGATGGTCAAAACGGAACTAATGGAACTGATGGTGAGGATGGAAAAGACGGTCAGAATGGAGCTGATGGCAAAGATGGTCAAGACGGTGCAGATGGTGTAACTCCACGCCTTAAAATCGAGAATGACTATTGGTATGTGTCATACGATAATGGTGCAACTTGGATTGAATTAGGCAAAGCTACGGGCGAAGATGGCGCCGATGGTAGTGATGGAAACAGTATCACAATTACGCAGGATGAGGAAAATGTTTATTTTGAGTTGGCGGATGGTGAGATCATAACAATAGCAAAAAAATACTCTGTTAAAGGAGCTGATTTTATTGACTTTGATGATGTTGCTGTAAAAACTATATGTATTCAAAATTGGGATATGAATTACGATGGAGAATTATCGTATGATGAAGCTGCTGCTGTTACTGAATTAGGAACAGTTTTCAAAGGCACAAATATAAGATTGTTTAATGAATTACAATACTTTATAGGTCTTGAGTGTATTGGAGATAATTCATTCTATGAGTGTACTTCATTAGTAGCGGTCGTATTGCCCGCACAGATTAAAAGCATTAACCAACAAGCATTCTATGGCTGCCATGCCCTGAGAACGATTACCATTCCTAGTTCTGTGGAAGAAATCGGCAATTCGGCATTTTATGGGTGTTCAATTTTGAAGAATGTAATATTTGAAAAACAGTCTAAATTAAAACAAATATTAGGCGTATCAAAAGCAGATAAAGGGGCTTTTCAAAATTGCACGGGACTGAAGCAAATTCACATTCCAGCATCTGTTGAGTATATAGGGAGCTCTACTTTTAAAGGGTGTTCATCCTTAGAAGGAGTCTTATTTGAAGGCAATTCGAATTTAAAAGAGTTGAAAGGATCAGTTAAAAGTGGAACTTATGGTGGTGGCGGTAGCTATTATGAATGTTATGGTGCATTCTCTGATTGTACATCTCTATCTAGCCTTGTTTTACCTATCAACTTGCAAGTTATCGGAGATGGTTCTTTTGGGGGATGCACTAATCTAAGTAGTATCTCAATAGAAGAAAATGCCGATATAAAGGTTGTTGGAGAGTACGCTTTTATTGGATGTAAATCACTAAAATCAATCCTAATACCAAGCGGAGTAACATCAATAGGAAAAAATGCTTGGGGATACAATGATGATAACGAATGCTCTTTTACGTTTGTACATATTGCCAATCTGGCTAACTGGTGCAAGATTACATTTGGTAATAGTTATGCAAATCCAACATATCAAGCAGGAGATGTTTATGTTGAGAATGAAATCTTGGGAACAGAGTTAATTATTCCTGAAGATGTCAAAATGATTAACGATTATGCATTTTATTATGGACCTTGGAATAAAGTTAAAACAATAAGTATTCCCACTAGTGTAACATATATAGGACAATCTGCATTAGGCAGTTCCACAAAATGTACAATTTATTGTAAACCTGTTACGCCGCCAACTTTTGGGGATATGTACCGAGGTTTTTCTCGTGAGGGAAGTACTATATACGTTCCAATTGAATCATTGAATGATTACAAAGAGTTGAAAACATTAAAAGAATATTATACCATTATTGGATACGACTTTAGCGAATAATGAATATATGCAATGCCAATAACCCAATAATAATGTATTACTAACAATCTGCAAATAATATAATGAATATGAATGCAAAATTAGAAATTCTCCGGCAAGCGATTAAGAAAAAATTGGTTGGAGAATCTATAAAGGGTATTACGATTACAAGAGTGGACGATGTCAATGTAAATGACCATAAACCGCTTGAGTGGGATGAATCATTCATTGAAAAATGGACGGAGGTTTTAGTCTTTGCATCTATTCGTGGAACGTCAATCAAAGATGATGACATTGAGATGGAATGTAATTATATTATGAATGAAATATCTTTACATATAAGATTTGACGATGATAACAATTTATTTGATATAACTGATATTGACACAAAGCGAGTGAGTATAAGAAAACGTTAAATATTAATTAAACGATAATTTATTACCGTAATTATGGCAAATGGCGATATAAAGATTTTAGATAAGTTATACATCAATCAAAACCTAATATGCTTGATTGTGAGTTTTATTTTTCTTAAACTTTCGCGATTCTGGAGTGGTTGGGATGGGAAACTACTATATTTGGTAATTGCTCTATTCTTTGTCGCTTCCATTAGCTCTGTACTTCTTACTACAATATTTTATACAAAAGAATATTGCAGAAAAAAGGCTTATAAAGCGAAATGTCATAAAATGAGATATAACTACATTAAAGAAGTCAGAGATACAGGAAATTTAGAAAATGCTCACGGTGAAAAAATTGTAAACTGGTAATATTTTTTCTAAATGTATAAATATTGATATACCATTTTCTCTTATTAGTGGCGTGTGATTTCGTACGCCACTATTTTTTGCTCTCTATTTTTCTTGGACTACGCCTTTTGTTGTTCTTTTTGGGGAGAAAGCGAAAAAATCTTTGTCGATGTTGAGTTTTATTTCTAACTTTGGGTGTAGTTTTACTTTTTTGACCGATGAAGAGTATTATCGAATTTTTGAGCGAGCTCGCCAAGAACAATAATCGCGAGTGGTTTGAGAAAAATAAGCAACGATATCGCACCATTAAGCAACGAATGGACGCTTTTGCTGAACGGTTGGTCGATGTTATCGCACGATTTGACCCCAATATCGAGGGCTTAAAGGCGAAAGATGTAACCTATCGCATCTACCGCGATACCCGCTTCTCGAAGGACAAGACTCCCTACAAAACCTGGTTTGGTGTCTTTGTCTGTCCGCGAGGTAAAAAGTCGGGTTTTGCGGGTTATTACGTTCATCTTGAGCCTGCCCGAAATTTCTATATGCTTTGCAGTGGTGCATATTGCCCATCGGCGGGCGAGCAACGCAGTGTGCGTGAGGAGTTTATGACCGAGGGCGAGGCTTTTGTCGAGGCTATCGAGGCGGCTCAGGGTTTCGACTTGGTGTGGGATGGAGCCTATAAGCGTGTGCCCAACGGTTGGTCGGCAGAGGATGAGTTCTCGCAGTATTATCGTCTGCGTGCCTATCTCGTTGAGCGTCTGGTAGATGAGAGCTATTTTACAGCCGACGATTTCTTCGATAGAGTAGCCGATGATTTCTCTCGCACAAAACCTTTCAACGATACCCTTAATCGAGCGATAGAGTATGCTCGCGAGATGGGTTGGTAATGGTGTAACTAATTAATAATAAGTATATTATGAAGAGTTTGTTAAAAGTTTATGCGCTTGTATCTCTTAGCGTTATGTGTGTGGCTTGCTGCAATCAGCCTGCCCCTCAGTCTCAGATTGAAGAGCCTGATATTCAGCATGTTGTAATGATAGGTATGGACGGCCTTGCAGGACACCTCGTCGAGGCTGCCGATATGCCGACGATGAAACAGATGATGGCTCAGGGTGCTTGGACCTTGCGTTCACGTAGCGCGTTGCCATCTGTCAGTGCTGTGAATTGGGCTTCAGCATATATGGGCGTGAGTACCGATATGCACGGATATTTGCAGTGGGGTAGTCGTGTGCCCGATTTTGAGCCGGCGGAGGTCGGTGAGAACGGCATTACACCTACAATCTTTACCGCCCTGCGTCGTTATGATGCTACAAAGCGTACCTCAGCCTTTTTTGAGTGGGATGTGCATGCTTGCTTGATTGATAGTGTCGCTGTTTCAGCGTTTTACCATATCCCGATGCGTGATGGCCACAGCGAGGACCTCACAGCTGCTTTTATTGAGGAGATTACCCAGCAGAAACCGCTGTTTACAATGGCTATATACGACTCGCCGGATGTTGAGGGCCACGAGTTTGGCTGGGGCTCACCAGAGTATATGGCTCGTCTGACTGTCTTAGATTCACACATTGCCGAGATTGTAGAGGCCACAAAGAGTGCCGGAATTTATGATAAAACCCTCTTTATCCTCGTGGCAGACCACGGTGGCATTGATAAAGGCCATGGCCGTACCACCCCCGAAGAGATGAATGCTCCTTTGGTCTTCTTTGGTCCGGGTGTTAAGCAGGGATATGAAATTGAGTCTGCTGTTATGCGTTACGATTTAGCTCCAACCATCGCCCATATTTTAGGTGCTGAGGCTCCTGAGGTGTGGCGAGGAAAGGCTTTGACGCAAATATTTGAATAATAACGTTTTATGAAAAGATAAAACCGCAGAATAATAGTCTGCGGTTTTTCTTTTTTATCACTTCTTCTCTGTAAGATTTGTTGTGTCGTGTTCTATATCGCACGACGAGCAATTTCCGTGGCAGCCGATGTCGGCACAATCTGTTCCTGTGTCCTCACGCGACTCTTGTACAGCACACTTTATGCCCAGCTTCTGCATATTCTTGTTTGTCGCAATTTCGGAGTCTATGTCGTGTCCTTTGAATATCTGCGTGAGTGATAATCCGAGGAAAAAGAATCCTACACAACCTACGGCAATAAGTACCACAATGAGTATATCTGTGAATGAAAACATAATAATCTTCGATTAAATTTCACATTTAGTTGAAAATCTGCCGACAAATTTATATATTTGTGAGTTAATTTGCAAAAAGTGTGCATTTGGGTAAAATGTTCGGCTGGGATAGGAGATGATTTTATGCCTTATTTGGCCGGCAACCTCCAAATATTTAGCCTATGAAAATTGTTATTTCAGGAGTTAGAGAGATGGGTAGCCACTTGGCCCGTATGTTGAGCGGTAGTGGTCACGATATTACGGTTATTGATAGCGATGAAAAGGCACTGGACGATGTGCGTAACCTCGCCGATTTGATAACAGTTCCGGGCGACACGACAGCTTTTGCTGTGTTGCGTCGTGCGGGAGTACGTCGTTGTGACCTATATATTGCTGTTAATCCCGACGAGAATGTCAATATCCTCTCGGCTGCTATGGCTAAGCAGCTCGGAGCCAAGAAGTCTATCGCCCGCATCGACAATAACGAGTACCTTGAGCCAAACAACAAGGAGGTATTTATCGATATGGGTATCGACTACCTGTTCTATCCTGAGAAGATTGCCGCTTCGGAGGTTATCAACCTTCTGGGTCACACCTCTACAACCGACTACGTCGATTTCTCTAACGGCTTATTGTCTTTGGTGGTGTTCCGTTTGGAGGCCACTTCGCCTCTGCTTGGAAAGACCCTTGCGGAGCTCGACCTAGAGGGTTCGATGAGTGAGTTCCGTGTCGTTGCTATTACTCGTGGCGGATTGACTATTATCCCTGGTGGGTTGGATGAGTTTTTTGAGGGCGATACGGTCTACGTGATTGCCCGCAAGGAGGTGGCCAAATCGGTTACTGAGCTGTCGGGTCATAGAAACGTAGAGGTCAATAATGTGATGATTCTCGGTGGTTCGCGTATCGGTGTCCGCATAGCCTACGAGTTGCAGAACGAGATGAATATCAAGCTCGTTGATTACAACGGAGAGCGTGCATATCGCCTTGCCGAGGAGTTGGATAAGGTGCTGATTATCCACGAGGACGGTCGTAATTTGGACGCTATGTTGGAGGAGGGCCTGTCGTCGATGGATGCTTTTGTTGCGGTTACAGGACGTAGTGAGACCAATATTTTGGCGGCCATGCAGGCTAAGCGTATGGGTGTGAAGAAGGTTATCGCCGAGGTTGAGAATCTGAACTATGTGAATCTCGCCGAGAGTGTAGGTATTGACACTATCATCAACAAGAAACGCGTCACAGCCTCAAATATTTTCCGCTTTACGATGTCTACCGATGTTCAGGCTGTAAGATGCTTGTCGGGCTGCGAGGCAGAGGTTATGGAGTTTATTGTTAAGCCAAATTCTCCTGCCACGAAGGCTTTGGTTAGAGATTTGCATCTTCCTGGAGATGTAATAATCGGCGGTGTTGTGCGAGGCGATAAGGTCTTTATTGCTACGGGAGATACCGAGATTCGTTCGTACGATAGAGTTGTGGTCTTTGCTATGCCTGATTCGATAGCAAAGGTTGGCGATTTCTTTAATTAGTGCAGCGTCGATTCTTTCGAGAGAGAGGGGATTTAGATAGATGAAGCAACCGACTAAAAATTTATTCTTATGTCGGTTTTTTCAAGAGTTTTGCGAGAGTACTTTCTTTCGCGTTGTCGTCGAATAGAGCGGGCGACAAATCGAGCGGTCGAGATTCAATATCGTACCCTTGCGACGCTGTGTCGTCAAGGAGCGAAGACGCTTTTTGGTCGGATGTATGATTTATCGCATTTGCGGACTCCGGAGCAGTTTGCAGCGTGTGTCGATAGGTTCGATTACAGTTCTTTTGAAAGTTTTATTACGCGGATGCGTCGTGCGGAGCGCAATGTATGTGTTCCGGGGGTGGTGAGTATGTTTGCCCGCTCGTCGGGTAGCAGTACATCGCGCAGTAAGTATCTGCCTGTGACGGATAGTTATATGCGGGAAAACCACCTGCGAGGTATGGCGGATGTTGTGTCGTTGTATCTGCTGTCACACCCATCGTCCAAACTCTTGGAGGGTAAGACCCTGACCTTGGGTGGTTCTTGTTGCCGAGAGGAGGGGGCTTTGGTAGGCGACTTGTCGGCATTGGCTCTTCATGCGGCGGGGCGTATGGCCTCGGTGGTCAGAGCTCCGAAGATGCGTATTGCACTGATGGAGAATTTCGCAGCCAAATGTGATGCGATAGCTCAGCAATGCGCTACGGAGCATATCACAGCTATTGCGGGTGTTCCGTCGTGGAATATGGCGATGCTGAGGCGGGTGCTGGAATATACAGGGAAGAGCACAGTGCGGGAATTGTGGCCCGATATGGAGCTTTTTATGCACGGAGGGGTTAAGTTTGCTCCCTACCGTGAGTCCTTTGCGCAGATTATAGGCGGACCTATTGCTTATGTCGAGAGCTATAACGCCTCGGAGGGCTTTATTGCCATAGCTGAGCGGGCCGATAGTGACCAGATGTTGCTTATGCCCGACTATGGCTGTTACTATGAGTTTGCCATAGGTGAGTATGTAGTGCCGTTGGAGGGCGTTGAGGCCGATAAGGAGTACTCTGTGCTGATGACTACGGCGTCGGGCTTGTGGCGTTATGAGTTGGGCGATGTGGTGAGATTTACCTCGGTTAATCCCTATCGGTTGCGTATCGTGGGTCGCACTCGCCAATTTATTAATGCCTTTGGCGAGGAGTTGATGCTCTCGAACGTGGAGCAGGCCCTCTCACGAGCATCGTTTGTGACGGGAGCTGTGGTTGCAGAGTATACCGTAGCACCGATTTTTATGGCATCGACGGGTAGAGGTTTTCACCGTTGGGTTGTGGAGTTTGCTCAGGCTCCTACAACTATGGAGCGTTTCCAGATGGAGCTGGATACAGCCCTGCGTGATGTTAATTCGGACTACGATGCCAAGCGACGCGGTGTGATGCTTGCTGCTGAGGTGATTGTCGTTCCGCCGGGGACGTTTCTTAGGTGGCAGATGAAGTATTCGCGTCGTAAGATACCACGCCTGAGAGCTGATGATAGTGTTAGCCGTCAGGTTGTGCAGTGCTCCGAGGAGCGAAAAATGGTTTAGAATTTTAAAAGTGAAGAAACAAAAAATATTTTAACTTATGTATGTAGCAATAGCCGGTAATATTGGTAGTGGCAAAACCACTCTTACCGAGATTTTAACGGAACGTTATGGCGCAACAGCCTATTATGAGGAGCCTAATAACCCCTATTTGGGTGACTTTTATAACGATATGAGTCGTTGGGCTTTCCAATTGCAAATATTCTTCCTGGGTAGTCGTATCAAGCAGACGGTTGATATGCTTTCGACGGGCGATAAGAATATTTTTCAGGATAGAACCATCTATGAGGATGCGCATATCTTTGCGGACAACCTCCATAAAATGGGATTGATGACCTCTCGTGACTTTGCTACCTATATGAAGATTTTTGAGCTATCGACAAATCTCATTCCTAAGCCCGATGTATTGATATATCTGCGCGCAAGTATCCCTACTTTGGTGTCGCAAATTAAGCGTCGTGGCCGCGAGTATGAGATGAATATCGACGAGGGTTATTTGAGCCGTTTGAACGAGAAATACGAGTATTGGATTAACAATATTTACGACGGTAAGTTGTTGATTATAGATAAGGATACAGACGATTTTGTCGCTGATCCATCGATTATTGACCGCATCTGTGGTCAGTTGGACGAGATGACCGCAGAGAAGTAGACGATGCAGCTGCCTGAGAAATTCATAACTTTGATGCGTGAGCAGTTGGGTGAGTCGCAGGCCATGGCGCTCTGTGATGCGCTTGGTCGTGAGCCCTCTACCTCCGTGCGATTAAATCCCTGGAAACCAGCCCCTTTAAAGTGGGAGGGTAGGCAGATTGCGTGGAGTGAGTATGGCTTTTCACTTGCTGAGCGACCTCAGTTTACGCTTGATACGGATTTCCATGCCGGCTTATATTATGTGCAGGAGGCGAGTTCGCAATTTGCAGGCTATATCGTCGAGTCGGTTATGGGCGGCAAGGAGGCTTGCCGTGGTATGCGCGTATTGGATGTGTGCGCTGCTCCGGGAGGAAAGAGCACTCATTATGCTGCGCTCGTAGGTCCTGAGGGCTTGGTTGTTGCCAATGAGATTAACCACGCGAGGGCCGATGTGTTGGCCGATAACGCTCGTAAGTGGGGCTTGGGTAATATCGTCGTTAGCTGTAATGACTCCTCGCGCCTGAGTGCTTTGGAGCAGATGTTTGACGTTGTGGCTGTCGATGCTCCGTGCTCCGGCGAGGGTATGTTCCGTAAATCGGAGGATGCTTCTGAGCAGTGGAGTGAGGCTAATGTGGCTCTGTGTGCTGAGCGTCAGTGGGAGATTTTGCAGAATGTTTTTCAGACGCTGGCTCCGGGTGGTGTGCTTATTTATAGTACTTGCACCTTTAATCGACGTGAGGATGAGGATGTTGTAGAGCGCTTGTGCGAGAGTTTTGGCGATGAACTTATGGCTGCACCACCTGTGCGTATAGATGAGAGTTGGGGCGTGGTTAAGGCGCAAGTGGGGGTGTTCCAAACCTTCCGTTTCTTCCCACACAAAGTCAATGGCGAGGGGATGTTTATGGCTGTGGCTTGTAAGGGAGGGGAGCGACGACAGACGAGGCTCCCCAAAGCAAAGCGCAAGGTTATCTCGGCTGTTGATAAGCGTGATGAGGCGGAGTTGCGTCGATGGCTGAAGGATGGTGAGGATAAGGCGTTCTTTGTTGCGGGAAAGATGCTTTATGCTGCTCGTAAGGAGCACTATCCGCTGATTGATTATCTGTCGAGTACGCTCTCTATTATCTATTCTGGAGTGGCTATGGGGCAGATTTTTAAGGGCGTACTGAAACCTGACGGTGCTTTGGCTTTTTATATTGATTTGAGTAGGGAGGCTCTGCCTTGTGTCGAGGTTACGGAGGATGTCGCTTTGCAGTTCTTGCGTCGGGCGGATATTTCGGTGGAGGGCTTTACGGAGGGCTTGAATTTGGTTGTTTGTCGTGGTCAAGCTCTGGGCTTTGTGAAGCGTATCGGTGCAAGAATGAATAACTTATACCCTCAATCGTTGAGAATTTTGAAGAGAGAAAACTAATTATACTAACTTATAGAATAGACCCAAAAATACTATGGCTGTCAAGAAACTATACTATTCGATGGGAGAGGTGGCAGAGATGTTTGATGTAAATCGTTCTCTGATTCGCCATTGGGAGAGCAAGTTTGATTGCTTAAGACCTCATAAAAACAAGAAAGGTAACCGAATGTTTACACCTGCTGATATTGAGCGTCTGAAGCAGATATATCATCTTGTGAAAGAGCAGGGTATGACGCTTGAGGGCGCAAATAAGGTGATGAAGTCCTCGACGAAGGAGATTTCTCGTGACACTACGCTTCTGGAGCGTCTGCAGCGTATTCGTTCGGTGCTGGTTGAGGTGCGCGATAGTCTGGGAGATGAGAACGCTTTGGCATCTGACACGTCAGCATGGGAGGAGGTTGCGGAAGAACCAGCTGCCGAACCTCGAGCTCCACGTAAGGTGGTTAAGATTGAGTCGGAGCAGGCGCAAATGCAGGAGACTCAGCAAACAAAGCCTCGTCGTGTGGTGCGTCGTAAGAAGAGCGATGATGAGAATAAGGAGCTCTTCCCATTTTATGAGCAATCCCTATTTTAGAGAATCCCCCTTTAGCCTATGAGAGTTAGAGATATAACGGCAGCAATTGAGGAGTTTGCTCCTCTGGCATTGCAGGAGTCGTATGATAATTCGGGTCTTATTGTCGGTCGCTATGACGATGAGGTGCAGAGCGCATTGATAGCGGTAGATGTTACTGAAGAGGTTATTGCTGAGGCAGTTGCGCAGCAGTGTGACATGATTATTACACACCATCCGATAATCTTCCATCCGCTCAAACGCTTTAATTCGGCAAGCTATGTTGAGCGTGCTGTGGAGGAGGCTATACGTCGAGGTATTGTGCTTTATGCGTGCCATACCAATCTCGATAGCACAAAAGGTGGTTTGAGCTGGCGTGTGGCCCAGATGTTGGGACTTGAGAATGTGGCAGTTATGCAGAAAACATCTCAGGATGATATAGGCTTTGGTGTGGTTGGAGAGTTGCCTTCGGCGGAGCCGAGCGAGGTCTTTATGCGACGTGTGATGGAGCTCTTTGGGGTGCAGTCACTGCGCCATAGCGATATGGTGCGCTCCGAGGTGCGTCGTGTGGCGATATGTACCGGTGCCGGAGGTTCGCTCATTGACGAGGCACTCTCGTCGGAAGCTGATATCTATTTGACCGCCGACTTGAAGTATAACGACTTTATGCGCCACGAAAACCGCATTATTTTATGCGATATGGGACATTTTGAGAGCGAATTTTGCGCAATTGACATTTTGTTTGATATTTTATCAAAAAAATTTTGTAACTTTGCCGCTCGCAAGAGTGTGTGCTCACGAAATCCGGTCAATTATATGACGAAATAACGGGTGGCAGGAGCGTGTTACTCGTTG
The DNA here is from genome assembly GCA_017623505.1 of Alistipes sp. Taxonomy (GTDB): domain Bacteria; phylum Bacteroidota; class Bacteroidia; order Bacteroidales; family Rikenellaceae; genus Alistipes. The sequence goes on from JAGAOZ010000005.1 coordinate 32,906, forward strand.
TAGGTCAGTGGGTTATGTAGTCTAAAAATTAACTTATCAATATATGGCACAGAAGAAAACATCTGAAGTTGATTACTCGATGCAGGAGAAGATCATGGCTCTGTATGAGTTGCAGAAGATTGATTCTCAGATTGACGAAATCAACAAAGTAAAGGGCGAGCTTCCTTTGGAGGTGCAGGATTTGGAGGATGAGATTGCTGGTTTGAATACCCGCATCGATAACATTAATGCTGAGATTGAGGAGATTAACTCTCTGACTAAGCAGCGTAAGCGCGAGGTTGATCAGGCAAAGATTCAAATCTCACACTACAAGGAGCAACAGAATAATGTGCGCAACAACCGTGAGTTTGATGCTATCACTAAGGAGATTGAGTATCAGGAGTTGGAGATTGAGTTGGCAGAGAAGCGTCTGAAGGAGTATGCTGTCAATTTGAAGGGTAAGAAGGCTCATTTGGATGATGCAGAGGCAATTGCAGCTGAGCGTACAGCAGATTTGACTGCTAAGCGTGCAGAGTTGGATAGTATTGAGGCTGAGACAGCTGACCAGGTTGCTACACTTCAGGCTAAGGCTGAGAAGGCTAAGGTGAAGATTGATGAGCGTTTGTTGGTTGCCTACAATCGTATTCGTCGCAGTGTTCGCAACGGCTTGGCAGTAGTTACCATTCAGCGTGATGCTTGTGGTGGTTGCTTTAACCGCATACCTCCTCAGCGTCAGGTAGATATTCGTCACGGTAAGAAACTTATCGTATGCGAGTATTGTGGACGAATCTTGGTTGCTGACGAAGAGTAAAACGGACCTAATTATTACGATAATGATGCAAGAAGTGGAGCTTTTTGCATCATTATCGTATTTTAGGCCTATCGTGCTCTGAGTTTTCCGTCGCGTTCAATCACTAAATTTGATTCGGGGAAATCTTGGAAACTCAGTCTTCGCATCTCGCCCAAGACAATGCCTTTATGGTCAAGTTTTGGACCCTCACGTCCGACTTGTATTGCCGGCACAATCTCTCCTCCGACGAACTCACCTTCGGGTGTCATATCGACACATAGAACAGGTGCATATCCATTGGGACCCAAGCGATTAATGCCGTATGGTGTGCAGAAATTGCCGAGCGAGTAGGCTATGATTTTTCCTTTATATAGTTCCACGCCGCGCACTACGTGTGGACCGTGACCAAAGACTAAATCTGCTCCGGCATCAACGCAGTGGTGTGAAAATTCGTAGACATTACCGCGGCTCTCGCCTATATAGGTCTCTGTTGTGCGAGTCACGTGATTCATCGTAGGGCCCTCAGCTCCACCGTGGAATGTGACAATGACTATATCACATTTATCCTCCTCTCGGAGTTTTTTAATAAGTCGCTCAGCCAACGCCAAATCGTGAATATTACACATCATGGTATTGGGGGCAAAAGCACACATTCCGTATCTTACTCCATCGCGTTCGATGATGCACGTTTCGCATACATCTTTCACCCCACAATAAGCCATACCTGCCTCAGACAGAACACGTTGCGTGCTCTCTAATCCTGACTGTCCGAAGTCGCGTGCATGGTTGTTTGCTATCGTAAGAGCATCAAATCCGGCATCGAGAAACAGATGAACGTAACGCTCAGGCATACGGAAGAAGTAGCGATATTTCGGATTGCGAACCACTTTGGGCTCGCCACCTGTATCGAGTAACACTCCTTCGAGATTTCCGAGTGTCAGATTGGCCCCTTGAAGCCAAGGTTTAACATCATCGAAAAGGTGTCGGCCATCATCTGCGGCATATTGGGGACTATCGTCGGGATAGTTCAATCCGAGCATCATATCGCCTACGCAAGCGATACGAATCACCGCCGGCTTTTGTGGTACGACGGGGTCCGGCTTGCGTGTCAGCTCCTTGTAGGCGGCCATCATTTTGTTGAAAGTGATATGATTTGCCGAAAGAGTATCCGTACCCTGTGAGATGTTATCCGAGGTGGCTGTATTGGCGTTTTGTGCGTGTGCCGAAGAAATTACACCCAAAGAGGCTATCGCCAACAAACACAGCAAAAGTTTCTTATTCATAATCTCCAAAATTAACTCGATACAGTTTGTTGAATCTACATTAAAACGTTTTAGCAAATATAACTAATATTTTCCATTTTGCAATTGTTTGATTGTGATTCGGTTGGTCTGTCTAAGATTTACAAAGCAAAAAAGAGGTCTAAAAACTGCTGTATTTATAAAATAAATACTACCTTTGCAGCGTAGTTCATCTATTATAAGTTTTTATCGAAAGTTATGAAGATAGCACTGGCCCAATTAAACTATACGGTTGGCGATATTAATGGTAATGCCACAAAGATTATTGGCGCAATCCAGAATGCAAAAAGCCAAGGCGCGGATTTAGTTCTGTTTGCTGAGTATGCGTTGAGTGGTACACCGGCTTATGATTTGTTGCGTAAGACGACGTTTCTGACGATGTGTGAGGAGGTTTTGGAGGATATTGCAGCCGAGTGTAAGGGTATTACTGCAATTGTTGGTACGCCTCTTTTGACCGACAAAGGTCCTGTTAGTGCAGCAGCTGTTTTGCGTAATTCGTGTGTCGACACCATCGTAGAGAAACAATATGTATCTGCGCGTCGTGAGTTAGGCTTTATTGTTCCGGGTTCGGGTTATAAGATTATTAAGATTTGTAACCGCAATGTGGCGATTATGGTTGGTGACGACCTCTCGCACATGAATGAGCTGGACGATGAGGCTAATTTTGTAATCAGCATCAATGCTCGCCGATATGGTAAGGGTTTGCTGAGTTATCGCTACGAGCTGGCTCGACGTTTGACCTATACTGAGGGTCGCAACATCATTATCATAAATCAGGTAGGAGGTGCCGGCGATTTGGTCTATGACGGAATGTCGGGTATTATGAACCGCAACGGTAAGTTGGAGTTGCTGATGAAGGATTTTGAGGAGGATTTCATCATCTTCGATACTTTGGCAGAGCATACTGAGTATGAGGCTCCATTTACATCATATAACCACCGTAACCGTATGGTCTACCGAGCAGCTTGTCTGGGTTTGAGAGATTATTTCCATAAGAACGGTTATCAAAAGGCTTGTGTGGGTTTGTCGGGAGGTATCGACTCTGCTGTTGTGGCTTGTCTGGCTGTCGGAGCTTTGGGTGCTGAGAATGTGAAGGCTCTGATGCTCCCATCACAGTTCTCGTCAGAGAGTTCTGTCGAGGATGCCAAGGAGTTGGCTACTAATCTGGGTATTGAGTATAGCGTTCTGCCTATCAATAGCGCATACGACGCAATTATGGGTACCTTGAAGCCTGTTACCGGAGGAACAAAGTTCGACTCTACCGAAGAGAATATCCAATCGCGTATACGTACCGTTCTGCTGATGGCTTTGCAGAATAAGGATAACTACATATTGCTTAACTGTTCGAATAAGAGTGAAAATGCTCTGGGTTGGTGTACGCTCTATGGTGATACTGCCGGTGCATTTAGCGTGACGGGCGATTTGTATAAGAGTGAGATATATGATTTGGCACGATATATCAACCAGCAGTTTGATAATCCTATCCCTGAAAGCATCTTGAAGAAGGAGCCTTCGTCAGAGCTTCGCCCAAATCAGAAGGATAGCGATATTCTTCCACCTTACGAGATTGTGGATGCCATATTGTACCGAATGATCGAGAAGGGACAGCATCGTGAGGAGATTATCAATGCAGGTTTTGACTCTGTGGTTGTCGAGAAGATTCATAAGATGATTATGGATAACGTGAAGAAACGTTATCAGTATCCACCTGTGTTGCGTCTTTCGACCTGCTCATTCCGTCATGAGTGTCTATTCCCATTGGTTAATAAATACGGCTATTAGCGTTCGTAGGTACTCTTTTCGTTGTGCGATATGAGTAGTGTGATGATTAAACATCAAGGAGAGGTCGTGCGTGTGGAGGGCGATATGGTCCACGTGCGTATGACTGTGAACTCGGCTTGTGGTGGATGTAGTGCCCGCTCGGCTTGTGGTGTGAGTGAATCTTCGGATAAGATTGTGGAGGTGCGTACGGCTCAAGCTGCCGAGTTTAGCGTAGGCGAGAGTGTAGAGGTTGCCCTGGCAAGTCGCTCAATGGGTATGCAATCGGTGATGTGGGCCTACGTGATGCCGTTTGTGGTTATGTGCATTGCGTTGGTGATGTCGCGTGTTGCGGGTATAAATGACGGTTTGGCTGTGTTAGTTACTTTGGCGAGTGTCGCCATATATTACGTGTTGCTCTTTGCTATGCGTAACAGACTGGAGAAAACAATAAACTTTATTATATTAAAACAAACAAAATGACGGTATTATTTACAATTCTAACGCTCAGTTTGTTGGGAATCTTGGCTGCACTTATTCTCTATGTTGTGGCCCAGAAGTTCAAGGTGGAGGAGGACCCTCGTATCGATCAGGTCGAGAAGATGCTTCCCGGAGCAAACTGTGGTGGTTGCGGATTTGCCGGATGTAGAGGTCTGGCAGATGCCTTGGTGGCCAGAGATGACATCTCTGCATTGTTCTGTCCCGTTGGTGGAGCTTCGACAATGGAGGGTATCGCTACCTACCTGGGTAAGGTAGCTCCAAAGAAGGAGCCTACCGTGGCAACAGTACGTTGCGGTGGCGTATGCAGTAAGCGCCCTAAGACTAATGAGTACAATGGTACTAAATCGTGCGTTATCGCCTCTTCGTTCTACGTAGGCGAGAGTGCTTGTGCGTTTGGTTGCCTGGGTTACGGCGACTGTGTTGAGGCTTGTGCTTTCGATGCTATTCACGTAAATCCTGAGACAGGTATCGCAGAGGTTGATGCGGAGAAGTGTACAGCTTGTGGTGCCTGCGTAAAGGCTTGTCCTAAGAATCTTATCGAGTTGCGTAAGAAGTGGCCTAAGAATAGAGCCGTTTATGTAGCTTGTGCATCGAAGGATAAGGGTGCAGTGACTATGAAGGCTTGTAAGGCAGGTTGTATTGGCTGTGGTAAGTGTGCAAAGGTGTGTGCTTTCGATGCTATTACAATCGAGAACGGTTTGGCTTATATCGACTCGCAGAAGTGTAAGCTGTGCCGTAAGTGTGTAAATGAGTGTCCTACCGGAGCTATCGTGTTGAAGGGTATGGATCCTCTGCCAAAGGAGCCAAAGGTTGTAGCAAAGCCTGCTGAGGCGAAACCTGCTGCGGAGCCTAAGGCTGAAGTAAAGAAAGAGAGTGCTAACGAGTAGAAACAGATATTCAGAACTATGAAGACATTTCCTATTGGCGGAGTTCATCCGTCGGATAATAAGTGCTGGAGCAAGGATAAGGCTATTGAGGTCTTGGAGCTACCTGATGTTGTGAATATCCCGCTCGCACAGCATATCGGAGCGCCTGCAACAGCTAAGGTTGCTAAGGGCGACAAGGTTTTGGTGGGTCAGCTTATAGCTGAGGCTACCGGTTTTATGTCGGCAAATATCCACTCTTCGGTATCGGGTACAGTTACCGCTGTTGATATGGTCCCTAACGGACAGGGTATTCGCCAAATGATGATTACTATTAAGCGTGAGGGTGATGAGTGGATGCCGGAGATTGACCGCTCGAAGGATATCGTGCGTGAGTGCTCATTGGAGCCACAGGCTATCATCGCAAAGATTAAGCAGGCGGGTATTGTCGGTATGGGTGGTGCTACCTTCCCTACACACGTCAAGCTCTCTATTCCTCAGGGTTGCGTAGCCGAGTACCTTATTATTAATGGTGTGGAGTGTGAGCCTTTCCTTACTTCAGACCACCGCAATATGTTGGAGCGTGGCGAGGAGTTGCTTATCGGTGTTGAGATTATAGCTAAGGCTCTTGGCGTTAAGCATACGGTTGTTGGCGTTGAGAATAATAAGCCCGATGCTATTGCTAACCTGAAGAAGATTATTGCCGAGAAGGGCTTTGATATTAAAGTTGAGCCTTTGAAGGTGCAATACCCTCAGGGTGGTGAGAAGCAGCTTATCGCAGCTGTTACAGGTCGTCAGGTTCCGCCACCACCAGCATTGCCTATCCATGTGGGCGCTGTTGTTTGTAATGCTTCGACATCTTTGGCTGTATATGAGGCAGTGCAGAAGAATAAGCCTCTTATTGAGCGTGTCGTGACTATTACCGGTGAGACGATGGCTACACCTCGTAACCTGCTGACTCGTATGGGTACCCCAATCTCAAAGCTTGTAGAGATGGGTGGTGGCCTTGTTGAGGGCGATGTGAAGGTTGTCAATGGAGGCCCTATGATGGGTCGTGCAATGGTTAATATCGACTCTCCTGTGACGAAGGGTTGTTCGGGTATTACCGTTTTTGTTGGCAAAAAGGCGCACCGCGTAGCTGTTGATGATTGTATCAAGTGCGCTAAGTGTGTTGAGGCTTGTCCTATGGGCTTGGAGCCATATCTTTTGATTAAGCTCTCGGAGCGTCAGATGTGGGACCGTGCTGAGCAGGAGCGTATTCCTGATTGTATTGAGTGTGGTTGCTGTCAGTATACCTGTCCTGCCGGTTTGCCATTGTTGGATTATGTCCGTTTGGCAAAGCAGACCGTTATGGGTATAATTCGAGCTCGTGCAGCGGCTGAGGCAGCTAAAAAATAACGAAATTAAAATTAAACATATATGGCAAATAAGTTTATAGCAGCTCCTGCACCTCACATGCACAATCCTCATTCGACACAGTCGTTGATGAGGGATGTGATTATCGCTTTGCTCCCTGCATTGGCGGTATCGGCGTGGGTGTACGGACTCGATGTACTGAAAATTACGGCCATTGCCATAACCAGTTGTGTGGTTGTGGAGTTTCTGATTCAGAAACTTTTTATCGGTGGTCGCCAGACTGTTTCCAACCTCTCGGCAATTGTTACAGGTCTGCTTTTGGCCTTCAACCTGCCTACAACTATTCCATGGTGGATTATCGTTGTGGGTGCGGTCATTGCGATAGGTGTTGGTAAGATGACCTATGGTGGATTGGGTAAGAATCCTTTTAACCCAGCACTCGTTGGTCGTGTATTCTTGTTGATTGCATATCCTGTGCAGATGACAACCTTCTCGCAGCCAACAGTTGCAGGTTATGTCGATGCCATGTCGGGCGCTACACCGCTGGCAAGTGTTAAGTCGCTTGCAGGTGACGCATCGTTCGCGGAAGCTATTGGTGGTGTTGATTTTACCAATATGCTCTATGGTATGATGCCTGGTTCTATGGGTGAGATTGCCGCTTTGGCATTGATTGTAGGTGGTTTGTATATGTTGTGGCGTAAGGTTATTACATGGCATATCCCTGTCAGCATTTTGTGTACTATGGCACTCTTCGCTTTTGCTGTGGTATTCTTTGGTGGTGAGCGTGGAGCTGTCTTGTATGAGTTCCCTGCATTCCATATCTTGGCCGGTGGTGCATTGCTCGGTGCAATCTTTATGGCTACGGACTATGTGACCTCGCCAATGACCCACAAGGGTATGATTATCTATGGTATCGGTATCGGTGCTATTACAATGATTATACGTCTGTGGGGAGCATATCCTGAGGGTATGTCATTCGCTATCTTGATTATGAATGGTGTGACTCCGCTTATCAATAAGTATGTGAAGCCTCGCCGTTTTGGTAAAACATCAGCTAAATAGAGGAGGGTAGAGTTATGAAGAGTACACTTTTTAATATGGTAGCTGTGCTGTTTACCATTACGCTCATTGCTTCAGCAGCTGTGGGTGGCGTTTACGTGCTTACGGAAGGCGAGATTAAGCAACAGGAGGAGAATGCTAAGACCGAGGCGTTAAAGAATGTCCTTCCTCAGTTTGACTCGTCGGAGGCTACTGTGGTAGCTCTCGATGGTATGGATATCACCGTAAATGAGGCTAAGGCTGACGGTACGATTGTCGGTTACGCTGTTGAGACTCGTACGAAGAACGGTTTTGGTGGAGAGATTGTTATGATGGTCGGCTTTGATAATGACGGAAACGTTTTGAATGTCAATGTGTTGAAGCAGGCTGAGACCCCTGGTTTGGGTACTAAGATGTGTGACGAGGATAACCCTCTGTTGGCTTCTGCTAAGGCGGTATCGCCAGCAGATGCTGCTAAGTTCCAGGTAAAGAAGGATGGTGGCGAGTTGGATGCTTTGACCGCTGCAACTATCTCTACACGAGCTTATTACGATGCTATATCGCGTGCTTATCGTGCATTCTGCGAGGTTAGTGGTGTAGCTGAGGCTCCTGAGGTTGTAGACCCTATGGCGGAGGCTGTGAAGGCTCTCTTGCCAGAGGCTGTTACGGTGGAGGTTGTGGAACTCAAGGTTGATGAGCTGCCGGTGAAGGTTCACATTGCAAAGAACGATGCAGTTGTTGGCTACGTTGTAGAGAGCCAGACAGATAAGGGCTATGCAGGTACTATACGTTTGGCAGTAGCTTTTGACGCAGAGGCTAACGTGCTCAATGTTAAGGTTGCCGAGCTTCATGAGAGTCTGGAGGAGGCTTTTGAGATGTGTGCCGAGGAGAATCCTCTGCTCAGCTCTGTTAAGAGTGTGTCGCCTGCCAACACGGAGGCTTATCGTTTGAAGTCGGATGGTGGCGAGTTAGACGCTTTGAGCGGTGCTACCGTATCGACAATGGCATATTATGACGCTGTGGCACGTGCTTATCGTGCTTTAGAAATTGCTAATGAGGGCTTTGCTGCCCAGAAAGGAGGCGTAAATGAATAAGTTGCAACTGATTTGGAAGGGCATAATCAAGGAGAACCCTGTTTTTGTGTTGGTATTGGGTATGTGTCCTACTTTGGGTACAACTACCTCTGCTATTAATGGTTTGGGTATGGGTGCAGCGACTATGGCTGTGCTGATTATGTCAAACCTTGTTGTCTCTTTGATTAAGAATTTTATTCCTGATAAGGTACGTATTCCTGCCTTTATCGTTGTTATTGCATCGTTCGTGACGATGATTCAGCTCTTGATGCAGGCGTATATGCCACCTTTGTATGAGGCGTTGGGTCTTTTCATCCCGCTGATTGTGGTAAACTGTATCATCCTTGGTCGTGCCGAGGCTTTTGCATCGAAGAATGGCCCTATTGACTCTATGTTGGATGGTCTGGGTATCGGTTTGGGCTTTACATTTGCTTTAACCCTTATCGGTGCTATCCGTGAGATTTTGGGTGGTGGAGCAGTGTTTGGTATTGACTTGGGTATAACCAATTATATGCCTTTGGTATTTGTGTTGGCTCCTGGAGGATTCATCGTTCTGGGTTATTTGATGGCTTTGTTTAATAAATATCTGAAGAAGTAGTTATGGAGATTTCATATTTTGCAATTATCATTGGTGCAATCTTCGTTAATAACGTTGTCTTTGCACAGTTCCTCGGCATTTGCCCATTTTTGGGTGTTTCGTCGAAGGTTGATACCTCGTTGGGTATGGGAGCTGCCGTAACGTTCGTCATGGCTCTTACCTCTTTGGTTGCGTGGCCAATCCAGACCTATATACTCAATGGGTTCAATATTCAATATATGCAAACCATTGTCTTTATCTTGGTTATTGCATCTTTGGTACAGATGGTAGAGATTGTATTGAAGAAGGTTTCGCCATCGCTCTATCAGGCATTGGGTATCTTTTTGCCATTGATTACTACCAACTGTGCTGTTTTGGGTGTTGCAATTTCGATGATTCAGAAGGAGTTTGACCTCTGGCAGAGTTTCGCTTTCTCGGTATCTACCGCATTGGGTTTTGCCCTTGCGTTGGTTATCTTTGCCGGTATTCGCGAGCGTTTGGAGTTGGACGGTGTGCCTAAGGCGTTCAAGGGTGTACCTATTGCTCTGGTTACAGCAGCACTGCTTGCTATGGCATTTATGGGCTTTACCGGTTTGGTTTAGACCGATTCTTATAACTTTTACGGAAAGAGGCTGTCCAATATGTTGGTTGCGACAGCCTCTTTCCTTTTATTAAATATAAGTATAGCGCAAAAAAAACTGTTTTGATGGGCTACAACAGCTGTTTTTTGCCGTTTAATGCCCATTTAGTACTGGTTGTTGTGTGCATAATAAGTACTATGCCGATTTTGAGCTCCCAGCGGTTACTTTCAAATTGTAAGTCAATTCGCGGTATTAGCTTACAACTTGCAACTGCTTCAAAACAAATACCTTAATGTTGATATATAACGTAATTTTTTAATAAATATTTTTGGTGTTTTGCGAATTATAATATAACTTTGCATTTGTATATTTGCATATCAGTCCCATTGGATTGATTTACGTACAAGACATTTTTTAATAACAAAATTTTATGCTTATGGTTAGGAAAATTGTACTTTCTATCTTTGCTGTTTTGGCAGTAAGCTTTGCTGCTCTTGCACAGAGCCAGCAAGTGAGCGGTACGGTAACCACAACTGACGGTCAGGCAGTAGCCGGTGCAACCGTTATGGTTGAGGGCACTCAGACAGGTGTTATTACCGACGCTAACGGTGCATTTAGACTCGCTGTTCCAGCTAACGGTTCTTTGGAGGTATCTTTCATCGGATACGAAGAGGTTATCGTTCCTGTTGCAGGTAAGACTAAGATTGACATCGTTTTGAAGACATCTTCAGAGAAGCTCGACGAGGTTGTTGTCGTAGCTTTCGGTACAAAGCGTAAGCAGGATGTTGTAGGTTCTGTAAGTACTGTTAAGGAAGGCCTTATCAGCAACTCTCAGGCTACTTCAGTTTCTGCAGCTTTGGAGGGTGCCGTAGCAGGTTTGCAGGTGTTTAGCTCATCTGGTCAGCCAGGTAGCGACTCATCTATCGTTCTGCGTGGTATCGGTTCACTCTCTGCAGGTAACGGCGCTTTGATCGTAGTTGATGGTGTACCTTTCAACGGTCGTATGTCAGACTTGAACCCAGCCGACATCCAGTCTATTACAGTATCTAAGGACGCTGTATCAAACTCTTTGTATGGTTCACGTGCTGCAAACGGTGTTGTAATGGTTACAACTAAGAAGGGTTCTCAGGATCGCATCCAGATCAACTTCACTGGTACTTGGGGTGTAACAAGCCGTGCTTATAAGGATTACGACATGGCAACTGACGCTGGTGAGTTCTATGAGTTGACTTGGTACGGTATGCGTAACTCTGAGTGGGCAATCAATGGTAATGATATCGACGCTGCAAATGCTGCTGCAACAGCTGGTTTGCTCGGCGCAGTAGGTAACTACAACGCATTTATCATCCCTGCAGGTGAGGATTTGGTAGGTATCGACGGTAAGTTGAACCCTAACGCTAAGGTTCGTTACGATGATTCTTTCGCTGACGCTATGTTCCAGACAGCATTCCGTCAGGAGTATCAGGTATCTGCAGCTGGTGGTTCAGAGAAGACTGACTACTATATCTCTATGGGTTACCTCGATAACGAGTCTTATATCATCGGTTCTGACTATAACCGTTTGACTACTCGTGTTAATGTAAACTCACAGTTGAAGAAGTGGTTGCGTGTTGGTGCTAACCTCTCTTACTCTAAGACTGAGCAGAATGGTGTTCAGGAGGGTGTAGGTTTGACTTCTAACCCATTCGACGTAGCACGTAGCTGGGCTCCTATCTATCCAGTTCACGCATACGATGCTGAGGGTAACCTCAAGTATAATGACAATGGTACTCCTATGTACGATGCTGGTACTGGTCAGACTGACGGTACTATCTCTCGTCCAACTGCAACAAACCAGAACGTAATCTGCTCTTTGTTGGAGAACATCACAAACCGTGAGTATCACAACCTTTCTTCACGTGCATACGTTGAGGTTAAGTTCTTGAAGGACTTCACTTTCACAGCTAACTACTCTTACGATTACACTCACCGTTACGATACTGACTACTATACTCCTACTATCGGTGATGGTCAGTCATTCAACGGTCGTGGTACTAAGTACTCAGGTACTTCTTCTACAACCAACTTCAACCAGATTTTGGCTTACAACAAGCAGGTAGGTGATCACAACATCTCTGCTAAGATTGGTCACGAGTACTACGAGTATAAGGGCGCTGGTCTTAAGGGTCAGAAGACTCAGTTCTTCGAGCCATTTAACCCAGAGCTTATCAATGGTGGTCAGATGGAGTATATCACATCTTCTACTTCACACCACAACATCGAGGGTTACTTCGCTATGGCAGACTATAACTACGCTAACAAGTACTATGTATCAGCAGCTTACCGTCGTGACGGTACCTCACGTTTCTTGGATCGTTGGGGTGACTTCTGGTCAGTAGGTCTTGGCTGGCGTATCTCTCAGGAGAAGTGGATGCAGGGTGCTGAGTGGGTTAATGATTTGAAGATTCGTGCTTCATACGGTACTCAGGGTAATGAGAACGTTCTTAACTACACTCCTTATCAGGATCTTTGGTCTGTAACTTGGGATGGTTCACAGCTCGGTTACTCTCCTTCATTCTATGGTAACCCTGATTTGACATGGGAGAAGCAGGCTACTATCGACGCTGGTGTTGATTTCCGTTTGTGGAATCGCGTAACAGGTTCGGTTGATTACTTCTACCGTAAGACTGACGATATGCTCTTCCAGAAGCCAAAGTCTATCGCATCTGGTCGTCCTTACAACTGGGAGAACATCGGTGCTATGGCTAACCAGGGTATTGAGTTCGAGTTGAGCGTTGATTTGGTTAAGACAAGCAAGGTTCACTGGACTGCTACATTGGTTGGTTCACACTACAAGAACGAGTTGCTTACTTTGCCAGAGGAGAACCGTAAGGATGGTATCGTAACAGGTACTTTCAAGTATATGGAGGGTAAGAGCGTTTACGACTACTTCACATATAAGTATGCTGGTATGGATGAGATGGGTAATCCACAGTGGCATGGCTACGAGAAGGATGAGAATACCGGTGAGTACATCCTTGATGAGGCAGGTGAGAAGATTCCTGCTATCACTAAGGAGTTTGCAAATGCTGAGAAGTTCTACCTCGGTAAGGAGGCTATTCCAGATTTCACAGGTGGTTTGAGCACATCTTTCCAGTGGAATGGTATCGATGTTAATATCGCAACTGCATTCCAGATTGGTGGTTGGGCATACGACTCTGAGTATGTATCAGGTTTGAGCCATTCATTCTATGTAGGTCACAACCGTGATTTGTGGAAGACTTTCAACCCTGAGACTATGAGCGGTGAGTATCCAATTTGGAACGCTAACGACGCTGTTAATACTTATGGTAAGACTTCAGATGCTCACCTTATCAAGGCTTCTTACCTGAGCTTGCGTAACGTAACTATCGGTTACTCATTCCCTAAGGCTTGGATGAAGAAGTTGGGTATCGGTGGTATCCGCGTATATGTAACAGGTGATAACCTCGCTATGTGGTCTAAGCGTCAGGGATTTGACCCACGTGTATCTATGAGCGGTGGTAACGGTTCATTCGGTGGTTACGCTCCTATCCGTGTAATCTCTGGTGGTGTTAATCTTACTTTCTAATTTTAGTAACCTTAAACACAGACATTTAATATGAAAAAGATATTTTTAATCTTGGCGGTAGGTGTTGCAGCAACACTTTCGTCTTGTATCAAGGATGCAGAGGTTACAGCTTACGTGACTCCAGATTCAAAGGACGCTATTGCAGCTGAAGATCCTGGTAAGATTTTTGATGCTGCTGTTGTAGGTATCTATACTGATATTCAAAGCTACGTATATGCTAACCAGCAGCATAACAACTTTGGTCAGAAGAGTTTTGACTACCTCTCATCTTTGTTGGGTAATGACTTGATTATGACAGGCCGTTTCGGTATGTCTTTTTATCACTATCAGTTGTCTTCTTGGTCAGATTATTCTTATTGGTTTGTAGAGAACCGTTGGAGAGAGTATTATAATCACATTGCTAATGCTAACAGCATTCTTAGCTCTATCTCTGCTGATGAGACTAATCCTGAGGTTTTGAAGTATAAGGCTTATGCTCAGACAGCTCGTGGTTATGCTTACTTGCACCTCTCTTACCTCTTCTCACTCCCTTATTATATGGGTGCTGAGGGTACAGCTTGGGGTATGAACACCAAGTACTCTGGCTCTAACGCTGACGCTCCTTGTGTACCTATCATTAAGGAGGACACTCAGGGTGACCAGCCACGTGCTACAGTAGGTGAGGTTTATGAGCTTATCCTCTCTGATTTGACTGCAGCTTATGATTTCTTCGCAGCAAATGGTATGCTTAAGACAGCAACTCCTACTGATTTCGACGGTTTGGTAGCTGCTAACTACTTGATGCGTGCTCATATGATTATGCACAACTGGACAGAGGCTGAGAAGTATGCAAAGGTTATCATTGATAACTCTCAGTTGGCAACAGCAGCTCAGCTTATGCAGGGCTTCAGCGATATCAACCTTCCTAATATTATCTTTGGTGCCGATATCACTGTTGATAACACTACAATTTATATATCATACTTCTCACAGATGGATATGTTTGGTGATGGTTACGGTGGTATCGGTGTATGGCGTGCAGCTGACGCAAGCTTGATGTCACACATCCCTTCAACAGATATTCGTCGTGACTGGTTCGTATGCCCTGACAACTATGCAAAGTTGGCTGCCGAGCTCGGTTTGTATCCTGAGGTATACTACCAGGTAGGTCCTGATGGAGGTGGTCTTCCATGGTACCAGGCTTGTAAGTTTGTTGGTGCTGGTCGTGCAAATGTTGTTGATGGCTATGGTGAAGGTTGGGAGCTTGGTGACTATATCTACTTGCGTTCTGAGGAGGCTCATTTCTGCTTGGCAGAGATCTATGCTCACCAGAACAAGTTGGATGACGCTATCAAGGTATTGTCAGACCTTATCGTAGTACGTGATGCTGCGTATGCTTACGATGGTGCAAAGACTAAGGCTGATGTTATCACTGAGATCAACATTCAGAAGCGTATCGAGTTCTGGGGCGAGGGTCTTGAGTTCATCGATAACCGTCGTTTGAACATTCCTTTGACTCGTAACTACGAGGGTTCTAACCACTTAGCTGCTTGTGCATACAATGTAGGTCAGGAGGATAACCGTTTCGTATATGTGATTCCTGTTGCTGAGATTGAAGCAAACTCAATGATTGACGATGAGGATCAGAATGTACACTAGTAGATAACTACTGATAATTTTTTGGAGTGTCGCTCATTTGGGCGACACTCTTTTTTGTATAATCCGTCTAATATGGCTCTTTCGGCATCTGCCTTGCTCATTTGCTTGTCCATTATAAGCAGAAAATATATACTTCCGAATATTTTTTACAAAGTTTTGCATAATGAGCGAAATTTTTTATAAATTTGTAGGACTGTAAATGTGTACAAACGTTAAAACAAAAATATAATGGACAGTAAGTATTTTTTACCCCAGGATGGAGGTTTGATTCTTGAGGGAACACCTCGCGACATCATCCACCGTTACGAGAAAATCCCTACCTCGATATTCAGTACCGAGAGTGAGGGTGTTGAGTATGTTGCCTCACTTATAGTGAAGGCTGTCGCTGCGCACAAAGCTACTGATGGTAAGCTCTTTGCACTCGGCTTGGCAACAGGCCGTACACCTCTTGGCTTGTACCGCGAGTTGGTAGCACGTCATAAGAAGGGCGAGGTGTCGTTCGCTAATGTAGAGGTATTCAGCATCGACGAGTTTTATCCTATCAACTCTTCGGAGCAGCAGAGCCGCAACTACCGCATCCACGAGGATTTCCTGAACCACGTGGATATCAAGGCGGAGAACATTCACCTCATAGAGGGTAACATCCCCGTAGAGCAGCTCTCGGAGTATTGTGCCGAGTATGACCGTAAAGCCCGCAACATCGATTTGATGATTATGGGTATGGGCGAGCATGGCGAGATAGGTTTCAACCTACCGGGCACGTATGCCAAGTCGGTAACACGTATGGTGCAGCTCACATATCAGTCGCGTAAGGCTTATGGCGACATATTCTTCGGCATAGAGAACACCCCAAAGATGGCCATCACACTCGGTCTGAACACCGTGCTGAGTGCTAAGCGTATCGTGCTGATGGCTTGGGGCGAGGATAAGGCAGCCGCCATAGCTAAGTGCGTCGAGGGTGATGCTACACGCCTCATACCTGCCTCACTCCTGCAAAATCACCCACATATCGAGGCTATCGTGGATGACCCTGCGGCTGACCACCTCACTGTGAAGAAGGCACCTTGGTTGGTAGGTCCTTGCGAGTGGACCCCACGCTTCGTGCGTAAGGCTGTGCTGTGGCTGTGTGGTGTGGTGCAGAAGCCAATATTGAAGCTGACACACAAAGATTACATAGAGCACTCGTTGGGCGAGATGTTGGATGCTACGGCGATGACGTACGATGCTATCAACATCAAGGTATTCAACGACTTACAGCATACCATCACAGGCTGGCCAGGTGGTAAGCCTAATGCCGACGACTCGACACGTCCTGTGCCATCGACACCGGCAAAGAAGCGCGTCATAGTCTTCTCGCCACACCCCGACGACGACGTTATCTCTATGGGTGGAACATTTATCCGTTTAGTGGAGCAGGGACACGACGTACACGTAGCATATGAGACATCGGGTAACGTAGCTGTTCACGACGACGTTGTCATTCAGCATATGGATACAGCACGCGAGTTGGGCTTCGGTGACAGAGTAGCCGAGGTGCAGGAGATAATCGCCTCGAAGCGTAAGGGCGAGCCTGAGCCACGTGCGTTGCTCAACATCAAGGGTGCGATACGTCGTGCCGAGGCACGCGCTGCGGTGCGTTCGTTCGGCTTGGATGCTGATGCGAAGGCTCACTTCCTCAACCTGCCATTCTACGAGACAGGAGGTATCAAGAAGGGCGAGCGTACGGATAAGGATATCGAGATTATCACCGCTCTGTTGCAGCAGGTGAAGCCTCACCAGGTATATCTGGCAGGCGACCTGGCAGACCCACACGGCACTCACCGCGTATGTACCGAGGCTGTGCTGGAGGCTATGATGCGTCTGAAGGCTGCGGGCGAGCAGTGGCTCGAGGAGTGTGTTATCTGGCTCTATCGCGGTGCTTGGATGGAGTGGGAGATTGATATGGTCGATATGGCAGTGCCATTGAGTCCCGACGAGCTCATAAAGAAGCGTCACGCCATCTATCGCCACCTCTCACAGAAGGATATCGTGCCATTCCCTGGCGACGATAGCCGCGAGTTCTGGCAGCGTGCCGAGGAGCGTACGCAGAACACAGCACGTCTGTACGACGAGCTGGGTATGGCAGAGTATCAGGCAATTGAGGTGTTTGTAAGAATGAAAATCTAAATACTATGAGACTTATTATCGAACAAAATGCACAGAGTGCAGGTAAGTGGGCTGCTCACTACGTAGCTTCACAGATTAACGCTAAGGCTGCCCAGACGTCGGAGCCTTTCGTGTTGGGTTTGCCTACGGGCTCTACACCGCTGGGCATGTATGCCGAGCTGATAAACCTCTGTAAGGAGGGTAAGGTGTCGTTCCAGAACGTTATTACATTCAATATGGACGAGTATGTGGGCTTGCCAGAGGAGCACCCAGAGAGCTACCACTCGTTTATGTGGAACAACTTCTTCTCACACATCGATATCAAGGCTGAGAATGTCAATATCCTCAATGGTAACGCCGAGGACTTAGATGCTGAGTGTGCTGCATACGAGGCACGTATCGAGGCTGCAGGCGGCATAGACCTCTTCATCGGTGGTGTAGGCGAGGATGGCCACTTGGCTTTCAACGAGCCTTTCTCATCGCTCAACTCACGTACCCGCATCAAGACCTTGACCGAGGATACTATCATCGTGAACTCTCGTTTCTTTGATAACGACGTAACCAAGGTGCCAAAGTTGGCTCTGACGGTTGGCGTCGGTACTGTTTGTGCAGCCAAGCAGGTGCTGGTGTTGGCTTTGGGTCATAAGAAGGCACGTGCCGTGCAGCAGTGTGTCGAGGGTGCAGTGTCGCACGCCTGGACTATCACAGCATTGCAGCTCCACCCAAAGGGCATTTTGGTATGTGATGAGCCTGCTGTGGGCGAGTTGAAGGTCAATACCTACCGCTACTTTAAGGATATAGAGAAAGATAACATCTAAAACAATACGACTATGGCAAAAGTTCCTACACCGCACATTGGTGCAAAAGAGGGTGAGATCGCCGAGAAGGTCATTATGGCGGGCGATCCATTGCGTGCAAAGTTTATGGCAGAGACATTCTTGGAGAATCCTGTTTTGTATAACTCTGTACGTGGTATGTTGGGCTATACTGGAACATACAAGGGTAAGCGTGTATCGGTGCAGGGCCACGGTATGGGTATCCCATCTATTGGCATCTATACATACGAGTTGTTTAACTTCTACGGCGTGAAGAGTATCATTCGCACAGGCTCGGCAGGTGCTTTCCACCCCGATTTGAAGCTTGGCGACGTAGTTATCGGCATGGGTTCTTGTACCGACTCAAACTACGGTGCACAGTATAACCTCCCAGGTACTTTCGCTCCTATCGCAGACTTCGAATTGGTGCGTAAAGCGGCAGCTAAGGCTGAGGAGCTCGGCGTAAGCTATAAGGTGGGTAACCTCCTTGCGAGCGACGTCTTCTATGGCGACAGTGCTGATAGCTGGAAGGCTTGGCAGAAGATGGGTGTGCTGGCAGTTGAGATGGAGGCAACAGCCCTCTACATGAATGCAGCTCGCAGTGGCAATAAGGCTCTCGCCATCTGTACCATCTCTGATTCATTAGTAACCGGTGAGGCTTGTTCGGCAGAGCAGCGTCAGACGAGTTTTACTAATATGATGGAGATTGCGTTCGACATCATCTAAAGAATGAGTCTAAGCGGTGTTTACTGCGTTGTGCTCGGCTGCGAAATCCTCACATACGTCAAGTATGCTGCGGTTTCTCGCTCTCGCACGCCTTGTAAACCCTCGCTTATACGTCATTCTTTGCTGTCGTTGCTTCAAAATAGCTCGCTTTATTTCGATATTTTTTTTGGAGGGGGGGGAGAATAGATGTACTGCGGTTTCTCGCTTTCGCACGCCTTGTAAACCCTCGCTTTATTTCAATATTTTTTGGGCGAGGAGCTCTGTTTATTGTGCTCCAAATATATTCAAATCAACCATTTATAGGGCTGTTCAATCCGTTGAACAGCCTTTTTTGACTGTTGGTGGGAAGAGGTTTGCTCAAGTTATTATTTTTCGTATCTTTGTAAAGAGAAAAATTTACTAATTTTTAGAATATATCATTAACAATATGAACGTAATATTTCACGTAGATTATCAAACTCGTTTTGGCGAGCAGATATATCTGGTTATTCAAGAGGGTGAACGATTGCCTATGCAGTACACCTCGTTCGGTCATTGGATGGTAGGTGCACAGCTTAGCGGTGGTGAGCATTACCACTACGAGTGTGCTTATCCGGGTGGTGGCGCACGCATCGAGGCTGAGGGACACATCGTACCTCAGTGTAAACTCAAGAGCATAGAGCTCTTCGACGCTTGGTGGGATGTGCCCGTAGAGCAACCTTTCTATTCATCTTTGTTTACCGACGTTGTCTTTGCGCATAAGATGGCAAAGAAGGTTTGTCAGCCGGCGAAGAACAAGGTGCTGGTAAGGGTAGAGGCTCCTCTGCTCACAAAGGCAGAGAAGTTGGCTATCGTTGGAGAGTCTGTAGTTCTGGGTGAGTGGCAAGCAGAGCATGCTGTCGAGTTGCAGAATATTGGCGGATGCCTGTGGGAGGTATTGCTTCCTGCGGAGGTGCTCTCTACGGAGTATAAATTTGTAGCACTTGATGCTAAGACCTCCGAGCTCCGCTATTTTGAGGATGGCGAGAATCGTGTGATGCCTGCAACTGTTGGCGAGGCGGTTGTCGTTAGCGGGTTGCGTATGCGTCACGCTATGGAGTGGAAGGGTGCCGGTGTGGCTATTCCTGTATTCTCGTTGCGTGGTAGTGCAGATTGGGGTTGCGGTGAGTTCTATGATTTGAAGCAGATGGGTGAGTGGGCAGCTAAGGTTGGTATGTCTGTTATCCAGCTTCTGCCTATAAACGATACGTCGCTCACGTGGACTTGGAAGGATTCATATCCATATAACGCCCTCTCTTCATTTGCGTTGCATCCAATATATATCAATGCCGCAGCTGTTGCTAAGGCTGTTGAGCAGTATCTTACAGCAGCTGAGAAGAAGCAACTCAAAGCGCTATTGAAGGAGTGCTCAGCCGAGGGTGCGAAGCTCAATGCGTTGGAGGCGGTCGATTATGACGCTACAATCGCCCTAAAGAATCGTTTCTTGCATGAGCTCTACGCTATGTGTGGCGAGAAGTTCTTGGCAAGTAAACAATATCAGGCGTTCTTCGCAGAGAATAAGGATTGGTTGTTGCCATATCAGGTATTCTGTGTTCTGCGTGACACATATAAGACTGTACAGTTCTCTAAGTGGAAGAAGCTATCTGTATATAAGCAGAAGAGCGTTGAGAAGTTTGCTAAGGATAATGCCTTGGAGGTTGGTTACTACGGTTTTGTACAGTATATGCTGCATTGTCAGCTGTGCGAGGTGCGTGACTATATCCACTCGTTGGGTGTTGGCTTCAAGGGCGATATTCCTATCGGTGTTTCGCCTGTTAGTGTTGATGTTTGGTGCGCTCCGGAGCTATATAACTGTACCATGTCTGCGGGTGCTCCACCCGATGCTTTCGCGGCTGATGGTCAGAATTGGGGCTTCCCTACCTATAACTGGGATAAGATGGCGGAGGATGGCTATCTGTGGTGGCGTCGTCGCTTGCAGAAGATGGCTTGTTACTTCGACGCTTACCGTATCGACCACATCTTAGGTTTCTTCCGTATATGGGAGGTACCGCTGGATGCTGTAAGTGCTATCTTGGGCCACTTCAATCCGTCTATGCCATATACAGCCGACGAGATTCGTTCATTCGGTTTCGACGACTGGTTTAATGTAGAGTACTACGTTGCTAAGGACCACTCTTCGGCTAATGTTTTGCTGTTGGAGTATCCATATACGCCAGGAAAGTATTTCCCACGAATTGAGGGTTATAAGACCGAGAAGTTCCAGGAGTTGAGTCAGCAGTCGAAGGATGCCTATATGCGTCTGCATGATGATTTCTATTATCGTCGTCATAACGATTTCTGGGGTGATAATGCGCGTCGTCGCTTGCCTGCATTGCTTAGCTCTTCTTCGATGCTTACTTGTGGCGAGGATTTGGGTATGATTCCTGCTTGTGTGGCAGATGTTATGAGCGAGCAGCGCATCCTGTCGTTGGAGATTGAGCGTATGCCGAAGGATGTAGGAGTTAATTTCGGCACTATGGAGGCCTATCCATACTTCTCTGTGGCGGCCTCTTCGACTCACGATATGTCGCCTATACGTGGCTGGTGGCGTGAGGAGCCTCAGGAGTTGATTAACGAGTATTGGTGGCATCAGCTGCGTTATGAGGGTTGTCCTCCACAGGATTGCCCAGGTTGGGTGGCAACTGAGATTCTGCGTCGCCACATGAAGTCAGGCTCAATGCTGGCTATCTTGCCTTTGCAGGATTGGCTCTCTTTAGATGAGCCTCTGCGTCGAGCAGATATTGAGGCTGAGCGAATCAACGTGCCTGCGAATCCAAATCATTATTGGCGTTACCGTATGCACTTTAGCTTAGAGGAGTTGTTGGCAGCTAATGAGTTTAATGGTCACGTTAGGTGGCTGGTTTCACAACGTTAATTAGCCATCATTATAGAACTTCTACAATAAGAGACTGCCGCAACATTATTTGTTGGACAGTCTCTCTTTTTTGTTACGTATTGTTTGGTGTCTTTGGTTATATATCAGTTGTATGCCATTGCCAATATTCTCAACCGTAACACTTCCCTCCTTGAGTAGGGTGTCAATCATTAGGTCGGTTTTGGCCCTATCAAGGGCGAAGGCAACCTCAATCTCCGCAGGAAAGACTCTCTTGTAACGCTTGATGAATGTTTTGACGTTGCTCAGAGATGGTCCCGGACGTCGTGGCTTGATTTTACCACCGGACAGACGCGCAATGACGGTGTGCAAGGTTGATAGCCTCTGATAGCCACCCAAGATTATACTTGTCAGCTCAGATGTAGCCATATAAGATGGGAATCCGGTTATGCCGTTGCGGCGGCACTTCATGCGGTCCAGCATAAAATCTGCCTGTGCATCTCCCGAGGTGTATTGCTCGATAAATTCTGCGGCACTCAATCCGACCTCTGTTGCGAGTTCAATGAGCACATTCATCTGTGAGGTGCGTTTGCCCTCTAAAAACGTAGCCTCCCGCATACGTCGTAGCATGTGATTAGCCTTTTGTCTATCTAAGCGCTTAGCGGCTTCGTAAGCTATGTTTTGTGGAAAACTCGAAAGGTACTGCTCGGTATAGAGCGAGAGCGGTTGAGTGCTTATCGGCATACCGTGTCGTTGGGATGCTTTCATCCAATTCTCATAAATAAGGCTGTTTGCTTGACGTATTACCTGCTCTTTTGTGCCGTCGATATTGAAAAGAGTGGTAATATCCTCAACAAGACCACCCATAATATACTCCAACTCAATCTTGTCGCCATAAAGGAAGTCTAAGGCTCGAATCAACGGTTCGTTGCCCCAGCACCAGACGCATGTCGGGTCGGTAAATTGGTAGATAGTGATTTTGTCCATAGCTGCCTATATTTTATTCTTTGCTTAATAAAACAAAAAGCACGCCAATAGCCGGATAATCTGTATAAAATAGTCATGGTGCAGAAAATGGAGCCGGAGTGTTGCGACGTTGCTTAAAAAAGTGTAATTTTACAGCGTGTAACCTTTAGAAACAAATTGAATAATATGAGATATTTGGTAATAACTCCGACAGAAAGAGAGTATAACAATATGATGCGCGCTATTGAGGGCCGTCAGCTTGTTAATGATTATTGCTTAGTGCGTAGTGGTGTAGGCAAAGCTCTTGCTTCAGCCTCTACGGCCATAGCTCTGATGCGCAATAATGGGGAGATTGACAGAGTAGCGGTTGTAGGTTATGCGGCATCGACTCTTGGTCGTAAGCGTGGTGATTTGGTTGCGCCACGTGTCGCTCGTTACCATGATTGTCGTATCCCCGGCGATTTCGTACCGGAGCTTACAGAACCATATCCTTTGATTGGTCACGACGATGCTGTTATTTGGACGGGTGACTCGTTTGTAGATGGTAAGATTATTGCTCAGATTAAGCAACAATTTAACGCTGAATCCGCTCTGTTTGATATGGAGGCGACGGCTGTATGTCAAGCTGCTGAGCTCTTTGGTGATGTGCCGGTTGTGATTGTTAAGATGGTGTCTGATATTCCGGAGGAGGGCGATACGTCATTCTCGTATGATGAGTTTGTCAATTCTCACTCAGATTTTGGATGTTTTGTCGATTATCTCGAAAAATTAAAGTAGGGTGTTATGTGGGGTAAAGAGGTCGTTATAGCTTTGCTACTGCCTTTCTTGGGCACGGTATTAGGCTCTACTATGGTATTCCTGCTTCGCGATAAGATGTCGTCGTGGGTGCAGAAGATACTTCTTGGTTTTGCTTCGGGTGTGATGATGGCGGCTTCGGTTTGGTCGCTGCTCATCCCTTCAATCAACATGAGTGCCGAGATGAATATGGTGGAGTGGATGCCTGCTGTGTTCGGTTTTCTGGCAGGTATGTTCTCTCTGCTTATTTTCGATAGCTTAGTTCCGCATATTCACTTGGATTCCAAGGAGCCGGAGGGTGTGAAGAGTAAATTGGGCCGTTCTACGATGCTCTTCTTTGCTGTCACGCTGCATAATATCCCTGAGGGTATGGCTGTGGGTGTGGTTATTGCCGGAGCGTTGAGTGGTAGTGCCGGATTGACCGTTGCCGCAGCTATGGCCCTATCGTTAGGTATTGCCATTCAGAATTTCCCCGAAGGAGCTATTGTCTCGATGCCTCTTAAAGAGCAGTTGGGCTCACGCCGTAAAGCCTTTATGTATGGCGTATATTCAGGTGTTGTAGAGCCCATAGCGGCTGTTTTGACTATCCTTCTTATTGAACATTTGCAACCTTTGTTGCCATTCCTGCTGGCTTTCTCTGCGGGAGCAATGATATATGTTGTCGTTGAGGAACTTATCCCTGAATCTCAGGCTGGCAAACACTCTAACATAGCAACCGTAGGAGTGGCCATAGGTTTTGCCTTGATGATGCTCTTGGATGTCGCTTTGGGATAGGTTGTTCTAATCCATACTCGCCTCGGCCGAGGCCTCCTCGCTCTGTTGCGCTATCTGTTGTTGTATCTGCTTAATAGTGTCAATCAGAGCCTCTGCCTCGCGGCACGAGATATAGGTGTGTGAGCCGTTGTAGGTGCGTATGTCTACAAAATTGCTCCACTCCGAGGCGTATAGTGTCACGATACGAAAACGCTTCACGTCGAAAAACTTGCCGTAATATCCGAAAAATCCCATAACACCAAATATCGGAATAATCCACGATAGGCGTTTTCGGGGGATTAGGCGTATGTACTCTATCTCGTCAATCTGAATCTCGGTGATGTCTGACACGCACTGAATCTCAATTGCGTTGCCGATAATGCTGATACGACGCGGTACCGAGAGAACCATCAATAAAATCAGAGCCACGACAACAGATGCAAACCATGCCGAGATGAAACCTCCGGTGTAGAGGTCGTAAAGCAGCCAAACACCCACCACACAGAGGATGATGAGTATGAGCGAAAAGATTAATGTATATCGCCCTACGTGATATTTAAAGTTCTTCTGCATCTCGTTGATTCAGGATAGCCTCTGCGATAGTTAAATCCACAGGCGTTGTGATTTTGATGTTTTCTCTCTCTCCCTCACTGAGCATTACCTTATAACCGGCACACTCCACCACCGAGGCATCATCGGTAAATTGTGGCTGATACTCTTGACGGTAAGCTTCGCGCAAAATCTCCGACTTGAATAGCTGTGGAGTCTGCACCAAGCGAATATCGTTGCGATTGATAATCTCCGAAGAGTCGCCTACCACTCTGCGTAACGAATCTGTTGCTCCCACCGTAGGAATCACCGCATCGTGTTGTTCAGCTTGAAGAACTAACTTGATAATCAACTTCTTGGATGCGAGTGGACGTACAGCGTCATGTACTGCAATGTAGTCACATTCACCCTGCAGAGCCTCAATGCCACTCTTTACCGAGTGAAAACGCTCCGCTCCGCCCTGCGCTATGTGGTGTGGTGCGATGTCAAATCGTGCTGCGAGATTCTCCCATAAGGCAACATGCTCTTTAGGCAGCACAACGACAATCTCGGCCTTTGGCAATGCTTCATGGAAGGTGTTAATCGTGCGTGCCAATATGGGCTGATTTCCCAATAGCATAAACTGCTTAGGAAGTGAAGCCCCCATTCTCTGACCGGCCCCGCCGGCTACAATTATCACTCCTACCTTTGCCATATCAGTTTCTTTCCAAAGCCGAGTGTATTATCGGTGAGTTTCAAAAAGTCGAGCTCCATGCGCCATAGCGTCAAGTCTGCCACTAAAGCGTATGGAAATCGTTTGATGTATAGGCTTTTATCGCCAGGCAACGCCGGCTTTATTTGCCCCGTAGCTTGTAGACCTTGCACCTTGCCCACAATACGTGTCTCCAAGACTATTGAGCAGGCAACTTGTGGGTTTTGGCTGAACATCTGAGTATGCTTGGTCGTGTTGTCAGATGTAAAAATCAGTGCAGAGGACTCCTCGTCATAGGCGTAAAATAGGTTGCAACAATAAGGCATGTCGCAGTTTGTTGTGGCTAAAGTCATCACGTGGTGACGCTTTATAAACTTGACTATCTTACTATCCGGCCCCGTCATTTACTTAATCACTATACTATCAACCTGTGTAATTACCTCCTTAGGAGTTTCGCCATTGAGCTCTGCAACGATGCAGTCGCGTACATACTCAAACTTCGCCTTGTTTGCTTCGCTGATAGGCTCACTTGGCTCCTGAGGAATCTTCAGAGGGTCAATTGGCGTGCCATTCTTCCATACGCGGTAATCCAAGTGTGGTCCTGTCGATGTTCCGGTGCTGCCAACGTAACCGATAAGCTGACCCTGCTTTACGCGTGTGCCTTGCTGGATACCCTTAGCATAACCTTTCAAGTGGAGGTAGCCTGTCATATAGCCGCCGGCGTGCTTAATCTTCAGCGTGTTACCGCCGCCGCCACCCCAGCCTTTGAATGTTACCACGCCATCCGCTACTGCGTGTACGTGTGTACCCATTGGGGCTGCATAATCTACGCCGGTGTGTGGCTTATAGACGCGGTGAATAGGGTGTAGACGCCTGTATGTAAATTTAGAGCTGATACGTGTGAACTTCAGTGGAGCTTTAAGCATCATTTTGCGCAATGAGCCACCGTCGTACTCCCAATATTGGAGTTTGTCGCCCTGAATGAATGGAATAGCATAGATATCCTTGCCTGCGTGGGTGAACTTCATACCCCAGACACGACCTACGCCTACAAGTTCGCCATCAACCAACTCCTCATCATATATCACAGTGAAGGCGTCGCCCTTCTGAATACCGAAAAAGTCGATAGTCCACTGATAGATATCCTCCATGTTGGCTGCCAACTCGTATGGCAGGCCTTCGTCCATAATTGCACCCCAAAGCGAACTCTCGATTGTTGCCGATTTGCGTTGGCGATTGAGTGTTACGGGCTTCTGTCCGAGAGTGATGCTTATCGAGTCGCCGACAAAACCGAATGTCACATAATCAGTACGTGATTTCTCATAAACCAGGTAGTCCAGATGGGTGTACTTCTTTTCGTCTACTACCGAGTCGGTGGCAACAAATGCTGTATATGGACGGTCGGGACGAAGGTCTCTCAGCGGAAAAATATCCTTAGATGCCTTGTCCAACTTGTCAATCGTTAAAGCCGATACGCCAAAGCGGTTGAGAATCTTACCCATAGACTCTCCACTACGTACTGTATCTGTGATAAGTTCGTAGTCGTCAGCCACGATATTGTATACCAATGTAGGCTCAGGAGTTGTAGTGGTTGAGCCATTATCTTCGTTTGTTGTAGAACTCTCCGACCAACATCCCGTTGTGACGAGAGCCATAAAAGCCAGTGCGTATAAAAAAATCTTTCTCATCTTATAGGCAAAGATATAAAAAAAGTCACAAAATATTCAAACTTTATATACATCGTATATAAATATGTAAAAAAAACTCTTTACGGTTGGTTTTTCGCAAATAAATTACTATCTTTGAACAAATGTGTAGTTACCTGCGCTGTTTTGTGCGTAATGTGTGACGTTTTCATCCCTAATGTAATGAAACTTTTGCTCAAATTTATATCACTTTTCTACTATATGGCAATATCTATTCGCCATTGGATGTTTGATTGTGGTATTCTCAAGAGTCAAAAGTTCGATATTCCTATTATCTGCGTTGGTAATATTACTGTCGGCGGAACGGGCAAGACCCCCGTTGCCGAGATGTTGGTAGCCGCTATGAGTAAGGACTACAAAGTGGCTCTGCTCTCGCGTGGCTATGGCCGCCGTACAAGTGGTTATCTTGAGGTTAAGGCCAACTCGTCGTATCGCGATGTTGGTGACGAGCCATTGCAGATTAAGCAGAAGTTTCCGGGAGTATTGGTTGTTGTGTGTGAGCGAAGAGTGGAGGCTATCAATAAGATTCTCAAGAGCCACCCTGAGATAAACCTTATCATTATGGATGACGGCTTCCAGCATCGTTATGTAGATGCTCGAATCAATGTCGTTGTTGTCGATTCCACCCGTCATTTCGATTCCGATAGCTACCTACCGGCAGGTACTCTGCGTGACAAGATTTCGGCATTGCGCCGTGGTCACTACTTCATCGTGACAAAGTGTCAAGAGGCGATGTCGGAGCTGGACCAGCGTCTGTGGCGCAAGGATTTGCAGAAGTTCGCTTTCCAAAAGGTCTACTTTAGCCGTGTTGCTCACGTAACTCCTGTATCTCCTTTTGAGAGTGAGTTGGAACTTAAAGAGGGCGATAAGGTTGTTGCCATGTCGGGAATAGGTAACCCTAAAGCCTTTGTAGATGGACTCAAGCAACACTATAAAGTAGTCAAGAGTTTTAATTTCTCGGATCATCATCGCTACACGTTGAATGATTTACAGATGGTTGCGGAGTATTTGGAGAAGCATCCGACCTTGAAGCTTATCTCTACGGAGAAGGATGTGGTTAAGTTCCGTCTTAGTCGTCGTGTTCCCGAAACTATCCGCCAAAAACTCTTCTATATCCCTATGCGTTTGGAGTTCTTGGAGGGCTCGGATCCCGATTTTGTTAAGACGATACGTGAGGATTTGGCAGGAAAAATGGATTTTGATGATTTGCCAGCATTGAAGTAACTTGAAATTTAATACGTAATGATATGATAAACAAAGTAATTTTAGTAGGAAATGTAGGCTTGGACCCTGAGATTAGAACTTTGGAGTCAGGCGTAAAATATGCCAGAGTGCGTTTGGCAACAACCGAACGTATCTACGACAGACAGACAAACGAGAGTAAGGAGTATACCGAGTGGCATACCGTATCGTTGTGGCGCGGTTTGGCAGAGGTTGTCGATAAGTATGTACGTAAGGGTAGTCAGCTCTATATCGAGGGCCGCCTGCGTACCCGTGAGTGGACCGATAAGGATAATATCAAACGTTATACAACTGAGATTATCGCTGACGATATGAAACTCTTGGGTCGTCGTCCGGACTCGCAGGAGGGCGCTTCTGCTGTTCAGCCTGCGGCTCAGCCTATGGCAGTATCAGAGCCAAAGCCTGTGTCTGTACCAAAGGTTGAGGAGGACCCAGATGATATGCCATTCTAAGGGGATGGTGTTGAGTGTAACATAAGAGGGATAAGTCGGCCGACTTATCCCTCTTATTGTATCGTATTACTCGAAACCTATTCGTCTAAAGCGCGCTTTGTGCACTCTATACCGACACGTCGCAAAAGCTCTAAGCCCTCCTCCGAGCGGTAGTCATCAACATAGACAACACGCTTTATACCCGCCTGAATTATCAGTTTTGAGCACTCGATGCAAGGTGCAGCAGTGATGTATAGTGTCGAGCCGTCGCAGTTATTGGCAGACTTTGCCACCTTTGTTATGGCATTTGCCTCAGCATGCAGTACGTATGGTTTTGTCTTACCCATATCGTCCTCGCATATATTCTCAAAGCCCGATGGTGTGCCATTATATCCATCCGAGATAATCATCTTATCCTTCACGATAAGGGCTCCGACCTTTCTGCGTACGCAGTATGAGTTCTCTGCCCAGATGCGTGCCATCTGCAGATAACGAACATCTAACTGTCGCTGTTTCTCCTCTTGATAACCCATAGCTTGAATAGACGTTTTCTATTTGTTACAGACCTCTGCCGTGGCAGTTCTTGTATTTCTTACCGCTACCGCATGGGCAAGGCTCGTTTCTGCCGACCTTCTTCTCAACCTTCACAGGAGCAGCCTTACCCTTGTCACCCTGACCTGCTGCTGCGGCAGCTGCCATACGTGACGCCTGGAGCTTATTAACATCAACCTTTGGCTTGCTTTGCTGCTGTTGCTGAAGTGTCTCGGCGTTTGTTCCATTGACGTGGATATACGCCTTGTTCAGTATAGCAAGTGTATCCTTATTTACCTTATCCAACATTGCAGAGAAGAGGTTGTATGACTCCAACTTATAGATAAGCAATGGGTCCTTCTGCTCGTATGTTGCATTCTGGACGCTATGACGCAAATCGTCCATCTCGCGCAAGTGCTCACGCCAAGCGTCGTCAATAGTGGTAAACATAGCAATCTTTGAGAATGCCTTGAATACCTCTGCGCCATCTGTCTCCTTACACTTCAACAGATTTACAGGAACGTTGAATCCGAGGTGACCGTCTGTGATAGGGAAGAACATACGACGGTCGAGATTGTCAGCTTGCTCGGCATATACCCTCTGCATTGTAGGGCGTATCACGTCGGCAATGCTCTTTGCGCGTCGAGCATAGAGATTGCGTAAATCCTCTACGATTAACTCTACCAACTCCTGTGGCTGCTTCGATGAGTAGGTCTGCTCGTCGAATGATGGCTGAAGAGCAACGTCACGAATCAAATCGAAAGAGAATGACTCGAAGTCCCAACCCTCATGATTCTCAACGAACTTATTTGCGAAGTCGTACATTACATTATTCAAGTCTATCTCGATGCGCTCACCATAAAGAGCGTGGCGACGACGTGTGTAGATAACCTCACGCTGTGAGTTCATTACATCATCGTACTCCAACAGACGCTTACGTACTCCGAAATGGTTCTCCTCGACACGCTTCTGTGCACGCTCGATAGCCTTAGTCATCATACCGGCCTGGATTACCTCGCCCTCTTTGATACCCATCTTATCCATCAAAGCAGCAATACGAGCCGAACCGAACAGACGCATCAACTGGTCCTCCAACGATACATAGAACTGTGAAGAACCTGGGTCACCCTGACGTCCGGCACGACCGCGCAGCTGTCTATCGACACGACGGCTCTCATGACGCTCTGTACCGATGATAGCCAAACCTCCGGCCTGCTTAACCTCCTCGGTCAGCTTAATATCGGTACCACGACCCGCCATGTTGGTAGCGATTGTTACCTGACCGGCGCGACCTGCCTCGGCAACAATCTGTGCCTCCAACTGGTGCTGCTTAGCATTCAATACGTTGTGCTTGATTCCGCGCAGCTTCAACATACGGCTCAGCAGCTCCGAAATCTCGACAGATGTTGTTCCGACCAAAACAGGACGTTTAGCCTCCACCAATCGTATAACCTCCTCGATTACAGCATTATATTTCTCACGGGCAGTCTTATAGACTAAATCCTGGCGGTCATCACGTATCACAGGACGGTTTGTTGGGATAACCACAACATCCAACTTATAGATGTTCCAGAACTCTGATGCCTCAGTCTCTGCCGTACCGGTCATACCTGCAAGTTTGTGATACATACGGAAGTAGTTCTGGAGAGTAATTGTTGCAAAGGTCTGTGTAGCAGCCTCTACCTTTACACGCTCCTTAGCCTCAATTGCCTGGTGCAAACCGTCAGAGTAGCGTCGTCCGTCAAGGATACGACCCGTCTGCTCATCGACGATTTTTACCTTGTTGTCCATCACGACGTACTCTACATCCTTCTCGAACATTGAGTAAGCCTTCAAAAGCTGATTGACAGTATGTACGCGCTCCGACTTAATAGAGTAGTCGTTAATCAGAGCATCCTTCTTCTGCAACTTCTCCTCAGCCGAAAGTCCCTGCTTCTCCAACTCGGCTACCTCAGAGCCAATGTCAGGCAAGACGAAGAAGCCCTCCTCGTTGAAATACTTAGACAATATCTCGTGTCCCTTGTCGGTGAGCTCTACCGAGTTCATCTTCTCGTCGATGATGAAGAATAGCTCATCGGTAATCTCAGGCATACGGCGGTTATTGTCCTGCATATATGTATTCTCAGTCTTCTGGAACTGTACCTTTACGCCGGGCTCCGAGAGGAACTTAATCAGTGGCTTATACTTAGGCAGACCCTTATGAGCACGATAGAGCAAGAAACCACCTTCGTCGGTCTTACCCTCGCCGAAGAGCTTACGTGACTCGGCAACCAGAGTTGTCACCATATTCTTCTGCAAGCTGTAAAGGTGCTCGATGGCTGGGCGATAGTTCTCGAACATCTGGTCATCACCCTTAGGTACAGGACCTGAGATAATCAGTGGCGTACGAGCATCGTCAATCAAAACAGAATCGACCTCATCGACAATTGCGTAGTGGTGCTTGCGCTGCACCAAGTCCTTTGGCGAAGAGGCCATATTGTCACGCAGGTAGTCAAAACCGTACTCGTTGTTTGTTCCGAATGTGATATCTGCCAAATATGCCTTACGACGTGCATCAGAGTTTGGCTGGTGCTTATCGATACAATCTACCGACAATCCGTGGAACTCATACATAGGACCCATCCACTCCGAGTCACGACGAGCCAGGTAGTCATTCACTGTCACTACGTGAACACCCTTGCGAGCCAGAGCGTTAAGGAATACAGGGAGTGTAGCTACGAGAGTCTTACCCTCACCGGTTGCCATCTCCGAGATTTTACCCTTGTGCAACACAACACCACCGAAGAGCTGTACATCGTAGTGTACCATCTCCCACTTTAGGTCATTTCCACCTGCTGTCCAGTGCGTTGCGTAGATAGCCTTGTCGCCCTCAATAGTAACAAAATCCTTCGTTGCGGCCAAATCTCTATCGAAGTCGTTAGCCGTTACAACAACACTCTCATTCTCGGTGAAACGACGAGCTGTATCCTTCATAATGGCGAAAGCCTCAGGCAGAATCTCGTCCAACACCTGCTCAATCTTCTCGTCAATACGCTTTGTTGTCTGGTCAATATCCTTAGAAATCTTCTCCTTCTCTGAAAGGGTAGTTTCGGCCAACTCCAGTTTAGCTTTCTGCTCAACGATATGAGCCTCGTCATCGGCAATGAAGTCGGCGATTTTCTTCATAAGTGCTGCGCTTCTTGCACGCAACTCGTCATTCGACAAAGCCTTGATAGAAGGGTAGACGTCTCTAACCTTCTGTACGTATGGCTCAATCTCCTTACGGTCTTTCTCGGCTTTAGAGCCAAAGAAAAGTTTGATAATCTTACTTAAAAAGTCCATATAAATCTTTTTTTGCTATTTTTTCATATAAATCCTACAAATATAGGAATTAATCGTGACGTATGCAAGTGCAAGAGCGATATTAACTATATTTGTAACGTTATGATATTATGGTGTTTGCTCTTGTCTGTTTTTGGCTTTTTCTTCCTCCATTTTTATCCAACGCGCTACGGGGCACTCCTCACATCGCTTGTTGCGGCAATATTCGAACGAGAGTTGCAGCAGAGCCTGGCTGTCAAAAGCACTCTTTGCCAGTGGCCCATAGCTGTTCCATTGCTTTATGACAGAGTTCTGCTCGGCAGGTATCTTCTCAAGCAGTGTCAAAGCTCTGGAGCGTAACTCTTCGCTATTGATGTATGAGCCGTATGCAAACTGCATCTGTACAACAAGATTGATAGCCAACAGGTCGGTCTTGGTGCGGCCCATTCGCTTGGTTACCTCTGGTGAGGAGTTTGCTGGCGTATAATGCGTGAGCCAATAAGGCTGCGTCTCCACCGAGAATAGCTGATATACATCTTCGGGCGTGCGACAATTCAGGATATGGTCCATTATGTTGTTGGTATGCTCAAAGAAGGTTGTCATCTGTGAAAGACGCAATATAGGGTGATTGTTGGGGTATATGCTTCTTAGCTTCCACTCGTTGGTGCGCATCGGCTCAATGCCATATTTGGTCGAGAGGTAGTGATAATCTCGTTTCAGATTAAGTATATACTCATCGTGCTTATATAGCTCCAACAAACCCGACGTGCCGATATACAACGCTTCGATATTCTTTGGATTCTTCCTTTCGCGGAGTATTATCGAGTAGGGAACTTTGTTCGCAAGGGTGGTGAATGCCTCCTTGTTATCCATACCACCCAACGTGCGCAACAACATCGTGTAGAATGTCTGAGGCCACGCCTTGCGGTTCTGCTCCAGGAAGTTATGTATATCTTGATTTTTACGCTGCAAGCGTTCATAACCCAACGAGGTGTATATCGAGGCACGACGCATCGCGCCCAGAGTATTTAGAAATGCTCCGCACGCGTAATATGACGCACCTTGTTTAAGTCGATTATACATCTTGTTGTTCTTGTATGGTTTTACAATAGGTTTAACTCCAATAACGCCTCTTCGCTCATCATGCTCTTATCCCATGGTGGCTCAAATGTAAGCATTATATTGACCCGCTCTACGCCCTTGATTTTTTTGACTTGTGTGTTTATATCATCGAGCAGCATATCTGCCATAGGGCAGTTTGGTGCCGTGAGTGTCATCTTGATATTTGCAACACCCTCTGGTTCGTAGTCAATCTCATATATCAGGCCCAAATCATAAATATTGACGGGAATCTCAGGGTCATATATATTCTTCAGAGTCAATACTATTTGGTGCTCAACCTCTAAAATCTCTGCTGGTGTCATCTCTTTAATATCTATTTTTGTCCTGGTTCGCCACTGTATGCCAGTGCGTACATCTTCATCTGCTTTATCATCGCCAATAATCCATTGCTGCGTGTCGGCGAGAGATTTTCGCTTAGACCTATCTTGTCGATAAAGTATAGCTCCATATTCATAATCTGCTGTGGCGTACGACCATTCATCACTCTGATAAGCAGTGCGATGATTCCTTTAGTGATTATCGCATCGCTATCTGCGCTGAAAAACAATCGACCATCCTCGATGCGCGCATCTATCCATACCCTTGATTGACACCCCTTGATTACATACTCCTCGGTCTTATGTTCCGCAGCGATTGTAGGCAGGCTGTCGCTCAATTCTATCAAATAGTCGTACTTATCCAACCAATCATCAAATATCTCAAACTCCTCAATTATAGAGTCTTGTATTACGTCTGTCATATCCAATTATTTTATATCTAAAGTCTCTCCTTCGCTTGCTGTTGGGGCCCATATACCGATTATATCGGCCAACGTAGGTGCAAAGTCTATCATATCTACATCCTCCTGCTCGATGCGTGGTCGCAACCCTGCACCGAAGATTATCAACGGAACCTCCGTATCGTAGAGATACATCGAGCCCGATGTCGAACGAATGGCTGTTCTCTCCTCAATCCAACCCGGCATCAGGTTTATTACCACATCTCCCGAACGCTTGGGATAGAATCCATTTTGCATCTTTAAGGCATATCCGCTACCAAAATAGCTGTTTCTCAGAGCCTCAGCCGGTATGGCGTGCGATACTCCACGCAATTGCATTGCAAATGTTGCCACGTCGTATTGTATATCTGCAACATTCAGCTTCTTCTCGTATATAAGGTTGTGGTTGAGGTATATATTGCGGTCAATATATCCCAAAACCCAATTTCCATTACCATATTGTGAGCCGAGAAAGGCATTGATAATCACCTCTGCCTGCATTACATTGAATCGCTCTTGTGGTGCTGTTGGAGCGTTGTACGAAGGGCTGGTACCGTGGTCTGAGGTAATGGTGATTACAAGATTCTCGGTTGAGCCCACTTGTGCTTGAGCAAATATTATAAAATCCTCCAAATCCTTATCGAGTCTGTATAGCATATCCTCATACTCCACCGACTCAGGTCCAAATGTTTCGGCAATGAAGCGAGGTGTGTCGAGTACGATATTCAGCATATCGGGATTCTCATCCTTACCCATATTCATCTTTGCCATCACCTGCTTGGCAAAAGCTATTGTCGCAGAGTTGCCGGCAGGTGTATACTGCATGTGCTGGATAGGCGTTACGATGTCGGGTACGGCGTTTGTTCCGACGAAATCGACCTTCTTGCCGGCTTTACTATGTATGCCCTCAATCTTCGATACTTGTGAGTTGTGATATTTGTCGTATGAAAAAAGCGGGTTCCAACGCAACAACTTATATATCTGGTTGATATTCTCCTGATTATAATTCTCTACCCAATCAGGAAGTGTAGCCGTGTAGTAGCTCGATGTTGTCCAATGGCTCTTTTGCTCCTCCATCCAATAGACAATACCCTTGTGACCATTCATCACTACTGCCGACAGAGGTGTGATTGCTATTGTCGCCACTTGACTCTGTGGGTTTTGTTTTGCCAGTGCATCACCGAGGGTTTGTGCCAGCAGGTTGCGAGGTGAGTATTTACCCGTTGCGCTGCTGAATTTGATGCTCTGCTCCTTTTCGTCATTTATCAGTGATACTCGTTTGTTGTTGATGTAGTCATACCACTCGGAGCTGATAATTCCGTGTGTCGAGGGCATAGCTCCTGTTGAGAGTGTTGCCAGCGACACAGGAGTTGTCGTCTGCATATAGTTGTAAGAGGCGTTATTGAATACTACACCCTCTTTGAGCAGTCGGTTAAATCCTCCTGCCGAAAAGTTGTCTGCATATCGGGTAATATCGTTTCGGTGCATCGAACTTATGACGATATTAACAACAAGCCGAGGCTTCTGCTGAGCATATACATTTACCGATAGCATTACAGCAATTACGGCCAATACAATATTATATATAGTACCTTTTCTCATATCCTATTTCAAAAAATCCTTAAAATATCTCTTCTCTACGCTGAAATCCAAACCCTCCGATACACACTCCATCGCTGCAATCTCTCCAATCATCTTCAAACAGAATGTTCTGTGTGCCTCTGTTTCGGGCCTAAGAGGTCGGTGAGCCACAGCATCCGCTATTCGCTTTATTCTTTTTACTAAATCTATTGTTGCTGCCGAGAATGCAAACTCCTCGAACCGTTCCCAGATATAATCTACCGCAACCTTCGAGGGGTGAATCATATCGTCGGCATAGAAGCGATAATCGCGCAACTCGTCGCAGAGAATCTCGTACGATGGGAAATATTTGGCGTTTGCATAACGCTTCACTAACGAATCTATGGCAAGGCGTAGGGTAGCCTTGCTGAGCGAGTTTTCCTCCAGACCGTCGCTCAGGTGTCGCACGGGGCTTACCGTAAATATAACGAGTTTGTCACGCAATACACCCTCCATCAGCGGGCTATATCGTTGCACAATCTCCTCTACGCTGAGCATAGAGCGTGTAAAAAGCTGCTGTGGTTGTTTGTGACAGTTGGCGACAACTCGCTGCTGCTCTTTCAGAGTGTAGACCATAGCCGTACCAAATGTGATTATCACAACATCAGCCTCTTGGAGCGCACGGTGTCCGCAACTTATTGCACTCTGCATCTGTTGTAGGGCTGTGGTGTGTTCGATGTGCGAAAGTGAGGAGTGGAAGTCATAGCTGAACCATCCCTCGTCGCCGAGTATCAGTTCCTGGCCACTAAGCTGTACATTCTTGTTGTATATATCCAGAGTGCGAGCTATTGATTCGGGATTGAAGAGTATTCCCGATGGAGCCTCCATGATATGGAACTTCCGCTCTGCTAACTTGCGAGCTATGTTCTCGGCAAAGCATGAGCCGAGCGAGAAGATAGTATTGTCGTGAGCTATCTTCTGTCCCAGAGGGGTTATCTTTGTTATTGTGCGAAACTGCATATCGTTATATCTCACTTAACTCTAACCAACGTAATTCTTTCTCCTCCAACTGCTCCATTAGCGATGCTACCTCTAACGATAGACGCTGCAACTCGTCTGCCGACAATGTGCCCGACGAGAGCTGCTCTTCGATTTGGGCTTTGCGTTGCTCCAGCTGGGGTATCTCCTGCTCTAAAGCCTCCAACTCGCGTTGCTCTTTATATGAGAGCTTTACCTTCCCGCTTCGCTGACGGGCGTTTGGTGTAGCCTCTTTGGGCGTCGCAGCTCTCTGCTTAGCCGCGCGTTCAGCCTCCACCTCGTTCATGTATTCGCGGTATTCGCTATATTGACCTACAAAATCTTTTACCTCGCCATTATCGCCAAAGACAAACAGATGGTCTACCGTCTTATCCAAGAAGTATCTGTCGTGCGACACGATAAGCAAACAACCCTTGAAACTTTGCAAATACTCTTCCAATATATTGAGTGTCAGAATATCCAAGTCGTTCGTCGGCTCATCCAGAATCAGGAAATTAGGATTCCGCATCAACACCGTCAGCAGATACAATCTACGTTGTTCGCCACCACTCAATATATCGACTCGCTTGTTTAGGCTCTCGGCAGGGAACAAGAACTTATTGAGCATCGATGTTACCGATATTGAGTGTCCGTCGGCTGTGGTTACCGTCTCTGCAATCTCCTGCACCAACTCCAATACTGTCTGCCCGGGTTTAAACTTAATGCCCTGCTGTCGATAGTATCCTATACGTAGCGTCTCGCCTCGTTCCACCACTCCCTGCTGTGGCTGTAAATCTCCTATCATGAGATTCAGGAACGTGCTCTTACCTACACCGTTCTTACCTACTATACCGACCTTCTCGTAGCGT
Source organism: Alistipes sp. (assembly GCA_017623505.1). Taxonomy (GTDB): domain Bacteria; phylum Bacteroidota; class Bacteroidia; order Bacteroidales; family Rikenellaceae; genus Alistipes. Next base: position 70,776 of record JAGAOZ010000005.1, read on the forward strand.
GAGAATTTATAGCTAAAGTCGTTGAGCATCGTGCGTTCTGCGAACTTGAACGTCACATCCAGGCAGTCGATAATCTTGCCTCCTAAGCGTGATGTCGCCACATCAATAGCCATGCTCTTGCTGCCGAGTGATACTCCGGCCCTCTGCTTTAGGTCGTAGAAAGCGTTTACACGATAGCGGGCTTTTCCTGTACGTGCCTGAGGCGTTGAGCGTATCCACTCCAATTCGCGCTTCAGGAGATTGCGAGCCTTATCGATGTTGGCCTGCATATTGTTGTAACGCTCCTCGCGCTTTTCAAGAAACTGCGAGTAGTTTCCTTTGTAACAATGTACCTCGCCCCTGTCTATTTCGTATATTGTGTTACAAACCCTATCCAGAAAATATCTGTCGTGCGTTACCATCAGCAGCGTACAGCGTGCCTTTTGCAGATAACTCTCCAAATATTCGATTATATCTATATCCAGATGGTTTGTCGGCTCGTCCATTATCAGGAAGTCGGCATCTTGCAGCAACATCAACGCTATCGCTGCACGTTTTGCCTCTCCTCCGGATAGCTCTCCCATTGGTTGATGTAGTTGTGTCAGCTTGAGCGAGGTGAGAACCTGTTTAATACGTTGCTCTGCGCCCCAACCATCCACAGCATCCATCTCGGCCATAGCCCGCTCGATAGCTTTCTCGTCAGCAGAGGTGATTGCCTGCTCGTAGCGCGTGATAACCTCGTAGGTCTTGCCCAAGCGAGAATAGACCTCATCGTAGAGGCTTCTTGTGGGGTTGAACGATGTGGTTTGGTCCAGGAAAGCCACTTTGATATCTTTCATGAACTTCACCTGCCCGCCTCTGTCCGAGGAGTCTACACCTGCCAATATCTTCAATAGAGAACTCTTGCCCGTACCATTGGGGGCAATAAGAGCGATTTTATCCCCCTCGTTGATATTGAAACTAATATCTTTAAAGAGGACCTTGTCGCCGTAGGACTTCGAAATATTCTCTACTTGAAGAAAGCTTGCCATTGTCAGTTGTCGAAACTATTTTCTGTTGTGCTTAATCTTGCGAGGTTTAAAAGGTTTTTTTGTTGCCTTTTTTGCCGCCTTGTGGAAATATGGAGCGTTGTGCTCTGTGACGTGCACATTTCCCAAGTTGGTATAGAGCGTGTTGCCCATCATCGACTTGCGGGTATATGGCTTAATCAGCGTCTCATACCACACACAAGAGAGCGTGTAACGTCCTGCGCCCAAATCCATGTGATAACCATCGCGGGTCATATCGAGTGGCTGATTGTTTACGGCAGACATACGTAACGACTGTACGGCTGTACCCGAAGGTATGATGTAGTCGAAATCCACCTCCTCAAGCATTGCATATACCGAAGCATAAATCGCATCGAGCATCTGCTGCTGGTTACGACCATAACGAGGAAAATCGCCGTGCTGACTATCGGTTGAGTATGCCCAAGTCATCTGCCATGCAATCTTTGCGTGTGGCTGATACCTCTTTACGACCTCTACTAAGCGATTCAAATGTGGCTGATAGCTGTCGTATATGCCCGAAAGTCCCGACACTTGTTGCATGGTAATAATATCCCATTCGCCCCAAGTCAGAGCATCTATGAGTGATACGCCGCTGGTCTTCTGCCATAAGTTAGCCTCCGGATGGCCTAAGCGGATGTTTGTCTTAGCTTTAGGTGCGTTGAAACGCTTTGTTGCCGAGTAGTAGAACTGATAAGGGGCTTTCTGTTGGTCGTAGAAGGCCATGTGCTGCTCCAATGAACAACCTCCGACATACAGACGAGCCACCTCTACATTCTCGATACCCATATTGTCTAAGAGCAGTGGTAAATACTCCATGCCGTCATCCGAGAAACTGTTTCCGATAGCCAATATTCTCAATACTCCGTCATCCTTTGCACGTTGCGCCGTGACCTCGGTAGTGCCGGCTATAACAACGATAGCAAATGCTGCCGCAAATGCAAAAAATCTCTTCATGATGCGTCCAAATTAAGGTTTAATAAAAATTATCATACATTGACTGGCTCTTCTGGTACTTCAAGTCCTGGAGCGAGGCCGCCTTAACTCCGATGTGGAAACTCCAACTCTTATAGTGTCCGAACGGAATCCACGAGAAGGACATCTGCCAACAGTGCAAGTCACGCGTGATGCTGACGGCCGACGTGGTCAGCTTATTCTGTCCTATATCGTAACCGCCCGAAAGCGTGACTCCCATCTTCGGCGATATGTTCAAGCTACCGTTGAAACCTATGGTTTGGGTAATCTTACGTTCATATCCCGTCGTGCCGTTATTGACGTAGGAGAGGTTGTAATTGATGTTATAGTTAAATCCTAAGTTCCACGGCAATGCAAAGTCGTAGTACGCTTGCGCCATATATTGCCTTCGCAGTATAGGGTTCATAGTACCGTACGGGTCGTAGAACGGATTGGTATATTCAGGCGGAATACTGTTTATATCGTTTATCGCCGGGAAGGTAGAGTTGCGCGATTGGAACGTATAACCGAAACTCCAACCTGTGCTGACGATTCGTCCTAAGTTACCTCTACTCCATGTGAGTTTATCGTAACGCTTACCCTCGGGTGTGACCTCATAAGGGTCCAACGTCGCGCGTAGGTTGATTCCAAACTTACTCGATATTGTCGAACGCAACGAGATGGAGATGGTCGATAACTTCATCGAATCGGCCAAGAAGTTGTACGATGCACCGATTGTCAAGTCATCAATAATCTTTATCTTCTTCAATCCCGATGTGTCGCGTTTGCTGAGTACCTTTGCCTCTAAACTCTGTGACAGAGAGAAGTTCATCGACATATTCTCGCCTGTCGGAGGTACACCAAAGGCATTTTCGCTAAATGGAGAGTAGACGGTTGTACGACCTGTTGAGTCAGACTGTACGGTCTTGTAGAAACCATACTTCTGGTTACTAAAGTTTGGCGAGTAGCTAAAACTTATCGAAGGGGTGATAGTATGGCGTAGACCCTGCAACTTCATCTTCTTGTATTTGTCCTTAACCTGCCAAGTACCGTATATTGTGGTAGACATTGAGACGGCCGCGTTGTAGTTGTAAAGACGATAGAAGCCATACTCTGGGTCTAACTTTTCAGCCTTGTTTGTTTCGGGATTCCACTCCTGCTCCACCTTCTTGAAATACCAACGCTCGGTGTAGTTGAACGAAGGTGTGAGGTTGATGTAGTTGAGGATGTTGAACGACGCCTGCACAGGGATATTATGCTGGATACCGTTGCGCATATTGTCGAAGGTCTCTCGCTCAAACAGTGTACTCTCCTTTGCCGTCACTGAGTTGGTCAGCTTTCCGGAGTAGCTCATTGATATCTTCTCATACCAGCGGTCTTTACCCAACTTAACCTTTCGCTTCAGAGGGAAGAACTTCGACACGTTGAACGAGATGTTTGGCAATGTTGCCGATATAGCCTCCGTTTGAGAGTTCTGCGATATGGCCATATTCATCGAGAACGAGAATGGTGTTCCTGCCCAATTTTTTGAATATGATATAGAAGAGTTGGTCTGTGTAGACAACATATCGTTCAGATTCGTTGCCGAGTACTTGCTGTAACCGCTTGATGTGAGGTTCACCGAAGCCGAGAATGTTGAGCCCGGATTGGCTTTGGCATCCTGCTGGTGCGTCCATTGGAATTGGAACGTATTAGCCTCCATGTAGTCAATATCGCCCTTCGAGCCGGTACGCACACTTGCATAGTTGAAGTTCAAGTTACCCGAATATTTGTATCGCTTCAAGTAACGAGATATGGCACTCACCTCCCACGAGCCGAGGGTGTAGTATCCACCCGTTACCGTCAAGTCGATATGGTCGCTTATTCTGAAGTAGTAACCCAAGCCTCGGATGAAGAAACCACGGTTGGCCTCCTCTCCGTATGTCGGCATCAAGATACCCGACTTAGGGCCACTGCTCAGCGGGAAGAAAGCCTCTGGCAATCCGAGGAACGGAATCTCCACATCTTCGATTGTCAAGCAACCTGGTCCGAGGATAGCCTTTTTGCCTGGGATAACCTTGATTTTGCGGGCACGATAGAAGAAGTGAGGATGGTCTGTTTGGTCACAGGTTGTATACATACCATCGGCAATGTTGATAGTGTTATCCTCCATCTTCTTTACGCTATGACCGATAAGCCAGCCGTCACCCTGCTGTGTTGCAATACCCTTAATCTTGGCACGTTGTGTCTCGATGTTGTAGGTGATAGTATCCATGTTCAGAGTGCTTGAGCCTTGGATAAACTCGGGACGCTTTACCTGAGGCTCTCCCTCTATTGTGTCGGTGCTACCGTATGCGTAGATATTGTTTGTGTTCAAGTCAATATCCATAAAGTCGGCTTTGAGGTTGAAGTCGCCATACTTCACATCGCCGTCCTTGTAGATATAGACCTTTTTCTGTGTCAAGTCGTAGTAAAGCGAGTCCATCGCCTTACCATAAATAGGGGCCTCCAAAGCATTCTTCTTCGATGCAGTGTCCGCCTCTACGCGTTGCATCTCGGCAAACTCTCCAATGAGAGAATCGACGGCAATCGTTGTGTCGATGCGCAGTGGCTCGGCAGGCGGATTGTTCCTCCGCTGTTCCCTTGAATCTTGCCTGCGACGACGTCGCTCTGCGCGAGCATCACTCTTGGTGGTGTCGCGTAATGTATCTATCTCCTGCACCACTGGTGCCGTCGTTGAGACGTGACTCTCTCCCCAACCGAACACAAATTGGGTAAATAGTAGCAGAGTTACCGCTAAAACGACATATTTAATCCTAAACTTAACCAAAATATCAATATTTTTTTGTAACTTTGCCGACGGCTGTCGGCAAAACGGCTCGAAATAGTTTGTGGCTATCTCTCGCACGCGTGTTTTAACCGACAAATATAACGTTTTTTATTGTATTACCACTAATAAAAACATAGTTTTTTTATGATACGCATACACTCTTTCATCCTTTGGCTACTCGTTTTCGCTTTTAGTTTGACGACGGCTCAGGCGCAACGATACACTCCGGGTATATCGGTTATCGTTATTGATGCCGGTCATGGTGGAGCATTTCCGGGTGCTGTATATGGAGGAGTGAAGGAGAAGGATATCAATCTTGCTATTGCTCTGAAGTTGGGTACTCTGCTCGAGAAAGAGCTTCCCGAAGTAAAGATTGTCTATACTCGTAAAACCGATACCGATTTGGGTTCTACGCTCAACGCTGATTTGACAGCCAGAGCCAATATAGCCAATAAGGCCGGCGGAGATTTCTTTATCTCCATTCATGCTAACTCTTCGACAAAAAGCTCTGTTCATGGTACCGAGACCTTGATTATGGGTGAAAGTTCCAAGGAGGCGAAGTATAACGAGGATGCCATTATTGCCAATAATAAGGACGAGATTATTGATATGTCGGACAGTAATACCGCAGCTATTGTCCGCGCTTATATTCAGAATCTCCAATTTACCTACGGACAATATAGCGAGACTATGGCGCGTTTGATGCAGAAACACTATGCTCGTAACGGCCGTAAGTCGCGCGATGTGCGAGGAGAGTTGCTGAAAGTGCTCTACGCAACCGATATGCCGAGTGTGCTTACCGAGGTTGGCTTTATGTCTAATGCTCAGGAGCTTAAGTATATCACATCGGAGAAGGGACAAAATGAAATTGCCCGTATGTTGTGTGATGCTGTTAAGGAGTATGTTGATATTTTCAACTCTCTTTTTGCTTCCGATGAGTCAGCGGAAGCAGAATCGGATGCTGCGCCGGTAGCGAAGGCGGAGAGTGAGCAGGCGACAGAGCCTATCGCTGAGGCAGAAACTGTTGTTGAATCAGAGCCGGAGCCTGTGAAAGCAGAGAGAGCTCCAAAGGCTAAATACACAATTCAAATAGCTGTTTCCGAGAAGGAGCTATCGGTTAAAGACCCTTGGTTTAAATCCTATCGAGGTAAGGTAGTTTGCCGTAAGAAGAGTGGTCGTTTGCCATACAAATACTACTACGGAGAGTTCGCAACAGCCGATGAGGCAAAGGCCGCTCTGCTGGAGGTAAAGAAGAGTTTCCGTGACGCCTATGTGGTGCCGTTGGAGGATTAAAAGTGTGAAATAATAAAAAAACATAACAGAGATATGAAAAGAGAGGTTAAAGTCGGCATATTTGCCGTTGCGGTTCTGCTTGTAGGTTGGGCTGTTGCTCGCTACTTGAAGGGAACAGAAATTTTTAGTACTAACGACAAATACTACGCTCATTATGAGCAGGTTGGTGGTATTCAGACAGCCTCACACGTAGTAATCAACGGTGTGCAGGTAGGTACTGTTACGGCTGTTAATTTGGATGAAGACCCGTCGAAGGGTGTTACTTTGGAGCTTTCGATAGATAACGCCTATCGTATTCCTGCCGACTCTAAGGCGCGTATTTTCAACGATGGATTGATGGGCGGTAAGGCTATTGAGATTATCTATGGTACATCGGCGGAGAGTGTTCCTGTGGGAGGTAATATCCCTACGGACCAAAGCCCCGACTTGATGGCTAAGGTTACCGATGAATTTGAGAATCTGAAGGGTGAAATTACCAATGTCACACAGAATCTTACCAAGACTTTGGAGAATCTGAATAACCTTTTGGAGCAGAATACTGAAGGTATTACCAGCATCGTTGAGAATGTCGATGGCGTAACGGGTAATATCAACTCTATGTTGGCTAAGGAGAAGCAGCATTTGGAGCAGGCTTTGGCTTCGTTGAGTACATTCTCGCAAAGTTTGGGCGATAATGCCGCTCAGGTTGATACTATCATCGACAATATGAGTGAGTTCTCTACGCAGTTGGCTGATGCTGAGCTTATTGCCAAATTGGAGACTACCGTATCACAACTCAATGAGGTCCTTGACTCTGTTAATGATGAGTCTGGTAGCGTAGGTAAGTTGTTGCATGACACAGCTTTGTATGATAATCTTGCCTCATCAAGCGAGAACCTTTCAGCTCTGCTTGCCGATTTGAAGGAGCATCCGGGTCGATATGTTCACTTCTCATTGTTTGGTAGCGATGATGAGAAAGCTGCAAAGAAAGAGGCCAAAGCAGCTAAAAAAGAACAAAAACGAGCTAAAAAGGAGGCTAAGAAAGCCGACAAATAAGATATAACAGACTAAGCAATGATATACCCTCAAAGTTTTGAGCAAAAGATAGGCTTTGACCGTCTGCGTGAGCAGATTGTCTTGCTGTGTAATACACATGCTGGTCGGGCTATCATCGAGGCAGAGAGCTTCTCTACCTCGCGCTCCGATATTGAGCGTCGTCAGGATATTGCCGATGAGATGAGGGTGTTGTTGATGCTTGAGACTGATGCTCCACGGGATGAATATCCCGATATGGAGGGCATTATAGCGAAGATTGCCGTCGAAGGAGCTTTCCTTGATGTGGAGGAGTTGGCTCGATTGCGTGTAGCTCTTACGGCTGTGGGTAATATGGTAGCTTTTGTTATGCAGAGCTCCGAGAGACAGTATCCGCGTCTGCGAGCACGTAGTGAGCACGTCTGTATCTTCCCGGATATTATTCGTCGCATCAATCAACTCATTGACGAGGAGTCGCAGATTAAGGATGGGGCCTCGCAGGAGTTACTCTATATCCGCCGTTCTATCCGTGAACATGAGGGTCAGGTTTCGAAACGTCTTCAGCAGGTGCTGATGAATGCCAAAAAGGCGGGTATCGTCGATGTGGATGCTACTCTCTCGATACGTGATGGCCGCGCCGTTATACCTGTCTCTGCCTCTAATAAGCGTAAGCTCAATGGTTTTATTCACGACGAGTCTGCTACGGGCCGTACCTTTTATGTCGAACCTGTTGAGGTCGTCGAATTGAATAATGCTTTGAAGGAGTTGGAGTATGCCGAGCGTCGTGAGATTGTCCGTTTGCTGACGGAGTTTACCGACGAGATTCGCCCCGACGCAGAGCCTTTAGCCGCTGCTGCTGAGTATCTTGCCGAGATGGATGCTGTACGTGCAAAGGCACGTTGGGCTATGGAGAATGGCGCGGGAAAACCTATCGTGTCATTGGATGGTCGCTTGGTGCTGCGTAAGGCATCGCACCCTTTGTTGGCGCAGACTCTTCGCCGCGAGAAAAAAGAGCTTATTCCTCTGGATTTACAACTCGATTCCGAAAAACATATATTGGTTATCTCAGGTCCTAATGCCGGTGGTAAATCTGTATGTTTGAAGACTACGGGCATTGTTCAGTATATGTTCCAGTGTGGTTTCCCGGTTACGGCGGGCGAGAATAGTGAGTTGCCGATTTTCGACCATATCTGTATTGATATAGGTGACGAGCAGTCAATGGATAATGACCTTTCGACCTATTCGTCACACCTGCTCAATATGAAGAATATGTTGCAGTTAGCTTCTGCTAAGACCTTGGTGCTGATTGATGAGTTTGGCTCTGGTACTGAGCCTGTTATCGGAGGAGCATTGGCAGAATCTATCCTTGAGAGATTGTTGGAGCGAGGCTCTTACGGAGTTATTACGACGCACTATTCCAATATCAAATATTTCGCTACGGGTCATGAGGGCGTTGCCAATGGTGCTATGATGTTCGATGTGCAGAATATCCGTCCGTTGTTTAAGCTGGAGCAGGGTAAGCCTGGAAGTTCGTTTGCTATCGAAATAGCCCGAAAGATAGGTCTGCCGGAAGATATTATTCGCCGTGCCAGCGATAAGGCGGGTAGCGACCATATCAATTTGGAGCGTCAGTTGCGTGAGATTGCGCGTGACCGCCACTATTGGTCGCAGAAACGTGATAGAATACGCCAAACCGACCGTAAGGTTGAGGAGTTGGAGTCATCATACGCTTCTCAGCTCTCTCGTATTAAGGAGGAGCGTCGGGAGATTCTTGGTAAGGCTCGTGAGCAGGCTGAGAAGCTTATTGCCGATGCCAATCGAGAGATTGAGAACACCATCCGCACGATTCGTGAGGCGCAAGCTGAAAAGGAGCTTACTCGTTTGGCTCGTAAGGAGTTAGAGGAGTTTAAGCAGGCGGTTGAGAGCGTCGAGAATAGTCAAGATAGCCAGAAAGTTGAGCGCGAGATGGAACGCTTGATGCGCCGTCAGGCTCGTCGTGAGGAGGGTAAGAAACGTCGTGGCGAGGCTGTTGAGACACCTAAGGTTGAGGCTAAACCGGTTGCTAAGGTTATCGAGGTTGGCTCGAAGGTTAAAATTGCGGGCCAAGAGGTTTTGGGTGTCGTTCAAGCCGTGAAGGGCAAGAAAGCTCAAGTTGCATTTGGTCAGATACTCACCTCTGTCGATTGTGCTAAACTTACGGTGGTTTCCAATGCCGAATATAAGAAATCTATCCGTCCTGTGACGCCACGAACAGTCCTTTCGGTGGATATATCGACTCGTAAACTCAACTTCAAAGATAGCGTTGATGTGCGAGGTATGCGCGCCGTTGAGGCTTTGGCTGTTGTTCAGGATTTGATTGATGATGCTTTGATGGTGGGCGTTGGTGGCGTGACTATTCTTCACGGTAAAGGTACAGGAGCCTTGAAGGAGGAGATACGTCGCTATTTGAGCACTATCCCTGCTGTTGCATCTGCTAAGGATGAGCATGCGGACCGAGGAGGTGCAGGAATTACAGTTGTACGTTTTCATAATGATTGACCACAGGTCGATATAATGATTAGATAGTAAAGAAGTTATGAGATATAAACTCTCGGAAATAGCCAATATTTGTGGAGGAGTGCTCTATGGCGAGGATTGCTTGGTTGAGGGCGTTGTTACTGATTCGCGTATCAGTGTCTTTGCGACCGATGCTATGTTTGTAGCCATGAGCGGAAAGAATCACGACTCACATGATTACCTTGCGGCTATGCGCGAGCGAGGTGTGCGTGCCTTTATGGTTGAGCGTTATCAGGCTGAGTGGGCAGGCTGCGGGGTGGGTTATCTCTGTGTTGAGAACTCTTTGGAGGCTCTCCAGCGTCTGGCTGCTGCGCACCGTGCCTCGTTTGGAGGTGTTGTGGTCGGTATCACAGGCTCCAATGGTAAGACTATCGTTAAGGAGTGGGTTGCGCGCTCTTTGCCTACGAGCGTCAAGCTCTTTGCTTCGCCAATGAGCTATAATTCGCAGTTAGGAGTTGCACTGTCGCTTTTGATGATTGAGGGCGATGAGGATATAGCACTTATTGAGGCCGGTATCTCGGAGGTTGGAGAGATGGAGCGCTTGGAGACGATGATTCGTCCCGATATTGCCGTTTTTACCTCGATAGGGGATGCTCACCAGTCGAAGTTTGACTCTTTGGAGCAGAAGATTGCGCAGAAATTGATTTTGGCTCGTCGCGCCAAGACTTTTATATATCATAGCCATTATGCTGAGCTGGAGGCTCTGTTTGACGGAGTAATCAGCAAGGAGTGCCGAGTCGTCGATGCAGCGCAGAGTGAGTTAAATTGTGAAAGTGTTGTTCGTGAACCAATACATATCAACGCTTCATTGGTCAAGAGCCTGTGCGATGTCTTGGGCTATAAGCTTGATGCTCTTGCCTCGTGCGATGTTGCGATGCGTCTGGAGGTTAAGGAGGGTATTGCAGGCTCTACGATTATTAACGATTCATATAATACCGACGTAAACTCTTTGGCTATCGCACTTGATATGTTGGATGACGTTGCCCTGGGTGGTAGAAAAGTTGCTATCATTTCCGATATTCTGCATAGCGGTATGAGTAATGATGAACTATACGAGCGTGTTGCCGAGTTGGTCAATAAGGCGGGTGTAAGCCTTTTGATAGGTGTTGGAGAGAACGTGCGTCGCTACGCCTCACTTTTTGTGTGTGATACCCGTTTCTATAATTCGACAGATGAGTTGTTGCATAGCCTTCGACAAGAGGATATTGCCGATAGCACTATACTGCTTAAGGGTAATCGTGAATCACATTTCGAGCGTGTATGCCATCGTTACGAACAGCGTAGCCATACGACCACTTTGGAGGTTAATCTCAATGCCATAACCCACAATATCAGTTACTTCCGTCGCTTCTTGCCTAAGGGGCACAAACTTGTCGCTATGGTCAAGGCTAATAGCTATGGTGCGGGCGATGTGGAGGTTGCACAGCTATTGCAGCGTCTGGGTATTGATTATTTGGCGGTTGCCTTTGCCGACGAGGGTATCCTATTGCGCGAGAAGGGTATTACGATGCCTATCGTGGTGTTGAATGCCGATGCCGGCAGTTTCGATAAGATGATAAGCTACTCGCTTGAACCTGAGATTTATAGCTTTAACTCGCTGAGTGATTTTACGCAGAGCCTTAAGCGTTATGGCCAGAGTTCATACCCTATCCACCTGAAGTTAGATACAGGTATGCACCGTTTGGGATTTGTTGAGTCGGAAGTTGATGAGTTGATAACTACGCTGCGTGATAATCGCAATGTGCGTGTCGCATCTATTTTTGCTCACTTGGCGTGTGCCGATATGCCTGAGGAGGATGCCTATACCCGCCGACAGATAGCTATCTTTGGTAAATTGTCGGGCCGCATTTGTGAGGCTCTACCATATAAAATCCTTCGTCATACGGCTAACTCAGCCGCTATTGAGCGATTCCCTGAGGCGGCCTTTGATATGTGTCGTTTGGGATTAGGTCTTTATGGCTACGGCTATTGTCATAATGCGGAGCTACAAGTCGCATCGACACTTAAGAGCCGTATCGTACAGCTTCGTCGTCGCGTGGCAGGGGAGTCTATTGGCTATGGCCGTAGTCAGATTTTGGAGCGCGACTCATTGATTGCAACAGTCCCTATCGGCTATGCCGATGGTTTGGACCGTCATTTGGGCGGTGGCGAGTGGTCTATGCTTGTTGCTGGTCGTCGGGCACCTATTGTGGGCCGTGTATGTATGGATAGCTGTATGATTGATGTTACCGATATTGAGGGCGTTCAGGAGGGTAGTGAGGTTATGATTTTCTCTTCTGTGCCGGGTAATACCGCCGAGGATATGGCGCAGGTGTTGGGTACTATCCCTTACGAGATTCTCACCTCCGTATCAGCTCGTGTTAAACGTATTTATGTTAAGGAGTGATGGCAGCAAAAGGTACGTTATATATGATTCCTTGTCCGATTTCGGACTCCCTTTCGCCGTTTGATTGTTTGCCTGCGGCGAATGGAGCCGTGATAGACGGTTTGGACTATTTTATTGTCGAGAATACCCGCTCGGCTCGTCGTTTTCTTGCTAAGTGTCACATCTCGCGCAAGATTGACGATTTGGAGTTTGTTGAACTTAACGAGCACACCGTGGCTGGTGCAGCCGTTGAGGCTATGATTCGTCCTCTGCTTGCAGGGCGTTCCGCAGGTGTTATCTCCGAAGCAGGAGTGCCGGGTGTTGCCGACCCTGGGGCTTTGGTGGTTGAGGTGTGTCATCGTCACGGTATTAAAGTCGTGCCTTTGGTTGGTCCTTCATCCATCCTGCTTGCGATGATGGCTTCGGGACTCAATGGTCAGTCGTTTGCTTTTAATGGCTATCTGCCTATTAAGCCGGCAGAGCGTGCCAAGGCCCTCAAGACGCTTGAGCGTAGAGCCAAGGTGGAGCATCAGTCGCAGCTTTTTATTGAGGCGCCATACCGCAATGTAAAGCTTGCAGAGCAGATTTTGGAGGTTTGTGCTGCCGATACACGATTGGTTATCGCGTGTGATATTACCTCGCCCGAAGAGTATATCTCGATGAAGAGTGTTGCCGAGTGGCGTCGTGTGTCATTGCCCGATATTGCCAAGCGTCCGACGATTTTTATCATCGGGTAGGTTGGGCATACTATTTGTGCCATTATATTTAAGGTATAATAGATAAGAATTAAGATATGATGAGTAAAAAGGTTAAGAATCAAGGAGTTGATGAGAATGTAAAGGCTCAGGCTAAGGAGCAGTCACAGCAGGAGAATCAAGCTTCGGCTGACACTATGGCAGAGGGCGCTAACGTTGAGTCTGACACTATGGCAGAGGGTGACAATATGCCATCTGCGGATGAGCAAGTCGCTCTTTGGCAAGATAAGTATCTGCGTTTGCAGGCAGAGTTCGATAACTATCGTAAGCGTACATTGCGCGAGAAGATGGAGTTGGTAGAGAGTGGCGGTAAGGATGTTCTGCTCTCTGTGCTTACCGTTTTAGATGATATGTATCGCGCTGTTGATGCCTCTGAGAAGAGTGACGATATCAATGCTTTGCGTGAGGGCGAGCGTTTGGTGTTGCATAAGTTTGAGGACATTCTCTCTCAGAAGCATGTTACACCTATTGAAGCGTTGGGTGTAGAGTTCAATCCCGACTATCATGAGGCGGTAGCTCGTTTTGCTGCTGGTGAGGATAAGCAGGGTAAGGTTATAGATGTTATTCAGCGTGGTTTTATGTTGGGCGATAAGGTCCTGCGCTATGCTAAGGTTGTTGTAGGCGAGTAATCGGAGTTTACTATGGCAGAGAAAAGAGATTATTACGAGGTGTTGGGCGTTGAGCGTAACGCCAATGCCGATGAGATAAAAAAGGCCTATCGTAAGGCTGCGATTAAGTATCACCCGGACAAGAATCCGGGCGACAAGGAGGCTGAGGAGAAGTTCAAGGAGGCTGCCGAGGCTTACGACGTCTTGTCTAATCCCGACAAGCGTGCCCGCTATGACCAGTTTGGTCATGCCGGTATGGGCGGTGCTGCCGGAGGTGGTTTCTCTGGTGGTTTTGGAGGATTCTCTATGGAGGATATCTTCTCGCAGTTTGGAGATATCTTTGGTGGTCGTTTTGGTGGTTTCGGCTCTTCATCGAGTCGCGGTAGCCGTGTAAATCGAGGCACAGACATCCGTGTTAAGGTCAAACTTACACTTGCTGAGGTGGCCAACGGTACAACCAAGAAACTCAAGATTACCAAGACTATCGCCTGCGATAAGTGTGGCGGTACGGGAGCTAAGGACTCATCGTCATACTCTACTTGTTCGACTTGTAATGGTGCAGGTTATGTAACACGTGTCGAAAATAGCTTCTTCGGCCGTATCCAGACTCAGGGCGTCTGTCCGACTTGTAACGGTAAGGGTAAGACGATTACCGCAAAGTGTGACAAATGTTCCGGCGAGGGTGTTGTTCGTGGTGATGAGGTTGTTGAGATTCGTATCCCTGCCGGTGTTGCCGAGGGTATGGCTGTTACCGTATCGGGTAAGGGTAATGCTCCACGTAACGGCGGTGTGAATGGCGATTTGCTTGTTATGGTCGAGGAGGAGCACAACGCAGAGTTGGTTCGTGACGGCAATGATTTGATTCACAATCTGAATCTGCCCGTAACAACCTGTATCTTGGGTGGCGAGGTCGAGGTTCCGACTATTGAGGGCCGTGCCAAGATTAAGATTGCTCCGGGCACTCACGCCGGTAAGGTGTTGCGTCTGCGTGGTAAGGGTATTCCCGATGTAAACGGCTATGGCCGTGGTGATATTCTTATCGTTGTCGATATTACCATCCCGGACTCTCTGACCAAGGAGGAACGCTCGTTGGTTGAGCAGCTCTCTGCACAGCCGCACTTCAAGCGTGCCGAGAGTGTCGAGAAGCAGAATATTTTTGAGCGAATGAAAAACTTTTTTAGATAGGTAGCTTATGGGACTTTTTTCACCACATAAACGTCGCCCCAACCAGTTTAATTATACCCCGCGATATTACGACCCTGAGCAGGAGGCACTCGATGAGCGTCGTGCCGAGCGTTTCGGTGAGAGTAAGCATCAAAGCGAGGAGTATAAGCCGGGTGACCGTATCCGCCTTAAGCGAGAGATGCGTCAGCAACGTCAGGCCGAGAAGGAGCAGGGTAGTAAGTCTGCCCGCCTGCGTAAGATTGTTCTAATCATCGTAGGTGTGCTGGCTCTGTTGTGGGTGGCCGATAGGTTTGCCTCTCTGTTTGAGTTGTTTAATGCCGATAAGCAGCAGTCAGAACTCGCTGGCTCTCAGGAGGAACTCCCTGCTGATGAGATTCAGCAGATTCGTGAGGATTTGGAGTTCGACCGTAACCGTCCTCGCGTGATTACAGACGATGAGGGTAATCCTCTCTCGGAGGAGGAGGTTGCCAAAATGTTCGAGAATCCTTTTGGAGAATAAACAGCTTTAATAGTCTAAGCCCAACCCTTAATTTATGGAGAATAAAATAAAACTTTTACCCGAAATTGTAGCCAACCAGATTGCCGCAGGCGAGGTTGTGGATAATCCGTCATCTGTTGTCAAGGAGATGATGGAGAATGCCATTGACGCTGGTGCAAAGTCGGTGAAGGTGAATTTCCGCAATGCAGGTTTGGAGCTTATTCAGATTATTGACGATGGTTGTGGTATGTCACCTATGGATGCCCGTCTGGCTTTCGATAGGCATGCCACAAGTAAGATAGCTGAGTTTGACGATATTTATCGCCTCAGCACTTTCGGTTTCCGTGGCGAGGCTTTGGCCTCTATCGCTGCCGTTGCCGAGGTTGAGTTGCGTACACGTCGGGCTGAGGATGAGGTTGGCTCACTGACGGTTGTCAATGGTGGTGAATTTATCTCGCAGATTCCTACTATGTGCCCTCTCGGCTCACAATTTATGGTCCGCAACCTCTTCTATACCGCTCCGGCACGCCGTAAGTTCTCTAAGGACCGTACCCGTATGGTTGGCGATATAAAGAAGGAGTTTCGACGTGTAGCTTTGTGTAACCATGCGGTTAGTTTTGAGCTGTTGTCTAACGATATGCCTATTATGAGCCTGCCTGCAACCTCTCTTTCGGAGCGTATTATTGATGTTGTAGGTCGCCATATCAAAACCAATCTTTTGGAGGTTGAGAGTGACACCTCGATAGTTAAGATTAAGGGCTACATAGGTCGCCCTGCCGCTGCCAAGCAGAAAAATAGCGAGCAATATCTCTTTGTTAATGGTCGCTATTTCCGCTCACCTCAGATATATCACTCTATCCTTCGTGCCTACGAGAAGCTTATCCCTGAGGGTGCTACTCCGTCGTATTTTATCTATCTTACCGTTGATGCCGATAGGGTTGATGTGAACGTGTCGCCTCATAAAACAGAGGTGCGCTTTGCCGATAATGACGATATCAACCAGATTATCAACGCGTCGGTGCGTAGCACTTTGGCTAAGTGTGGAGGTATGTCGTTGATGGATTTCGATAACGATGTAGCTATCGAGATTCCCGCTATGGATCGCACGGTTAAGATTTATAATGAGCCAAAATCCTCGTCGCGTGGTAGCTATAACCCCTTTAATGAGGAGTATGCCGATGTGCCTGTGGATGGCGATGTTGATTTATCTGCATACGACGTCCCCTATTCCGGTGTAGGCGATGTTATGGTCTCTATGCCTAAGTCTGCGCCGCGGCGTGGCCCTATTGCCGGACTAAAGGAGGTTCCTTGGTCGGCTATGCCTGCCGAAGGTGATTTTGGGTTGGGTGCTGAGCCTCAGCCTACGGAGAGCTATCGTGAGATTCGCTCTTCGGTCATTGGTGGCGATACGAGTGTTTTGGACTATCACTCGGAGTTAGAGTCAATGCAGCAGGAGATTCTTCCCGTAGAGAAACTATCTGTCGAGTCCGTTATCTCGATGGGTAATGGTTACGCCGTTGCAAGGTGCGCCGGTAGGCTTATGGTGGTTGATTTACGTCGCGCTAAGGAGCGTATATCATACGATGGGTTGGTTGGTATGCTGAGCAGTGGCCATAGTGTATCGCAGCAGCTCTTGTTCCCTGAGCGAATGACCTTCTCTGAGGAGGAGTACTCTTTGTTGGAGGATAACCACGAGGAGTTTATCGCTTTGGGCTTTGAGTTCACGCTTCAGGGCAATGGAGAGGTTGAGCTGTCGGGTATTCCTTCGGGTAGTGTCGGGGAGTCTGCCGACAATCTTCTCTATGAATTGTTGCGTGAGATAGCTTCGAGTGGCTGCGCTGGCGAACGTATGCGTGAGAATATGCTCCGAATGTTGTCACGCCGCAACTCTTCACGTATGAATGGTTGTACCGACGAGCAGGTCAAAGCGCTGTTGGAGCAACTTTTTGAGAGCGAAAATTATAGTTTTTCACCATCCGGTAAGGCTATTATGGCTGAGATAACGCCGGAATTTATAAAATCAAAATTAGGATAGTATGTTTTCAGGACAGAGAATGACCTCTCCGGTGGTCATCAATATCATCATCGCAAATGTTGTTGCTTGGTTGGCAATCTTCCTCTGGAGGGATAGTGGTATCTCGGATCAGATGCTGACCTATGGAGCCTTGAATTGGGTTGAGGCTCCAGATTTTAGAGTCTATCAGGTCTTTACCTATATGTTCCTACATGTTGATTTGTGGCATCTGTTCTTCAATATGTGGGCATTGTGGATGTTTGGTCGTATTCTGGAATATGAGATTGGTTCTCGCCGCTTCTTTATCTATTATATGACTTGTGGTATTGGTGCCGGTGTGATTCAGCTTTTGGCAGGTTGGGCTGCTGGACAATATCTTATGAGCGAGCCTATTATCAGCAAAGATGCTGTTACGGTAATATCTGGTTTTATATATCCAACCATCGGTGCTTCGGGAGCGGTCTTTGGTCTGTTGCTTGCCTTTGGTCTTATGCACCCTAATAACCGTATTATGTTGCTTATTCCACCTATTCCGATGAAGGCTAAGTGGTTTGTTTTGGTATACGGTCTGCTGGAGTTCTTCTTGGTGTTGTTGCCAATGCAGACGGGTATTGCCCACTTAGCGCATTTGGGCGGTATGCTGTGGGGCTTCTTGCTCTTGTGGTGGTGGAAACGTAAGCGAGAGATATACTATTAATTTGTCTTTCTGGGAGTTATGGGTAAGGTAGATTATTACGGCAGTTATGCCTCATCGGGTAAGCCCAAGAATCGTAAATTGGGTATTTCGTTACTTTTCGATGCCTTCTTTTTGATTTTATCTATTGCAGTAGCGGGACTCTTTGTCTGTCTGCTACTCTCTACCTTCATCTCTCCTGAGGCTCTTGGAGCCTTCTCGGCCATAGGTCTTTACGCCCTCTATCTCTATATGGCGATGACCGCTCTTGTCTTATATTGGATTGTGCGTTGGCGTCTTATCAATGCTTCGTTTATGGCTGTTTTGCTTATCGTGGGCCTATTCTTCATATCTCCTTTTTATAAGCTGGAGATTAGTAAGCAGCATCCCCAGAAGTTTCCTCGTTCCTTCAAGTTGATGAGCTATAACCTCCGCCAGATGGATATTGAGCAGCATCGCGTGGGCTACGATTCGTTGCGAAGTTTCCTTGTGCGCGAGAATCCTAATATTGTAGTCCTTCAGGAGGCTTTTGTTGTAGATTCTATCGACACCTTATTGATGAGTAGACGTTTTAGCCGAATGCCATATACCAAGAAACGAAGGGATACGAGCATGGCTATATATAGCCGTTATAACTTTGCCAAAGATCACGATCACGCAGTAGACTCTCTTCCGAATATTATCTGGGCTGATATTATCGCCGGAGATGATACGGTCCGTATATTTAATATCTCCTTGCATTTGGATAATGCTGAGGTGGATTCTCTTACCGGTAAGCCGATTTACCATGAGCAGAACATCAGCCAGCGCATGCAGAGTTGGAGTGAGAATAGTCGTCAGCGTGTCGAACAGGCTCGCTCTATCCAACCATACTTGAAGGCTTGCCCATACCCTTATGTTGTCGTTGGCTCTATTAACGATATTGCCTTCTCCTATGCCTATAACCTTTTGTCCGATGGTCTTCAGGATGCCTATGTTGAGAAGGGTTTTGGCTTCTCGTATACCTATCGCGGCTTTGAGGATATGCAGCGTCTGGATTACGCCCTTGTATCTCCAAAGTTAGAGGTTCTCTCCTATGAGGTCTTGGAGCTCGTCGATATGGCAGAGCACTATCCGCTCTTCGTGAGATTTGATTATGAATCCAATAAGAAAAAATAGTAACGTATGATTCTCGACACATTGAAAAACAAAGAGCAATATGCTCAGTTGCACCCTCGCTTCAAGCAGGTATTTGATTTTATCGAGCAGCACGACATAGCCGCAATGGAGTGTGGTCGCCACGATATTGATGGCGACGACATCTTCCTCTCGGTGCAGGAGTTGGAGCTAAAGCCAACCGCTGAGGCTCGTTTGGAACTACATCGTAAGTATATCGATATTCAGCTTCTGCTGCGTGGTGAGGAGGAACTCTTTGGCTGGAGCGACAAGAAGGATTGCACCCAATCGGAGGCCCCTTTTGATGAGCAGAAGGATATAGAGTTCTTTACCGATACCCCTCAGTGCTTCTACAGCCTGAAGGTGGGACAATTCACTATCCTCTATCCCGAAGATGGTCATGCACCGATGTTGGGCAAGGGTAAGGTAAAGAAGTGTATATTTAAGATTAAGCTATAAAATAAAGGCTGCGAACCCGCAGCCTTTATTGTAACATATGTATTCCGATTTTACTTGATGTAAATCTCCATTACACGTCCCTTGCCGCTAATGCTTACCTTATCCGCCTCGGCAGGTATCATCACCAAATCCAGTGCGTCAAGCTTCTCGCTATGCTCGCCCATTGTAACCTCTGCCTCACCCTCGGTGCAGATATAAAGTACGAAAGAGTCTAACTCTACCAGCTCTCGCTCATACTCTCCATCCAAAGCGATGATGTTTGTTGTAAAATATGGGCAGTCTACCAGATTCACAGACTTATTTGTCTTCTCCTCGTAGCGCATAATGCAAGACTCGGCATCGCGAGCAAAGTCGATAGCATCGACCGCAAGTGCGGTGTGCAACTCACGTGGGTTACCTTTGTCGTCGGTGCGGTTCCAATCATAGATACGATACGTAACGTCTGAAGTCTGCTGTACCTCGACAACCTCAATACCTTTACCCAGTGCGTGAACCGTTCCGGCAGGGATAAAGAAAGTATCGCCCACCTTAACCTCAATCTTATTGAGAATCTCATGCAGACGGTCCTCGTTTACTGCGGCCAAATACTCCTCGCGAGAGATATTGTTGTCTTTGAAACCGACGTTGAGAGCCGCTCCTGGCTCAGCTCCCACTACATACCACATCTCGGTCTTGCCGTATGAGTTGTGACGCTCGGCTGCCAACTTATCGTCGGGATGCACCTGCACAGAGAGTACATCGTGACAATCCAGGCTCTTAATCAGCAGTGGGAACGTGAGACCATACTTCTCGTAAATCTTATCGCCGATAAGCTCTCCCATATAGACCTCGATAATCTCTTCGAGGTTATTCTTCTTAAGAAAGCCGTTCGCCACCTCCGAAACATCTCCCTCAACAGCCGAGAGCTCCCAGCTCTCTCCATAAGGCTTCGTAGGGTCAATCTTAGTTGCTTTACCTGCTTTGGCCTTTGCCAAAAGCTCCTTACCACCCCAAATACGCTCCTTCAAGAGTGGCTTAAATCTGATAGGATATAACATATAAATAATTCAAAATTCAGAATTCAAAATTCAAAATTGACTTCTTGATAAATAAGCGTCATCTTCCGACTACAAAGCAGACAATCAGTATCGACCGCTTACTCCTCAAACAGCGCCTCAACCTTAGCTACCACTTCGTCTGGCTCGACGTTGAGTGGGAATGTAATCGAAGGCTCCAAGTAGTGTATCTCGTGCTCCGCCTTGAAACGCTCCTCGCCTGCACCTGTGATGTTGAGCATTACCACAGCATCCTTCTCAATCTTACCGTCAGCCACAGCCTTTATAAGAGCTGCTGTGTTGATAGCTGCTGCCGGGTGAATATCCACACCCTCCAACTCCTTGAAGAGCTTTGCAGCCTTGCGTGCTTGTGGATTTGTTGCTACGATAATCTCTCCGTCAGTTGCCTTGAGTGCATCATACAGACCTCCAAAAATGCTGTATGGTGGCTTACGGTTAGAGAGAACTTTGGCGTCAATGATTGCAGCGTCGCGACGAGCCTTGTCTGCATCGTAAGGCAACATTGCGCGTGAATTTGCGCACCACGCATCATACATCGGAACAAATGGTGCATTCTGCGAAACCATCAACTTCATCACCTTGTCGCCATACGAGCCATCCTCAATAAGACGCATATTAGCCTCCCAAGCGGCGATAGCACCTGTGCCGCTACCTACGGCCTGGAAGTAGTAATCCGGAATCTCTCCGATTGTTGTCACCGCCGAGAGAACGGTTGTTCCCATACCATCACGACGAGCGACATTCTTAGCTCCACCTTCGGCATAGAAACGAGGTGAGCGCAACACCATATCACTCAGACGAATAGCATCGAAGTAGTCGCCGCCCTTCTCGCATGCGATAAGTTTTACGCATGGGTTGAGAGGCTTCTCAAACCACATTGCCGAGAGGTTGTCTGCAGGAACAGAGAGCAGCAGAGGAATGTTGTTCTCCGAACAAACCTTAGCAAATGCACGTGCTGTGTTTCCTGCCGAAGCCACAACAATTACACGCTTCTCATCCTCAGCCATACGACCACATACGCTGTACGCTTCAGTCTCCTTGAACGAGCAGGTTGTCATCTTTGCTCCATGCTCTGGTGCGTAGCCGTTTAGTGTGATATAAAGCTTCTCCAGCCCTAGGTGCTTTGCCAAGCCCTGGCTGCGATATGTTACAGGTGCTGCCGAGCCCTTCAAAAGACGCTTGACGGGCAGCCAATCGCAGAACTTGTAAAAACCATACTCCTCACCGCGTAGGTTAAGCTGCTTTTCTGCATATATTGCTCTGACGAGCGATGGTCCTTCCGACTCTTTATCTTCCAATGTCCAGCCCGAATCTTCAAACTCGTGACCTGTCGCTACACATTGAAGCGTGTAGGCGGTAGCTTTGAAATTTTTCATATATAATTTGTATATGTTATTGCGACGCAATTTATCACGCAAATTTAATAAAATTCAGCGAAATATGGTATTTTTAGAGTGTTAATTTGTATTTTTGTGGTAGAGCTAAAAATTATTAACTATAAACGATAAAGTTATGAAACGTATTTTTATTTTGATGGCATTGAGTTTTTTGACACTGACAGCTTACTCACAGGAGAAGGATTGGGCAGGTTTTTCGCGTTATGCAGAGGCTAATAAGTCGGTTGTAGAGCAGCCAGAGGCTGTATTCTTGGGTAACTCAATAACCGATGGCTGGGCATTCGTTGACTCGGAGTTTTTCACTCGTAATAACTTTGTAGGTCGTGGCATCAGCGGTCAGACAACATCAGAGATGTTGGTGCGTTTCCGTCGCGACATTATCGATTTGAATCCAAAGGCGGTCGTTATTATGGCGGGCACAAACGACATAGCACAGAACAATGGTTACATAGCACTGGAGAATATGCTCTCGAACATAGAGTCGATGTGTGAGCTGGCAAAACTGCATAAAATCAAGGTGGTACTCTGCTCTGTCACACCTTGCGTGCAGTATCCTTGGCGTAAGCATATCGACTGTGCAACGCTCATTCCTCAGTTCAATGCGATGATGAAGGAGTATGCCGAGAAGAACGGTATCCTCTATCTTGACTACTACTCGGCATTGGTTGATGAGCGTGGCGGTATCCCTCAGAAATGGACAACAGACGAGTGCCACCTGACACTTTTGGCTTACCGTCAGGTGTTGGAGCCTATGGTATGTGAGGCGATAAACAAGGTGCTCAAAACTCGCAAGGCCGAGCGTTTCATCGCTCCTCTGCCGGCAGAATAACGCTCGAAAGTTATGAGAATTGCCAATCCAACCAAGAGCGTCACTATTGATGCCGATATTGAGCACGTAAAGCGTTGCGTTAAGCAGCTGCATAAAATCTACGTCGATATTGATATGCAGTCGCCTGAGACAACTGAGGATGACCTTATGGGAATCTATACCTATCGTATTAGTGAGTTGGGTGTAAACTTTGGTGTTAGGGCGGTAATATCCCTATCGCAAGAGATTAAGGGACAGACTAAGATAGATATTGAGATGCAGCGCATTGTGGGCTCTTATGATATGGGCTCCGAGGTGCAGTTAGCGAATCAGCATATGCTCACCATACTCCAATCGCTGAGCAAGTTGCTTCAAAAAAGCGAGGAGGAGTTAGCGAACTTCACTCCCCAAGAGGAAGAGAAGGTCTCGAACGAGGGTGGCACATTCTTCTATGTTACGTTCTTTATTGCTGTTATAGTCATTTCGATAGCGTTTCTCTCGAAGTGCCAATAGGAGTATACCGATGAAAAATAGGCATCCACTCGGTAGTGGATGCCTATTTTTGTGTTAGGTAGTGTGGGGTTACTCCTCCCACTTCTCGTCACGCATTGAGCGAGGACGGTCCTCTGGTGCTGCGCCCCATGCCTTGTTAGGCTCTGCACCCATCTCAAACTCCAATACCATATCGCCGCTGAATAGCTGCTCGTGGGTGAACCACGACTTAGTATATGGCTTGCCATTGACCTTGAGCGACTGCACGTAACAATTCTCGCGCGATGCCTCGGGAGCAAGTATCGTAAGCGTTCCCATAGGATGATGCATCTTCAAATCCTTGAACATAGGTGTTCCAACGCAATATACTCCGTTTCCGTGCATCTGTGGGAAGATACCCATAGCACTCATCACATACCAAGCCGACATCTGACCACTATCGTCGTTGCCGCAGATGCCATCGGGTGTTGGACGATACATCGTGTAGAGAATATCGCTGATGCGCTTATGTGCACGCCAAGGCTGACCTACGTAGTTATACATATAGAGTATCTGGTGTGCAGGCTCGTTGCCGTGAGCATACTGACCTACGCGGCCCGTAATATCCGATGCAGGGTTTGGGCCTGTGACGTGAGAGCTGACTGCAAAGAGCGAATCCAACTTCTCGACGAAAGCCTCCTCGCCACCCATCAAATCTGCCAATCCGGCAGGGTCGTGTGGCACGAAGAAGGTCCACGACCACGATGTTCCCTCGCAGAAGTCATCATCTGGTTGGTAGTGGTTAGAGTAGAATGGGTCAAATGGTGTGCGCCACTGTCCCTTGCTATCCTTACCGCGCATAAAGTTTACATCCTTATCAAAGAGGTTCTTGTAGCGGTTTGCACGCTCCATATAGTAATCATAATCCTCCTTCTTGCCCAAAGCCTTCGCCATCTGCGCCAAAGACCAATCGGCGTAGCTATATTCGAGTGTTTTTGATACTGAACTTACCTCCAAGTCGCAAGGCACATAGCCATATTGGTTATAATATCTCGCACCTCGGAATTGACGCAGGAAGTAACCGAATGTGTCCTTATTAGCCGACACCTTCATAGCCTCGTATATAGCCTCCACGTCGTAGTCGCGAATACCCTTAGAGTAAATATCTGCAATAGTAGGCACTGAATTATAGCCAATCATACACATATTCTCCTGACCTGCCAAGAGCCATACAGGCAACATACCGCAGTTGTCGTAGTGTGCCTGGAGTGTCTTTACCAAATCGTTCATCACCTCAGGATGCAGTATTGTGATAAGAGGAATCTGCGTGCGGAATGTATCCCACGGACTGAAGCAACCACCGTAATAGTCGAAATCGCCTTTGTGTACCTTTATATCCGATGAGCGGTATTCGCCCGTAACGTCGGAGTATAGCTGTGGGTACATGTGCGCAAAGTAAAGACTTGTGTAGAACATCTCCTTCTGTGGCGTGTCGGCATCGGCAATCTCCACTGCCGAGAGTGTTTCGTCCCACAGAGCCTGCGTCTTAGCCACCACCTTGTCAAACTTCCAAGTCTTAATCTCAGCCTTAAGGTTGCGACGTGCCCCCTCCATACTTGTTGGCGAGATACCTACGCGAGCCACAACAGCCGCCTCTCCCTGTCCAAAGTCCAGCACAGCACGTACATCATCGCCCTCCAATGAGGTAATATCTTTCTGCAGGCGGCAGTGGTCATATAGCTTAATATCCTTTATAGGCTCCGAAAATTCGGCATAGAAGTAGACATGCATTTCGGGTACCCAACCGTTAGAGATGCGGTAGCCACGAACTGTTCGCTCATCCACCATCTCAATCTTTGATACACGTACCGTATCCCAGTCATCGGCAGGGATGATGGTGCAGGAACCCTTACCTCCGTGCTTCATATCGAGGAATACCTGGCGACTGCGTCCCTCTGGGTAGGTGTAACGGTGCATACCGCAACGTGGTGTCGCTGTCAGCTCAACGTCGATATTGCTATCGAGCAACTTTACACGATGGTAGCCGGGCTTAACCTCCATCTGCTCGTGAGAGTAGGGTGCCGAGAACTCCGAAGGGCAGCCCTCACCGGCCATCCAGTCAGGCTGCGATAGAGGCATAAACATAATATCCATAAGGTCTGTTCCGCCCTGTCCGCTCTTATGCGTGTGGCTGAAACCCTTGATATGACCGTGATAGTGTTTATAGCCTGAGCCCCAGTAGAAAGTATCAGGACCTAATCCCACCATTCCGAAAGGAGCGGTAGCGATAGGAGTTACGTTTCCGGGGTCTGCTGTTCCTGTCATTGGACGTACTAAGTCAATGGGGCGTGTTGGTTGCTGAGCGTATGCCATAGAGCAACCCATAGCCGCCACGATGAGTAAAAGTTTTACTATACGATTCATATTTTTGGTAGTTTTTGTTTTTGCGAAATATCACATCTACAAATGTAACAAAACTTTTTCAAAAGCCCCTTATCTGCTATGATATTTTCTTTGCGAGAAATGACAGAGTGAGCCCCTCGATAAACCAAAAACGAGGTTGTCCCAGTGGGCAACCTCGTCTGTTCTCGTTGTTATTACTCTTAGTCGCGTGATGAACCAAATATGCGCAACAGATAGAGGAAAAGGTTGATAAAGTCCAGATAGAGTGTGAAAGCTCCCATCAGAGCCAACTTCTGTCCCATCTCGTCCACCTGACCATACTGAGTAAATATCTGACGCAGACGATAAGTATCGTATGCCATAAGTCCGGTAAATATTCCCACACCTGCGTATGTGATTATCCAATACAGGCTGCTTGATGCCAAGAAAATATTTACAACGGTTGCGATAATCAATCCAATGAGCAACATATAAAGCACGCTACCGACCTTCGCAAGATTCATTTTGGTTGTGTAGCCGATAAGGCTCATTGCCAAGAAAGTACCTGCGGTGGTGAAGAATGCTGCCGATATTGTACCCAAATCATAGATAAGGAATATCAGCGATAGAGATACACCTGTAACGATAGAGTAGAGTGTAAAGAGTATTGTGGCCGTTGTCATCGACATCTTCCATACTCTTGCCGATAACCAGATAACCAGACCAATCTGCACACCCAAAATAATCCAAACACTTGCAGGATTACCATAAATTGCACTAAGTATAGAGGTGTTATTAGCTACCACCCAAGCCGTCAGACCTGTAATAGCCAAAGCAGCTGCCATCTGTAAATAAACACTCTTGAAGAGTGACGAAACCGCATTCGAAGTGGAATATGCGGTAGAATAAGTTTGATTTTCCATATCTTATTAACTATTAATTTTTCTGTTTTTTACTATCTAACGTTCTCTGTCGCTTTTTATTGCTGCCCTTAGAACATATATTTTTCGGCTCTCACCCTCTTAAATAGCTTCAGCATATCACTCCACGCCTCCTTGCTGAGTGTTGTGCCGACAATCTCGATAACTTTTCCAGCTGCGATAGCACCAAAAGTACCACATTGACGCAGCGATAATCCCTCACACATACCGGCCAAGAATCCTGCTGCATAAAAGTCGCCTGCACCTGTTGTATCGACACGTTTTGCTGCTGCCATGATTCCGACGTGCACAACCTCGCTGCCCTGCTTTATTATCGCACCTCCTGTGCCAATCTTTACCACTGCCAACTCACACATCTCTGATATATATTGAAGGGCATTTAGCGGCTCATGCTCCGAGGAGAACATTGTCGCCTCATCCTTGTTAGCAAAGACAATATCGACGTAATCGCGTACCAAACCTCTCAGGAACTCCAGATTCTCCTCTACCACATTGAAACTTGCCAAGTCAATAGCTACCTTCAACCCCATCTTCTTTGCCTCTGCTGCAGCTTTTGTTATCAAGGCGTGGTTTTGTACCAAATAACCCTCGATGTAAAGGCAGTCATAACCCTCAAACATCGAGCCCTCAATCATCTCTGGCGCAAGCTCTAACGCTGCTCCCAAGTGTGTCAGCATCGTACGTTCACCGTCTGGCGAAATCAGCGATACGCACTTGCCGGAGCGGTGTGTTCCACGGAAAATATGAGGCTCAATATTCAGGTTTTTAAGTGCCTGCTCGAAAAAGTCACCTGTGGTGTCTTTACCCACCTCTCCTATAAAACCGGTTTGGCATCCCATCGAGGCCATTGCACGTATGGTGTTACCTGCCGAGCCTCCTAACGATAGTGAGTAGGGTAGTCCTGCTACCGATTTTGAGATAGAGGTCTGCAACGCAGCATCTACCAAATTCATCGAACCTTTTGCCAAATCATATTGACCAAGCACATCATCATTCGATAGATTGACCAACATATCTGTCAGGGCATTTCCTATGCCGACAATTCTCTTCATTTGTTTGGGTGTATTTGTTGAATAGTTGTTATATCGAAAGTATTTTTATAATCTCCAAGTCGCTCAAATCGACATGTGTCGAGTGGGATATGGCGCGCTTAAACGGCACATAGACCAACTCGCCATTTTTTATACCTATCATCACATTTCGCTGTCCCTCGCTCAACGCCTGTATAGCCATTGCACCCATCTTCGATGCCAAGATTCTATCTTTTGCCGTAGGCGAGCCGCCTCGTTGCAGGTGTCCAAGAATTGTTACACGAGCATCAAACTCCGGAAACTCCTTCTTGATACGCTCTGCCAAACCCATAGCACCTCCCGTTGTAGGATTCTCTGCCACCAGCACGATAGCCGAGTTTTTACTCTTTCGGAATCCGTTATGTATCAACTCTGCCAGCTGGTCCACCTCTGTTTCACGCTCCGGTATGATAGCCGCCTCAGCACCCGACGCAATAGCGCCATTTAGAGCCAAGTAGCCGGCGGTGTTACCCATCACCTCGACAAAGAACAATCGTTCGTGACTCGATGCGGTATCTCTGAGCTTATCCACAGCATCAACGATGGTGTTAAGAGCTGTATCGTAGCCTATTGTCTCGTCCGTGCCGTCCAAATCGTTATCTATCGTGCCGGGCAGGCCAACGATAGGAATATCAAACTCCGACGCAAAGGTCTGTGCTCCCGATAGAGTGCCGTCGCCACCTATTACCACCAAAGCATCGATACCCTCCTTACGCATATTCTCGTATGCTATCTTGCGTCCTTCCGCAGTACGAAACTCCTTGCTTCGCGCCGTCTTAAGTATTGTTCCGCCCTGCTGGATGATGTTGCTTACGCTCTGCGATTTAAACTCCTTTATCTCGCCTGTCATCAAACCGTGGTAGCCGCGCATGATACCTTTTACTGCGTAGCCGTTAAATATTGCGGTTCGCGTCACTGCGCGTATTGCTGCATTCATGCCTGGAGCATCACCTCCTGAGGTCAATACTCCTATACACTTAATAGCCATATCTTTTCCTGTTTTTTTAACCTATAACCTTACAAAATATGTGCATTGTGCCTACCTCCTATTACTCGAAATAGTCGTAATTAGGCTCACTACCCATCGTCATTACCAACTCACCACCCTCAACAATAGCCGAGAACGGAATACGTGTCGAGTGCCAAGGCTCGCCGTTGAGTGTTATGCGTTGGATGTAAATATTCTCGTCAGAGTTGCCTTTTGCTTTGATAGTGAA
The DNA here is from genome assembly GCA_017623505.1 of Alistipes sp. Lineage (GTDB taxonomy): Bacteria > Bacteroidota > Bacteroidia > Bacteroidales > Rikenellaceae > Alistipes. The sequence goes on from JAGAOZ010000005.1 coordinate 99,457, forward strand.
TGTCTTACCCGAGTAATAATCGTTGTCGAGATGTATTGTAATCTGGCGGAAGAGTGGGGATGTAATATCCAACTCCGGATTAGCTCCCGCGCCACCATTCATCTCGAAGAAACCCATTGCACTCATCACATACCAAGCGGCCATCTGTCCTTCATCCTCGTCGCCTTCCCAGCCGTGGAATGGTGTTGAGCCGTAGTAGCTGTCGAGTATAGCACGTGACCACTTCTGCGCTAACCAAGGCTTTCCTGAGTAGTTGAACAGGAATGGGGTACACATATTAACCTCGTTTCCATGGTTGATATAGAACTCTGCCGACTGACCCATTGTGCGGTCAAATACGTGAGCCGCAAAACGATGTTTCTCGGACTTGGCAAAACCCTCCTCTAAACGCTCATTGAAACGCTCAACACCAATGAGCTCGATAAGTCCCTCAATATCGTGTGGTACATACCATGAATATTGCCAAGAGTTACCCTCGATGAAGCCCTGATTTGAGAACAAATCAAAATTTTTATCCCACTCGCCATTACGATTGCGACGCACAACATATTTCAATTCAGGATGAAAGACATTGCGATAGTTCATACTGCGCTTGATGAAAGCCTCGCCCTCCTCCTTTTTACCTATTGCAAGAGCCAACTGACCTACGCACCAATCGTCGTATGCGTAGTCGAGCGTTTTTGATACCACACCATCCTCTGTCGGCATATATCCATATTCGATATATCTGTCCAACTGAGGATTACCCGTCCAGCCGCGACAAGGGTGGTAGATACCCGTGTGAGTCACATTTTTGCGAACAGCCTCATATATCGCCTCGCCATCTTCGCGTATGCCCTTTTGGTATGCCGCCACCATCAGTGCTGTTTCGTGTGAGCCCTCCATGATACCCGAATACTCCAAGCCGGCTGGGCCTTTACAAGTCCAGCCATTGTGCTTGTATAGCTCCAGCTGTGTCGTTACCCAGTTATCCATATAACGTGGCGTGATGATTGACCACAATCCGTTCAAATTCCAAAATGAGTTCCAAAAGGCGTCGCCACCATACATCTCGCCCGCAGTGAGTTGCTGTACATTCTCGCAAGCATCCACATATTTGCCATTCACGTCGCTCCACGTCTGCTTACCGGCGTATGCACGATACAGATTGGTATAGAACTTTATTTTATCCTCCTCGCTGCCGCCCTTCACTTCAATCTTAGAGAGTAAGTCACTCCATTTTTGACGCGTCTGAGAGTGTACTCTGTCAAAATCATAGTCCAGAGGCGCAAGTTCTGCTTCCATATTTAGGCGTGCTTGCTCGATGCTGACAAGCGAAAGAGCCGTGCAGACTGTTATCTGCTTACCCTCCTCGGTGGTGTAGAGTGCATATACTCCAATATCGTTCTTGCCCGAAATCTCTGAGATATTATGTTGCTCTCGACCCTCATTCCAACCGTTCAGTGTGTGAAAAGGCTCGCTGAAACGGATGACGAAGTGGAGTTTATAGTCATTCCAGTTGCTCCAATTGCCCGAATTGCACGCCGCATAACCCTCCAACTCCGTGTCACTTATCTTCGTGATTTTCGCATCCTTGATGCTGAACCCGTAGTCCCACTCGGTAGGGAATAGCAGGTCGATAAGTATTCGTGACTCTTTACGCTCCGGGAATGTGTATCGATGCACTCCGCAGCGTGTCGTGGCCGTTAGCTCTGCCAAGACCTCATGGTCATACAAGTAAGCAGAGTAGTAGCCTGGTGAAGCCTTCTCCGACTCCTTAATGATACGTGAGTGGTAACCCGAATTAGCACCTTTGTAGGGCGAATCGACGGAGTTATTACCCAAGGCAAGGTCGGCTGTTGTCGGCATAATCATCAATCCTCCCATTGTCCATGCGTGGATATGGCTGAAGCCTGAAACACTACCGATAGCATACTCATAACCTCCCATCCATACATTTCCCTGATTGTCGGGACCCAGCTGCACCATTCCGAAAGGCTCTTGAGCATACGGACCTAACATCCAACGCGAGTTAGATGTTCCGATAAACATATCGACGTAATCGACAGGCGACTTTTTCTCTTTGGCTTCAACCGTTGCCGGCATTATTGTCGCCAATGCCATGATGGCAGACAGGAGGTACTTAATCTTCATTGCTTACAATTTTATTTGTTGCGAATAAGAGAATCCATAGTGGTTAATCGCTGACGGATATAATTCTTTATGACATATACCTCAGCACTATATGAACCGAGAGCCTGATAGTTCTGGTGTACCTGCTCATTCAGAATCTTCCAACGCTTAAAGTTGAGCTGTTGAGACTCTTCCAGCAAAGCTGCAGTTTGACTTACATACTCAAGCAAAGACTCTTCGGTGAGGTTGCTTGAGCGCATACCATCCCATATCTCGATAAGACGCTCGCGTGCTGCCGAATCCTCCTTAACGATACGATTTACCATATCGCGCACACCCCAACTTGCTACCGAGCCCTTTGTTGCGTAGATGAAGTCACCGATATTGTTGATTGGATATGTTCGGTTGTCGTTCTCAAATGCCAAGTCATAGTCCCAAATAGGTCCTGTGTAGAGCTTACCGCTGTTGCGGTCCTTATACATATAGACGCTCCAATATGTGTCGGTGTTACCTGCAAACTCGCCTACGATAAAGAATTGCAGGAAGCTATCCAAATCCAAATACTTGCGATAGCCCTTCTGCTCATCCGTAAAATTCGATGCAAATACCGCACTCTCCATTGAATCAAAGAAGTTCTTGATGTAAGCACTCTGCGATGCTACAATATCCTCATCATCCGGAGATTTGATTGTAACAGGCGTGCCTTTGCTTGACTTGAAATAAGATACCTCTTGCTCGGCGTATGCGTCAATCTCTATTAAATATCCACCTGTAAGATTCTCTCCCGATACATCTTCAGGCTCCATCTCGGTAATATCTACTCTGCCCTTAGCTACCTCTATTTGGTCACAAAGCTGATAGCAGCCCTTGTACTCTCCGTTGAGAATAACATCCACAGGGTGGCAGAATGGGGTGTAGGCAAGACCTGCTCGACGGCTCACCTCGAAAGCGAGGATATTACGCATCAGCGTCTTGTCGCCGTAGTTGTTAATCAGCGTCCACTTCTTCGCCTTTGCTGGGGCTCCAAGAGGAGAACGCTTAGAGCTAAACTTCAGACGGTAAGGCTTTTTAGGGAAGTTCCACGAAGCATTACCTCGTCCTCTTACACCTGTCTCGGTGTCGGTAAGAATTGTCTTGCCGTTGTCCGAGATGATATGTACCGTACTTGTTATCTCGTACTCTTTCGATGTAATATCCTGTGCGCCGGCCGTATTGATTACCACCGTAGGCAGATTTGTCAGCTGATAGAGCTTTGAATCATCGCCCTCGCCCTTTACACCGTAGAACTGCAACTCCGCCAGGTTACAACGCACATCGTTTGGCGAAACGTAGCGTACGTAACGAAAACCGCGCGAACACTCTACCGTAGCATAGGTCATCTGATTCTCTGGTGCCGAGCTTTTGATGATGTGCAAAGGTACAGCGTCTATGAAATCTGGCGAGTTTGCACCCTCCAATACAGCCAATTCAACACGATGACCGTGTGCCAAACGTGGTGAGTAACCAATCTTTGTGATGACGTGCTTCTCGCCCAGGTCGAGGCCAACCCAAGTGCCCGAACGGTCATAAGAGGCGAAATATGTGTTATAGTCGCCATCAAAGACGTTAGCTTTGGTATTTACCGTTTCGCTTTGCTGATTGCCATTGTCATAGTCCACAGAGTAACGAGTTCCAATAATCTCTCCACTCAGCAGTTGTCCCTCGTTCTCAGGGTCTGGCTCCGGTTCAGGCTCCGGCTCTGGTTCAGGCTCCGGCTCCGGCTCTGGTTCCGGGTCGGGGTCTGGTTCAGGCTGAGGTTCTTCTTGGGGGTTGTCGGGGATAATGGTGTCATCTTCGCCGCATGACCAAAGGGTTAATGCGCCGAATAGGGTTGCAACAAGCAGAAAGTATTGATATGTCTTCATAAAGAATAAATTTTTACAAAGATAGCAAAACTTTCTGCCAACACCAAAATAAAAGGGAGTAACCGTCAATAGATTACTCCCATTTATCTAATATTTAGGTTGTTTTAATAGTGCAACTCCATTCCATCCACCCAAAGTGTACTTTGGTCACTTCCAGTGAAATAGTCACCCAACATACTCGCTGCACACGATACGATGATGTGTGTAGGCTTACGTGATGTCGATACATACTCGATAGGAATCTCCACCTTTATCCAGCCGTTGGTTGATTTATCGCTTACGAAACATCCATAACCGATGACACCCTCCGACTTAGGGTCAAAATAGGTTGATTGCTCCAATGTATTTACCTGCACAGGGCACTCTGGCGTACCACCGAATTTACGATAATCCCAATCGCCGACAGCTACAAATACCTGACAGCGGTCTGGGTCGCCCTCCTTCACAGGGTCATTGTCCGGCACACGGTCTACGCGATTGATTATGCCACCCTCGTACTTGAGCCACAATGAGAGCATACGTGGTCGCTGCTCAAAAGGACGTCCGAAGTTGATGACACCTCCCGATGTTCCTACTACGCGCACAAACTCTCCGACAAATATATTTCCTGCGGCGAACTTGATAATCACCCATTCGGAATTCAGACGAGCCGAATATCTGCCGTCCATCTTATCGTTGGCGTCAGGATTTGTGATAGAGTAGCTTTCACCCACTGTTGTCGCACCCTTATTTCCCGAGCACCACCATTTTGTCTGTTGCTCAACGATAGGCGATGCAGGGTTGAAGAATGAGAAATATTTATCTGATTCGGCATTGCTGAACACCTCAAAACTTGGATTTACCAATTGTCGAGCCTGCTCAGTGGTGAATGTGAATGTGTCGGTTTTATGCTCGCCGCTATATGCGTAGCACTCGTATTTTGTCAGCGGCTCCAGTGGCTCTGCTGCGGCTGAGAAGGCACCTCCATCGGTTGTCACATCTGCGCCACTCAGGTCAATCCACTCTGTGTCGCCTTGTTTACGATACTTAAATCCGTTTCTTAGCTCGGCAATACCGTTTGCCTTGAGCCAAGCCACTCCCGTCCAAGCGTCGATAGCTTTCATCTCGACTACCGTTTCTGTCTGCTCTACATAGAGCATCCATACTTCTGTTTGTCCGTGAGCCGTCACCTCCACACGCAGTCCGTCGGTAAAATCCTTCATCTGCTCCATCGTAGGAGAGTATGTTGTAATATCCTTTGGACCAAGTTTTAGCGATGTTACCGTTATATCGGCTTTATCCTGCGTGTCCATTACATACATCACAACACGCTTGTTCTTAGCGTCAATCTCTGTTGCTCCGACCTGTCCGGCTACTGTGCAGTAACGTTCGATGTTCTGCTCAGCGCCTATTGTCCACAGATAATCCTGATATATGCTCAGTGTTACCGAAAGTTTGTTCGATAGGTCGTGTGTTCCGACCAAATCCCACGAGGCACGTGTCTGCTCGTCAGCGAATGTTACGCTTTTAATATTGACGTTTTTAACATCCACCTGCTCCTCCAGCGTGAGTGTTACCTCCTGCTTGTCGGAGTTGATATATACTTCGGTTGCGCCCTCTACCTCCATGGCAACGATGCGTGGGTAGATAACAGGCAGGGGTATATCGTTTTTGATACATCCCGCACAAAGCATCGCTACGAGTGATAATATAGTGAATCTCTTCATACCTACCGAAGTTTACAAGTGAATTGATAGACCAATGCTGATATCGAGGATGTCGAGTTTGAAGTTGGCCTTTGAGAAATCTCGTTTACCAACCATCTCTCCATCACGATAATACTTGGTGTTGTTATACGATACGCCGCCGATACCTATCGAAACGTGTGTACTCAGATTGTTCATAGCAAATACTACGATACCTGGGTGCAGGCTGAGCTTAATTTGGTTGCTTTTCGTATATGCGTTTTCAGTCTGCTCGTTGTATCTGAAGTCTGTTTTGCTATTGGTGTAGCCCAATGCTACGTCATTAAACAGACCTATGCGGCCTTTGTTATCCAAACCTACATATACACGGTAATATACCGATGTTTGGTACGATGTAAGTTTTCCGCGTAGGTTCTCTATCTCAAATTCAAGGTCGTCACTCAACAAATCCAACTCTGCGGCATCGATGTTTGCATCAGCCGTAGTATATTGGAAACGAAGACCTACCGCCTGGTTGTGTTTGAAGGCGTAGGATACAAATGGGGCAATTTTAGTGAGTGAGCCGTTGGCGTCAAGTCCGTTTATCAGCAAAGCATACTCGCTATTGCTGCTCGACATACTTACGTGTGAAATCTGAGCTCCCACCTGCCACTCTCCCTTAGGGATAATCAGGTGTTGTGTCAATCCGCGACGTTTACGTGTAGATGTTGAGTCGCTTTTGTGTGGCAACTCCGAGCCAAGTTTAATAGTCTCTTTTCTTGGTCGTTGTTTTGTTTGCTCTTGTGCATACGCTCTATCTATCGAAGCTACGCAGAGCAGAATCATAATCGTCAAGATGTACTTTTTCATATCTGTTAGCCTGTTATAGATAATACGCTAAGCCGAAGCCGATAGCGAAAATATTGACTTTAAAGTTGATGCTTGTGGTACTTCTGCTACCCGTATATACCTGGTTATGTACCTGGTCTACGTGTGAGTAGTTTAGTCCGAGCATACCGACGTTAAGCTCAAGAGCTATATGGTCGTTTAAGAATGCAATAAGTCCTGGGCACACTCCGAGTGTCACGTTCGACGACTCCTCGTATGAGCCGATTATACTGTTTCCGTGGCCATCCATCAATTTTGCCTCACCACATCCATATCCGAGCTGTGTCTCACTGAATATCGCAAAACGTTTCGATGCTCCCAGCGGAATATAGTTACGATAAACTGCTGTTGCCGTGAAGGTATGGTTTAATGTGTGATAATCTTTGACATTCACATCAATCTCATCAATGCTGAGATTTGCTGTATCAATCTTCAGGAGGTTACGTCCATACGAGAAACGCATACCGAGTCCCATGTTATCCTTAATCATGTAACAAAATACGGGACTCACCGCAAAACGGTAACCATTCGAATTAATATCCTCGATTATTAAAAATTGATAATTGGTGTTTTTGTGTGTCGAGTACGACACTGTACCACCGACCATCCACGAACCTTTTTCGACGAAAGTCGAAGAGTTCAGATCAAAACCTCTATCATAACGCTGTGCGTGGGCATTGAAAGCACCCACGACACATAACGTTACGATTGATAGAATCAGTTTACGCATTCTTATACGTCCAAAATGTGCCTCCCCGAAGGGAGGCGTTGATAGTTCAAAATTATTTTTCAGTTACATCCTCATCGTAGATAAGCTCCATGCCGTCAATCCAGAGCTTACTATCCTTACATCCTGCGAAGTAGTCACCGAGGTAACTTGATGCACAAGAGATTACGATGTGAGTAGGCATAGTCTTCAAATCAGCATACTTCAAGTCGATAGTAATCTGCTGCCACTCTGTCTCGGTGTAGTCAAACATCTTATCACCGTATGCGATAGTCGCTGCATCTGTATTGAAGTCTACGAATGTGCTTGTGTTGGTAGTGTTTACCAAGATTGGGCTTTCGGCAGTACCACCATACTTCGCTGGAGTCCAAGTACCCAAAGCTACCTGAACACGACCAGAGTCGTAATCATCTGTTGTAAGCTTACCACCCTCAGGACCACCTGCGGTAGTTACCTTTCCTGTGCTATACTTAGCCCAGAAGCGAAGCTTAGTAGGACGACCTACGAATGGACGACCAAAGTAAACAGTACCACCTGAAGTTCCGATTACCTCACCAAACTTACCGCTGAAGAGGTTACCTGCTGCGAACTTTACAACAGCGAAAGCTGACTGCAAACGTGCTGACTGTGTACCCTCCTTGTAATCTGAAGTATCGGTTGTAGCAATGATGAAGCCAAAGTCACCCGAACCAGCGTTACCTGAACCCCACCAAGCGGTCTGGTTCTCAACGATTGATGATGCAGGGTTCCAGAATGAAGGATACTTCGATGACTCGTCGTTAGATATATCCTCAAAACCTCCGTTTGGTACATTTGGTGCTACATCTGTTGTGATAGTCTTAGTACCATCAACAATCTGCTCTGCGCCACCGTTCAATGCAACGACTACCAGACGATACTCGTATGAAGTCATTGGAGTAAGACCTGCCAAAACGGTTGAGAATACGCCCTCGCTAACTTTTGTAGCTGCTGCTGTGCGAGTCCAAGACTCGGTACCACCGTCTGTGTACTTGCGATACTCGAAGTAAACCTTTGTTGCATCATACTCCGACTCATCGACGTCAGCGTGAAGTGTTGTATGAGTTGCCCAAATCTCATATTTCTTGGTTGTAGAGAGACCTGTTGATGTTGGCTCAAAGGTAATCTCATCGTCATACTCTGTAACTGTCTTATCGACGCTCAAAGTGAGTGAGAGAGTACCATCCTTCTCAGTGTAGTTGAATGCCATCTTGTAACGCTTACCCTGCTCTACGGTGAACTTACCACTCTTTGTGAATGATGCGCCATCCTTGAGAAGAGTACCGGCAAATGTCCAAGTCATCTCAGGCTCGAAAGCGTCATCAGCGATGATAAAGTAACCATCCTTACCACTCTTTGCTGCGTCGTATACAAGGCTATTCTCGCCCAAAGCGATAGTGAGCGAATAGTCTGTACCAAAAGCCTCACCGATTGTTGCGTTGAACGATGGCTGAGTTACAGCGTTGCAGATACTTGCTGTAACCTCCACAGGAGTAGTTGAACTAACGCCAGCTGCTACTGCGAACTCTGCTGAACCCTTATAGCTCTTGCTATCGAACGATGCGATAACAGGGTTTGTCTTTACACGCTCACCTGCTGTTACATCTACACGATACTTATCTGTACCGGTTGTTGCAGGGAGGAAAATCTGTGCTGGGAGGGTAGAGTAGGTGTACTCACGAGCCAAACCCTCATACAAAGGCTTATAAATCTTGATAACTGCGTCCTGGAGTACCTCGTCAGCTGTTGCGCGAGTTACATCATCCTGTACGCCTATCTTCAATGTGATAGCACCCTCTTGTGCTATGCCCTGCTCGGCAGCGTCGTGCGAGCAAGCTATGGCAGAGAATAAGACACCTGCCACAAGTATAATTGAATATATCTTTTTCATAGTGTATTATCTCTTTTTATTAGTTCTGTGATGCGTAATCAGGTACATTCATCACGATTGTTACATCCTTCGAGCAACCCTTCTGGTCTACCACGCTCATAACGAATGTGTGGTTACCTGGGAAGCCGAGAATTGGCTGCTGAGCCTTGCTCAAGTCGAAATCTACCTGGGTCATACCAATCAACTCTGAGCCGTGTGGGAATGGTACGATGTCGAAGATACCCATTGCAGCCTCTGATGGATTAACAAGGTCTACTACTGGACCACCAACCAAATCCAACGCGCCTACAAATGCAGAGTTGTCAGAAGAGATAGTAACGATGAACTTACGTACGCCATTAGGCACATTAGCCTGCATGGTAAGTACCATATTCATTGTAGAAGCGTCTGTTGGGTCACTCATTGCTGGGATAACGATAGGCTGTGAGATGTCGAATGCACAAGTGCTGATAAGCTCGATACCACCGTCGCCCTGTGGTGCATTAGGATCTGAGTCAATAGTCTCCTCTGAGCCCTCAATATCCTCACCCAAAGTGCTATCCTCTACATAGTTAGAAATCTCGATATCGAATGTAGCATTACCCTCCTCATCTACCTTCTTCACGAAAGTAATCTGACGCCAAGTTGCAGGCTGGATGTTCTCGAAAGCCTTAGTCATGCGCTGAGTCTTCTTCTCGCCATCCACGTCCATAATACCGCTGAACTTAACCTCCATAGTGGTATTCTCGCCGTTGTTTACCTCGAAGAAACCATTCTCCTTCTTGTAGCTAACCTTACCTGTCAGGTTGTCGAAAGTCACAGGGAACTCCAACTCGCCACCGATAGTTACTATTGTTGTACAGTTGCCGGCAATCATATCGATAAAATCATCGTTATATGCTACCGATACCTTACACTGTACGAGCTTACATACCAACTCGCCGATAGGGGTTATCTCACCTGCCTTAATCTCGATATTCTCCTTTGTTACGCCGTAAATAGGAGTCTCGAAAGCTGCCGCTGGTACGTTCTTAGCCGACTGAGCAACAACAGTATAAGTGCCCTCTGGGAGCAATACCTCGCCCTGAGAGTTATTCAAAATAGCGCCGTATGTAGTGTCGAGACATAATACATCCTCGCTGTTGTAGACCAAAATAGAGTAGTTATCTACCTCGCCTGCACGAGTTACTACCTCCACGTTCTCGTCAATAGTCAGTTCGCCTGCAAATGAGAGCGTACCGAACTTCACCTGCTCCTCGCCACCGTAGTTGAAAGAGTCCTTGCCACAAGAAGTCATCATAGCCGAGGCGAGCAAAATCAATGAAAGAAATCTTTTCATATCTGTTAGTTTTTATTTTTATTACTCATTAAGCTCAATCTCGCCCATATCGACCTCAGTAACCTCGTCGTTGAGAGTGATTGTGATTGTTCCTATACCACCGATGTTCGATGCGTCGAACGCTACTGTATAGCAAGATGCAGCCTTCGCTGTGTAGTCCTTGCTGAAATCAACGCTCTTACCTGACTGTGAAGTGAAGGTAGTAGCTACGTTGAAAGTTGTTGCGTCGATAAATGCACCCTTAGTCATATCTTTTGTAAACTCGATAGGTGTTGAGCCTGAAGTAACAGTCACCTTGTCGAAAGAGTAGTACTTAAGGAACATATCGCTGTATGTGAAACGAACGATAGCATTCTGCAATGTCACAGGGATTTTCACAGCAGTCTCCTGTGCACCTACGATAGTGAAAGAGACCTTCTCACTTGCGAATACCGGCTTGTCAAAGCCTGTGCGACCATTGTCGTAAACGGCGGTCACAGTGTAAGTTCCGACCTTCAAAGGCGTAGCTACGGGGGCCCACTCGCCAATGGTTCCGGTCCAAACCTGATAACCCTCCTCGTCGAGGATGGTAATCGTGAAATCTTCAGCAGCAGGTACTGTGTAACCACCTGTTGCCTCGTCAATTGTAATCTGTGCACGTGTGATGTTCTCAACATCCTGCGCTGCACTGACCTCAAATGTCAGATAGCCTTTGGCCACCTCGGCACTCTCGTCTCCGTCATTGTTGCAAGCTGCGAAGCCCAAAAGCAAAGCAGCCGACAAAAGCAATTTTGTAAACTTCATACCTTTTTGTTTTACTTTTTAAGTTGTTTTGATAATTAAATTGTTAATATTTTTTATGGGGTTGTTATTTCAACACTATTAGGTTTAGTTGTTAGGTCTTTTATTGCACTATCTGTACCTTAATATTATCGAGGTATAGCCAGTGGTTTTTACTATTACCCAAGTGGTTGTTTGTGCCTGATGCCAATGGCTCCCAAGAGAGTCGGTGCTTATTGGTACAACCATTTATTTCAAATCCCTCTATCTTGTGATAGCTACTTGGATATACATTCTCATCAAACGAAGCCATATTGGAGTCACTTGGCAACGCTACTGTCTTAGCGTTCTCAATATGCTCTCCTCCTGTTTTTGAACCAAAGAGAGGTCTATACCACCAGTAAGCATCAATTGGGCCTTGCTTTGTGGTGTATCCGTAGCTGAATGACATACACTCATCTCCACTCTCTTCTGCTACGGCATTGTAGTCGAATGAAACAGAAACTTTGACTGATACGCCTGACTTCAAACCAGATATAGGAGCTGAATCAACGCGACCGTTGTAGAATGCCCAGGTCGTTTCGTTTCGAGTTCTGATACGGATAGCATTACCTGCCTGACCTGAAGTCTGCTCACCTGTCCAGCCTGAATAGAAGAATGTATCGTTGATGTTTACACCACCCTGTTGCTTTGTTGATACATTACCTCCGTTGATATCATAGCCCTTCAAGAGGCTGAAGTCCTCAAAGAACAGATATGGAACAGTGATTCCGACATCGTGACGCTTGGCTGTCGCAAGGTCCGCAGGCATTGTTATCTTGTCGCTAACCAATGCGTGAACGGACTCAAATTTGACCACAATTTCTTGACCTGCGATAGCAGTCAAGATTGATTTGTCTCCAAAAGTGAAATCTACATCGTGGTAGCCTGTATTTACGAAACTTGCAACGTCGGTTATGCGATAAATTTCATCGCCTGCCTGAGTGTGGAATGTGATAGTATGCACATCCTCTCCCAAATTATTACCATTCCATATAAAACGAATGTAATGGCGGTCTACAACATTTGAGCAATCCAACGATACAGGTGTTATATGACCTGCCAACATAGCTCCTCTGCCACTAAGAGAGAGCGTTGTGCGTGCGGCATGAGCCGCTGAGTATGCTTTAACCTCAATTTGGTCGCCCTCAGCAAAAGCTGTTGTAGGGAGAATAGAGGCACACGCGTGATTAATTTCTGCCGCTGATTGCGAAGCCTCAAATGGCTCAGCCAGAATCAGTGTTATGTTATTGGTTTGATTGCTGAAAGATGGCGCACTCTCTAGTGAGGTATAATCCAAAGCTATATCGCCAGCAATAGGCTGAGGCATAGATATTTCCAGTCGCTCAACTGCCTCCCCCTCTGCAAAGCCCCACTTCGTTGCAGGAACATAGAAACGAAGTGCGTGCAGGGCGTGATTCATCTTTAGCGACAAACCATCGTTGCTAACCTCATAATCGCCTGGTATGTTGGTTACTGCACTTAACGCTCCGCCCTCGGCAGGTGTAGCAACCATTACAGCAGCTCCGCCCGAAATTGTACCATCTTGGATATTAGGTACGTTGAATGTAGCGGTTGTGCCACTGACAGATTTTGGGGTAGGATAGGTTGCGTAATATGTATATGTATCATCAGCCATTGCACTCGACAGTGTCGTAGTGAAGAATGCATTTGTCGAAGGCAGGTCGCGAAAGTAGAGCTTAAAAGTCTGGTTGCTAAGCTTGTAGCTACCATCGCTACCCACAGCCCACAGTGCCACCTTATCGCCTGCGCTCCATGATGTGCTGACGCCATCGTCGTTGATTGTGGTACGTGTCTGGTTGTTTCCCAACCACAAACCTACTTCAACACTATTGTTTGGTGTTACAACACTCTCGGCATCATCCTGCGAACAAGCTGCGAAGCCAAGTGTAAGCACCATCGTAAATAATACTGCTAACCTATTCAGTTGCATATTTCCGTAATTATATAACTAACCCCAAAAATCGCAAATCCCCTTTTTCGGAATTTACGTCGGCAAAAGTATGAAATTCAAATTTTATGGGGAAATTTTTTCAACGAACGACGTTTTTTTTATCACGAATAGCTAATGCTATTATATATGCCAAAAATCAAAATATCCGCCCCCTCGGAGCGGATATTCTGTAAATTTATTATGTGGGCATTAAACTTTTGCCATTCTGTTACTTAAGATGCTTATTCAACCAGCCTGTAAACTCTCTGTACCACACCATTGAGTTCTGTGGTTTGAATACTTGATGAGCCTCGTTTTCAAACTCCACCAAGCGAGCCTCTATGCCACGTACTCGTGCTGCGGTAAATGCCTCGAGTGACTGGGTGTAAGGGATGCGGAAGTCGTACTCTCCCGTTACAATCATTATCGGCGTATCCCAGTTGCTCACGAAGTTATGAGGTGAGCCTACGTATGAACGCTGTGCTGTGGCGTTTGACTTCTCCCAGTAAGGACCTCCGTAGTCGTGATTAATAAAGAATAGCTCCTCTGTGTGGCCATACATTGACTCGAAGTTAAATATTCCGCAGTGTGAGATAAAGGCCTTGAAACGTCCCTCGTGGTGTCCCGCCAAATAGTATACCGAGTAACCTCCGTAAGAGGCTCCGACGCAACCGAGATGCTCTGCATCTACCCAAGGCTCCTGTGCCACTTGGTCGATAGCTGCAAGATAATCTTTGATATTCTGTCCTGCGTAGTCACCCGAAATCTGCTCTCTCCACTCCGAGCCGAATGATGGGCAGCCACGGCGGTTAGGTGCTACTACAACATAACCCTCCGATGCCATCACCTGGAAATTCCAGCGATAGCTCCAACCATTCGATACAGTGCTCTGTGGACCACCCTCGCAGTAAAGAATTGCAGGATACTTTTTGTTAGGGTCAAAATCTGGTGGCAATATCACCCAAGTCAGCATCTCTTTGCCGTCGGTTGTCTTAATCCAACGCTTCTGTACTTCACCCATGCGTATATGCTTGTATATGTGGCCATTAATATCTGTTACTTGAGCGAGTTCTCCGTCGTTGAGATTTACAGCAAATATCTCAGCTGCACTTGAAATTGTTGTTCGTGCGGCATAACACTTATCGCCTGCAAGAGTCATTGATGCCAGGTCGTGGTCGCCACGTGTTATGGTCTCTATGCGAGGTGTCTCACCCTCTTGAGGGATTGTGATTTTGCAAATCTGATGTGTTCCGAACAGAGGTGATGTGAAGTAGATTGTCGAGTTATCTTTCCATATAACATTCTGTACGTTATGGTCAAACTCTGTTGTCAGATAACGCATCGCGCCACTTGCTACGTCGTAAACGAATAGACGGTCCTTGTCTGACTCGTAGCCCGGAGTCTGCATCGAGCAGAATGCCAACTGAGTGTCATCCGGTGACCACACAGGGTAGCGGTCATAACCTACAAACTCTCCCTTTGCCTGCTCTGTCGGCTTGTTGATGTTTATTGTTGAGCCGTCACGCGTGTCGTAGATAAATATATCTGAATCTGTCGATACGGCATACTCTGTGCCTGTCAGCTGCTTGCAGGTGTAAGCCAAACGTGTTCCATCGTTGCTCCAGGCAATCTCTGCTGCATCAAAATATGGTGCCAGCGGAGCATCCCACGCTGCGTCGCTACCGATTATATCCTTGTCATTTTTCAGGCCCTCGGCTGTCAGCTCGGCTACGAAGATATGGCTATAATATCCCTCATCCCAGTAGTCCCAGTGACGAGCCATCAAGTCGTCATATATTCTGGCCTTTGACTTATCCATATCTTTGTGAATGTCAGACGATTTGCGGTCTGCAACATGCACCTTGCGAGTGTAGAAAATCTTATCTGCCGCAGCATTTATTCCGTATGCCTCTATTCCGCCCTCAACGGTTGTAATCTGCACAGGATTCTCTCCCGCTGCGCCCATCTTCCACAGCTGATTCTCGCCACTGCGGTCAGATAGGAAATAGATGCTTTTACTATCACTGCTCCATTGCGCTGTATTGTTCGATGATTGGCCGTCTGTCAGGCACTTGCTCTCGCCGCTCTGGGTGTCGAGAACGAAGATTTGTGAGGTGCCTTTGTTCTCTGCCATGTTGTATGTTGTGACGTTGTATACCAGACGTTTAGCATCTGGTGATAGACTCATCGAGCCCAATCGTCCCATCTTCCACATTGCCGATGCTGATAGTTTTCCATTGGCAATCTCGTCGGCTGAAAGTTCGTTTTTAATCGTCATTGCTGTTGAGGGTTGTTGTGCCATTTCGCAACAAGAACTCAGTGCAAAAGTTGCAATGGCCATAATAAAGGATAATTTTTTCATATTTATATAGGTATTTTAACTTCAAATTTGTTATTTTTGCAAATGAAATAGCTCAAAAGCTTTTAATATGATGCAGAAACCACCGATTCACTACACCACATCATCGACGATGCTTCCGTTGCCTTTCGAGGCTGACGGCTCTATTCGTCTGTCGTTTGCTGAGGCCGAGTTGTTGCTAACCTCCTGCGAGCCGGGTGGCGATTGGCATTGCATCTATCTGGCTGCCGACGAGCATATTTCGAGAGCGAAGATAACGACTTTTTTGGGAAAATACAATAAAGTTGCGATTTTATCCCCATCGCCTCAAGCTCTGTTTGAGTCCATTGCTCAGCAGTTTAAGTGGATTGAGGCTGCGGGAGGTGTTGTTGAGAATCCTTCGGGCGAGGTTGTGATGATTCGCCGCAGTGACCGTTGGGATTTGCCCAAAGGCCATCGTGAGGAGGGTGAGAGCTATGAGGTTTGTGCCGCTCGTGAGGCGGAGGAGGAGACGGGAGTCAGCGTAAGTTCTGTTGGTCGATTGTTGGCTCGCACAATCCATTGCTACCAGCTGTTTGGTTGCTGGGAGATGAAGTTTACAGCTTGGTATGCTATGCAGGCTGAGCAGCGCTGTGTGTTATCTCCACAGCAAAGCGAGGGTATAATTTGTGCAGAGTGGGTTAAGAGGGAGGATATCGAACGCTATATTTCTCACTCGTTTCCTACAATTAAAACAGTGTTTGCTTCGTTTCTTGATAAAAAAGATTAGACTATGGTAAAGATATTATGGGTAGATGACGAGATTGAGCTTCTCAAGCCACATCTCTTGTTTTTGAAGGGTAAGGGCTACGAGGTTGATTCCTGCAACAACGGCTACGATGCTGTTGATATGGTGCGTCAGACCGCCTACGATTTGATTATATTGGACGAGATGATGCCGGGTATGACAGGCCTGGAGACTCTCCCTTTGATTAAGGATGTTCGCCCTACCACACCAATTATTATGGTCACCAAGAGTGAGGAGGAGAATATTATGGATAAGGCTATCGGCTCTAAGATTGCCGACTATATCATTAAGCCCGTCAATCCTAATCAGGTCCTGCTCTCTATTAAGAAAAACGTTCATTCTCAGCAACTTGTTACCGAGCAGACTACCGCCGATTATCGTGCGGAGTTTGGTCGTATCAGTTCGATGTGTCAGACGGCGTCTTCGTTTGAGCAGTGGTGTGCCATCTACCGCAAGATTACAGGTTGGGAGTTAGAGCTCTCTCAATCCTCAGACCAAAGTGTTAAGGAGGTCCTTGCCTATCAGAAGAATGAGGCGAATCAGGAGTTCTGTAAGTTTGTCCGCCGCAACTACTACAATTGGATTAACAAACGTGTAGACGAGCAGGATATTCCTGTTATGTCACATACTTTGATGCGTAAAAACATCCTTCCGGAGGTCGATTCACATCCCAAGACGACACTTCTGCTCATTGATAACTTCCGCTATGACCAGTGGCGTGCCATCAGTTCTATGCTCCGAGGTTATTACGATGTGCAGAAGGACGATTTCTATTGTGCTATTCTCCCGACGGCTACTCAGTATGCTCGTAACGCTATCTTTGCAGGTCTTATGCCGCTTGCTATCGAGAAACTTATGCCGGGCCAATGGCTCAATGATAACGAGCAGGGTGGTAAGAATCAGTATGAAGAGGATTTCTTGGCGCGTCAGCTGAAGATGGCGGGTAAGAACTACCGTTGGACCTTCGATAAATTGGTACGTCCCGATGCAGGTCGCCGCCTTATAGATAACATCAACCGTGTCTATGATGCCGATTTCTCTGTTATCGTCTACAATTTCTTGGATATTCTATCTCATGCTCGTACCGAGACTGATATTATCCGCGATTTGACTGAGGATGACGCCTCGTTCCGTTCGCTTACCTGTTCATGGTTTGAGCACTCCGATTTGTATACTATTTTGAAGTTGCTTTCCGAGCGAGGTCACCGTGTGATTATTACTTCTGACCACGGTACAATACGTGTTGATAATCCTGTCAGAGTGACAGGTGACCGTGAGACCTCTGTCAATCTGCGTTATAAGACGGGCCGTAACCTGCAATATAATCCGCGTGAGGTCTATGAGGTACAGAATCCGGAGGATATTCAGCTCCCTCGTATCAATCTTACCTCGAAATACATTTTTGCATACAACTACGATTTCTTGGTCTATAATAACGAGGCGAACAAATTTATCCGCTACTATCGTGACACCTTCCAGCACGGAGGTATTTCGATGGAGGAGATGATTGTTCCGTATATAGTCCTTGAGCCCAAACAATAATTTTAGCATATCATAGATGAAACGTATAGAGATAGATTCCCTCTCATCCCTTGAGGATGTTGCTCGCCAGATAATCCAATCGCTGGGCGAGCGAAATGTTGTGTTGTTTAGAGGAGAGATGGGAGCCGGTAAGACAACGCTTATCAGCCGTATTGTCGAGGCTCTTGGTGCCGAGGATAATGTTACCAGCCCGACCTTTGCTTTGGTCAATCAGTATGAGGGTACGGAGCGTCGCATTTACCACTTCGACTTCTACCGTATAGAGCGTATCGAGGAGGTCTTTGACTTTGGTTACGAGGAGTACTTCTATTCGGGCGATTTATGTCTGGTTGAGTGGCCAGAGAAGATTGAGCCGCTGTTGCCTGAGGATGCTATGGAGGTCTATATCACCGTAGGTGATGATGAGTGTCGCGTTTTTGAGTTCGATTAACAATAAGAGTGTCAGATATGGATTTTATCCCTTTTACATTTATTGATTTTGTAGATATTACGTTGGTTGCTTTGCTCATGTTCGGTCTGTACCGTATGACGCGAGGCACTAATACCCCCTATATCTTTACAGGTCTGATTATCATCTATATTGTGTGGATTGCAGTTCAGGCTCTGAATATGACCCTGTTACAAACCATCCTTGGTCAGATTGTCAGCGTGGGTGTGTTGGCTGTGATTATCATCTTCCAGCCGGAGCTGCGTAGTTTCTTGCAGATGCTTGGTATGCGACAGAAGGGCTTCAACTTTGTCAATCGTATCTTTGCCATTGAGAAGCACCGAGAGATTAATATCGAACCTATCGTCCGTGCTTGTAGCGAGATGTCGCTCTCCAAGACAGGTGCCTTGATTGTTATCAGCCAAAAGAGTGATTTGGCCGATATTATTGAGAACGGCATTACGATTAATGCCGATTTGAGCGTTTCGCTGCTAGAAAATATCTTCTTTAAGAATGCGCCGCTGCACGATGGTGCTGTCGTTGTTCAGAACAATAGGGTAGTCGCTGCAAAGTGTATTCTGCCTGTTACGCAGTCCAATGTACCTAAGTCTTACGGTACGCGTCATCGTGCTGCGATAGGTATCACCGAGACTTCCGATGCTATTGCCATTACCGTTTCCGAGGAGACGGGAGGTATATCTGTTGCTTTTGCCGGTAAGATAGAGCGAAATATAGCACCAAAGAATCTGGTTAATATCATCTCAAGCCATATTGTTAAGGCCGAGCCGTCATCACGCCGTCGCGAGAAGAAGAGCGACGAGAAGTAGGTGTTACGCTATACCTTATATATATAATCCGTCAAGGGGCTCACTTTTCGAGCCTCTTTTTCGTTCTCGAATATACCATACACCGCCGAGCCACTTCCCGACATTGAGGCATATATTGCCCCGGCATCTATCAGAGCCTGTTTTGCTGCGGCTATCTCTGGGTGGGTGCGGAGTATATGAGGCTCAAAATCGTTGGTAATCAACCCCTGCCACTCCTCAATCGGGCGACAAATACGCTCCGAGAGCTCTGTGTCGGGCCTATGAGGTGTCACTCCTGCGTACGCTTCGCGTGTAGATATATAGACCTCTGGTTTGATTATGGCAATCCATTTCTCACTCAGCTCCACACCTATATCACTCATCCTCTCGCCACGTCCTTGGCAAAGCTGTGGGCTGTTTTTTACAAAAAATGCTGTGTCGCTGCCAATCTCGGCTGCCACCTGAATCAAATCCATGGTGCTTAGCCCCAAATTATATAACTCGTTGATAGCCATAATTACCGTCGTGCCATCTGCCGAGCCACCTCCCAGACCTGCTCCAAATGGGATATTCTTCTCCAGGATTATGCTCAGACCACCTGCGCCATAACGTTGCTGCATCAGCTGTGCCGCTTTGACACATATATTCTTCTGTGGCGGACAATCCACACTTAAGCCTCTGTTTTGAAATATAATCTCGTCGGAGTTTATCACCTCGATATCGAGCGTGTCATAAAGCCCATAAATAGGGTACATTATCGTCGATAGCTCATGATAACCATCCGTACGACGTCGAAGCACATCCAGCCCGATGTTGATTTTGCAATTGGCTCTGTATCGCATTTTCGTAAATTATATAGTGGACAACTTCTCTAAGATAGCATTGAGTAGTGTAGGGCGCAGATACTCTATACGCTGGCTCCATTCTCCCACCGAGCTGTCTGCGCCGTCGCTCACGACCTTTATTAGATGCAATTTTGCCGCCTTTTTGTTGTTTTGTGCAGCGTGAAACTTCACCGCCCTTACAATTGCATACGACTCCATATCCATACAATCGAATGGTTGTAAAAGTTTCAACTGTTCTGCTGGTGTCTGCTCGCCGATAAAGTTATCGGAGCTTACTATTGATTGGCTTGCATCTCCCGTTGATAGCAGTTCCTGTTCAGTGCCGAATAGTGGTTCCAAGTATATATCTCCTTGTGCCACTTTGCCGGGGTATAGTACCGTAGCGAATGGGTGCTTCGATGAGCCGCACGTGCCTACATTTATCACGTTGGCGTACTCGCCTACCTTCAATGCAGCAAGTGTTGCTTCGAATGAGCGGAGCTTTCCGACGCCCGTGAAGCACAGATCACACTTCTGCTTCAGAATCTCTATTGCCTCTGAGCCCAACTCTTCGGGCAGAGCTACTAAGAGGAGATTTTTTGCCATAAAAAATAGTGTTGTTGTAATACGATTACAAAAATTGCGAATTTCCACGCAAAATGCAAATGGAAATTCGCAAAATTATGTTTTAATTAATCGATTGTCGGTAAATTATTTCTTATCGGCAGCATACAAAGCATTAACCTTTGCCAACACCGCATTGGTCATATCCAAAGACTCGTCAGCATCGATAAGCATGCCTGCGTTAAGAATCATCTTGTAACGACCATCAGCGTTAATCTCATCCACAGCCTTCTGGATGTAGTCAGCCAAACGGTTGTTCAATACGCTTAGCTCCTCCTGCAAAGCAGCAGCCTCTTTCTGATAGCTTGTCTGGAGATACTGAACGTTCTGCTGCATCTTCTTTGCGCGAGACTCCAAACTCTCCTGCTGCTTCTGAGCGTCGAGTGAGGTGATAAGACCCTTGCTATACTTCTCCTGAAGCTCTACGTATGCCTTTTGAATGCTGCTATCCTCAGCCTGGAGGTTCTTCTCCTTCTGAGCGAAAGTCTCCATTGACTTGTTAATCTTCTCATTCAACGCTACGCCCTCGGTCTGTGAGAGTGTGCTCATAGCGTGAATGTACTCAATATCCAAATAAGCGATGTCGCCCGTTGGAAGGGTTACATTTGTTGAATCTTGTGTCAATGTAGTCTCAGTTGTTGCACCTGCCTCACCTGTTGCCTCATTTCCTTTTTGCGCTGCGTTATCTCCACCACATGATGTCAAAGCAAAAGCAGCGACTGAGAGAATCCAAATAATCTTCTTCATAATTTTGATATGTATTTTACAATTTTTAGTCGAATATTTCGTAATAATTGACAAAGGTATGAAAAATATATTTATTTTTGTGGTATTGCTAAAAAAAATAACACTATGTACGAATATATATCCGGTAATCTTGTCGAATTAGCCCCTGCTTATGCCGTTGTTGAGGCTTCGGGTGTTGGCTACTATCTGAATATCTCGTTGCAGACCTATGCGGCTATCGAGGGTAGCTCTTCGGCGAAGCTCTACGTCCATTTCTCGGTACGTGAGGATGCTCAGATTCTCTATGGTTTTGCTACTAAATTGGAGCGAGAGCTATTCCGACAGCTTATCAGTGTGTCGGGTGTTGGTGGCAATACTGCCCGTATGATTCTCTCGACCTATTCAAGCAGTGAGTTGCGTAATATCATCGCTACCGAGAACGCTGTTTTGCTCAAGAATGTCAAGGGCTTAGGCTTGAAGACGGCGCAAAAGATTATCGTTGATTTAAGTGGCAAGATGATAGACTTAGGTCTTGACGAGCCTACGCACTCTGTTGTCAATGTCGCCTCTAATCCGATTATGGAGGAGGCTTTGCAGGCTCTTGTTATGTTGGGCTTCCAGAAAGCGGCCTCCGAGAAGGTCCTTAAGTCACTCCTTGCCGAGTCGCCAACTATCTCTGTTGAGGAGGCTGTGCGTCAGGCTCTGCGTAGGATGTAGTGTATTTCTGTGTCAATGAGTTTGTCGTAAGATAAATTTTTATTAACTTTGCACGATTATATGTCTATGCGATTGAAATATAGTTTGACCTTCTTGTTGGCGTCGGTTCTGTTTTTGCTGTCGGGATGTACCAAGGATGATGATACACTCCAGAAGCAGCAAGATAGTATCGAACGCTATCTTACGTCGAGTCATGTTCCGCGTCTGATATGGGAGGAGGAGCTTGAGACTTCGTTGGAGCCTGAGCCTCCTTTCTATGAGAAGCTTGAACTTGACACCTACCGCTATATTGCGACTTATTACGAGCCCGACCGTTTAACCCGTACGGAGGTTGTTTCTGGTTCTGTTGTGGAGTTGCGTATCACGGGCTATATATTTCAGGGTGGCTCTCCGAAGACGGACGATGTCTTTTTTTCAAACGACGAGGCTGTTATTGCGGAGTTGGTTGCCAAGGGTCTTAATACCGAGTTTTGGAGTACCGAGCCTTTGGTGCTTAAAATGGGTAGTAATAAAATAATAAAAGGCTTAGAGATTTCGTTATATGGCTGCCGTGAGGGCGATAAAGTCGAGGCCTATTCGACTATGGCTGACGGTTACGGTGGCGACGATATGGGTATTGTTCCATCTGATAGCCCTATCATTTGGATTTACACTATCCTTTCGGTTAAAAATGAGTAGTAGAGAAAAGTTTAGTATAGTATGAGATACTTTAAAAGTATATTTTTTCTGATTTGCCTGGCGATAGTTTCGTTTGCTACGTCGTGCGTTGAATCTGACGAGCTCTCATTTGAGCAGGTCGAGAAGATTTCGATGAAGGCTTGGATTGAGGCTAATCGTCCGGAGTTGATGGATAATTATCAGGAGCGTGGTGGCTATTATGTTGAGGTTCTCAGCGAGGGTGTCGCCGATAGTCTTCCTGTTCGTAATTTGGACTCTTGGGTGTGGCTGAAGATTACCTGTCGTGATTTACGAGGCAACGTAGTCCTTACGCGTGACTCTGATATTGCTCAGATGCAGGGCTCTTATACCTCTTACACCCACTATTCTCCTTTCTTCTTATATTGCGGAACGGACAATACCTCGATGCCTGAGGGTACCTATATGTCATTGCGCAATAAGCTCAAGATTGGCGATAATCTGGAGTTCCAAGCTCGTTACGGCACTAAGCTGCGTCTTTATCTGCCATCTTCTGTCGGCACTAAGGACCAATCTATGGGTGGCGACGGTGGTTATGAGGGCCAGTTCGTTTTGGATGCCAATCGTCCTATGATTGTCGATGTTGAGGTTTGTGGTCACTTGACCAACCCTTTGGCTTATGAGGATGCTTGGGTACAGAGTTTTGCTAAGGCCAATGGCGATATTGTCCTTGCCGAGAAGAAGGAGGAGCAGACCTCGCAGATGCGTCGTGTGACACGAGGTGGTGAGGAGCAGGAGGAGGTTGTCTACGACGAGAAGTGGCATCCTGCCGTTGATTCTATTGCCGGACTATATATCAACTACCGCTATACCCCTAAGAAGAGCCTTGAGTTCAACTGTTTGGCCGATACTACTATGTATGCCGACCAGACAATCTATAACAGTGGTAAGGTCTATCGTGTCAAGTCTCTTGCGCAGGTGAATCAGGAGATTGACGCTGCGTTGTTAAAGCGTTTTGGTGAGGGCCTTGACCCTGCCGAGGCTGAGGCTATTGATTCTGTTAAGACTGCTAAGGTTTGGTACGTAACCCGCCTTTTGGACGGCTTTGTTGTCGATACCAATATTCCGGAGATTAAGGATATTCTCCATGAGGACTTCATTCAGGAGGACGAAGGTACCGCTTTGGATTTCCTCACAGGCGAAGATAACGCTGATGATAACTCCTATGTCGATGCTTGGAAGTATGCTATTCCTCAGATGAAGCTGGGTGCTTGGAATGCTATTTTGACCACTTCGTCAAATGCGTATGGAGCTACGGGCGTGTCGGGAACTCGTAAGACCAGCTCATCATCGAGCAACTACTACGATTACTACAACTATTATAACTACTATAACAGCTATTACGGCAACGGTTACTATAATAACTATTACAACAACTATTATGGTGGCTACGGTGGTTATGGCAGTTATTACGGCGGTTATGGTTACTACCCTAATTATTATAATAGTATGTACTATAACAATTTCTATAATAATTCTTACACTACCGATACTACCGAGTCGGAGACTGTTACCACCGAGATTCAACCTTATTCTCCGCTTCTGTTCCAAGTGTATATCGAAGCCAGAGATTAAGCGTGTCGGTTGCAGATTTAGGGGATTATCTATCGGGTAATCCTCTTTTTTTACACTTTTCGATTATAAAATTTGGTTATAATAAAAATATGTAGTAATTTTATGATGAATTTGTGCGGGAGTGGCTGACTCCTGTTCTAAACCTAATAAACATAAACCTAAAAATAGTTCAATTATGATTATTACATTTAACGAATTGCGTCGCATTAAGGACAAGTTGCCCAGTGGTAGCTCTCAGCGTATCGCTGACGAGCTGGGTATTGATGTAGAGACAGTACGTAACTACTTTGGTGGTAAGCACTTTGAGGCTAAGGCTTGTGCAGGTATCCATATCGAGCAGGGTCCTGATGGTGGCGTAGTTACATTGGATGATACTGCTATTTTGGACGCAGCTATGCGTATCCTCAACGAGGGTAAGGAAGAGGTTGCTGCTGAGGAGTAGTCAGTGTCTTTTTTTATGTTGTATCGGAATCTCCATAACGGAGGTTCCGATTTTTTTTACTTTTTCACTCCTCTTCCTAAAAGTGAAAACTGAAAACTGAAAAGTGAAACCTTAATTTCAGCCATAGACTTTAGTTACCTTTAGTCACCATTGGCACCCTATGCCTGCACCTTTATTATTTCTGTCATTTTGTCAGCCATTTTGTCAGTCGGGGAGAGCTTTTTGTCAGTAATTTGTGCCATAATCGACTATTTTGCGAGAAAAATATCTTTGGTATAACCTTTGTTTATATTTATTGCGACAGCCGAGAAGCGAGGCTGTACGGATAAAGCAAATAGTAACAAAACAAATAAAAACAAAGAATTATGGGAAAGATTATTGGTATTGATTTGGGTACAACAAACTCTTGTGTATCTGTAATGGAGGGTAACGAGCCTGTGGTAATTACTAACGCTGAGGGCCACCGTACAACTCCTTCTGTTGTAGCTTTTACCGACGGTATGGAGCGTAAGGTTGGTGATCCTGCAAAGCGTCAGGCAATTACTAACCCTAAGCGTACAGTCTTCTCTATCAAGCGTTTTATGGGAGAGAAGTACGACAATGTAGCTAACGATATTGCTCGTGCACCTTATGCAATTGTTCGTGGCGATAATAACACCCCACGTGTTGATATTGATGGTCGTCTTTACACTCCACAGGAGATTTCGGCTATCATCCTCCAGAAGATGAAGAAGACTGCTGAGGATTATCTCGGTCAGGAGGTTACTGAGGCTGTTGTAACTGTTCCTGCATATTTCTCTGACTCACAGCGTCAGGCTACTAAGGAGGCAGGTGAGATTGCTGGCTTGAAGGTTAGCCGTATCATCAACGAGCCTACCGCTGCAGCTTTGGCATACGGCCTTGATAAGAAGGAGTCTGATATGAAGGTTGCGGTTTACGACCTTGGCGGTGGTACCTTCGATATCTCTATTTTGGAGTTGGGCGATGGTGTCTTTGAGGTTAAGTCTACCAACGGTGATACTCACCTCGGTGGTGACGATTTCGACCACGTATTGATTGACTATATGGCTGAGGCGTTTAAGGCTGAGCATCAGATTGATTTGCGTCAGGACCCAATGGCTTTGCAGCGTCTGAAGGAGGCTGCCGAGAAGGCAAAGATTGAGCTCTCTTCAACCACTACCACAGAGATTAACCTCCCATACATTATGCCTGTTAATGGCATCCCACAGCACTTGGTAATGCCTTTGACACGTGCTAAGTTTGAGCAGTTGTGTGACCATTTGGTGCAGAAGACTATCGAGCCATGCCGTATCGCGTTGCGTGACGCTGGTTTGAGTGCAAGTGACATCGACGAGGTTATCTTGGTAGGTGGTTCTACCCGTATCCCTGCCATCCAGCAGGTTGTTGAGCAGTTCTTTGGTAAGGCTCCTAATAAGTCGGTAAACCCTGATGAGGTTGTAGCTATCGGTGCTGCTATCCAGGGTGGTGTTCTTACAGGAGAGGTTAAGGATGTGTTGTTGCTCGACGTAACTCCACTTTCACTCGGTATCGAGACTTTGAATGGTGTGTTTACTAAGCTTATCGAGGCTAACACCACTATCCCTACCCGCAAGAGTGAGGTCTTCTCTACTGCATCAGATAACCAGCCATCTGTTGAGATTAACGTATGCCAGGGTGAGCGCCCTATGGCTCGCGACAACAAGTCGCTCGGACGCTTCCACTTGGACGGCATCCCTGCAGCACCACGTGGTGTGCCACAGATTGAGGTTACATTTGACATCGACGCCAACGGTATCTTGAGCGTATCTGCTAAGGATAAGGGTACAGGTAAGGAGCAGAAGATTCGTATCGAGGCTTCAAGCGGTCTGACAGACCAGGAGATTCAGCGTATGCGTGACGAGGCTAAGGCTAACGAGGCTAAGGATAAGGCTGAGAAGGAGCGTGTTGATAAGATTAATGCTGCCGACTCTAATATCTTCGCTACCGAGAAGCAGCTTAAGGAGTATGGCGATAAGCTCTCAGCTGATAAGAAGGGTGCTATCGAGGCTGCTTTGGCTAAGCTTAAGGAGGCTCATAAGAATCAGGATATTGCAGCTATCGACTCATCTATCACAGAGCTCAACAACGCTTGGCAGGCAGCATCGCAGGATTTGTATGCTGCACAGCAGCAGGCTCAGCAGGCACAACAGACCCAGAACGCCCAGCAGGGTGGCCAGCAGCAGGGTGGCCAGCAGCCTGAGGATGTTGATTTCGAGGAGGTTAAGTAATTCCCTTTCGTAACACATTGTAGCCGAGTAATGTCGGCGGTTAGGTTAATAGTGAAAAATCCGGATTTGAATGGTCCGGATTTTTTTTGTATGTTTGTATGTGTATTTTTTACAATGGTCTAAATCAGTACTATGAAGATATTACCTCTGTTTCTGCTCGTTTTGCCTATGCTTGGTTGTTGTGGCTGCCAGACCTCTTTCCCCGATTATTCCGGTAGTTTTCCCGATGCTCCGCCTGCTCTGGCCGAGCCCGATGGCCAGATAAACCTTGCGGCGGGTAAGTTTTATAGATTTTCAGTTACCCCTATTGATGGTTGTGCCGATATATATCCTTGCCTCAATTATTCCGATGGCGTGTTGTTGACCGATGAGGCTTTGCAATCTTCTGTTACTGACGCTGTTATGGGTGTTGGTTGGCAGGGTGTTGCGAGTGTCGATATCGTGCTTGATTTAGGTTGCAAACGTGATATCTGGAATATCAAGCTCCACGCTATTAAGGGTCAGATTGCTGCCAATACTTTCGCTCTTCCATCCTCCGTTGTTGTATCGGCGAGCTCTGACAAATCTCAGTGGAGTGAAAATGTACCTCTTGCCATTGATGCTGTTACGGGCTGGGCTATTGCTGGATATCATTTTGCCAACTGCCGCTATCTTCGCTTTGTCGTTTCCGCTCCTGCTCAATCCTATCAGCCGATGATGATTGATGAGGTTGAAGCATGGGGAGTGTTTGCGAATGAGATGAAGTATGTCCCCGAGGAGGGTGCCTACCACGGTGCTTTTAACAACTCGACCTCTTTTGCAGGCGAGCAGGGCAATAACTCTTGTCCGTTGGATCTTTTCGAGGAGAGGGTAGGCAAGCAAATCTCGCTTATGTTGTGGTATCAGGGTGCAAAGGATATGTCTCGTAACTATGCCGAGATTATGAATATTCGCAGGGCCTATTCGGGTAAGAATTTCGATGGACAGTATCGCCTCTTTATCTACGGCTGGGAGCCTCCTTATCCTGCTGCCGAGCTTGCTATGGGCGTTATGGATGAGTATTACGATGCCTATTTCAAGGAGGTGCTTCAGACGCAGCGCGGTGATGATGATTGTGGTCCTGCGTGGTTTCGTCCCGCCAACGAGATGAACTCTAATTGGGTTGCGTGGGGTAACGATGCTCCTAATTTTGTAAGGTATTGGCGGCGAATGTATAACATAGCCGAGCAGGTGGGCATCACCGACTACAATGTCTTCGTTTGGTCGAGCAACGATATCTCATTTGGTGATTACGATATGAAATCCTATTACCCTGGCGACCAATATTGTGATTGGATTGGTACGAGTTGTTATTCTACGCAAAAGGTTGAATACGGCTATCCTTCGTGGCTGCTCAATGAGACGGAGAGTATATCGCCAGAGAAACCCGTGATGATTACCGAGGGCGGCTTTGGCCCTTCGCATTGCGATAATCTGCTATGGGTCAGCGAGTGGTTTGGCCTAAAGGATACCCATCCGCGAGTGAAGGGTGTGGTGTGGGAAAACCATAAGAGTAGTACCAACGACCGTCGTATTCATACCGATCCTGCCGCCTTGGCTTTGTATCGCGAGTTAGTGCAGGATGACTATTGGCTCGATTATGTACCTGCGGATGTTTTGGCCGAGATGGCCGAGCGAAAATTACGCCAGAACGAGAGATGAAATGATCTATCATTTACCTGGTAGATGTTTTTTTGCCAAAAGTCTGAAAAAACGATAGAAATAATTCGTGATTCAGACTTTTTTTTGCTATCTTTGTCGCCTATAATGTGCGAATATCTCGTACGGCGTAAGAAACAAATACTTAAAAACAATAAAATTCAAACTAAAATGCAAAGTAAAGGTGCTATTAAGCTGTTCGCGATTCTGTTGGTAATCGCGAGTATCTATGAGCTCTCGTTCTCGTTTGTTACACGAAGCGTAGAGAGTGATGCTAAGGAGTACGCTGCCAAGTTCGAGGAGAATCTGCGTGCCGATAAGGAGCAGTTCTATCTCGATTCTATTGGTGATAGCGTTGTTTACAACCTTGGCGTTGTGAAGTATACTTACAACGAGTGTAAGAAGAAGGAGTTGAACCTCGGTTTGGACCTCAAGGGTGGTATGAACGTAACCTTGACCATCGATGTTCAGGATTTGGTTAGAGCGTTGGCTACCGACGAGGCTAAGAACTCTAAGGAGTTTGAGGCAGCTATCCAGTCAGCCGTTAAGTCAGTAGACACAGGTGAGGCTGAGTTTGTTGATGCTTTCGTTGCTGCTTATGCTCAGAATGGCGGTTCATTGGTTAAGGCGTTCTCTAAGCCTGGCCGTAGCGATGTAGGTACAGACGAGAAGGTAACGAAGTTCTTGAAGAAGCAGTCTGAGGACGCTGTTAAGGCTTCTATGAATATCCTTACTACACGTATCGACCGTTTCGGTGTTGTTCAGCCTAACATTCAGGAGCTCGGTAACGGCCGTATCCAGGTTGAGCTTCCAGGTATCAAGGACCCTGAGCGCGTTCGTGACCTCTTGCAGGCATCTGCATCTTTGGAGTTCTGGAACTGCCACAAGAAAGAGAACATCAGCGGTGTGTTGGATAACATCAACCGTAAGATTAGCACAATCGACTTGGATGCTGAGGCAGTAGAGGCTACTGAGCCTGTTGCTGAGGAGGTTGAGGCTACTGAGGTTGCTGAGGGCGCAGAGGCTACTGAGGCTGTTGAGGCAACAGAGGTTGCACCTTTGAAGCACTCTTTCTACTCTTTGGTTGATACTCTTTATAGCACTTATGGTATTGTCGGTGCTGCAACAGAGAGCGACATGGAGATTTTGGATAAGTATCTTGCTGACCCACGTGTTAAGGAGTTGATTCCTGATAACCTCCACTTTATGTGGAGCGTTAAGCCTGAGGAGTGGGCTGGTAACCGCTATATGTTGTATGCGTTGCGTTCAATCGACGGTAAGCCTGCATTGGACGGCGAGGCAGTAGACCGTTCACGTGCTGAATATAGCGATAGAGGTACATCTGCTGAGGTTCACCTCGTGATGACAACCGACGGTGCTGCTGAGTGGGCACGTATCACTAAGCAGTTGGCTGAGGATCCAGATGCAAGAAACTATGAGAATGGTCTTCCTCTTGCTATCGTTATGGATAAGCGAGTTTACTCTGCACCGGGTGTAAAGGCTGAGATTAAGGGTGGTAACTCTGTTATCAGCGGTAACTTTACAATTGGTGAGGCTGAGGTTTTGGCTAACGTTTTGAACTCTGGTAAGGTTCCTGCTCCTGCACGTATCATCCAGGATACTGTTGTAGGTCCATCACTTGGTCAGGAGTCTATCAATGCCGGTTTGCTCTCATTTGCGTTGGCATTCTTGTTGGTACTGCTCTATATGGGCTTGTTCTATAAGACAGCAGGTTGGATTGCCGATATTGCTCTGTTGCTCAACGTTCTCTTCTTGATGGGTATTTTGGTATCGTTCGGTGCAGTTTTGACACTCCCTGGTATTGCGGGTATCGTTCTTACTATGGGTATGGCTGTGGATGCTAACGTTATCATCTACGAGCGTATTAAGGAGGAGTTGCGTGGTGGTAAGGGTATCTCTACCGCTATCAAGGACGGTTTCTCTAACGCATACTCAGCAATTATCGACGGTAACTTGACAACTATCATTACCGGTGTTGTATTGTTCCTCTGCTCTAAGTTTATGATGGGTGGTGGTCCTGTTTTGGGCTTCGCTACAACTTTGGTAATCGGTATCTTGACTTCACTGTTTACAGCAATCTTCATCACTCGTTTGTTCTTGGATTGGATTGTTGCTAAGCGTGGTAAGGTATCATTCTCTCGCTCATGGTCAGAGAATTGGTTGGCTAACACTAAGTTCGACTTTATCGGTAAGCGTAAGTACTCATACATCATCTCAGGTCTTGTTATCGTAGCATCTGTTATCTCACTCTGCTTCCACGGTTTGAATACAGGTGTAGACTTTACCGGTGGTCGTTCATATCAGGTACGCTTCGATAATACCGATATCTCTATCGACGAGATTCGTCAGAAGTTGGAGCAGACTTTGGTTAGCGACGATGCTGCAAGCTCTTCTGTTGAGGTTAAGCAGTTCGGTGAGGATAACCAGATTCGTATCACCACTCAGTATAAGCACGAGGATACCTCTGAGGCTACTACTAAGGAGGTTGATGGCTTGATTTACGAGGCATTGAAGGAGTTCTACAAGGAGCCTATCTCTCTTGAGGAGTTTACAAGTACTCAGGATAACCCTAACGGTATCGTATCTTCAGAGAAGATTGGTCCTGCTATCGCTAACGAGATGGTTCAGGGTGCTTTGTGGGCAATCCTTATCTCTCTGGTAGCTATCGGTCTTTACATCGTATTGCGATTTAAGCGTTGGCAGTGGGCATTGGGTGCTACATTCGCTTTGGCTCATAATGCTTTCGTTGTAATCGGTATCTTCTCTATGTTGTATAGCTTCATGCCATTCAACTTGGAGGTTAATCAGGCCTTTATTGCAGCTATCTTGACAATTATCGGTTACTCTATCAACGATACAGTGGTTATCTTCGACCGTATCCGTGAGTACTTGGCACTCTATCCAAAGCGCAATATCCGTGCTAATATCAACAGCGCAATTAACTCTACACTCTCTCGTACGATGAATACCTCAGGTACCACTATCGTTACCTTGTTGGCTATCTTCATCTTCGGTGGTGAGAACTTGCGTGGTTTCGTATTCGCACTCTTGCTTGGTGTAATTATTGGTACTTACTCTTCAGTATTCATTGCAACACCTATTGCATACGATATCTTGGGTAAGAAGAACAATAAGGAGGAGTAATTAGCTTAGCTAATTATCCGACAATTAGGGGTTGTAATCGTCGTGATTACAACCCTTTTTTTTGTCGCTGCGGCATATTCTGTTTGATGATTGTACGATAATGGAGATTTTTTTTTAACTTTGTCTCTTGTATGAAACGTCTTCACGAAATACTCTCTGTGTTGAAGGGCTGGCTTAAGCGCTATGTCTCTCCTGCCTTTGTTGTGCTGTTTTGCGCCTCGTTTGTGCTGTGGTACGTGCTAAAGTTGGGCGATACGTACGTTGCAGAGTATAATTTGAATGTCGAGGTCAGCGGCTACGAGGTTGAAGTCCCTTGTACCGTTACTGCTAAAGGTACCGATTTGCTGGAGGTTCGTCGTTATCAACATCGCAGCTTGGTTATCCCTTTGGAGGATTTGGAGTACGATATTAAAACTAAGATTGCCGATGATGGTGACTCTGTTCAATACTATAAGATATCGCGCGAGTCTATGCAGAACGAGATATCTATTCGTCTTAAGCAGGCTGAGATTGTTGTCGGTTCTGTTCCATTGCTACCCATCAAACCAAAGAATTCGGCTATCTAATCACTTATAATCCTTTGTTATATGTATAAAGTAGGTATTACAGGCGGTATAGGCAGTGGTAAGAGTACTTTGTGCGAACTTTTGTCGGGTTATGGTATTCCGATTTACGACTCGGATAGCCGAGCCAAGACGCTGATGTCTATCTCTTGCGAGCTTCGTCAGGCTCTTTGCGATGCTTTCGGTGCGGAGTGCTATCGGGGCGATGAACTCAATAGGGCATACCTCTCTCAGCGTGTTTTTGGAGATGCTGCCGCTTTGGCTCAGCTCAATAGTATCGTTCATCCTTTTGTCCGTGCCGATTTTCGGGCGTGGGCCGAGCAACAATCCAGTGAATATGTTGTTTTGGAGAGTGCTATCTTGTTTGAGGCAGGCTTTGAGAATGAGATAGATACTATCGTTGCTGTCCTTGCTCCGCTTGAGGAGCGTTTACTAAGGGCTATGAGTCGTGATAATGCGTCCCGTGAGAGCGTTTTGAGCCGTATTTCTCATCAGACGAGTGATGATGAGCTGCTGCGACGTAGCCACCGCAGCATCGTCAATATCCACCGCGAATATTTCGAGAGCGATGCGGAGCAGTTACATAAGATTCTTTTGTATGAAGCACGTCGTTAGCGATATTGATTTGATGCAGCCGCAGGTTATGGCTATTATTAACGTCACGCCCGACTCTTTTTATAGCCACAGCCGCGCTTTTTCTGTGGAGGCTCTTGAGCGTCGTGTCGCTGAGGCGATAGCCGAGGGGGCTACTATTTTCGATGTCGGAGGCTACTCCTCACGTCTTGGAGCGGACGATCTGCCTTTGGAGGAGGAGTGGCGTAGGGTAGAGCTAGGTGCATCTGTTGTCCGCAATATGACCAATCTGCCCCTCTCAATTGACACCTTCCGCTCAGATGTTGCCGAGCGTGCTACGGAACGCTTTGGTGAAGTTATTATCAACGATATATCTGCAGGTGAGGCTGATGCGCGTATGATTGATGTTGCGGCAGCGAATAATCTGCCCTATGTTGCGATGCACATGCGCGGTACGCCGCAGACTATGCACTCTTTGACTACCTATCCGCGTGGTGTTGTCACTGAGGTTGCGGAGTACCTTCAGCGCCGTGCCGACTATTTGGCGAGCCGAGGTGTTGAAAGAGTTGTTCTGGACCCTGGCTTTGGCTTTGCTAAGAGTGTTGAGCAGAACTATGAGCTCCTCTCCAACCTACATCGCTTGACGTCGTTGGGCCTTCCTCTGCTCGTTGGCTTGTCGCGCAAGTCTATGGTTTATAAATTTTTGGGCACTACGCCCGAAGAGTCTTTGAGTGCCACCTCTGTCTTAAACTTTGAGGCTCTGCGTCGTGGCGCAACTATTTTGCGTGTTCACGATGTGAAGCAGGCTGTTGAGGTCGTTAAGCTATATAACATATTGTAATGAGTTTTTTTCGATACATATCATTTCTTGCCCTTGTTGTCTGTGGCTGTTTGACACTTATGGCTTCGCCACACTCTTCGGATGATGAGCCTGCCGATAGTGCGCCGGCACACCTTCGTATCGTTGTTGGAGGTGATTTTATGCAACATCTACCGCAGGTCGAGGCGGCTTATCGTGCCGACGGCTCTTATGATTATAGCACCTCGTTGCAATATGTCGCTCCGCTGTTCCGTGAGGCGGATATCGCTATTCTGAATCTTGAGACGACCCTCTCTGTCGAGGGGCCTTATTCTGGTTATCCGATGTTCTGTTCACCTGTCGAGGTCGCCGATGCCTTTGTCGATATGGGTGTTGATTTGGTTGCTCTTGCTAATAACCATTGTTGCGATAGATTCTACGGAGGTATTGTTGAGACTACTCAGGCTCTTGACCGTCGCCAGTTGCGTCGCATTGGAGCCTACCGTAGTGCGTGGGACTATGCGCAGAATGGTGTGCAATACTTCTCTGAGGAGGGCATCAATCTCGCCTTTGTGAACTTTACTTATGGCACAAATGGTATCCCTATCCCTAAGGGTGCTGTTGTCGATTTGTTGGACGATGATACTATGGAGCGAGTGCTGTCGGGTGTTGATTTCTCGCGTATTGATTGCCTTGTGGCTATTGTGCATTGGGGTAATGAGTATGAGCGTCGCCCTAATGCCGAGCAGTTGCGCATCGAACGCTTCTTGCGCGAGCGAGGTGTCGATATTATTATTGGCTCACACCCTCACGTTGTTCAACGCTTTGAGGCTGATGCCACTGAGGGCGTCACTCTTTACTCTTTGGGTAATTTCGTGTCGAATCAGCAACGCCGCTACTGTGACGGAGGTTTGGTTGCCACCATTGACATTACAAAGCACGGTAACGAGCTGCATTACGCGGCTGAGGTTGAGCCTGTTTGGGTACGCAAGGAGGGCTATGTTGTCATTCCGCAGTCTGCTGCTGATACGCTCTCTATGACTGCTCAGGAGCGTGAGCGATATAACCTCTTTATCTCAGACACACGTCACACCCTCTCCTCCTCACGTTAGTCTTGAGTTACGGTAATGATGCAAAAGATAATGATGCAAAAAGCGCCGCTTTTTGCATCATTACCGTTTATCCCTCTTTACTCCCAGAGGTTGCGTGGATAAACACCCGACTGAATCAGCTCTTCAATCTTTGCCACAAGCTGAGGTTTGTCGGCCTGATATGTTACGCCAAACCACTGAGCCGTAGTACTCAACACTTTCAATTTGGCCGTACCGTTGCTAACCAACTCATTGACCATAAGCGGAATGAAGAACTCGGCCTTAGGGTTCGCCATATTCTTCTCATCACTCAGAAAACCCTTGAAATACTCCTCAGAGTGGACGAAATAATCTGGTGTAAAACCAAACAAGTTCATCGAAACAGGTGTCTGCTCCTCCAATGCTTCATCTTCGCCCAAGTCGTGAAATACGATTGTACCTTCTGCGTTGCGCTCAATCTTTGTACGCTCGACTATTGATGTTAGGAATCCGTCATTATCTACCGAGCATACACCGCGAGATACCGTGCCATTCTCCGAAAGGGTCTTGTTTACCTCGTATCCTACCATGCAGTAGTGACCGCTCTCGCCACCGCGCTCAGCAAGGTAAGCACCTATTACGCGATAGGCATCTGCTCCGTAGAAATCGTCTGCATTGATTACAGCAAATGGCTCATTTATAACATCTTTGGCCATCATCAGGGCGTGATTTGTACCCCAAGGCTTCTCTCGGCCCTCTGGCACAGAGAATCCCTCAGGCAGATAGTCCAACTCCTGATATACCACCTCTACCTCGATGCGTCCGCCAAAACGCTCTTTGTTAAATATCTTAGTGAAGGCCTCTGCAAAGGAGTGTCGTATTACAAATACCACTTTGCCGAATCCGGCACGTATGGCATCATATATAGAGTAGTCTATTATGGCTTCGTTGTTAGGTCCGACGCCATCCATCTGCTTCAGAGCTCCATATCGAGAGCCCATACCCGCAGCCAAAACAAGTAATGTTGGTTTCACCATAGCTTTTTCAATGTTTTAATCATTATACTACAAAGGTAATAATTTTTTGTCTAATAATCTGCCCTCAGACGACGAATTCATTTTCTGCGCAAATAAATTTGCGTAACCGCTACTGTTGTGTTATCTTTGTACGTTATATATACATATAAATATTATTTTGTATGGCTAAGATTACAGATAAGATAAAGAGTTTCTTCTCACGTAAGACTCTCTCGATGACCAACTCGAAAAAACAGGTCGAGTGGAGCATCCGCATCTCTAATAGTGCGCTTGTCGGGGGCCTTTTGGTCTTGATAGCTCTTCTGTTTGTTGCTGTTATGGCTTTGGTGGCATATACTCCGGTGCTTGACCTTTTCCCTGGTTATCGCACTGCTGCCGAGCGTGCTCACGACGAGTTGATACAAAATATCATGCGTGTCGATTCTCTGGAGCGTACGATGAGTCAGTTCCAGCAATATAGCGACAATATCTCGATGGTTATGGATGGTAAAACGCCTGTTTTGCGTAGCCAGCTCAACGATACTATTCAGTACGATAAGACTTTAATCAAACCGTCGCATGCCGACTCTCTGCTGCGTAGCCAGATGGAGGGCGATGGCGAGTACTCCCTTTCGCATGTTGTTGTGCCTAAGGAGCGCGAGGGTGAGCTCTTTGCCGCCCCTATCCAGGGCGGTAAGATTGTTCGTCACTTCTCGTCGAAGGAGAACTATATGGGTGTCACGTTGCAAGTTGCCCCAAATTCTCCAATTACGAGTGTCGGGGACGGTACCGTTATGAGTATTATCTCGAACGATAGCGGTTATTCTACGGTTGTCATTCAGCACTATAACGGCTTTGTATCAGTCTATTATAACCTCCTGCAACCTATGGTTACGAGAGCTCAGGCTGTTAAGAGTGGTCAGGTTTTGGGTTATAACTCTATGCCGCAGGTCGGCGATACCGAGAATCCGCTCTTTGAGATGGAGTTGTGGAGTGACGGTAAGGCTGTCGATCCTGAGATTTATATGGTTTTCTAATTCAGAGAGATGAAACAACGTATAGCACTCCTCGGTTCTACCGGTTCTATCGGTACTCAGACGCTCGATGTCGTGTCGCGTTACCCCGAAATGTTCGAGGTGCACACTCTTGTTGCAGGTACGCAGTGGGAGCTGTTGGCGCAGCAAGCTATTGAGTATGATGCCGATACGGTTGTTATTGCCGACGAGTCGAGATATGAGCTGCTGAGCGATGCTTTGGCCGACTATCCCGTTAAGGTCTTCACGGGAGCCAAAGCTATCGAGCAGGTTGTCGCAAGTTCTGAGGTCGATGTTGTCGTCAATGCTTTGGTGGGCTATGCTGGTTTGCATCCTACCGTTGCAGCCTTGCGTGCGGGCAAGAAACTCGCTTTGGCCAATAAGGAGAGCCTTGTTGTTGCCGGAGAGTTGGTCATGCGCCTCTCTGCGGAGAATCATGCCCCTATTCTGCCGATAGACTCCGAACATTCGGCTATCTTTCAGTGCTTGGTAGGAGAGCAGTCGCCTATGCGACGTTTGGTTATTACATGTAGCGGAGGAGCGTTGCGTGATTTGCCTTTGGAGGCTTTGGCTGATGTTACCCCTGAGCAGGCGTTGTGTCATCCTCAGTGGCAGATGGGCCGTAAGATTACCATTGACTCGGCTACACTCGTTAATAAAGGTTTTGAGGTTATCGAAGCACATTGGCTCTTTGGTGTCGGGGCGGATAAGATTTCCGTTGTCATCCACCCTCAATCTATCATCCACTCTATGGTTGAGTTTGAGGATGGAGCTCTTAAAGCTCAGTTGGGCACTCCCGATATGCGTATCCCTATAAGCTACGCTCTGTTGTTTCCCTATCGAGCTACGCTGGAGTCTGAGCCATTCGATTTCGTCAAGCACTCTACACTGAGCTTCTCCGAGGTGGACCATGCCAAATACCCCGCTTTGGGTATAGCCTTTGAGTGTATGCGTCGAGGTGGTAATGCCGCGTGCGTTATGAATGGAGCTAATGAGATTGCCGTAGAGATGTTTCTCAGTGGACGGTGTCGTTTTACCGATATCACCCGCGCCATAGAGTACGCTCTGGAGCATGCAACTTTTGTCGTTACTCCGACTTTGGAGGACTACGATAGGTCTGATGTTGAGTCCAGAGCCCTGGCTCGCGAGTTTTTGTTGTCAAGAGAATAAAATTTTATGTAAAGATGGATATTGTAATTAAGATTCTTCAATTTTTTATGAGTTTGTCACTTTTGGTGGCAATTCACGAGTTTGGCCACTATATTGTGGCGCGCATTTTTAAGATTAGAGTTGAGAAGTTCTACATATTTTTCGACCCTTGGTTCTCTATCTATAAGAAGAAGATAGGTCAGACCGAGTATGGCATTGGTTGGTTACCTTTGGGTGGCTACGTGAAGATTGCCGGTATGATTGACGAGAGTATGGATAAGGAGCAGATGGCTCAGCCTGTTAAGCCTGATGAGTTCCGTGCTAAGCCGGCATGGCAGCGTCTGATGGTTATGTTGGCGGGTGTAGTGATGAACGTTATTTTGGCCTTCTTTATCTATACAGGTATCTGCTACTTCTGCGGTACCAAGTATTTCGCTAACGAGGATGCTAAATATGGCTATGTCTATAACGACGCCGGTAAGGCTCTTGGTTTTCAGGATGGAGACCTGCCTTTGGCTATTGATGGCGAGGCGATTGTTGATGCCAAGGAGATTCGCGAGAAGCTCCTTATTACCGACACAGACCGTACTGTCGATGTGTTGCGTGACGGTGATACCGTTCGTTTGAATATCACCTTCGATAAGCTCCTTGAGATGCGTCGCAGTGAGGGCTATAAAGATATGTATGTTGTCAATGCCCCATTCATTATCGACTCTATTGCTCTTCGAGCTCAGAATATAGGTTTGCAGCGTGGTGATATCGTTATGGCGTGCAACGAGCACCGTGTCGTATCGGTTGATAAGCTCCGTGGCGTTGTCAAGCAGTATGCCAACGATACAGTTAATCTGGTTGTAGACCGTGGTGGCGAGATTCTTACGTTGCGTGCCCCTGTGGGTGCTGACGGTAAGATTGGCTTGGATCCACAGCGCATTGAGTTCCAGGAACGCCGTAAGGAGTACACGTTTGCGGAGTCTTTCCCTGGTGGTGCTGAGCTTGTCGGCAATACCATGTCAAGCTATTGGGAGCAGTTGAAGCTTATCGTCAATCCTGAGACTAAGATGTATGAGGAGCTGGGTGGCTTCATCGCTATCAGCAGCGTCTTCCCTGGCCATTGGGATTGGGAGAATTTCTGGTATATGACTGCTTTTCTGTCGATTATGCTTGCTATTTTGAACGTACTGCCTATCCCTGGTTTGGATGGTGGTCACGCTCTGTTCACTCTGTGGGAGATTCTGACAGGCCGTAAGCCAAGCGATAAGTTCCTTGAGATTATGCAGTATATCGGTCTTTTCCTTTTGTTGATATTGCTGATTTACGCCAACGGTAACGATATCGTAAGACTCTTTAATTAAATTATAGAACACCCCTTATAGAACATCTTGTTTTATGGCTAAGGTTAAGAAGGCATACTTCTGCTCGAAATGCGGTTTTGAGGCCCCCAAGTGGTTGGGCCGTTGTCCGTCATGTGGCGAGTGGAACACCTTTACTGAGGAGATTATATCTCGTGGCAGTAACTCTGCTGCCGACATCGCTGCCGATATGCCTCAGACCATGCCGCAGCGTGTGTCGGAGATTCAGCAGGAGAAGGTCCGCCGCCTCGATATGTGCAATAGCGAGGTCAATCGTGTGTTGGGGGGAGGTTTAGTCCCCGGCTCTTTGGTCTTGTTGGGCGGTGAGCCTGGTATCGGTAAATCTACTCTGAGCCTGCAATTAGCTCTGTCCTCACACGGTCTTAAGACTTTGTATGTGTCGGGCGAGGAGTCTGCGGAGCAGATAGGTATGCGTGCCGAGCGATTGGGTATCGAGAATGAGGAGTGTTATATCTACTCCGAGACGTTGTTGGAGAATATCCTTTTGCAGATTAAGCAGCACCAGCCAGATATTGTCGTTATCGACTCTATCCAAACTATCTATACCGAGAGCATAGACTCTTCGGCTGGCAGTGTGTCGCAGATTCGCGAGTGCGCTGCTATGCTTTTGAAATATGCCAAGACGACGGGCACTTCGATTTTCATCATTGGCCATATCACTAAGGACGGAGCCATTGCCGGTCCTAAGATTTTGGAACATATCGTCGATGTGGTGTTGCAGTTTGAGGGCGATGGTAATAGCGTCAATCGTATTTTACGCGGTATTAAGAACCGCTTTGGTGCTACCTACGAGATTGGCGTATTCGAGATGATAGATAAGGGCCTTAGGGCAGTGGAGAATCCCTCGGAGATACTCCTCTCGCACTACGACGAGCCACTGAGCGGTATCGCTGTCGGTGCCTCTGTCGATGGTATTCGCCCCTATTTGATTGAGGTGCAGGCATTGGTTAGCAATGCTGTCTATGGCACTCCGCAACGTAATGCTACGGGCTTCGATGCGCGCCGTATGAGTATGCTGCTTGCAGTGTTGGAGAAGAGGGTAGGCATGAAGCTCTTTCAGAAGGATGTCTTTTTGAACTTTGCAGGCGGTTTTAAGGTAGCCGACCCTGGTTTGGACCTCTCTGTTGTCTCAGCTGTTATCTCCTCTTATTTCGACCGTCCTGTGGCTCAGGGGGTGTGTTGTGCGGGAGAGATTGGTTTGTCGGGTGAGGTGCGCCCTGCACCCCGTACCGAGCAACGTGTAGCTGAGGCGGCACGATTGGGCTTTAAGCGTATTATCGTGTCGGGTTTTCTGCGTAAGGGCCTTAAGAAACCTAAGGGTATAGAGGTTGTCTTTATCAATAATCTTGGAGAGTTGCCTCGTGCAATATTTTGTGAGGAGATTTAAGAGGACTTGTGGTATAAATATTGTGAGTTGTTCAACTGAACAACTCACATTTTTTTTTGCTATGACAATCGAAGATTTCAATACCATTATATCTCACGACCGCTTGACTTTGGCCGTCTTCTATACCCAGTGGTGCGGTCCGTGTAAGGCTCTGCACTTGATTTTGGACCGTTTGGAGGAGATGCGCCCCTCGGCTGTTGTGCTGATGCGTTTTGATGTTGATAATGACGAGAATTTCGCCCTTTCGCAACGTTATAATATCGTGAGTGTCCCCACGATGATTCTCTTCCGTGCCGGCAAGAAACTCTGGCGCGAAACAGGCGTTCTGACCGTCGAAACCCTCGAACAAAACATCGCCCGCTTCCGCAAATAATCCGCCCTATACAAAAGAAATAGAGCACTGCAATCGCAATGCTCTATTTCTGTATAATCAATAAATTAAAACGCATAACCTATTTTGAGTGTAAAATATCCCTCTGGATAATACTTAGGCATTATATTACCACCGATGGTTGCGAATATTGCACCTTTATTCTTTAGCTTGAAATTTACACCAACCTGAGGACTTAGTATAACACCAACCTTTTTGCTCTCCCAATCATCTGCTTGCTTAAATAATATACCACCGATGTTTAGGTCTACAAATGGTTGTACTTTGGTCTTGGTTATGTAAATTTTGCTGTTTATAAAAAGTTTAGCATATAAACCATCATCCTTAAAATTATCACTCCAAATGTAATAATAATTTTGTCTCATATTAAGAAACCCTATACCAAATCCTCCTCCCAAGAAGACGTGATTGTTGAATTTATATCCCACTACATAATTTGCGCCTATACCAAATGTGCAGGTATCTCCATCTCCATCTTCTCCTTCGGTTGTCTCAATCAATGGTAAACCAAACTCCAATTCTGCAAAGTGCTTTACGCCTTTGTCAATCTCAACAATTTTTACAGGCGGAGCCTCAGGTTCAGGTTCGATGACTTCAACCTTTGTCATCGAACTATCTATAAATCCGTTTTGGGCCTCAGCCTTTGGCAGTGCAAAGCAGATTAACGCTGCCAATACAAATAAAAATTTTTTCATATTGCTTATTTTTTTTGTGTTAGTAATCTAATAGTCAAATAGTTTCGTTATTTCCTGGCTTGCAATGTAAAATGTGGAAACAAATAACACGTCATTCCCCGACTCACGAAGTGAGGCGCAGGGAATCTACCTTTTACAGAGTAAAAACTGAAAAGTAAGAATCCAAAACCTAAGTTTTACTTTTTCTCCGTCTTCTCCTCTACAAGCTCTACATTGCTGTCAGGACTGAGGATTACGCGCTCATTGTTGTTGGATAGAGGAATAGAGTTACCATATTTTATGATATCCAAATCCTCTTTCTCTGCATTTCGGAAATTCTTATATACAGCAGGATAGCCCGTTACAATAATCTCAAATCTGCCGTTAGCATTTGTCTCAACATCTATTGTCGTTCCCACCATAACATCAGCCTTGTATGCCCTTGCAGCGCGACTTAGTGCAATCTTCTTCAGCTCAGGCATCATTTTGATAGCCTCACGTGTGATTACAATTGTCTTGAATGCTTCAGTTTCAGTGTGCTGAACTTTTGTTGGTGATACCTCCAAATCGGC
Organism: Alistipes sp.; assembly: GCA_017623505.1. Classification (GTDB taxonomy): domain Bacteria; phylum Bacteroidota; class Bacteroidia; order Bacteroidales; family Rikenellaceae; genus Alistipes. The sequence continues at coordinate 141,942 of JAGAOZ010000005.1, forward strand.
AATCAGCGGTGTGAGCAACATTAAGTGCTCGGGCTCAAGGTTGCGGGCAGATGACTCTTGATATTCGATTTTCTCTACTCGCTGTTGTGCCATAGCGTCGGTGGCAAAGAACATAATTGCCAGCAACGGAAGAATCCATCTCTTCATAGTGTCTGTAATTTTTCCCGTCTCGGCTTCTTAGGCGGATTATAACAAAAAGAAAGTGTGGAGCCGATTAGTTTATCCGACGCGAGGTTCTGGAATACCTATGACCAAATAAACAATACCCCACACCCGTATTGTGTGGAGCAAGAATTTGCTCCCGATACTACAATACGAAGTGACGAGTGTGTTGCTCTCCTTGGTCAAATGAAATTTTCCAGATTTCGCGTCAAGGATAAAAGCTAATACACTTTCATCAAAAATATGTCTGTCGCGGTAAGTTCCTACGACAATACAAAGTTAGAAACTTTTTAGCAATTGGCAACAGTTCCTATGGTTGAACACAAAAAAATCATCCCTTGCAGATTGCAAAAGATGATTTTCTCTATATTGGTTTATCGCCGTTTAGTACTCCAACATCCAAGCGACCTCCTCGCGAATTTTATCACCCACTAAACAAGCGGATAATTATATTTTTATTATTACCACAACTTTTTATCTACTTTTACCCAGTACGGCATCTCTGATTGATATGATGCACTTGTTGGTGTGGGGTTCGCTACTGAGCCTTCATAAATTATGTGATGTACTGCTCCGTTCCTAAAATATAGTGTTGCCTCTATTCCTGTTTCTGTGACTGTCACAACACCATCGATAAACCTATTTATTTTTGTATTGTCGTATGTGTTTATATACCAACTGGTTGCGCCGTCTAATGTTTCAGACGATGTGTTTAATGTTGAAAATTTGTATACACCTGTTGGTAATGAATTTTCTGCTGTACACAACTGTGATGAGTAAATATGTAATAAATAGACATCGTCTTCGGTAATCATTTTTATTGTATCATCATCTGTTATAGTGGCACCCTTGTTCGATAGCGCAAATGTGTAGCGATGCAATCCATTTGCCGCAGCGTTTGGAGTGTTGCAGATTGAAAGTTTGGCTACCTCTGTATTGAGATTTGTAGGCTCGTATTCTTCTGATGGTACAAAATAGTATGCGTTGCTATTGTATCCATCATTTTTAAAATGGATGGTTTCTCCACTTGTTGTTTTAAACCAACCTTCGAAACTATCATAACTCGACACCATCAAATATCCTTCGACCAAACCATTGCGGGCATCCTCTCCTGTTTTTGTTCCGTGTATTTGACAATTGCTATACAATTGACTAAATGTGCCTGCGACAAATGTATTATTAGTGTCAAAAACATATTCCCCAGGTGGAATATGATATGGTGAAGTAGGACTTACATTTGAATATATATCTAACTGTATATTTATTTTGCCATCTATTTCATCTGTGGATGATACAATATCAGTATTTATAACTAAATGATAATTATGTACACCATTTTTAGCTAAGTCATTGTAATAGTAAAAAGAGTATCCGGATGACTTTATATCGTAGTCATATTTGCTCATCTCTCCTCCAGGATTTTCTGGGTCCTCTCCTCCAGGATTGTCTGGGTCCTCCCCTCCAGGATTTTCTGGGTCCTCCCCTCCAGGATTCTCTGGGTTCTCTCCGCCTGGATTCTCTGGGTCCTCTTCGCCTGGGTTGTCAGGGTCTTCTCCACCTGGATTCTCTGGGTCCTCTCCGCCAGTGTTGTCGCCACCGCCATTCTCCTCCTTGTTAGGTATTTCTGGTATTTCGGTATCGTCGCTTTCGCATCCTGGTGCAGTGAGAAGCAATATACATCCAATTGCTATAACAGATAGTAATTTTTTCATTATAATACGTGTGATCTTGATTTTATAACCTACTTTACAAATAGCCGTATGGTAGTACAATACTACCATACGTCACTTTACATACTTAAAAATATGTCTGTCGCAAGAAAATTCCCACGACAATACAAAGTTAGAAACTTTTTTGCAATTGGCAACAGTTCTTATGGTAGAACACAAAAAAATCATCCCTTGCAGATTGCAAAAGATGATTTTCTCTATATTGGTTTATCGCCTTTTAGTACTCCAACATCCAAACGACCTCCTCGCGGATTTTATCACTTGCAGCCGTGTCGGGAAGAGTCTTTAACAAATCGCTAACTATCTCTTTATCAGGGCTATTTGCAATAGCTGTTAGCAATACGATTGCACCTTGTACTACGATATTTGATGTGCCGTCCGAGATTATTTGCCTTAGTTTCGCAGCAATTATGGGCTTCGCAGCAAGGGGATTACGTGCCGCAGAGAGTAGAGCGCAATATATCAATTGCTCGTCACCACTATCTATCCAACGCTCACATAACTCATTGATACAACTGCACTTACCAAATACAGAGAATGAAGCCTCCTCGGCAATCTCCGAGTTGGTTATATGCTTTTCAAATTCTATGGCATCTTCGGCGGTTAGCTCTTCTGCGGGAGTAATATGTAACGCTGCGAGTTGTAACTCTCTGACTTGTTGCTCAATAAGATATTTTGCAAGAGCCATATCCTTAGGCTCTTGGCGGGCTATCGTGCGTATGGTAGGTATGCTTACGCCATAGTTCAGCCCGTAACGCTTACCGCTATAATACATTGAATCGGCCACTGCGCCGTTCATTTCGCGACGTAGTGAGCCGAGCAATGTTATCATTCTTTCTGTCTGTGACACAACTATTTAGCTACCTTTACGGTTTTACCAAATTCGTAGATAGGAAGAGTTACGGTTGCGATAGCGGCATCGTCATATACCACCTCACACTTAGCCATATTGGCGATACGTACCTCGGCAGTACTCTTTGCGCGAGCATCAGCCTCCGAGCTATATTTCAGAGCTGTGTTTGCCGATGGTGTAATCTTCAATACCACAGGGCTACCGTCGCTTGAGTCACCCTCCTCAATACCCGATACATTACTGAATTTCACGATGTTATAGCTTGTCTTGTCGCCCTCTACCGGAATTATGTAACGATGATGTGTTACGGTTGTAATCTTCTTACCATAGAATAGCTCCAAGTAAGACTGCTCTGTTGCGTCTAACGCTTGCAAAGCATCCTTCAAACCTGCGCCAAAGACATTCTCGCCGGCCTCACCTGTAATAAGCTCCATACGGTGCTTACGGATGTTGAATATCGCCTGCACGGTCTGCTCAGCAGCCTCCTCGGCACTTACGATGCTGTTATCCAAGCGGTTAGGCAGTATCTTCGCGAATTCGTCTATTGTGCCTAAATGTGATGCTATCTCGACTTTATCCTGAGCCAACTCGTTGGTCGCCAAGGTTTTACAATCTGCAAGTGAGATTGTAGCAGCTGTCACATCGTATGATGTGCGCTCCACTAAATTACCACGTGTACCGAGTAGCTTCTGTGCATAGCGGGCGTATGGTCCGGGTATAATTTGCTCCTTCTCGATTGTCAAATCTACTACAATAGTAGTTGATGGCTCAACGAATGTTGTCGCGCCATCTACACTCTGAATACCAATCAAAGTAGCGGTTGCACTATCTTGTGCAGCAACGATGCTGATTGAGCTAATCAATGCAACGAGTGTTAAAATCTTTTTCATAACGCATTATTGTTGTGGTTATACTTTAGCAAAGTTATGTTTTTTGGATGATATATCAAAATTTACGCTCTTATTGCCTCCAAATCGTTTGCTAAAATAGTGAAATAGATAGAAAAAGAGCCTATTTCGTTCGGAAATAGGCCCATTTCGTTACCTTGTTTCTTGCTATTTGGCAGCTTGCCAACCTGTCAGTTTAGCAAATTCGTCGATGACGATTTTAGCCATCTTCTCCTGACCAAATTTATTAGGATGCTCCGAAGCTCCGAGGTCGGTTGTGCGATTATAAACATCCTTTGATATATCAGCCATAGCGCAATTCTCTATCGTTGTAACCATCTGCTGCACGCACTCAACTGCGTGTGGAGAGTGAACTACACACAACACCGGCATCTGCTTGCCCCATGCCTCGCGCAGACCCTCAATCAGCTTACGATAGCCCTCTATGTAGACCTCCTCGGAAGGGTGTGGCTGAGTGCTGAAGTCATTGGTACCCAGTGTGATAACTATCGCATCAGGGGTATAGTGACTCTTCTGAAAATCCCAAGCCGACTCAACTACCTCGTCAAACGTGCGGAAGGCACGCGAGCTCATTGTGGTCTCGAAAACCGATGTTGGCTCTGCATCGCCATAGTTACGTACCAAACCACGTCCTGAGTGCGATATAAGGTTATAATCTGCTCCAAAGTGCGCTGCGGTCAGTGCTGCATAGGTGTAGCAGCAATTTTCCGTCTCAGGCTTGAACGGCTCGTCACCCGACTTACTCTCTGTGCCATAGCCACATGTGAGCGAATCGCCATAAAATTCGATGTGGAGCGGGAGGGCTAAATCATCTGCCGAGAGAAACTCTCCGTCGGTAGTGAACGAGTGGATTGTGACCTGTCCCTGCTCAGCCTCAGTAGCCTTCTGTATGCGGATAACATGCTCTGCATCAGCATCTTTATTGTCAAAAAGCACGACAGTAGAGTGCTCACCCTCTGTTGTGAACTTCTCCTGTGCTACGCCATCAACCATAAGGTTAAAGAAGTTACGTTTCGTATCACTCACATCCATAGTGAGCTGTGTGCCCTTGAAACGGATGTCGATATATACACCGCTCCAATCGAATGTGATTGAGCCGTCGTCCAACGTCGCATAACGACCTTCGATGTGCATAGGTGTCTGGGTGGCAGTAAGAGTTGTATTGCCACCTTGTTCGCAACAACTACTCATTGCAAAAAGCATTATAAGTGGTAAAAAGTGTTTCATCGCAGAAATTCTCCATTTATATTAACATCTTGATTATCAAAAGGCTTAAGGCGAGCGTCGAGAACAACGGCACACTCCAGACGTGTCAGTTCTCGTTGTGGGTCGTAATTTGTGAGTCCCCACTCAGCCCACTGCTCAGCGGTGATATCGCCGCAGAATGAGATAAGGTCACGCAGAGTTACGTAATCAGAGCTATTGTTTGATGTAACGTACTTATAGTTAGGATTATATGAATCCAAACCTGCGGCTAAATCAGCTGTTGTAATCTTCTCGTCGGTATAGAACCAAGTCTGATTCTCCCAGCCTACGGTCATACCCTTACCACGCATAATTCCCGTTGCACCAATGCGTTGCACAGCGTCGAAATGTGGATGTGACGAAGGGATATCCAAGAATGGCAACAGATAGCCGTCGCCACGCAGCACCTCGCGCTGAACATCGCGAACTGCAACATCCTTTGGCTCAATGTCCTGCATAGCAGCCAATGCAGCAATGATACCCGAAGCCTCGCCAATCTGCATAACAACAGGCTGCAGTCGTGTAGAGCCATTGACAATATTGCTTACCGAGATAGATTTCTCGGCAACAATAAAGTTCTTTACACCCTTTGGCAACATAGTACCCATAGGCAGACCATACGAAGGAATAGAGTGGAAATAGAGGTTAGGAAGAGCCTCCCAGCCTGTATAACGTGTATGGTGCTGATCGACAGGGTAGTCACCCACACCGACAGCGGTGCGGTAGAGCGAGTAGTTGTAAGGGTGAGTGATATGCTGAAGCTTGAAGCGCACCTCGCCGTGGGTACGACGCGACTCGCGGTGATATGGCATAAGAGGCATCATATCCTCGGTAGGGAACTCATCGTCGGCAAGATACAACGTATTGAAGCCCAACTCGTGCTGGATGAAGTAGAGAAAACGTATTGTGCGGGCCTTAGCCTCGGCAACAGCCTCGGCACGCTCCTCAGCGTTCATCTCAATCATATTGACGTAGAAGTCATTACCCTCGATAGGCCAATTTATCATATATTTGTCATTAGGAAGCTTGCCGTAGGTAATCATCATCTGCTTAGACCATAGACGGTTAGCCTCCTTAGGTGTGACGCAGTTGTCATTGACACATGCGCAAGCAAACTCCTTAGCGTCGTAGCCCTCTGGACGCTCAATAGACATATCCTTGCCATAGTCCTTCAGCACCATAACCATTGTAAGGTCCTGAATGATGCCATTAGCCTCCTCGGGAGCAATATCCTCGCCCGTAAGCTTGCGGCTCTCCATACCCATATCGTAGCCTATACCCACCTTAGCTGCCACATCGCCCAGCTCTGTTGCATCAATAACGACTTTGGCCTTGAGCTTCCAGCTCTTTTCTCCATTGCTCAGAGTGAGTTGCCATGAGCCATTTTTGAGTTGGCGAATATCCGTAAGGGTGGTATGATAATTAACCGTTAGATTCTGCTCTGCCTCTGCCATAGCGGCGAAAATCTTGGCACCGACACTTGGCTCGAAGAGAAGGTTACTTACCCAGCCGGTCTTAAGAGCCTCTGCACCGCCATAGTGAGCCTCCAATTTATCGCGAAACTCGCCCCACATACCACCACGCAGGCGATAGTTACCGTCGGTAGCACTTACGCCCGCAGAGGTGAGCATACCACCCAACCAAGGGCCTTGCTCGACGATAAGGGTCTTAGCTCCGAGACGTGCTGAGCGGATACCGGCAGTAGTGCCACTAGCACCGCCACCGATGATGACAACGTCATAACGTGAGGCTGCATTAACTGTAAGGGACAACATCACCGCAGCAAAGAGTGCCACAGTGTATCGAAGAAAATGTTTCATAGTGTGAAATGTGTTACTTTAGGTTTATTTCCTGAATATAACGTCTGCCAAAGCTATCGGTCGCTGTTACGGTTGCTTTGTTAGCACCCTCGGGGATAGCTATGCGGTAGAAGTGGTCTGCCGGAGTAGGATAGACGTATGAGTGGTCCATACCCTCATTAGAGGCGTACATTGTCTGTGCAGCAGGGTCGTAAGTCATAAACTGCTCCATAGCCTTTGCCTTGCCACCATCGAACGAAGCCTCGACAACCCACTTGGTATCACTCGCCCACACGTTGGCAACGAGTGCTCCCTCAAACTGTGGGTATTCAGCACCTGCGTAGAGTGTCATCTGATAGTCGGCAGGGTAGTCTGTTGATTTGTAGTACCAATTTACCTCGCCACCATCAATCTCAAATACGCCATAGCCACGAGGTGTGCCGTCGGTACACAGTGGACCCTGCCACCAAGCACCACTCAATGCAGGAATGACGTGCTCGTAGAGCTTATCGGAGATAATCTGATTGAAGGTGGTGTGAGTGTGTCCCGAAAGGATGTGAGCGTTGTATGGCTCCAGCATCTTATAGAGTGCCTTGGCGTTGGTTGTAACGCCGGCTATATTGTCATAACTGAATGTTTTACGGTCTTTCTCGTCGCAAGTGGTAGGGATGTGGAGCACAACGAAGACTGTCTTACCCTCAGGAACATAGCTCAAATCCTTCTCCAACCAAGCGTACTGCTTCTCGTCGATATAACCGATATAGAACCAATCACGACCGATATAGAAATTGTCGTTCAAGACTACGTAGTGCACATCGCCAACGTTGAATGAGTAGTAGGTTGGTCCGAAAGTCTCCTCCCACAGACGTGTAGAGGTCTCGTGTGTGCGACTGTAAAGTGTCATATCATGGTTGCCCGGTGTGCTGTAAAAGTCAAGACCCGAAGCGGCCATTGTAGCGTTATATTGTGGGTAGAATGTGTGGTCATAAGAGATGACATCACCACAGCAGATGCCGTGGAATGGGATATCGTAGCCCTCGACAGTTTCGCGGATATTGCGTGCGCCGTCAGCGAGTGCAGGGAACTCCTTCTTATGCCAAATCTGAGGGTCGGCAATGACGATAAAACCGTGGTGGGTGTCATCCTGCTCCTTCTTCTGAAGTGTGAAGTTGTAGGTGTCGTTACCCTCGGTGATCTTCTGCCAGAACTGAGGAACGCTATTCTTGCTCTCGACGTTATAACCCGCAGGAACAGTGATATATACAAGTGGATTGTCTGAAGCAGATGGCAGGCAGTAGCGACCCTTGGTATCGGTGGTAGTGAAGTGCTCACCATCGGTTACAACAACCTCAGCAATGCCCTTACCATCACATGTTACCTTACCCTTCAAAACTCTTTTCTCGGCAGCCCACACATTTACGGTAATCACCAAAGCTACCATCAGCAGCAGAAATCTCTTCATATCAGTATCTGGTTATTATTTTGACATCTTTTCTTTTAGCTCCTTAAGCAGGCACTCGCACTTATACAAGCCACGTGGTACGTGGAAGCAACCCTTCCACTTACCGCCCTTCAATGGCAGCAATACCTCACCACGACGGTTCAGGTAGCCATACCACTCAGGGTGCTCCTCATCGCGGAAGTGTGACCATGTGTAATCGTGCAACTTCTCAAACCAAGCCTTGCAACGCTCATCGCCTGTGAGCAGATAGCCCTCCAACATAGCGATAGTAGACTCAATATGTACCCACCAGAGCTTCTGGTCCCACTCCAACTGCTGAGTAGGGTAGCCCTTACGGTCCATAAAGTAGTAAAGACCGCCAAACTCCTTATCCCAGCCGAAATCCAGAGTGTTAAGGCCTATCTCAACAGCCTTCTGTGCCAAAGACTCATCACCACGACGACGTGCCAAGTCCATCAAGAACCAAGTGGTCTCCAAAGTGTGACCAGGGTTGATAAGGCGGCCATCGAACGTATCGCTCAGAGTGCCGTCGGCGTTGAGGTGCTCGACAACCAAACCGAGCTCCGGACGGTAGAACTTATCCATAACATCCGAGAGAACCAAGTCGATAGACTTCTCAACCTGGTCAGGCTCAATCAAGTGCTCAATCTCAAGCAGGAGGTTACACATAATCATAGATGGTGACAAAGCACGCAAATCGCGTGAGCCCGGACAAGCCTTGCTCCACTTACCCTTAGGGTTGTCCCAGCGCTCCAAGATGTGAGCAAAGGTGCGGCGGGTAACCTCAGCGTAGCGCTCGTCGCCTGTAGCCTTATGCAACTGAGCAAAAGCCATAGCAGCAAAGGTATAAGAGAAGATGTTGTATGGCTCGACGAGTGGTTTGCCATCACGTGTGATAGCAAAATACCAATTGTAATCGCCGTCGTGACCATATTTGAGCATAAACTCTGCTCCCTGGCGTGCACACTCTAACCACTCCTCACGTATGCCCTCCTTGTTGCAGAGCATAGAGAAGAACCATACCTGGCGGCCCTGAAGCCACATAAACTTATCGGTGTCAAAAACCGAACCATCGCGGTTCAAACAGGTGAAGTAACCACCGAACTCCTTATCCTGAGAGTGCTCCAACCAGAAAGGAATGACTCTGTCGTAGAGCTCGTCGTGGTATTGTTTAATTAAAGCATCAATTTGCATAGCATATCTTTTTTAATGACGTGTCAGATGTTGAGTTTCGGTTTATTATGTAAGTAGTACGCCTGACAGGTCAAATTATAACATTCAAATTAAAGTTTCTCGCCTAAAAAATATTCGCGGTAGCGGTTAAATAGGTGGTGTGCCGAGGTGTAGCTCGACTGTGGCGAGAGGAAGTGTGAGAACTCGAAGGTGATAGCCTTATCGTAGCCAGCGCGTGCTGCAGCCTCAAGCTTCATACGCAACTTCTCAAACTTGATAGGCAGGAACTTGATAGGCATATCTCTGTCGAAGGTCTCGGCGTTGGTCCAGCACTCCAAACCATAACGGTCGGCAAGGCGCTTATTAACCTCAAAGAAGGCATCCAACTCATCATAGTCAATATGTCCATCTTGGAAGGCAACGGCATCGACAGCACCGTGAATACCTGCGAAAATCTCGTCCCACTCGCGCTCGTGGTCAGCAACCGACACGGCATCCTCCTTGCTCAGCGACGACGAGGCAGCCATAACAGCCTTCTTGCCGTCAATCCATGGAGAGATAAGCGTTGGCAGACCTCCAGAAACGGCTTTACAATGCTCTCCCTGCTCGCGGAATGCCTCGATGACGCCCTTAGTGCGGCGGCTAATCTCACCGCTGAGATACCAACCACCAAACGAAGGGTGGTGCTGGCCATAGTTCTCCCATACCTCGTCGATGACAAAGCGATTGTACTCAGTCTCCTTAGACATATCGCCCGTATCCCAATAGTGACCTGAGTCGTAAAGGCCGAAGTAGAACTTCATGCCGTACTTGTCGGCCAAGCGCAGATACATATCCAATAAATCGTGCGAAGGAGCGTAGCAACCCTTGCCGATAAGGTATTTCGAAGGATAGGTAATGAACTTACGGTATCCCGAACGAATCATAATAACGGTATCAATGCCGATAGAACGCATATTGGCGAAGTCGGCATCCCACTCCTTCTCACCCCAATTCTGGTGTGGGATATCGTGGCTAATCTCATCGAGAAATGTTCCTGTAATCTTCATATCGTGTGGTGGAAACTTTATGATTTCCAATAGTAATTCTTTCGTGTAAATAGGTAGGTTGCTGTAACAACCAATAGCGCAAACAAGACACCACGCGTAATGGATGCGCCAGTGCATTGGATGCTAAAGTCGTTAAGTGGCTCCATTAGGCAACAGAGCGTGAGTAGCGGCGTGATAAGGTAGCCGGCTGCAACGTATGCAAACATCGGGTTAGCGCCGCAAGCCTCCAAGAACTTTAGACGCAGATTAAACCGCATCTCGAAAATCAGTGCCGACAGTATCACCATAGCGGCCATAGCCGAAGTGGTAAAGAAGTAGCTAATGGTAGCGTGGTCCTTCTTAATGCCACCCTCCATAGGCTCGGTGATAAGACCTATGAGAAGCATAGCCATCGCAGCAAGGAAAATTTGGCGATAGAGCAGACTCTGCTCACTATGCAGACCCTTGAGCATAAACCACAAAAGAAGGCATAGCGCAGCTGTGATATAGACCGTAATCTCAACCTCACGTGCAAATAAGCCCCACATCATAAAGACAATGGTTGCAAGAGTCGTCAAGGCAATGCAGATAGATAAAAGGCCTTTATCCGATGAACTTTCTTTGCTGAGGTTGCTATCGTTCATCGAGCGGTATATCATATCACCCACAATTGTACCACAAAGAACCACGCAAAGATACTTCAAAAATTCGAATTGGGAAAGCCAAGCGGCAGGTGTTTGTTGCCATAAATTGGCAGTCCAAGAGCCCTCAACACCAGATGCCATCTTCAGCATAGCAAAGGCGGCGATGATAACGATACGGGCTATCGGATTGTTACGGGTAAACCACCAAATGAGCGTGCCGAAAAGTGCCATATTGGCCAATATCAAGATGATGATATTATTGTGCTCAATATCAATATCGACACCGAAAAGTGGTTTGTAGAGCATGGTAACACCGACCAAAGCCAAAAAACCGCCCCAATTAAGCAGTGTGTTGCGCCCCTTATCCATCTTTGGCAGACGGATAAACATAATAAAGAAGAGCGACCAAACGCAAAGTGTTACAAGTGCGGCAGCCCAAGACTCAAGCTCTCCAAGCAAGTACATGCCGGTATTGCCCAATACGATAGCGAAAGCGGCTAACCATACAAAACGATGCACAGCACTACCTATAACGGAACCCAAAGTGGCTCCATTCTGCTCACGACGGCGCAATGCCAGAGGCATAGAGGCACCCATAGAGAAGAGGAAGAATGGGAAGACAAGGTCTACCCACGTGATACCTGCAACATCAGGGTTAAAGACAAAAGTTGGGGGCGGTGTTTGAGCGTGGAACATATAGGCAGGCATCTCCGGAAGAAAAAAGATACTTCCGGAGAGGACCATTCCTATAATGGCTAATGCACGCAGTAAATCTATCGCTGCTACTCTTTTCATAGACTCTATTTGCGTAGATATTTCATTTTCTTCAAGTAATCAACCCAAGCTTCATAGGCCGCAGGGTAGAGGTGAATACCGTCTTTGGTGTACTCCTCCTTAATCTCGCCCTTCTCGTTATGCAATACAGGGCGGATATCTACCCACGTAACACCCATCTGGTGGCACATCTGCTCCAGGCGAGTGTTGAGCTCGGTGACTTTGTCTTGCTTATTTTTGATGTAGGCATAAGCCAAGACGTCGTTATTAGGGGTGATAGGACTCTGAATGTAAATCTCACACTCAGGAGCCTTCTCTTGAATCATCTCGACCATAGCAACGAAATTGGCGTAAACATCGTCAATAGGGTAGTTGGCTGAGATATCATTAATACCAGCAAAGATGAAAATCTTGCGTGGAGAGGCCTCCAAATAGAGTGGTAGGCGGTGGAGCATACCGTATGTGTTATCTCCACCAATACCACGATTTACAAAATCCTTCTCCTTAGTAAGACTCTCCCACCAAGCTTGCTCCACGATGCTATCGCCAATCCAAATCATAGCGTTCTTAGGTATAGGCATCTTGGCATAAGCGGCCATACGGCAGTCGTAGTAGTCGTTATGGAACTTAGGCGTCTGAGCCATAGATGGGATAGCTGTCAAAAGAGCTATTGCTATGAACAACAGTTTCTTCATTGCTTAATAAAGTAGCTAATTATTACAAAGAGGCCTTAACCTCGTCGATACCAGCCTTAGCATACTGCCACATATTGCCCTTCTTCAAGTGAATCATATCGAAGAGGAAGTAGCCGTCGCAGGCGTCATAACAAGCCTTAACAGAGTTGGTTACAGCCTGATACTCCTGTGCATCAGTGTATTTGTCATCGTAATCCCAGTTACCTACGTCAGGACCACCACAAACCAAAGGACAGTCGCCGGCGGTGTAGGTCATTGCCAATGAGCAGAAGCCCTGCATAGTCCACTCGGATGTGCCGTAAACATTGCCCGGAGAAGCGTATGCTCCGATAAGCATGTGGTCCATAATGTCGGCATAACCGAAGTTCTTGTACTCGGAAGTAGCCCAACGTGGGAATTTCGCTCCTGTGTTATAGTTAGGACTTGCCCAGTTTACACCTACATCGTAGTATGTGCTATACCAACCACCTACGTATACACCGAACTTCACATCAGGATTAACTGCATGAACAGCCTCCTCAGCCTTAGTCATAAAGTCGTGGATAATCTTTGCACGGAACTCCAACCACTTCTTCAAGTGCTTGTACTCGTATGGCATATCGGCATTGATAGTACCGGTGAAGCCAGCAGGCATAACATCGCGATTGAAATCAACACTCTCGCCTACGTAATCCTCGAAAGCCTCCTTAGTAAGGTCAGAGAAGTCACTCATCATAGAGTCGAAACGACCACGGTCCAAAATAATACCGTCCAACTCGTCGTATGCAGCCAAATCTCTCAACAAATCGCACAAGTAGTCCTGTACCTCAGGGTGCAATGGGTTGAAGAACCAAGTGGTCTCGTTGGTGTCAAGAGTGTTCTTAAAGCCATTCTTAGTGTTGAGGGTAGTAGCCCAATCCTTCTTGCTGCTATCGCGTACCAAGATACCCTGTGAGCCCAGAGAAGAGGTGTTACCACCGACCATAGTGTTGAAACCTGCGTGGATGCGCAAGCCAAGCTCGTGACCAATCTCGATAAACTTGCCGAGGTAGTCGAAGGTAGCTGTACGGGTAATCTTGCTGTAACCATTTGCGGTCCAAGCACCCAACCACTTAACTTGGTCGCAGTGGCTTGTAGTGAAGAGTACGTCACCGTTAGTAGGACGAACATCAACAACAACATCGGTAAAACCTGTCTCCTTAGCCAACGTCAAGTCACGACGGATATTCTCTTCGCTATTAGCGAAGTCAGGGAAGTTAGCTGCTGCATCAACCCAGATATACATAGGGTTAGTTACAGGACCCTCTGGCACGCTTGGACCAGACTGAGCAGCCTCAGTAGTCATTACGATATTGGTAATAGCAGTGCGGCTATTGTGACGTACGGCAACGTAGATTGTATACTCGGTAGAGGCCTTGAGCTCCTCAACACGGTAAGAACCTGCGTTAGCAGCGTCGATAGCTGTTCCCTCCTCAATAACTTTGCTTGCTGCGATAGTATTTGTGATGCTTGCGCTCTCAAGTACGAGATATGAGGCCTCAGTAGCATTCTCAGGGGTTACGCTAAACTCCAAAGCATTGGTCTCAGCCTTAACAGCCTCAGCCTTAACAGTTGGCTGTGGTGCCTCAGGTTTATCGGGATCCTCCGGTGCAGCCTCGGTGGTCATCTTAATCTGAGTGAGAACTGAGCGATCTGCGTTGCGTACGGCAACATAGATATTGTGCTCTGTGTCAGGGTAGAGATTCTCTACGCGGTATGTGTCAGCCTTAGTTGCGTCGATGGCAACACCCTTTGAGATTACCTCACCGGCAGAGAGCTGCACATCATCATCAATAGTCTCAAGGCAGAGATATGCACCTTCAGCGGCATTCTCAGGGGTTACCTTGAATTCCAATGCGTAAGATTCAGTGCCGACAGGCTCTGCCTTAACAGCAGGAATAGTCTCTACACCCGGACGTCCAGGATAGTCGTAAATAGGATTTTTCTCATCCGAGCAGCTAACCATAGCTGCTACCAATCCAATACAGAATAGAAGTTTTTTCATTGTCTTATTGCTTTGTTATTGTATTTGTCATCGTGTACCCATAGCCCCAGCCAAGGGGCTATGGATTTTATAGTTTACTCGGCGATACAGTCGAACTGTACACAACCTACGTAACCGTTACAGAACATAAAGTAAGCATACATGAAGTAACCATCAGATGTTACGTGCAGCTTAACGTCCTGAGTAGCTGAACCGTTAGTACCGTCGTTAGCACGACCTCCGTAGAGACCATAACCACCATCACCGCGGTCCAATGCCCATACTACGCAGTCTGGGTCGAGTGAAGCATCCAACTCAAGTGAACCAGAGAAGGTCTGAGGATACTTAGCCTCCATAACCCATGCACCACCGGCAACACCCCAAGTAAAGAAGGTCTCCATAGATGCCATAACGTAGTTCACACCGTTGAACTCAACAGCATCGATAGCCAACATACCCTCGTTATTGGTCAATACACCAAATACAGAAGAGCGAACAGCGTTGGTTGTACCATCTACCCAACCCAACTCGTTTGCTGAGTAACCGCAAACGAAGAAGTCAGATGTAGTCTCGGTACCGATACGGATAGCATCACCATTGGTCCAACCCTTAGTCATGCCGCTAATCTGGCACCAGTGAGGAGCCTGAGTAGCTACACCGTCCTTAACTGTCCAAGTGAAGTTTGAGGTAGTACCAGTAGAGGTCCAACCGCAATATACAGCCTGCAATGATGCGTCGCCATAAACGTCACCCCATACAGAGAGGTGCTTACCTATAACATCACCTGTTGGGAACTCGATGAAGAGCTCTGGAGTAGAGTTCAAGTCACGCATACGCCATACGCGGAATACACCACCATCATCAGGTACTGAGTTGTTGATGACGATATGGCCCTTATGGTCAGATGTCATGTAGTAGTTAGAGGTAGCGCCCTTAACAGAACCGAGATTGATAGTACCTACAACAGCACCACTCTTAGCATCGACAACGATTGGGTCCTCGCCACGAGTGTTGATGATAAGGTGCTCGTCAGTAGCAGCCACACCGGTAGTCATGTCGAGAGTAGTTACGCCCAACTTAGAGAGCTTCTCCATCCACAATACCTTGGCACTGCCCGGACGAAGACCAGCCTCATACTTCTCAGGCTCGGTCTGCTGAAGAATCCACTCACGCTTAGTAACGCCATCCTGAGCGATGACTGTGAACTTCATAGGCTCAGAAGGTGAGCACCAGAAGGCTGTCTTCGATGGGTCAGGAATGATACGTGCGTGTGGAGAGAGGGTGTAGTCTGCAAAGACATTCTGCAACTCGTTGAAGTAAATCAGAGAGGCAGTACCTCCATTCTTGTCGATAAGAGCCGAAATACCCAAATCACGGATAGAGAAGGCCTCGATATCGCAAGCTGAGCTCTTTGCAAGCTCTGCCTTGATAGTCCAAGTGCTCTGCTCCTTCTTCTGGTCAGTCAATGTGACTGTGTAGGTCTGAGTCAAATCGATAGTGACAAGGTTTGGAGTCAGGTAAGCGTTATCGTCAAGGTTGAACAATACCCATACCTTCTTGTAATCCTCCAAATTGGTTACTACGTCAGACTCCACAGGAATATTGTAAGGAACCTGAATAGTAATGGTGTGATTCTCATAGTCAATCTTACTGCTGAAACCTGAGTTGTCGGCTGTGTGATAGCCCTCCCAAGTAGGATATACAGTCAGATTGTTGATGCCCTTATTGGCAGCCGCAGGAACTAAATCCTCCGGCTCCTGGCAAGCAGTCATAGGGAGTACGACTGCCATTAACATCCAAAATAATATCTTTTTCATAATCGGTAGCTATTAGAAGTTCCACTCATCAAACTGTTGTATTGCATTGTTGTTCTGCAACTCTGCATCTGGAATAGGAAGACGATACATACGAGTAAGGAACTTACGATCCTGACCGTCGCAATCAACGTATGAGTAACGGTAGCCAGAACCCTCCTTCGTAATCTTCAAACCGTGAACACGGTAGCCGTTATAAGCCTGCTCAGAGAGCTTCCAACGACGCATATCCCACCAAAGGTGTCCCTCGTATGCCAGCTCAATCTTACGCTCGTGACGCAATGCAGCGAAGCAATCCTCGCCTGTGAGAGAAAGGTCGGTAGGAAGACCTACACGTGAACGAATCTGAGCGATGTAACCCATAGCTGCTGCATCGTTACCAAGACGCATCTCAGCCTCAGCCAAGTTCAACAGAACCTCTGCCAAACGCATCTCAACCCATGTAGAGGTAGAGGCAACGTTTGTAAGGTCGGTGTTAGACTCCTGGCGGAACTTACGCATATAGTAACCGGTAACGGTCTTACCATAAGGATAAGGCTCTACGCCGTAGTCTACGTATGTACCATAGGTACCATCAACGCAGCACTCAAGCTCAACGCCCTTCCACATAGCACCGTTGTAGAGGATAGTTGCAGCGAAACGTGGCTCAAGACTCTCGTAAGGAGGATACTGAGTAGTACCATCAGCAGAGTGCCATGCACTCCAATCAACCTTATTACCGTTCTTGTCCTCGTAGCTCTCAACCATCTCCTGAGTAGGAGTAGCACCACCAGCGGTAGTGTACTCGTGGTACATACACATATAGCGATCCCAATAGTGGTTAGGACCTGTAACAAGGTAGTTGAACTCAAGGATAGACTCTGAGTTGCCACCAGCTGTTGCAGCCTCGTATGTAGGAGCCAATGAGTAACCGAGCTTCAAAACCTCCTCACCTGCAGCCTTAGCATCTGCCCAACGCTCAGCGTAAAGCATAGCACGGCACAACATAGCGTAAGCAGCACCCTTAGTGACACGGCCCTTATTAGCTGAGTTCCACTCTGCAGGAAGATTCTCAGCAGCGAAGGTAAACTCGTCGTAGATATACTGCCATGTATCCTCAGCAGAGGTCAATGGAGTGTTCTTAACGGTCTCGGCAAGGCTCTTGAAGATGATAGCCTGACCACCGTGACGCTTAGCAAGCTGGAAGTAGAGGAATGCACGGAAGAAACGTGCCTGTGCCTCATAAAGAGTGTTTACCTCAGCAGAGTAGGTAGAGTAGTTCTCCATAGCTGCCAAGAACTCGTTGATGCGACGAATACGTGTATAGGTATTGGTCCAACAATCGAGGTAGCTACCCGCACTTGAGAGTGTCTCAGGGGTAAATACATAGTAGTTACAGTCACCGGCACGGTTACCTACGATAGGGCTACCGTACTTAAATGTCTCGGTCAAACCCTCTGTAAGGTTGCCGCTGAACTGCTGATCTCCGAACTGTCCGTAGATGTGGATATATTCGTAGAAGTTGTTTACATACAAATCTGTTGCAGCCTGGTTCTCCCATGCCGACTTGTCTGATACCTTGTCGGTTGGAGTAAGCTCCAGGTAGTCGTTACAACTCACTAATCCGAGAGATAGGAACGACAAGAACAATACTAAAATTCTGGTTTTCATAGTTTTCAAATTTTTCGGATTATAGAGTAATATTCAAACCTACTGACATAACTCGCTGCTGTGGGTAGTAACCGTTGTTTACACTTGGTAACTCAGGGTCGATATTGTACTTACCGACGTGGCTCAAAGTGAAGAGGTTAGAACCCTCAACATATACTCGTACACGCTGGATACCTACCTTCTTGGTGATGTTGGTAGGAAGAGTGTAACCGAGCTGCAAAGTCTTCAAACGGAGGTAGTCTCCCGGACGATACCAACGAGTTGAAGAGTATGCGTTGTTAGAGCTACTTGCCAACGACAAACGTGGGAAGTATGCGCCAGTGTTCTCTGGTGTCCATGAGTTCTCAACAAGGTAGAATGGTGAGTTACCATCGTGGTAGAATGGCTTAGTCATAGAGGTATTATCCATGATACCGCCTGAGTAAACACCTGTCAAAGCGATAGTGCTACCTGTTGCACCCTGCAACAAGAAGTTGAAGTCGATACCCTTCCACTCGCAGTTGAATGACAAACCGGCAGTGAACTTAGGATATACAGATGTACCTACGTAACCACGGTCCTGCTCGTAAGAAATCTTACCATCACCGTTACGGTCAAGATACTTGATATCACCTACGCGGATTGGCTTACCAACCATGGTTGGAGAGTTCTGAATCTCCTCCTCGCTCTGGAACAAGCCCTGGTCGATGAAACCGATAACAGAACCTACCTCCTTACCAGTAAGCTTCTGGTAGTCAGGAGCGTTGTCGGCGTCACCAGAGTAGAGCAACCAACGACGCTTAGCGTATGAGCCCATGAACTTAATGCCATAGCTGAACTCGCCTGCGCGGTTGTTGTGTGAGATAGAGAAGTCGAAACCGCGGATATCCTGCTTATTCTTGTTCTCCCATGCTGGATAGTAACCACCAACTGATGGAGGATAAGCACCTGATGCGCTTGCCAACATATCGTACTTGTAAGTGTAGAAGACGTCGGCCTCAACACCGAGCAAACCGCCCCAGAATGTTGCATCAACACCGATGTTGTAGTTGAGGTTCTTCTCCCATGTGATATTTGGGTTAGCTACGCCTGAGGTGTAGATACTTGACTGACCAAGACCACCGATAACTACTGAGTTACCGCTTGAAATGGTCATTGTGTTCAAATATTGATATGCGCTAACGGCAGAAGTACCTGTAAGACCGATACCTCCACGGAGCTTCAAGTTATCAACCCACTTTGCGTTAAACCACTTCTCTTCAGAGATACGCCATCCTGCAGATGCTGCTGGGAAGAAGCCCCAACGTGAGCCGTTCATACCAGAGAAGAGGTATGTACCATCGTAACGACCTGAAAGCTCAACGTATACGCGGTTGTCGTAGTCGTAGTTCAAACGAACAACGAAACCAACCTGACGGCTGCGGCCACTTGTACCACCGATAGAACGCTTGTCGCTTGATGCGTCACCGAAGTTAAGCTCAGGAAGGTTCTCGAAGAGGATATTGTACATACGACCGTAGTGGTTGTTGCTCTTATAGTCACGAGTCTCCAACAGTGCCAAAGCAGCTACACGGTGCTTACCGAAGGTGTTGTCATAAGACAAGCTTGTCTGAGTAACGCCGTAGTAGTTGTAGTAAGAGGCCTCCTGCAATGAGTTCTCTGAACCAAGGCCTGAATAAGTCTGGCTAACGGTGTAGTTCATCTTATTGATGTAACCGTTCTCGTCATAAGAGAAGTTAGCCAAAGCCAACTCATAAGGAGTAGAGAAGAGCTTAGTGTGAGTGAAGGTCATATCGTAAGATGCGAAGAACTTAGCAGACAAACCCTTAACCCAAGGAATATCCCAACGAAGAGAGATGTTAGGCTCGATATATGTAGCCAAACGCTTGTTAGAACCAGACTCCTCGTATGCAGCAACTGGGTTTACAGTGGCTGATGCGGTAGGAGTAGCTGTGTGGTACTCAACACCGTCGATTGTAACCTTCTCAGGTACGTAAGGGTGAACACGCATAGCCTGCTGTGCAACGTTGTTCCAATCGGCGTCGCTTGCACTATATGTAGGCTGGTCGTGGTCCTGAATACGGCCTGAAAGACCTACCTCCAAAGTGAGGTTCTTAGCAATCTTCGCTGTGAGGTTCGCACGCAATGTATAACGACGGAAGTTGAAGTTATCAACGTTACCCTTCTGGTCGAACATACCGATAGATGCGAAGTAGTTCATATTGTCGTTACCACCGGTAGCTGAGATAGTGTGTGACATGTTGTGACCGAGGTCGAACACCTTGTCATACCAATTGGTGTTACCCCAACCATCCTCATTGTTAATCATCTTCTGAACGATGTCGGCAGTAAAGATAGGCTTCTGGCCATCCAACTCCAAAGCCTTGTTATACCAATAAGCATAACCAGGACCATCGAGCAGGGTCATAGGGTTGGCGTTCTGGCTCACACCATAAGAACCCTTGTAAGAGATTGTAGACTCACCCTTCTGACCACGCTTAGTAGTAACGATGATAACGGTGTTACCATCCAAACCATAAACGGCAGCAGCAGAAGCATCCTTCAATACTGAGATTGACTCGATATCCTCAGGGTTAATCTGGTTGATGTCACGAGGCACACCATCAACAATGTAAAGTACAGACTGACCACGTACCATGAGTGATGAACCATCGGCACCAGGCTGACCTGACTGCTGAACAGCGGTTACACCGGCAACACGACCTGCCAACATATTGGTTACGTCGCCCATAGGAGCTTTCTCCAGATCCTTACCAGAAATCTGGGAGATAGCGGCTGTTACAGACTGCTTCTTCTGTACACCGTAACCTACGACAACAACCTCGTCCAGACGCTCAGCCTCATTCTTCAACTCAACCATGAGATTTTTCATGCTTGCAGTGACTGGAACATAAACTGTTTCCATACCGAGGAATGAAATCTCTAGACTACTGCCAACCTCGGCAGTAAGAGAGAACTTACCGTTGATGTCGGTAGAAGCACCTGTTGTAGTACCTTCAACCATAACGGTAGCACCAATAATAGGTTCGCCCGCTTCATCAACAACTGTTCCCTTCACAACGTTCTGTGCCCAAGCTGCACTTGGACTCAAAACCATAAAGAGGGCAAATATTGTTGAAGCAACAACGCTCAACAAAGCACGTCCCCCTTTAGAATGGGATAAATGTTTCATAGTTATTTAGTTTTAAGTTTGTGATTGTTATTCCACTTTCATATTCTGCTCCAACACATCCCACCAATCGCGGTTTACGATGTGTACAAGGTCGAAAATCATCAATCCGCCCTCGCAGCTCTGCATAACCTGCTTAACGGCACGACCAAACTGCTCCTTGTCCTGCTCGTACTGGTCTACGTAGAGTGAGCCGGCAACAGGAACTACGCCACAAGTGATAGCCTGAGCGAGCTCAGCACCACCCTCAACAGAGTAGCAATAGGTCAAATCGTTAGGGTCCATA
The DNA here is from genome assembly GCA_017623505.1 of Alistipes sp. Taxonomy (GTDB): domain Bacteria; phylum Bacteroidota; class Bacteroidia; order Bacteroidales; family Rikenellaceae; genus Alistipes. The sequence goes on from JAGAOZ010000005.1 coordinate 163,336, forward strand.
CCAGACTCGGTACGCTGACCAACAACGCGACCCTGAGCAGCATCGACCTCATCCTTAGTAACCAAAGTGTAGTAAAGACCGGTCATATAGATATCCAACAAGTCGGCATAGCCTGTCTTGTAGTAGTTCTCCGAAGCCCAATCAGGATAACGCTCCGATGGGTCGTACTTAGTGCTTGCCCAGTTTACACCCAACTGATAGTAAGTAGGATACCAAGCACCTGTGTAGTCGCCGATAAGAATATCAGGATTAACAGCGTGGATAGCTGCATGAGCCTCCTCAACGAATGACTTGATGACGGTAGCACGCCACTCAATCCACTCCTTGAAGTACTTAGCAGGACGCCACTGCTTGCCCTCCCAGGTCATAATATCCTCAGGGAAGTTCTCTACCTTGTGGCCGCTCCACTGCTCAAACTGCTGACGAGAGAGGTCAGAGAAGTCAGAGGTGATGTTGTCATAACGCAAACGGTCGAAGATTATACCGTCAGCCTCAGGATAACGCTCAGCGAACTCAACCAAGATAGCCTTCTGGTACTCGCGTACCTCAGGGTTAGATGGGTTGAGCATACCGTTGTAGTTGTTCTTCATCTCGCTGATTGGCACTAACTTGCCATCAGGCATATAGACGATAGACTGCCACTCTGGGTGCTCGTTGTAGATGATACCACGCTTGAAAATCATGTGACCACCAGCAAAGATATTAAGCGAGCCGTGAACACGCAGACCTGCCTTGTGACCATAGTCGATGAAGTGCTGCATCATATCGTACTCGCGTGGGCGAACAGTGCCCTCAAACTCAGCCATATATGGTGCAATCTTACTGTCGTAGAGAGTCTCACCCATAATAGACTTAACATCGACAACGATGTCGGTGATACCGATAGACTTCATCTTATCTACATAGTAGGCGATAGAGTCTTGAGAACTCATGCGCTCGAAGTTAGCCTCGCAGTCTACCCACATATAGACAGGTTTACCAGACTTGGTTGCCTTAACAGCTGCGGCATTATTGCAACAACTGATAGCAAAAGTGGCAATGATAACAAGCGACAAAAGATTAAAAAGTTTCTTCATAGTTGCTTATACCTATTTATATATTATACTTTTGATGATTACTCAACTTCAGAAATTACGATAGCAGTAGGAACTGAACGCTGGCTGCCGTCGCTTGGGTTGTTGTAAACCTTGCCGTCATAGCCTACGATAGCAGATGAACCACCACCGTCGAGGTTGATAGCGTAGTCCATATTGTACTCAACGAAAATCTCAGCCATCTCGCTAAGGGTAAGACCATTAGAGCCATTCTTGCCACGTCCGTCGCATACCAAAAGCATCATCTTGCCATCCTTAGTACCGCCGATAGCTGTACGTGGCTGACGAGTGTTACCGCTGGTACCGCCTGTGTGCATAATCTCACGATAGTAGTACTGCATGGCTACGTTCTCACCGTTGTAAACCAACATAGGACCGCCACCGATAGCCTGCTCAGGCTCCCAAAGCTCTGCGCCAGGGGTGCTTGTGGTAGGAGCACTTGTCATAAAGGTATGAGTAATCTCGTCGTTGTCGAGTGGTGATGGGAATGAGTATGGCTTGCCACCAATGCAGTAAACCCAAGTAGCCTCGAATGAACCGTCAGCCATCTGACCTAAAGCTGCGCGAACAGGGTAAGCGGTAATCTGGTTACCAGAAGCGTCGTCAGGATATGCAAGCTGAGTAGCGATAGACTTAACCTCACCATCGGTGATGCAGAGGCTGAGTGATGCGCCATCCCAGAAGTAACCACCGTTAGATACTACGTAAGGAGTACCCATGCCCAAACCCTTGAAGTACTCAAATGCTGCAGTAGGAGTCTTTGCAGGGTCGAGGTGAGTAGGACGGAAACGAAGATTACTGTTAGACTTCAAGTCGGCAACAGCAATATAACCCTTAGCTACGCCACCATCAGAGAACTGACGCTCGAAAGGCTCGAAAGAGAGTCGCTTTGGATAGTTTGACTCAGGAGCGTCACTTGTGGTGATGACAGTAACAGGAGAGCAAACTGTGCTCTTGAACTGGTCACGTGCTGCTGCAACGACAGTGTAAGCGGTTGCAGGGGTAAGGTCGGTGATGGTGATGTTGATACCTTCTTCAGCATCGATAACTGTACCCTGTGCAAAAACCTCGTCGGCACTCATAGAGAGAGTCTCACCTTCGGTGTAGTAGTATGCACACTCATCAGCATAGAGTGATTTGATGAGTACGGTGACAGATGTTGTACTCTTCTCAACAGGAGTGATGACCGCTTGTGGTGTAGTCTCAGGATCTGGGAATACATAAGTCGGATTGACCTCCTCTTTGCAACTGAAATTCAGGCCGATACAGGCCATGAGAACTGCTAAAATCGTTAGATTCTTCATTGTGTTTATTGTTGTTTTGATATAGTTATAGTCGTAATCATCCGTAAAAATAAATTAAATTATTTAGATTACAAAACTTTTTAAATAAATTTTAATAAGATATTTTCAACATAGTTTTGTTAAGTGGTTGATTATTAGTGTGTTAGGTTGTTATTTGTGATAAAATAACCAAAATAAAAAATTTCAGAAAGTTTTGGCCGTGATATTATTTGTTTAGGAATAAAAAAAAGAGCTACCACGAGGGCAACTCTTTAGTTGGATAATGGTGTTGTGGGCAATTATACCTCCTTAACCTGCTCCTTAGTGTCGGGATGGGTAAATGGAAGACGCCATGTAAGGATAAATGCAGGGATTGCACTAACCAGAGCCCAAATGAAGAACTGTTGGTAACCTATATGGTCGCTGATATAACCCGAAATCATACCCGGAAGCATAAAGCCTAAGTTGGCAAGAGCCGAGCCAAAGGCGTAGTGTGCCATTTGGTGCTTACCCGGTGCAACTTGTTGCATAATAAATAGTGTAAGTCCCACAAAACCAAAGCCATAGCTGAAATATTCAAAGACAATACCACTGCATATAAGGAACGGATTTTGAGGTTGGAAGATTGCTAACAATGCATACACAACGAATGGTATGTTGAATATACAGCAAAGTGGGAAAATTGCTTTTTTAAGGCCAATCTTAGAGATGAAAAGTCCGCCCAATGCTGAGCCTATAATAAAGGCTATTGTTCCGAATGTGCCGACATAAATTCCGATATCTGTCTTAGTCAAACCAAGACCTTCGTTTGCGACGTCAGCGCTGAGGAAAAGAGGTACAATCTTAATAACGAAACCTTCAGCAAAGCGGTAGCATACAATCCATGCAATATAGATCCATATAAATTTCTTCTTGAAGAAAAGTAATATGACATTCCACGTTTCGAGCAACGTCTCTGAGGCAGAAGAGTGGCTGCTGTGGCTTGCACCTCCTGAAGGAAGTCTGCGCCAGTGGTATAAACCCAAGCAAATCAGCAATATACCGCTGATAAGCATGATGACACCCCACGAATTAATAGCCGCGCATAAGTCTGTATAGTTGTTCTCCTTGTAATAGTTTATCAGAAAATCTGCTAACCATACTAGCACTCCGGTTGCTGTAACTTTTGCGGCGTTGTAGCACATGCCTTGTATTCCCACAAATTGAGCCTGTTGCGTCTTGTTTAGCTCGGTGATATAAACGCCATCAAGAGCAATATCGTGTGTAGCTCCACTAAATGCTAATACGGTCATAATAGCCACTACGTATGGGAAGAAGTCGGGGAGTGGCAGAGCCATCGCAATGAGGGCTAATGACACGCCCGAAACAATCTGAGTGGTAACGACATAGAACTTCTTGGTGCGATACATCTCCATCAGTGGGCTCCAGAATGGTTTGAGCGACCAGGGGAGGATGAGTAACGATGTCCAGAAGGCGATTTGAGCATCGGAAATGCCGAAATCCTTAAACATAAGTGGGGCTACCAGATTGATGAGAATCAGTGGTAATCCCATAGCAAAGTACGCAGAGGGTACCCACCAGAGCGGCGAACGCTTGGTCTGTTTTAGTGCTTGTTCCATTGTGTTGTAAATTTATATCTTTTTAATCTCTTTTGCTATAAGCCTAATGTGCGGTTACGAGTGATGGCACAGATGCCTATAAGACCTGCCGACTCGCCTAACTTTGAGACCTTGATGGCTGTATCTTTCGATACAAAGTTAAGGGCGTATTTGTTGATGGCACTCTTGATAGGTGGAAGTAGATAATCAGTTGCAGAACAGAGAGTTCCACCCAAAACAATAACCTCGGGATTGAACATATTAATCAATCCTGCTATGGCACGACCAAGCGACGAACCTATCTGTTCCATAACCTCTATAGCGAGCATATCTTCGCTGTCGACAGCGTCTAAAATGTCGCGTACAGAGATTATCTCTCCTCGCTCATAAATTGGCGAAAGCATCGAAATCTTGCCCTGCTTCAGATTGTCCATAAATAGTCGGTGTGCAGCCGAGCCTGAGACCTCGGTCTCGAGGCAGCCACGCTTGCCGCAGCTACAAATTATCTCGTTGTCGAAGAACGGGAAGTGTCCATACTCGCCCGAGAAGCCCGACTTGCCGTAGTGGAGCTCGCCACCGAGAATCATACCGATACCAAATCCCCAACTCAGATTCAAGAAAATCATATTCTGCTCGGAGTTACCTACGCCATATACATACTCGCCGTAAGCCATTGCACGTGAGTCATTTTCGATGTATACGCGGCAGCCTAAACGCTCCTCCAAGACAGCTGTTACGGGTTTCTCGTCGAAGAAGAAGTAGGAGTATGAATAGCCCGTCTCGGGGTTGATACGTCCGGGGATGTTGATACCCGTAGCGAAGAGTTTCTCGCGGCGGATACGTGCTGTGGCGATGAATGAGTTAATCAGCTCGCACAGACGGTCAAACGAGGTGCGGGTGTTCTCGATAGTGAAGGGATATTGGCGTTGAACGACCATATCGCCACGGAAGTTTATGATGCCGATGACTACCACGTCGCGTTTGATGTCGACGCCCATAAAGTAGCCTGCAGAGGGGTTTAAGCCATATATGCTTGGGCGACGACCACCTGTGGCAACCTGCTTGCCCAAATCGCAAACGAAGTCCTCCTCAATCAGAGTGCTGACAATCTTTGTAAGTGTCGGAACACTCAGACCGAGCTCGCGGCTAAGGTCGGCAATACTCTCGCCGCCATTCTTCATATATCGACGCAGAATCTCGCGTTTGAGCTGAGCAGACTTGTTGCCGCTCTCTAATGCGTCGAGGAAATTTGTCTTGACCATAAATGTTCAGTGGGTTAGTAAAAGTTGTGTTTTTAGAGCACACTCTGTGCAAAGTTAAGCAAAATTAGGCAAAAATCATAGGCTTGATGAGATTTTTGATGCTGAATAGCCAAACATTCTAAACTTTTTTAGCAAGATTTGAAAATAATGTAAAAAATTTTTTCGAGTTGTTTGGAAATGATATATATTTTTTATTATCTTTGTTCCATAAAGTATGTGCATAGTCCCTGGTGGGGCTAAATGGTGGTTGGAGGTAGAGACTCGGAACCATACCATTTATATATTATATATAGCAGATTTTGAACGAATAGATATTGATTAACCTAAATTATTAAAAATTACATTATGAAAAAACTATTCTACTTGGTTGCTGCCGTAGGTATGCTCTTCGCTTCTTGTGAGGATTATGACGATACAGGCATCAACAACAAACTCAATGAGTTGGATCAGCGTTTGACAGAGCTCGAGGCTACTGTTAAGGCTATGAACCAGGACATCGCTGGTATCCAGACTTTAGTGGATGCAATGCAGAGCAACGTTTACGTTTCTCGCATCGTTGAGGGTGAGACCGGCTATGAGGTATTCTTCACCAACGGTGAGTCAATCACTATCTCTAACGGTAAGGATGGTGAGGCTGGTAAGGACGGTGTAACCGTTACTATTATGCTTGACGAGGCTGACGGTCAGTACTACTGGGCTGTTACTAAGGATGGCGTAACTTCATTCATCGAGGTTGACGGTAAGCGTATCCTCGTGAAGGGTGATAAGGGTAACACTCCTCTTATGCGTGTTGTAATGGAGGGTGAGACCGGTTACTGGGAGGTTAGCTACGACAATGGCGAGACTTACGAGCGTGTACTTCTTCCAGACGGAACTCCTGTAACTACTTCTGGCGGTGCTGGTGGTTTGTTCAAGGAGGCTTATGTTGACGAGGAGACTAACACAGCTGTATTCGTATTCCTCAATGGCGAGAAGCTCGAGATTGAGTTGCGTAGCGAGATGTACATCCGCTTTGCGGGTGAGGAGCAGTTGGAGAAGGCTGCATTTAAGATGGGCGAGACTCGCGAGTTCCAGTTGGAGGCAGTAGGCGTATTGAAGACTGTTGTTACTACTCCTGACGAGTGGAATGCTTCTTATGATAAGGCTACTAAGGTGTTGAAGATTACTGCTCCTGCTGAGTCTCACGCTAACTGTGCAGACTTGGAGGGTGAGTTGGCTTTGATTTACTTCGGTGATGAGAACCAGAGCTCAGTATTGGCACTCAACGTATATATCGGTAAGTTTATCTCTGCTGAGGAGTCAGCACTCGCAGTTGATGCTACAAAGGACGAGGCTACTTATGAGGTAGCGTTCACAACTGATGATGACGAGTTGGAGGTTGTTCCTGCTGTTGATTGGTTGTCAGGTGTTGTTGAGGGTGATGTAGCTAAGATTACAGTTGCTGCTAATACAGGTGCTGAGCGTGTAGGTACTATCGCAGTTAAGGCTGACGACAACGAGATCGTTATCACTGTAACTCAGGCTCAGGGTGTTGCTCTCCAGGAGCACGGTATGCGTTTGACTAGCCCTACTGCTCTTTGGAATAAGCCTATCAGCGAGATCGTAGCCGGTGCTACTTCTATCGCTGCTTTGGGTGATTACTTGGTAGTAAGTGCTCCTAAGGCTGCTCCTGTTGTTTTGAACGCTTTGACAGGTGAGTATGTAGGTACTGTTGATTTGGGTGAGATGGCAGGTGCTAATGCAACCATCACAGCTGATGATGCAGGTAACTTGGTTGTTAGCTCATACGCTGAGGCTGATGGCTTCCGTATCGGTCGTATGAAGGGTATTGATGGTACTTTGGAGGTATTCATCACTCGTGCAAGCCAGGAGTATGGTAATGATATGTCTGTAATCGGTGACGTTTATGGCGATGCTCGTATTACTTTGATGTACTCTCCATGGTCATCAGGTACAACAGGTCATTTGTTGTATCAGGTAGCAGGTGGTGTTGCTGACGGTGGTACTTGGTCTAAGATTGCTGCCGGCTCAATCACTGATAAGATTGACAACAACAATGGTGATGTTATCTACCGTGATATGAACCCAGGTGCTCCTTACTTCATGACAGGTTACTCAAGCAACTGCTTCGTATGGGCTGAGGGTGGTACTGCTCAGGCTATCCAGGTAACAACTAACTCTAACTGCGGTGCTGTATGTATCGACGTTGAGCAGTTCAACGGTGCTTACTATGTAGCAACAGCTTGTGATACTTACTTTACTTGGGCATTGGGTGATGCAGCTATCTATATGGCTGACGTTACTTCACTCGCACACTTCCAGGCTGGCGTAGTTCCATTCAGCACAGGTGCTTTGGAGTGGAATGCAGCTTCTGCAGGTGGTACAACTGACGTTGCTTTGCGTGCTTCGAAGGATGGTGTATATATGTATGTTTACGTATTGCACGGAAACGGTAGCGTAGGTTGTGTTCAGACAGACTGCTTGGCTGAGTAATTCAACAATATAAAAATAGAAGGTCGCTCGATTTTGAGCGACCTTTTATTTTATAATTAGTAAAGAGTAGTTTATTTCACCTTTCACTTTTCACTTTTTACATCTTCAGATAGAAGTCCTGCGTGAGGGCACGATAAGCGTCGGTGTAGTCGTGGTGGGTGTCGCTCTCGATGGTGAGTTGCTCCGCTGTGGGAGGTAGCTGTGGCGAGAGAGAGAACTCCATCATAACACGTTTCACATCGCTCGAAGGCTTGGGTTTAACGTCGCAGCGGCGAGAGAGAAAGAGTACACCACGTGCGGCAGAGAGAAATCGCTGAGCCTCTGCGGTGGGCTGGATGAGTGAGAAGTGTCCGTCGGGAGCCAAAAGCCGTTTCACGCCGCTGACAAGCTCCTCAAATGGCAATGTGGCAGTGTGGCGTGCTGTGGTACGCCCTGCGTCGGGCGAGGTGAGCGAGTCGATAAAATAGGGTGGGTTGCTCACGATGACGTCGAAACGCTCCTCGGTAGTGAAGTCCTGCAGCGAGGTGTGCTGAACGCTGATGCGGTCGCTCCAGGGTGAGGCTAAGGCGTTGTCGTGTGCCTGAGCCACGCAATCGGCATCAATGTCGATAGCGGTGATGTGAGCCTCGGAAGAGCGTTGAGCGGTCATAATAGCTATTAAGCCGCTTCCTGTGCCTATATCAAGGATAGAGCGAGTGGTGTCGGACAGTCGCACCCACGCACCGAGCAGAGTACCATCGGTGCCGACCTTCATAGCGCAGCGGCTATGGTCGATGTGAAACTGCTTGAAGGTAAAGCCACTGCCTCGTGCCATAGTTTACTCCTTTAGAAAACCATCAATGCCCGCACCAAAGAGTGCATAGTCGTATTTTACGGGGTCATCGGCACAAAACTCGCGAAGCGAATGGGTAATCTCCACCGTAGCTTTCCAGTCGCTCTGGCGACGCGTGAGAAGCCCCAAAGCACGTCCCATATTGCCCGTATGAACGTCCAAAGGGAGGTAGAGTGCCGACATAGGGATTCTCTGCCATAAGCCAAAATCCACGCCTCGCTCATCGCGGCGGACAAACCACCTAAGATACATATTGAGTCGCTTGCAGGCAGCACCCTTATCAATAGATGAGAGGTGCTTCTCGCAGTGGGTGTTATGTGGCACAGAGAAGAACTCGCGACGGAACGCCGAAAGCACCTTTGCCATATCTTGATGCTCAGCATAGCTCTGCTCGAAGAACTCTCCAATACCACCGAAACGCTCGGTAAGAGAGCGGATAGAGCGAACGAAGTCGATGAAATCTTCGCCATTAAAGGTGCGGTGGACATAGCTCGCGAGGCTCTGCAACTCCTTCTCGGAGGCGTTGAGGACAAAGTCGGCAGGCGAGTAGTCCATATACTGCATCATACGGTGGGCACTCTTGACAATCGCCTTGCGGTTGCCCCAGGCGATGGTGGCAGCCATAAAACCGGCTATCTCGCGGTCGTGGCGGTCGGTGAAAGAGTGGGGGACGCTGATAGGGTCAGCCTCGATAAAGTCGGGGCAGTTGTATTTGTCGTGGAGATGGTCAAGCAACTCCCTGAGTTCCTGGCGGTCCATAGCTTATAAGATTTTGCCGTCACGCATAGTTATCTTGCGGTCAGCCATAGCGGCTAAGCTTTCGTCGTGCGTAACGATGAGGGTGGTCTGACCCAATTCATCACGCAAACGGAAGAAGAGAGAGTGAATCTCCTCGCGATTCTTTGTGTCGAGGTTGCCAGAAGGCTCATCGGCAAGAAGTAACGAAGGACGATTCATAATGGCTCGTGCGATAGCGACACGTTGCTGCTCACCGCCCGATAACGTGCTGGGCTTGTGAGAGATACGTTCCGCGAGATTCATCATCTTGAGAAGCTCCTTTGCCTCTCGCTCAGCCTCCTTCAGAGGGCGACGAGCAATGAGTGCCGGCATCATAACATTCTCCAACGCCGAGAACTCCGGCAGGAGATGATGAAACTGAAAAACGAAGCCTATATGACGGTTGCGGAAGTCGGATAAGGCGTTGTCTTTGAGTTGATTGACCTGCTCGCCATTGATGGTGAGCGAGCCGCTGTCCATAGGCGACAGAGTGCCGAGAATCTGCAACAGAGTAGTCTTACCCGCACCACTCGGACCAACGATAGAGACAACCTCGGAGCGGCGAACATCGAGCGAGACACCCTTCAGCACCTCCAAATCGCCAAAACTTTTGTGTATATCTTTTGCGTGAATCATAGCTATTTTGTCTGATAGGACAAAAATAGAATTCAAAATTCAAAATTCAAAATTCAAAGTTGAATATTAGGCTGTTTTGTGTGGAAAAAATCGGGGAGATTTGGGAGATTAGAAAAAAATATTTACCTTTGCACGCTATGTTTAACTAAAAACAATTACGAAAATGCCAAAAATGAAAACAAATGCCGCTGCAAAGAAACGTTTTACTTTCACCGGCACAGGTAAGATCAAGCGTAAGCACGCTTATCACAGTCACATCCTGACAAAAAAGACTAAGAAGCAGAAGCGTAACCTTTGTTACTCTTCAACTGTATCTGCAGCCGACGAGGCTAAGATCAAGAATTTGTTGGTTAAGTAATTAGCTGACAAACAGAACTTTATTTATTAACAACCGGGACAGAATAGCCCTAAAGAGTGTGAGAGAATCACGCCGCTATGAGTTCCATCAAAAACTTATTTTACTATGCCACGTTCAGTCAATGCTGTTGCGTCACGCGCAAGAAGAAAGAAGGTTTTGAAGCTTGCCAAAGGTAACTTTGGTTCAAGGGGAAACGTTTGGACAGTAGCGAAAAATACTGTCGAGAAGGGTCTGCAGTATGCTTATGCACACCGCCAGATTAAAAAGAGAACATACCGCTCATTGTGGATTACACGTATCAACGCTGCAGTTCGCGCTTTCGGTATGACTTATTCAGAGTTTATGGGTAAAGTTAACGCTAAGGGTATCGCTTTGAACCGTAAGGTTTTGGCAGACTTGGCGATGAACGAGCCTAAGGCATTTGAGGCAATTGTTAATGCAGTAAAATAGCAAATCACGAAAACTCGCCTAAAATGGTGATTTCTGCGTTACGCTCGAGTTCGAAATCCTCACATACGCCGAGTATGCTGCGGTTTCTCACTCTTCGCAAGCCTTGAAATCCCTCATTTTATCCAAGTTTTCGGCAAGTATGGGTCGGGTAGCTTTCGGGTTATCCGACCTTTTTTTTGTTTGAAGTTCCTCACATACGCCGAGTATGCTGCGTTTTTTCAAAGTTCGCAAGCCTTGAAATTCCACTTCTTATATGCGTTCGGGTAAAGTTGGGTGGTCCAAGATTTTGGACTACCCATTTTTTTTGTTGTAATGAGTAATTAGTAATGAGTAATTAGTAATTCACTTTTCAGTTTTTAGTTTTCACCTTTTAGTTTCATTTTAGAGTGTTTTGTTAAGAAATAGTTATAAATACTTCATATAGTTTGGCTGATAGGGAAAAAATAGTTACCTTTGAGGTCCGATTAACTATATATAGTTAAGAGGTTGTCTCGCAAGGCTCTTTCGGCATAGTGAGGATTTAGACAAGTAGACAACAAAAAAATACAAAATACAAAATACAAAGTTTAACAAATTTTAATAACCAAATTTTATGAAAAACACTTTTTTTAAGTCATTTATGGCGATAGCAGCGGTGGTGGCATCGTTCGCTTTTACCGCGTGTGATGACAGTGAGAATGGTACTACATTCCTTGACCCGGATGTAGAACTGTCTGTCGAGACACTTGCTTTTACTCAGGCAGAGGAGAGTAAGACATTTGACTTGGTTTCAGACGCTGATTGGAAGGTTGATGTTCCTGTATCAGCTGATTGGGTGACCGTTACACCACAGAAGGGTGGTGCAGGTCAGCACACTCTGACAGTGAGCGTTGCAGCCAACAACTCAGGCTCGGCTCGTGAGGCAATCATCCGTGTAAGCTCCCTTCATCCGACATACGGCGAGTGGGATACAGAGAAATTGACCGTATCGCAGTCAGCTACTGAGGAGGAGATTAAGCCTTTGGAGGTAGTGTACTCAGATAACTTCGATAAGAAGGAGGCTGTAAAGGATGGAAATTATTGGCCTTGGCTCAAGGATACAGCAGCAGACTACACCAACCCACAGGGTAGCGGTGCAGCTAACGTTGTATACGAGTCGGCTAACGTAACTGTTCGTGCTAACTCAGCATCTGATAGCAACTACTCAGACTATGCAGGTTCAGGTTTGAATAACCTCTTCTTCGGTGCACGTATCAACTACGTGACAGTTAGCGGTATTGAGCTCCCAGCGGAGGGCGACTGCTTCGTATTGTCATTCGGTTCAGAGAAGTACTCTCAGGATGGCGACTCAACATTCAACAATGACGAGTTCCACGTTTACATCTCAACCGACAACACTCTCTGGTCGGAGGTTGAGTATGCATTTGAGGAGGGTGACGAGTTGTCAGGTCGCTGGAACGATGCTAAGGCTTCATTCCGTTTGGCATCAGTGCCTTCGACACTCTCTATTATGGTATCGGCTGACGTAGCATCGGTATATCGTTTGGATGACTTGCAGCTGCAGTCTGGTGGCGAGGGTGCTCAGCTTATCGACCTTGCGCAGGGTGTAGAGAACCCTAACGAGCCAGAGACTCCAGATACTCCTGACACACCTATTGAGGGTAGCTTCTTCACAGATAACTTCGATAAGAAGGAGGCTGTAAAGGATGCAAGCGGCTACTGGCCATATATGAGCGCAGACTACGGTAATGCAGTAGGTGATGGCGCTGCAACTGTATCATACGACTCAAAGAACGTAACTGTTCGTGCAAACTCTGCCTCTAACGGTAACTACTCAGCTTACGAAGGCTCAGGTTTGAACAACCTATTCTTCGGTAAGGAGGGTAACTATGTTGAGATTCGCGATATTACTTTGCCAGCGGGCGAGGATACATTTATGATGACCTTCGGTGCAGAGAAATATACTCAGAGTGGCGACTCTGTATTTAAGTACGAAGAGTTCCACGTATATCTCTCAGCGGATAATGCTACTTGGTCAGAGATTACATACTCATTCGCTGATGGCGATAACCTGGATGGTACTTGGAACGATGCTTCGGCTACATTCCGTCTGACAGAGGTTCCTGCTAAGCTCTCTGTGAAGTTCTCAGTAGATGTAGCTTCAGTATATCGTTTGGATGACGTTGTATTGGGTGTGGCAGAGTCTGCAACACAGGATGTAACCCTCAGCGAGGGTAGCGGTACTCCAGAGGAGCCAGCAGGTGACGAGGTAACCGTTACTGAGGCTATTGGCTTGGCACAGGGTACAACCGTAAAGGTTAAGGAATCAACTGTTGTGGCTGTTTCGGCTCGTTCATATCTCTTGACTGATGGTACAAGCTATATCTTGGCTTATGCAGGTGCAGACCCAGGTTTGGTAGTAGGTGATAAGGTAACTGTATCGGCTTCAATAGGTGCTTACCGTAGCGTACCACAGCTCGCTGACCCTGTGGCAACAAAGGTTGGTCACGACGACGCATTTACTCACCCAGAGCCAGTGGTGATGGATGGTGCAGCAGCTGACGCATTCCTTACATCAACATATATCAAGTATGTGAAGATGACAGGTAAGCTCGTTAAGAGTGGTAACTATTGGAATGTTGAGTTGGAGGGTGCTTCAACAGCACAGGGCTCTGTGTCATATCCAACAGCGGCAATGTGTCCAGATGAGTTGGATGGTACTGTGGTGGATATCTATGGATATACCATATATCAGACTCGTGATACTGACGTAAATATCATCGCAACACACGTTGTTCCAACAGGCGAGACTCCTGAGGAGCCTGAGGAGCCTGAGGAGCCTGAGGAGCCTGAGGAGCCTGAGCAGCCAATCGAGCCAGGAGATGTTGTAACGGTGGCTCAGTTCTTGGCAGCAGCAGAGAGCGAGAGCGTAACATATCGTTTGTCGGGTACAATCACCAAGGTAGCAAATACTACATACGGTAACTTTGATCTTACAGATGATACAGGTACTGTATATATCTATGGTTTGTGCAGCCCAACCGGTGCTCAGCAGTATTGGGCAGAGTCAGGTGCAAAGCTCGGTGATGATATTGTAATCGAGACTATCCGTACATCATATAATGGTTCTCCACAGGGCACGAACGCTATCTTTGTAAGCCTTCAGTCTCCAGGTACACGTGCTTTCTGGAGCCCAGAGAGTGCAGCTGTTACTTTGGGAGCAGCAGGTCAGAGCGTAAATGTTGCTTTGAATGCATATAATCTTACTGAGAGCGTAACCGTAACATCAGACAACGCAGCTATCTCGGCTTCATACGCTAACGGCGTAGTGACTATCTCGGCAGGTGCAAATGAGACTGACGAAGTAATCAGTGCAACAGTTACCGTAGCTTGCGGCTCACTTTCACACACAATCGCTGTAACTCAGCTTAAGCAGTCTTCAGGCGGTGGCGAGGTTGTATCAGTAGAGAAGGTGATGTCGGCACAGGGCTGGGCAAATGCTGCAGTTGTGAAGGAACTTGTGATGGATGAGAATATCACTGTAAAGTTTGATCAGGCATCGGCAGGTACTGCTCCTGCATACTACACATCAGGTAACGCAGTTCGTCTGTATCAGAATGGTGCAACAATGACTGTAACAGCTTCTAATGGTAAGGTTATCACAGCAATCGATATTGAGTTTGCAGACAACCACTACTATATGGAGCCTGATTGTGGCGAGTTCTCGGCAGAGGCTGCAACACGTAGCTGGTCAGGCGAGGCTGGTAGTGTGAAGTTCACTACAACCGGTACTGACAAGAATCACCGTGCATACATTGCAAAGATTAAGGTGACTTATATGTAATAAAGCAATTTAGGATAATGGCTCTTGGGTGGGAAACTGCCCAAGGGCCTAAAGCCTAAATAGTGAAACAACGATATAATTTGACGGGAGATATGATGCGTTGGTGGACATCGGTTGCTAAGGTGGTAACGGTGGCGGTGTTGTTGGCTTGGGGCGTTGCCTGTGGCAAGAGCGATGACGGAGTAGCAGCTTCGGCTCATCTTGCACAAGAGGTGGTGCAGGGTACAAGCACAAATTGCGCTGTGGTGCTGACCGCACAACAGGGTACTAAATATACCGTAACGATTGCCGAAGGTAGCGAGTGGTGTCACTTCTCCGGCGGAGCGAGTGAGGTGTCGGGAGTGATGGCAGAGGGCGAGAACTCACGCACATTGTTCCTATATTTTGAGAAGAATTCGTCGGGAGCTTCGCGCAAGGCAAGTATTGTAGTGGCGTTTGAGGGGGCAGGCTCTCAGACGTTGCGCCTAACGCAGGAGTCTTATGACGCAAGCATAGCATTCTCAAGAGAGTGGCCAGAGTTGCCGGTGTGTGATGTGAGGGATGGATATATCTATCGCAGCTACTCGGCAAAGGTGGGTGCAAAGAGTAACGTACGTAACTATACGATATGTTACAATCCGGAGTATATGGCTGCTGAGTGGGTGGCGTATCCAATGCATCTGCTATATACAAACGGCTCGGCAAATCGCGACAACAGCGAATTTACAAAAGAGCCAACTGTGGCGGCTAATCAGCAGATGAATGGCTACTACAAAAGCCCATATAACCGTGGACACCAGATTGCAGCGGCGGATAGAAAGTGCTCGCAGGAGATGATGGACCAGACCTTCTATGTGACGAATATGACTCCTCAGCTGGGTCGTTTCAACTCTACGTTGTGGGGTAGTCTGGAGGGTAAAGTGCGCTCGGAGTGGTGTTATGATACGTTGTATGTCGTAACAGGTGCATATTTCAAGGGTAAGCACGACTCGTCAATTGCAACATCCACAACAGATAGTAGCGGAAAACGTTGTCCGATACCTTCACACTATTATAAGCTTCTGCTGAAAACCGTTAAGGGAGATTCGGGTAAGAAGATAGCGGATATTACTAATGCTGACGAGTTGCAGGCCATAGCAATATTTATTCCGCACCACGATTCGGGCTCAAGTACAGTGCTGAAGGATGAGTGGTTTATGAGCGTTGAGGAGTTGGAGAAGATAGTGGGATTTGAGTTCTTCCCAATGCTGAATGACGCTGTGGAGGATGAAGTGAAGCGACAGAATAATCGCTCGATGTGGTTTTAGGAAAGTTTAATAATTAATATAGTATCAAGATGAAAAAGACACTATTACTGTTGGCGTTGGTTGTAGCCTCTACGGTGGCTATGGCACAGAAGCCTTATATGGTGGCGTTCTACAACTTGGAGAACCTCTTTGACTTGTATAACGACCCTGATACTCACGATGACGAGTTTACGCCAGAGGGTGAGAAACAGTGGAATCAGTACAAGTACGACTGTAAGATGGCAAATATCGAGCGCGTGTTGTTCGATATGGCTGCTATCCAGAAGGATTATCCTATCGTTATCGGCGTTACTGAGTTGGAGAACCGCCTTGTATTGGAGGATGTGGTGGCGTTGCCAAAATTGGCTCCGGCGAAGTATCGTATCTGCCACTTTGACTCGCCAGATGCGCGCGGTATCGACGTGGCGTTCCTGTATCGTGCCGATGTCTTTAAGATGGAGGGTTGTGACAACCGCAAGCTTATCGTGCCAGAGAATCCTACATTGCGTACACGTGATTTGGTGATTATGTGGGGTACGATAGATGATGAGCCTTTCTGCTTCCTTGTGTCGCACTGGCCATCACGTCGTGGCGGACAGTATGCTTCGGCTTACTTGCGTGAGGCGTGTGCACGACAGATTCGTGAGATTAAGGATGAGTTCTTGGCAAAGGACCCTAACACAAAGTTTGTGGCTATGGGTGACTTTAACGACGATGCAACAGATAAGAGTGTCGAGGAGACTCTGGGTGCAAAGGGTAAGATGAAGCAGCTCGTTGAGGGCGATTTCTTCAATCCATTCAACGAGATGTTGCGTGCAGGATTGGGTACGTTGGCATATCAGGATAAGTGGAATCTCTTTGATAACATCGTAGTAACAGAGAACTTGGCAACAGGCTCGACAGGTAAGCTCAAGTTGCAGAAGGCTCCTAAGTCGAAGTATTACGGTAATATATTTAACCGTCCATATCTAATTCAGCAGGAGGGACAGTATAAGGGTTATCCGTTGCGTACGTTTGTGGGAAATAACTTCCAGAACGGATTTAGTGACCACCTACCCGTATATATTTATATAGGTAAATAATTTACAAACATTACGATATGAAGAAATTTTTACTAACAGCAGCTCTTGTGCTCGCAGCGGTGGCAACGTTTGCTCAGCAGTCGGGTGTAAAGGGTGTGGTGGTCTCTCGTGAAGGACGTGAGGCTGTCAGTGGCGTGAAGGTCGTAGTTGAGGGAACTCAATTTGAGACCGTAACGACAGAGAGTGGTGAGTTCGAGTTCAGTAACTTGCCAGCAGGTGAGTATACTTTGCGTTTTGAGGCTCATGACTTTGAGAACTCACAGATGCACGTCAGAGTGTATGAGACTGTGAAGGATTTGCACCAGGTGGCTATCGTGCCATCGCTTGTAGGCTCGGTGGATGACTCTATATTTGCGGAGTTTGACACCGATTCGGAGTCGGCAGGTGACACAAGCTCGTTGCCTTCGTCGCTCTCGGCATCAAAGGATGTGTTCAATAACATCGCATCGTATCGTTTCAGCGAGATGCGTTTCAATGTGCGTGGTTACGACTCGCCTTATCAGGATATTTACCTGAATGGTATTCGTTTCAACGATGCTATCACAGGTTATGGTCCTTGGTCGTTGTGGAGTGGTCTAAACGACGCTACACGTAACCAGGAGTCTACATACGGCTTGCAGATGGCCGATGTGGGTGTGGGTAACATCGGTGGTACGACCAACATCAACGCTCGTGCATCGCAGATGCGTAAGGGTTTCCGTGCCAGTGTGGTAAATGCTACACAGCTATATCGTTTCCGTGTGATGCTCTCATACGCATCGGGTGCGTTGGATAACGGTTGGTCATACGGCTTCTCGGTATCGACACGTCAGGGCGGTAATGGATATGTGGATGGCGTATACTATAACGCTTTTGCGTACTTTGCATCAGTAGAGAAGAAGTGGAACTCTGGTCATACACTCGGTCTTACCGTTTTGGGTGCTCCTACGCAGCGTGGTGCGCAGCAGGCATCTACTCAGGAGGCTTATGATTTGTTCGGTAGCAACTACTACAACCCTAACGTAGGTTTGCAGATGGGTGATGACCGTAATGCACGCGTAAGAGATATGCACGAGCCTATTGCAATGCTTAACTATAAGTGGCAAATCTCTGAGCGTACAGCTCTGACAGCAGCTACATCGCTGCGCTTCGGTAAGAACGGCTACTCGGCACTTACTTGGTGGCGCGGTGAGGACCCACGTCCTGACTACTATCGTAAGCTGCCTTCATATTACGCAAATAAGTTGGTGCGTCATATGGCTGTAAATGCTTTAGATGAGTATAATGGCGATCCACTTTCATATACTGAGACCGACATCGAGACACTTACATCACAGTACAAGAATGCTTTGCATGAGTGGACAGGTCGTATGGATTGGGATGGTATGATTCAGACCAACAAGCAGCAGGCTGTGGATCAGCAGTATGGTGGTCGTCGCTCGGCAGCTATGGTTGAGGAGCGTCATACTGACCAGCTCGACTTTAACTTCGTAGCTCAGCTCAACCACACATTCCGCAATGGCTCGGAGCTTATGGGAGGTGTGCGTCTGCGTATGAACCGCACAGAGTATTACAGCGAGGTTAAGGATTTGCTCGGTGGTGACTATTGGTTGGATATTGATAAGTTTGCGGAGCGTGATTTCGGTGCAGATGCAGTAGCTTATCAGAACAATATGGCATATTATAATGCTCACGGCCACGCACAGGCTGTAAAGGAGGGCGACAAGTATGGTTACGACTACTATGCACATGTTCGTCAGGGTCAGTTGTGGGCTGCATACAATATGCAGTTCGGTGGCTTCTCGGCAAATGTAGGTGCTGAGGTGGGCTTCTCAAGCATTTGGCGTGAGGGTCTGTGGGAGAAGGGTCTTTTTACGACAGAGGCTGCAACAGATGCTTTGGGTAATGTAAATATTGGTAAGACATCACTCGGTGAGTCAGAGAAGATTAATGAGCTCACATATAAGGGTAAGCTTAATCTGAAGTATCAGTTCAACGGTGCTCACTCTTTGGAGGCTTCGGCAACTATTATGCAGAACCCTACACTCTTCCGCGACGCCTTTGTGTCGGCTCGTACACGCAACCAGCTCACTCCAGGTCTGTCACCTGAGAAGGTTTGGGGTGTAGATTTGACATACAATCTCAATACATCGTGGATGAAGGCTCGTCTGTCGGGTTACTACACCGAGATTATGGACCAGTCGAAGGTTATATCGTTCTATGATGATACTCAGAGCTCATTTACCAACTTTGCGATGAGTGGTATCGACAAGCGTTATATGGGTGTTGAGTTGGGTGTGAATGTGCCTATCGCATACGGCTTGTCATTCGTAGGTGCAGTAAGCTATGGCGATTATGAGTATACATCGAACCCAGAGTTTACTCAGATGATTGATAACTCGGCATCGGATGTTGTGAAGAGTAAGGTTAATTGGAAGGGTATGAAGATTGAGAGCACTCCACAGACTGCTGTGAGTGTGGGTCTCTCGTTCCGTAGCGGTACAAGCTGGTTTATCAATGCCAACCTGAACTACTACGACAACTTGTACCTCTCGATGAACCCTATGTATCGTACAGATTACTTGGCCCAGAAGATTATGTCGTCGTATGATTTCAAGAACTTGGAGTCTGGTCGTCAGAAGGCAGAGGTTGTAGGTAAGATTGAGGAGATTCGTCGTCAGGAGTCGTTGGGCGATGCATTCACTCTCTCGGCAAGTATCGGTAAGACTTGGTACGTGAAGTATAAGTACCAGCTTGGTTTCAGCCTTGAGGTGAAGAACCTGACACACGATAAGTCGATTCGTACAGGTGGTTACGAGCAGATGCGTCTTAACAAGGTGACCGACAAGACAATCGTTATGGGTCCTGACGGAGAGCGCACAACAAAGGATAGTATGACAACTTATAGCCGTTTCGACTCTAAGTATTTCTATCTGTTCGGTGCAACTTACTATCTGAATGTTTACTTCCGTTTCTAACCGCTTAAAACATTTGAGAGATATGAAAATGAACAAAATATTGGCAATGGTAGTGGCTTGCTTCGCGTTGGTGGGTTGCTACGAAGATTTTGAGAATGTGCCTGAGCGTCAGATTTTTGACGATACGACATTCGAGACTCAGTTCCCTGAGGCTGAGCATATAACTATCGCTGAGTGTAAGGCAATTTTTACCAATGCGCACGGCTCGATAAGTGGTACAGGCGAGAATAGCAGTTGGAACGATACCAAGTATGTGTTGGTGGAGGATGACCTCTACATCAAGGGTAAGGTCGTATCGGATGACGAGCAGGGTAACGTCTATAAGTCGCTCTACATCCAAGATGAGACAGGTGCTATTGAGGTTAAGCTCAACAACAATGTGGGCGTACGTTTCCCATACGGTACGTGGGTATATGTGCGTCTGAAGGATTTATATATCGGTAACTACCGTATGATGCTCAACATCGGTGGCGCACCAAGCGAGTCTTACAATAAAGCGGGAGAGCATAAGTTCTATGCTAACTCAAACCTTGAGATTCAGTCTATCATCGACCGTCACGTATTCCCAGGAGGTCCTGCCGAGATTAAGGTGGGTACTTTCGAAGAGTTCCAGCAAAGTCCAGAGTCAGTGGATGTAATTACTGTGACGAAGGATAACTATAAGACAGTTTTGGCGAAGGAGAATCGCGAGATGTTGTTTGGCCGTCTGATGCGTTTCGAGGGCTTGAAGTGTCATTATGCAGGTGTGGCTGACCAGAATGGCGTGGTAACACCTACAATGAAGAGTGGCTCAAACGAGAATATCTATCCAAGTTGGATTTATACAGACCCACGACCAATCGTCAATAAGCCTTGGTATCGTTGGGCATTCCGCGAGACTGACTACACAGCCGATGGCCAGGAGTATGCGACAGGTCGTAGCTTGTATGGCTCGGTAATGTTTACTTATAACGACGCATTGCTCGCTCTCGATGACTCGGAGGCTTCGCAGGAAGAGGCAGCCAACTACTTCTGCTCGGATGATGGTAACTTTATCGTGCGTACAAGTGGTTATTCTCGTTTTGCTAACCGCAACATCTGTAAGGATGGCGAGGAGGCTACAATTACAGCTCTGTATTGTATCTATTCTAAGGAATCGACCTATACAGGCGGTCGTAATGACTTCGCACTCTATCAGCTGACTCTGAACCGTTTTGAGGATATGGAATTTACAAACGGTGAGGCTGCGCTCTTGAGCGACGAGGACGTAGAGCGTATGACCGACGACGATATGCGCTACGTGCCTTGGATTGATGCTGAGGGCGAGATTGGCGAGTAGGATAGTGTTATACACACTATAAAGAGTGGGGTTATTCGACTAAAGGTTGGATAATCCCATTTTTTATTGAAAAGAATAGTGCCTATTGCAGAAACACCATTTTTACATTACCTTTGTGCTGTATTATGCGGGGATGTGCCCGTGTGTAAGATGGTAATTTAAAGTTTGATAATAATGAAAAAATTTTCATTTCTTCTCGTGAGTCTGTTGGCTGCTGTGGCAGCTATGGCTCAGCCTATGCAGAATCTGGTATGGAAAAGTGAGGTTGTGCATCTGGAGGGTAATACCTATCAGCTCAATTTCAAAGCTTCACCAGCAATGGGATGGCATTTGTACGATATGGACGAGTATGATGTGCCAATCGCTACAACATTCTCATTCGAGCCATCGGCGGATTACGAATTGGTGGGAGGCGTAGTTGCAGATAAGACAGCTATCAAAAAAGAGGACCCATATATGGGTATGGTGGGATATTATCCCGGTAGCGTTACATTCTCACAGAAGGTTGCAGTGAATAAGAATACTGTGATTAAGGTTAAGGTGGAGTGTAAGGTGTGCGAGGATAACGGAAACTGCACCGATGGTAGAACACAGTTTGAGATGAAGGTGGAGGGTATTGTGGAGAATCCACCACAAGAGGCTGCGACAGTGGAGCAGAAGCCCGCTGAGAAGCCGGCTGAAACGCCAAAACAGGAGGTGAAGAAGGGCGTAGAGTCAGAGGTGAAGCCTGCGCAGGAGGCTCAGGTGGAGCAGCCTAAGAGCCAAGAGCCTGCACCTGCTGTTGAGCAGAACGTTGCAGAGCAGCCTGAAGAGGTTGATAATGAGAATATTGTAACGGAGCCTCCGGTGGAGGAGAAGGCGGCTGAGGTGGCCGAGAATGGAGTAATGGTAGAGGCTCCGGAGGATGATGACCTCTCGTTGTGGGCTTCGATAATGGCTGCGGTAGGTTGGGCTTTGTTTGCACTGCTTACGCCTTGCGTCTTCCCGATGATTCCTATGACAGTGTCATACTTTATCAAGGGTTCGGATAATGTGGCGAAGGGTCGATTCAGAGCTATGATGTATGGATTGTTTATCGTGTTGTTGTACACGTTGCCAATCGCTATAATTATCCTATTGACATATCTGATTGGTGGCGATAGCGTGACGATTAATATCTTCAACTGGCTGGCAACACACTGGATTCCAAATGTGATATTCTTTATCGTGTTTATGGTATTCGCAGCGTCGTTCTTTGGTGCTTTCGATATTGTTATGCCGGAGAAACTTGTTAATAAGAGTGACGAGAAGGCGGATAAGGGCGGTTTGCTCGGTATATTCTTTATGGCTCTGACATTGGTGCTTGTGTCGTTCTCTTGTACCGGCCCGATTATCGGTAGCGTGTTGATTCAGTCTACTTCGGGCGAGGTGTGGACACCAATTATTACAATGGCAGCCTTCTCGGTGGTGTTTGCATTGCCATTTACGCTATTTGCGCTATTCCCAACAGCACTTAAGCAGTTGCCTAAGAGTGGCGGCTGGCTCAACTCTGTAAAGGTGGTGCTCGGTTTCGTGGAGCTGGCGCTGGGATTGAAGTTCCTCAGTGTGGCAGATATGACATACGGCTGGGGCTTGTTGGACCGTGAGATCTATTTGGCTTTGTGGATTGTGATATTCTCATTGCTGGGTATGTATCTGTTGGGTAAGCTCAGATTTAAGCACGACAGCGAGGTGAAGCATGTGTCGGTGCTGCGTCTGATGTTGGCAATTGCGTCATTCTCGTTTGTGGTGTATATGGTGCCCGGAATGTGGGGCGCACCGCTGAGATTCTTGTCGGGATACTTGCCACCATTGGAGACTCAGGATTTCCGTCTTAACTCAGGTGTTATGTATCAACAACAGCAGGATTTGGGAGATGTGAAGTATGACGAGTTCTTCGATTTGCCACACGGATTGCAGGGATTCTACGATATGGAGCAGGCAAAAGAGTATGCCAAGAAGGAGGGTAAGCCTATATTCGTGGATATTACCGGTAAGGGCTGCGTGAATTGCCGAAATATGGAGGCGAACGTTTGGGCAGATCCAAAGGTGCTGAAGCTGCTTAGCGAGGAGTATGTGATTGTTGCGCTCTATATGGATGTGCGTGAGGAGGCATACAAGGAGGATTGGGTGACTAAACCAGACGGCGAAGTGTTGAAGACTATCGGTGAGATTAACACTGACTACATTATAAAGACATTTGGCGTTAATTCACAACCATACTACTTCTTGCTTAATAGTGAGGGTGAGAGATTGGCTAAGCCTCGTGCCTTTGACTTGGATGTGGATGCATTCGTGAAGTTCCTTGAGCAGGGTGTGAAGGAGTATAAAAAATAAAAAGTATATATGAATGAAAAAGAAATGGCTGAGCACTCACTCAGCCATTTCTTTTTTTTTGTTGTGGTAGGCATTATCGTATACCTCGTTTGTTGAGCTCGCGCTGATAACGACGAGCATTCTGAAGATGCTGGTCGTATGTAGCAGCGAAATTGTGATAGCCATCAAAGGTCTCGCGAGCGCAGAAATAGAGGTAGTTGTGCTCCTCGTAATCCAAAACAGCGTTGATGGCGCTGATGCCCGGCATACAGATAGGGGTTGGTGGAAGGCCCTTATTAAGATAGGTGTTGTATGGTGACGGGTGCTTCAGGTGCTTATTCAAAATACGACGCAGCGAGAAGTCTTGCAGGGCGTATTTGATTGTTGGGTCAGCCTGTAAAGGCATACCCTTGCGCAGACGATTGATATATACTCCGGCAACACGAGGCATCTCGTCACTCTGACGGGTCTCCTCATATACGATAGAGGCCAGAGTCATAACCCCCATACGGCTAAGACCACTACGCTCACGTTTCTTATCGCGCTCCTCGGTCCAAAACTTATCGTACTCGGTAAACATACGGGCAAGGAACTCCTCGACAGTGGTGTCCCAATAGAACTCGTAGGTGTTAGGGATGAAGATAGAGTACATCTCCAGAGCATTCTTAAAGCCGTAGCTCTTGGCAATATCATCGTTGCCGATAACAGAGATAATCTCGGTAGAGTCGGCGTCAATTTTACCCTCCAGCTTCTTGGCCAGCAGTGCAGGAGTTTTGGCATTATTGATGGTGACATTGACAGGAGTCTGGCTGCCACTGCGTAGCATACGGACGATGTCGCTGACACTCATACCTTTGCGCAGAATGTAGTGGCCCTTGTGGAAAGAGGATGATAAATCGACATATTCGGCACACTTATCAAAGCCTTTATCTTGGTTAATTGCCTTATGAATCTGTGCTGTGACCTCCTCGTAATTGCTATGTTTGGATATATACAAGTGGGTCTCTTGTGATACGCAGTCGTCGTACAGCCAGCCATATATCTTCAACATGGCAGACTCGCTGTTATAGATGGTGTATGCGGCTATCGAGCCTAAAATAGCTAATGCTAAAAGTGAAATGAGAACCTTTTTCATCTGTTAGGATATTAATTTTTGCAAAACTACGATATTTATTGCGAATTGCAAAATTGAATAAAAGTTAGTCGGGGTTTTGGTGTTTATAAAATTTTTTCTACCTTTGTGCCGGGTAAGTCTTATACGACCAGCTCCTACAAAATCCCCCAGGTGTGGAAGCAAGCAAGGGTATGTGGTTGTAGCGGTGCGATATAAGTAGCTTACCCTTTTTTGTTTGTATATATTGACAAAAAAGTGTTGTTGATGCGATAAAACGTAAAAATATTACTTAAAGTTTTGAAATGAGAATAATTGTTTCTACCTTTGATAGTAACCAACTAAACTACAAACTCTATTAAGTAATTATTTTTATGATTGGAAAGGTAAAATGGTTCGACAGCAAGAAGGGCTATGGCTTCATTCTGACTGACGAAGGTCGCGAGATTTTTGTTCATTACAGCGGCATTGTGGCTGAGGGTTTCAAGGCTTTGACAGAGGGCCAGAACGTTGAGTTCGAGATTGGAAGTAATGAGAAGGGTGAGCAGGCTGTAAACGTGACTGTCGTACCTAAAAATTAGTTCTTGTCATACGGACTTCTACCCAAAGAGGCTGTCGCAACAATGCTTGTTGGATAGCCCCTTTTTTGTGTTGGAAGGGCTACGAGATTGCAAAATCATCAATTTATCGCTATCTTTGCACCGATTAAAACAAAAGTTGTTTATGGGACTTGAGAAATATGAATCAAAACAGGCGCAGATTTTGAAGTCGGCTGATAGAATTTTTCCCTTCATCAGTAGGATGGATATGCTGACACCGGCATTGCAGGATAAGGTGGAGGAGTGGCAGGCAGATGCCGATAGCTGCTCGTTTAAAGCGAAGGGCTTCAGAGTGGCACTGAGGATTGTGGAACGCGTGGAAAATAAACACGTGAAGGTGATGGCAGACCCCGAAGAGGGCTCGATTCCGATTGACTTCGCATTCTGGATTCAGCTACATCAAGTAAGTGAGAATGACACCCGTATACGTATGGTGTTGCATGCCGAGTTGAATATGATGATGCGTATGATGATAGGCTCGAAAATTCAGGGCGGTTTGGACCAAATGGTAGAGGGTATGGCCAACGCTTTTAATCAACTGCCCTTTTAGAAAACAAATTTGTAGTATTTTTGAAGGCAAAGAGAGTGTTTATTCGATAAAAAAGACGAAAAAATCGCTTTTATAATTTGTTAATATTCAAAAATGTAGTACATTTGCAGACCTAAAGCTAACTTATATAAATTAGCGCACATAAGAAATATAATGTTCAATTTATAAATATTTACAATTATGACTAAGGCAGATATTGTTAATGAGATTGCCAAAAATACCGGTGCCGAGAAGGTGATGGTTCAGACAATCGTAGAGGCATTTATGGAGACTGTCAGCCAGTCTTTGGTTGATAACAACAACGTTTATCTTCGTGGTTTCGGTAGCTTCATCATCAAGAAGCGTGCAGAGAAGGTTGCTCGTAACATCTCTAAGAATACAACTATTACTATTCCAGAGCATAATATCCCTGCATTTAAGCCTTCAAAGAGCTTTATCGCTAAGGTAAAATAATAACCATTTAAATATTTACAACTATGCCAAACGGAAAGAAGCATAAG
The DNA here is from genome assembly GCA_017623505.1 of Alistipes sp. Taxonomy (GTDB): domain Bacteria; phylum Bacteroidota; class Bacteroidia; order Bacteroidales; family Rikenellaceae; genus Alistipes. The sequence goes on from JAGAOZ010000005.1 coordinate 189,658, forward strand.
CGCCATAAGATGGCTACGCACAAGCGTAAGAAGCGTCTTCGCAAGAATCGTCATAAGAAGAAGTAATCTTCTGATTGATTTTGTTTGCGTTAGCAAGTAGGTAAGAATAAAAGCTAAAGGGTTTTATTGTCTAACGCCCTTTAGCTTTACCTATTTTTGATAATCAACCCTTTTGAATTGAAAATGAATCGAGAATTAGTTATAAACGTTACCCCGACAGAGATGTCGATAGCCCTATGCGAGGATAAGGTGTTGGTCGAGCTCAATAAGGAGCAGTGCCAAACCGGATTTGCTGTGGGTGATATCTATCTTGGTAAGGTTCGTAAGATAATGCCGGGATTGAATGCTGCCTTCGTCAATATAGGACACGAGAAGGATGCGTTCATTCACTATCTCGATTTGGGTAGCCAATTCCTGTCGCTGGAGCGTGTGGTGGCAAGCCGCCAGCCAGGCAAAAGAGGTGTGAAGGTGGAGAGTATGAAGCTTGAGCCTGCAATCGAGAAGTCGGGTAAGATAGCATCGTATCTTCAGGTTGGTCAGACGGTGATGGTACAGGTAGCCAAAGAGGCTATATCAACAAAGGGACCTCGTTTGACTTCGGATATTTCGCTCGCAGGACGTAATGTCGTGTTGGTGCCATTCACATCGAAGATTTTTATCTCACAGAAGATACGTTCGAATGAGGCTAAGAAACGCCTGCGACGTATCGCATCGGGTGTGTTACCCAAAAATTTCGGAGTTATCATACGTACTGCTGCCGCATCGGCGCAAGATGTTGATATCGAACATGATATACTCTCGCTCGTAGAGAAGTGGAACGAGACGTTGAGTAAAATTCGAAAGAGCCAGGCTCCAGCTCTGTTGATGAGCGAAATGAGCCGCGCCAATACCATAATCCGCGATTCGCTGAACTCTACTTTCTCACAGATTACGGTAGATGACGAGAAGATTTATCGCGAGATTAAAAACTATATAAAGGTTATTGACCCACAATTGGAAAAGATTGTCAAACTCTATAAGGGTACGGTGCCAATCTTTGACAATTTTGATATATCGAAACAGATAAAGTCGCTCTTTGCAAAGTATGTGTCACTCAAACGTGGAGCATATCTTATCATAGAGCATACCGAGGCGATGAACGTGATTGATGTCAATTCGGGAAATCGCACAAAGGCCGAGGTGAATCAGGAAGAGACGGCGATGGAGGTGAATCTCGCCGCAGCAAAGGAGGTGGCACGACAGCTCAGATTGAGAGATTTGGGAGGTATAGTCATTATCGACTTTATAGACCTGCATAAAGCGCAGAATCGTCAGCTACTCTTTGATGAGATGTCTAAATTGATGGCTACCGATAAGGCGAAGCATACTATTTTGCCTTTGACGAAGTTCGGTTTGATGCAGATTACACGTCAGCGCGTGCGCCCTGTGGCGGTGCAGGATGTGACGGATGTGTGTCCAACGTGTAACGGCACGGGAAGAATTGAGCCGACGATATTGCTCGACAAGAAGATAGAGAATCAGATACAGTTCTTGGCAGAGGATAGAGGCGTGAAATACGTGGAGCTGAGGGTGAGCCCTTACGTTGCATCGTATCTGTGTAGAGGTCTGTTGTCGATACGTCGTCGATGGGCGTGGAGATATAAGCTTAGCTTGAAGGTCGTTGCGGACCAGAGCCTGGGTATGGTAGATGTGAAGTATCTGGGACGAAAGGGCGAGCTGCTGCTATAAAGTGTGGTCGCAAAATAGGAGTCGTTGTTCGAAAAGTCCTAAAGAGTGGAGAGCGTAGATAAGATTTTACAAGTTGTCGAGGCTTCAAAGTCTTTTAATCAACTGAAAAAAGTATATAAGCAGGAGGGTGCAACCATACATCTCGAAGAGATGGTTGGTGGCGCTCTCTCGCTCTATGCAGCTACGCTTGTGCGAAGAGTCGGCGGTGTGCATATATTCATTGCCGAGGATAGAGATGCGGCAGCATATATGCTCAACGACTTTTATGCTCTGTTGGATGAGCAGCGGGTCTATTTCTTCCCTACCTCGTATAAAAAATCGATACTATATGGCCGGGAGGACGCGCAAGGCGTTGTGCAGCGAACAAATACGCTGAATGCCCTGCGTCATCGTGATAGCGGGTATATGGTGGTTTGTACATACCCGGAGGCTCTTGCAGAAAGGGTGGCGGATGAGAGCAGACTAACCGAGCGAGTCCTATCGGTAGAGGTGGGGCAGCAGATGACAATAGCCGCTCTGCACGAGCGGTTGGAGGAGATGGGATTCGAGCAGGTGGATTTCGTCTATGAGCCTGGGCAATATTCGTTGCGCGGAGGTATTGTGGATGTCTTCTCTTATGCGGAAAGTCGCCCATATCGTGTAGATTTCTTTGGCGACGAGGTGGATTCGATACGACGGTTTAATATATCGAATCAGCTCTCGTGCGATAAAATATCTAAGGCCGAGATTATTCCGAATCTGAATGATGAGCAGGCGGCAAAAGTGTCGTTGGTGCGTTTTGCAGGGGAGGCAACATGTTGGGCGTATGATATGAACTATCTGCTGAAGCGTGTAAATGACCTGCGTCATAGATACCTATCGGAGATGGAGGAGCCATCGAAGATAGACCAAGTGCTGACAAGTCGTAAGGCTTTGCTGGAGGATATGTCTGCGCTGCGAATGATAATCCTGAGAGATACGCTGACCGAGAGGGTGGCGGATGCGAAGGTGAGATTCTCAACCGCACCGCAACCATCGTTTAATAAGAATTATGAGGTGCTGGCGCAGAATCTCGAAGATTGCCGTTTACAGGGACTTAAAACTTATATCCTATCTGAGAGCAAGGCGCAGATGGAGCGACTGGGTAATATATTCTATCAGCTGGGATACAAGCAGGCTCTGTTTGAGCCTCTGCCAATAACGCTGCGAGAGGGTTTTGTCGATAGGGAGTTGGGGCTGTGTCTGTATACGGACCACCAAATATTTGACCGCTATCGTCGTTATCGTATCAATGGAGAGATAAGCCGTGATGAGCAGATGACCATCGCTGAGTTGAATGCTTTGAAGATGGGTGATTATGTGGTGCATATCGACCACGGCGTGGGGCGTTTCGATGGATTGGTGAAGATAAACGAGAACGGCAAAATCCACGAGGCGATAAAGTTGGTATATAAGGATGGAGATGTGCTGTTTGTAAATGTGCACTCGCTCCATCGTATATCACGATATAAGAGTGGCGACGGAGAGCCTCCAAAGATTTACAAGCTGGGTAACGGCGCATGGCAGAAACTTAAAACGGCGACTAAGAAGGCTGTAAAGGATATATCGCGTGAGTTGATAGCTCTGTATGCTAAGCGTAAGGCGAGTGAGGGCTATGCCTTCTCGGCAGATAGCTATTTGCAGCATGAGTTGGAGGCGTCCTTCAGCTGGGAGGAGACAGTGGACCAGCAGAGTGCCATTGAGGCTGTAAAGCAGGATATGGAGTCGAAGCGTCCAATGGATAGATTGGTGTGTGGCGATGTGGGCTTCGGAAAGACCGAGGTGGCGATACGTGCGGCGTTCAAGGCTGCGGTGGATGGTAAGCAGGTGGCTGTTTTGGTGCCGACGACGATACTTGCTCTGCAACACTATCGTTCGTTTATGGAGCGACTGAGGGATTTCCCGATAAAGGTGGAGTATATAAATCGTTCGCGTAGTGCTAAACAGACGCGTGAGATAGCCGAGGAGTTGAAGGCGGGAAGGATTGATATACTTATCGGAACACATAAAATGCTCGGTAAGCAGATAGAGTTCAAGGATTTGGGTCTGCTGATAATTGATGAGGAGCAGAAATTTGGCGTAGCAGCCAAAGAGAAACTGACCTCGCTCAGTGTGAATGTTGATACGCTGACACTTACGGCGACTCCTATACCTCGAACATTGCAGTTCTCACTCATGGGGTCGCGCGATTTGTCGGTCATATCGACACCTCCGGCGAATCGTCAGCCTATTGTGACTGAATCGCATATATTCTCGGAGGATATTATTCGGGATGCGATTGAGGAGGAGCTATCGCGTGGCGGTCAGGTCTATTTCGTCAATAACCGCGTGGAGGATTTGACAACACTTCAGGGTCTTATCACTCGTCTATGTCCTAAAGCAAGGGTAGCTGTCGGGCACGGTAAGATGCCGGCAGAGAAGCTGGAGAAGCTGATTATGGACTTTATATACGGCGAGTTTGATGTGTTGGTGGCTACGACAATCGTGGAGAATGGAATAGATATACCAAATGCGAATACGATAATTATCAATAACGCCCAGAACTATGGTCTGAGCGACTTGCATCAGCTTCGTGGTCGTGTGGGACGTAGCTCACGAAAGGGTTATTGCTATCTGATTACGCCACCTGAAGAGTTGCTGTCGAGTGATGCGCGACGTCGTTTGAGGGCCATCGAGGAGTTCTCGGATTTGGGCTCCGGATTTAATATCGCTATGCAGGATTTGGATATCCGAGGTGCAGGAAACCTATTGGGGGCAGAGCAGAGTGGTTTTATTGTAAATATGGGCTTTGAGACCTATCAAAAGATTCTGCGACAGGCTATTGCAGAGTTGCACGCCGAGGGCTTGGATGTGTCGGGACTCACGGAGCAGGAGAGCGAGGTGGTGCAGCCAGATACGTATGTGGATGATGCGGTTATCGAGATAGATATGTTGGCAGAGTTGCCGGATAGCTATGTGCGGCAGCCGGCGGAGAAGTTGCGTCTGTATCGTGAGCTGGATTCGATAAAGCAGGAGCAGCAACTTGTGGCCTTCAGCGAACGACTCATTGATAGATTTGGTGCGCTGCCTGTGGAGGCGAAGGCGTTGATTGATGTGGTGCGTCTGCGTTGGGAGGCGATACGATTGGGTATGGAGCGTGTGAAGGTAAAGAATGGATTGATGATAGTTCACTTCGTAGGCGAGAATAATTCGCCTTATTTCAAGAGTGAAATATTTATGAATCTGTTGCGCAATATAACTCAGAAGCCAGACAAGTTCGTGCTCAAACAACACAATAATCGACTGGCGATGACCGTTAGAAGAGTAAACAGCATAGCTGAAGCTGTGGCGGTGCTTAAAGCTTTATAGGGTATGAATCTGATAGTAGATATTGGAAATACAAGGGCTAAGGTGGCTGTTGTGATGGATGGGAAGGTAGTTCGAAATTATAGCTTCTCGTCCGTAGCAGATATTGCTTTGGAGCCGATTCTGAGGAGTTTTCCACAGCTACAAAGAGCGATTGTTGCATCAAGCGGGGAGAGTGCTGAAGGTGTGATTAAGGCTCTGGAAAGTGCCGGAATAGAGGTCTTTGAGCTCTCGTGTAAGACACCTCTGCCTATCAAAAATGATTATGCAACACCTGCAACGCTTGGCGTGGATAGGTTGGCAGCGGCGGTCGGTGCGGTAGAGGTAATGGGTTATCAGAACTGTTTGATAGTAGATTTCGGAACAGCTATAACCATAGATTGGGTGGAGAACGGAGCTTTTAAAGGGGGAAATATCTCGCCCGGAGCAACTACCCGATTCAGAGCCCTGCACGATTATACATCACGTCTGCCATTGTGCTCTCCGACAGAGGAGATTTTGGAATATGGATGTAGTACGACGGAGGCGATTGAGCAGGGTGTTATGCAAGGCATAACAAACGAAATAGAGGGTTATATTTCGACTTTTTCCGATAAAAATGATAAATTTGTAGTAATTTTTACTGGTGGAGAGGCAAAATTCTTTGTTAATCGAATTAAAAATGCGATATTTGCAAAATGTGATTTGGTTGTTTGCGGATTGAACAGAATTTTGGAGTACAATGCAAGTGATAAAAAATAGATTTTGGGGAATACTGCTGGTGATTGTGGCAGCTGTGATGTTGATGCCAACAAAGACTTCAGCACAGACCTTTTCAAGCAGTGTCAATACATATTCGCCATACTCGATGTATGGTTTGGGAGAGTTAGCGACACCCGGTGATGCAGCAACTCGCTCGATGGGTGGTGCAGGTGTAGCGATGTTCTCGATGGGACGTATCAATATGTTGAACCCTGCGGCATACGCCAATACGGCTCGTAAGAGTTTCTTGTTCCACTTCGGAGTGGATGCGGGTCATTACAGAAATACTCAGAATAAGTACGCTGGAGCAGAGAGCTCGACAATAAAGACAGCTTACAACACAGTAAACTTCCACGATATTGCTTTCCAGATGCCATTGGCGAAGAATGTGGGATTGGGCTTCAGCTTGACACCATACAGCAATGTCGGTTATAATATGTTTAAGGATGAATATTCATCGGATATCGCAGGAACGGTAGGTCGTATACGTTATAACTACAAGGGAGAGGGTGACGTGACAGAGGTGAAGTTGGGTGTCGGATGGCGTCCTACAACAAAGTTCTCGATAGGTGTTGCAGCACTCTATTATTGGGGAAGCATCAAGCGTCAGTATAGCTCGATACCGATGAACATTATCACAGGTAGCGGCTCATATTCAAATACAACGGGAGTGGATGACTACTCGGTATCTCGATTCAAGATGCAGGCAGGTGTGCAGTGGCACGCTATAATGAACTCTTCGAGAATACTCTCGTTCGGTGCTACATACGATTTGGGCGGTGAGTTAGCTCCAGGTATGACACGATATGTATACGTGGATAATTTCTTAACATCGGTGGTGCGTGACGAGAGCGAGGAGATGCAACTTAAGTTACCTCAGCAGATTACGGTGGGAACTTTTTACCAAACCAACTCTATAAGACTCGCTCTGGACTATGTATACCAGGATTGGGGCGCACAGAATGATGGCTACGCAGAGAATATTGGTGGTAAGGGCGTAACGGTGGCATATACAGACACACATACAATAAAGGCCGGTTTTGAAATAACACCTAAGCCAACCGATGTTCGTCACTACCTGAACAGAGTATCATACAGATTAGGTGTGAGATATGGAGATTATTATCAGACATATCAAGGTTGTAACATTAAACAATTTGCCGTAACGGCAGGTTTGGGACTCCCGATTAGACTGTTTGGTAGCTCGTCGATAGACATCGGCTTTGAGTTCGGAATGAGAGAGCCTCAACACTCGACAATTCAGCTCAACGAGCAGATGGTGGGAATGGTTAAACAGCGTTATTACAAGTTGTCAATCGGATTGGCTATGTTCGGTGAGGACCGTTGGTTCCAGAGATACAAGTTCGAGTAAGTAGAAAGAAATAAACTAAAAAATAAAAAATAAAATTTAAGCTATGAGAAGTTTGAAGATGTTTTTGGCGGCCGCGTTTGCAGTAGTTGGATTCTCTGCAATGGCTCAGGATGTAGATTTTAGTGACCCTCGTTATGCTCAGTGGGGTGAAACTGCTGAACAGCGTAAGGCTAATATGCTTAACAGCCAGTTCTTGAAGGAGGCGGTTGATAACCGTAACTATGAGGTGGCATCGGGATATTTGAATATCCTTGTTAAGGAGTGCCCTAAGGCTTCAATTAATATCTATACCAATGGTGCTAAGCTCTACAAGAACATGATCAACCGTGCTTCAACCCCAGAGTTGAAGGAGGCTTATATTGACTCTTTGTTGTGGATTTACGACGTTCGTTTGGAGAATTACGCTACACACGCAAAGTATGGTAAGGCGTATATCCTTGACCGTAAGGCTCGTGAGTTCTATCAGTATCGTGGTTCTCAGCGTGAGCAGGTGCGCGAGTTGTTCAATCAGGCGATACTTGCAGCTGAGGAGAATGGTCAGAATGATTTGGATTTGGCTCTTATCTACTTCAGCAACGTAGTTGAGGACTTTACTAACGGTCTGCTTGATTCGGATGTAGTATTGGCTGAGTATGAGCGTTTTACTCCTGCTTTTGATGCTGCAACAGAGCAGAAAGATTTGGATGCTAAGGACCAATTTGAGTCTTTGTTCGGTAACAGTGGCGCTGCTTCATGCGAGAATTTGGAGATTATCTTCTCTAAGAAGCTTGCTGCTAATCCAGAGGATGAGGCTTTGTTGAGCCGCGCTGTGGCAATGATGTCACGTGCTAACTGTAACAGCGATTTCTTCTTCGCAACGGCTGAGAAGTATTATGCTATTAAGCCTTCTTCAGAGACAGCGTTGTTCTTGGCTCAGGGATTCCAGAGCCGTGGTGAGTATGACAAGGCGTTGAAGTACTTGGAGGAGTCACTCTCAGTGGAGACTGACCCAGCAGAGAAGGAGAAGTTGTATGTTCGTGTTGCGCTGATTAACCTTAATATGAAGAAGTACTCAGCAGCAATGGATGCAGCTCGCGAGATTAAGAGCATCAATCCAGAGAATGGTTATGCTTACTTTATCATCGGTCAGTGTTATGCGGCTTCTGCAAACTGCGGTGAGCTTCGTTGCCAGGCGTGCTACTGGGCTGCTTACGACACAATGAGCCAGGCTGTATCTTTGCTCAGCGCAGAGCCTGAGATTCAGCGTGCTGCGCAGCAGATGATGAACCGTTACCGTGCTAACTTCCCTACACAGGAGGAGTGCTTCTTCGCGGAGCTTTCAGCAGGTCAGCGTTACACCATATCACACGGTATGGCAAGTGGCGTAAGTACAACTGTTCGTTTCAGATAGTAACATTTGATGAGATACGTTTCACTCAACAGATTCGCAATGGTAGCACTCTCTATGGTGGGGAGTGCTATCTTGCTATTCTCTTGTGGAACGGAGACGGTAGTACCTTCGGATGTCACTTCACTCGATGAATATAAGACCGAGCATAGCGAAAATCTCTCGATATTTCAGCTGGAGAATGAGACCTATTCCTATCTGTTTGAGGCCCCTTTGATGGAGGGATACAGCTTGGCGCGTGACCCATATCGTGAATTTAACAAGGGTATTCACATCATCACATACGATGAGGACTCTGTCGGTATGGTGAAGGCTACGCTGACGGCTAACTATGCGATAAATTACCAGAATCGTAAGCTCTGGGAGGTGAAGGGCGATGTGGTGGTAGTGCAGACCGATGGTAAGAAGTTGTATACCTCACAGCTATTCTGGAATCAGGCGACACATAGGATATACTCCAATGTGGACTCGAAACTTGTTAATGGCGAGGAGATTTTCTACGGAGAGGGATTCGAGAGCGATGAGGCGATGCACGATTGGTCATTCAGAAAGATGACGGGTGTGACCTATTTCGAGGAGAAGGAGCCTACGGGTAATCCGGATAGCCTCGCTGCGGCATCGACGGTGGAGCAGACAAAGGTTAAGGAGTCTAATAGTACGCAGGTGACTAAGGGTAGAACGACAACAGCAAAGAGTAGCGTGCGTATTACAAAGGCTCAGGATGCACGCACCAAGAGTTTATCGACAGGTGCCAGCTCTACAACCATAAAGAAACAAGAGCCAAAGGTCTCGAAAAACAACCCAAATACGCAGAAAAGTGAGCCGGGAGGTGCTGCGTTGAAGCTTAGACCAGGAAGCGACAAAGGAACAGCCCTGGATATTAATCAGTTATCCCGCAAGTAGTATGGACTCGATAGTAAGTGAGATAGTGGTTGTGGGCATAATGTTGCTTTTATCGGCATTCTTCTCAGGAATGGAGATTGCCTTTATGAGCAAGAATCGTCTACGCGAAAGTATCGACAGAAAGCAGAGTCCTATATTTAATTTTATAGCCTCGATATTCGAGAAACATCCGGGTCAGTATATTACCACGATTTTGGTGGGTAACAATATATGTCTGGTTATATACTCTCTGGCGATGTCGTCGGTGATACACGCTGTGGGCGCGATGTGTGGCTGGGAGAGTATTCAGAATGGCTCGGTGCTGGTGGAGACGGCTGTATCGACGATTGTGATTCTGTTTTGTGGCGAGTTCTTGCCAAAGTCGATATTTAAGCATAATCCGAACTTCTACTATCAATTCTTAGCACCTATAATTTATCTCTTTTACATTATATTATACCCTATTGCGCTGCTCACAACATATATGTCGTATGGAATATTGCGATTGATGGGTCGTAAGGTGAAGAATAATGTGATTGATTACAGCTTCAACAGAGAGGACTTGGTAAATCTGGTGGATGGCGAGGATATTGAGCCGGATGAAGAGGATGAGGAGGAGATAAAGCTCTTCCAAAACGCATTGGATTTTGCCGACCTTAGAGTGCGCGATGCGATGATTTCGCGTGTGGATGTTGAGGCGGTGGATATGAAAACCTCGATAGAGGAGCTCACAGAGCGATTTGTGGAGTCGAAGTTCTCACGAATATTTATTTGGAGAGAGAACATTGACGATATTGTTGGCTATGTGAACTCTAAGAGCCTGTTCGACAACCCGAAATCTATCGACGAGGTGATGATGAAGGTGGAGAGTGTGGCTGAGACGTTGCCATTGCAGGTGTTGTTGCAGAACTTTATCAAGCGCAAGCAGAGTATCGCTGTGGTGATTGATGAGTTTGGCGGTACGGCAGGTATTATCTCGATGGAGGATGTGCTGGAGCAGATTTTTGGCGAGATAGAGGATGAGCATGACGTGCAGGATGTAGTGGAGAAGAGGGTAGCCGAGGATGAATATGTGCTTTCGTGCCGACTCGATGTGGAGTACCTAAACGAGACCTACGACTTGGAGATTGAGGAGAGCGAGGAGTATGATACTTTGGCGGGTTATATACTTTATAACTTCGAAGGAATACCATCGGCAGGAGAGGTCATTAAGACTGAAAATCTTGAGATAAAGATACTTCGAACCACCCGAACACGCGTGGAATTGGCCCGAGTGAAAAAGAAAAGTTAAAAATATGGCCAATCGTATGGCTAATAAGAATAAATTTATTATCTTTGGTGGCTTAAAAGCAGATAGAACAAGATAAAATAAAATAAAATAATAGAAAACTATGCTTACATTAAACACACTTAGAACCAAATTTGGTATTGTGTTGTCAATCGTTATCGTATTGGCACTTTTGGCGTTTGTTCTTACTCTGGACTCAAACTGGATGAACTTCGGTGGCGACCAGAATCCAGAGGTAGCAGAGGTTAATGGCGAGGAGATTACCTATATGGAGTATTCTCAGGCTTACAACTCTGTACAGACAACAAACGATTTCTTCTCTAAAATCTATGGTCAGCCACTTCCTAACACAGAGGATTACTCTGCACAGGTGGCTACCGCAGTATGGATGCAGACTTTGTTGGATAAGTATTACATTCTAGAATTTGAGCAGGCTGGTATCGCAGTGACTCCGGCTGAGGAGGAGGCTTTGCTGGATGGTATAATCAACTCTACAACTTACGCTCAGGTTTTTGGTCCTGCGTATGCAACAGATATGTTCAATATCTTGTCTGAGTGCCAGTCTGCGGCAGCAGGTGCTGAGATGAACCAGTTGGTAGAGCAGGCTTGGCCTTTGATTAAGGCGCAGGCTAAGCGTGACCGTTACTTGGAGAAGTTCTTCTCAGTAGTGCGTGCAGGTTCATACGTAAACAGCCTTGAGGTTGAGCAGAGCTTGAATAATAACAACAACGTTGCTGATGGTCGTTATATCACTGTTCGTTTGAACACTATTCCTGACTCAGAGGTTGAGGTTAAGGAGTCTGAGGTGAAGGCTTACTACGATGCTCACAAGGAGTTGTATCGTAAGAGTGCAACACGCGACATATCGTATGTAGTATTTGACGTGTTGCCATCGGCTGAGGATGAGGCTGCTATCGAGGCTAAGGCTGCAAAGCTCGGCGAGGAGTTGGCAGCAGCAGAGAACGAGGAGCAGATTCTTGAGGTAGTATCGAAGATTGGTGTTCCTCCTACTCAGTATGAGCTTAAGAGCGCATTGACAGAGGATGAGGCTGTGATTTGCGAGGGTGGCGTATATGGTCCGGTACGTAATGGTAATAACTGGGAGATGTCACGCGTAGTGAAGCAGATGGTTGCCCCTGAGTCAATTGATTTGAGTATGATGATTATCGCAGGTGATGATGTTGCTACTTTGAAGGAGAGCATTATCGCTGAGGCTAAGGAGGGTGCAGATTTTACAGCGTTGGCTGAGAAGAATGGTTTGCCAGAGGGTACTTATATGACTCAGACCGTACCTTTCTCTACTTTTGATGCTTCAATGGCTGAGAAGTTGGCAGCAGCTGAGGTTGGCGAGGTTATCGTTGAGGAGCAGCAGGGTGCAGTGCAGATTGTACGTGTAGATAAGAAGGTTGGTAAGAGCGACTATCTGTTGGTTGGTCGTATTGAGGTGCCTGTTGTAGCATCTTCTGCAACAGTTCAGAAGGCTTCTGACGACGCTAAGGCTTTCGCTGCTAAGGCAGCAGGCTCTGTTGCTAACTTCAATAAGGCTGCATCTGAGGCAGGTGTTATGGCACGTGTACACACAATCGCTGAGGGCGATTATATGTTGCAGACAATGAACCCAATGTATGGTGGTGCAATGCCTGTAATGGAGAGCTCACACCAAATCGTTCAGTGGGCAGCAGGTGCTGAGAAGAATGCCGTTTCTGAGGTGTTCCAGGCAGGTGATGACTTCGTAGTTGCAATGCTTACAAATATTGATGAGAGCCGTTATGAGCCATTGACAGAGCAGTCAAAGCTTATCATTGCTAAGAAGTTGATGGATGAGAAGCGCGTAGAGATTCTTAAGAAGCAGTATGCTGGTTTGGGTATTGAGGCTGCAGCTGAGAAGGCTGGCGAGGATACTGAGATTCAGAAGTTTGAGAACTTGGCATTTAGCGCAACATCAGTTAATAATCAGTTCTATGGCGACCCATCAGTAGTTGGCGCACTTACAACATCGGGTGTTGCAGATGAGGTTAAGGTGGCTATCGCTCCTATGAACTCTATGGCGGTTATCTACGTTGTTGATGCTGTGAAGCAGGTAGAGAGCCCTAAGAGTGCTGAGGACGAGCGTCTGAACTTGCAGACTAAGCGCGATGCTTTCGTTATGCAGCAGGGTGCTTCAACTGCGATGTATTCAATCTCTAACACAATTGAGACTAAGAATAACACTGCTAAGTATTTCTAAGAGATAGAAGCGTATAGCAGGGCTCTTTAGATTATTTGCCTTGTTTGTACAACTTTTAAACAGAGGGGCTGTCCAACTTAATATATTGGGCAGCCTCTTCTGTGCTTGTATTGGCGGGATGGTATGAAGAGTATGGATTACATTACACATTACAGATTACACGCACGTGTAATGTGTGTAATCTTGTAATCTGTGTAATCTGTGTAATGTGTGTAATCTGTGTAATGTGTGTAATGTGTGTAATGTGTAATGTATTGCAAAATTATATATCACCTCATTGCGAGCGGTTGCATCTGCGGGGCTTGATGATACCCACCTAAACTCTATGCAACTGCGTGGCAATCAACTGCTTATCCTTAGGCTGTGCTGATACGCAATCATCCACACTATACTATAAGGTAGATTCCCATCGCCTTGTGTTCCACAAGTCGGGGAATGACGTTTTATTCAATGAGTAATGAGTAATTAGTAAAGAGTAATTGAATTTATGGTTTTCAGTTTTGGCAAGACTGCGTCTTCCCTTAGTTGCTCTGGCTCGGCATAGCTCAATCAGGCTTGGCTCTGCCCTCGCTTACTCGCAACTTTTAGCTTGTATAAGGTAGATTCCCATCGCCTAACTTCGTTAGTCGGGGAATGACGTAAATATTAACAATGTTATAACTGCGTTAATAGTTCTACGTCTATATTGCGCTGATTAACAATATATTATACTTATATATTCATTAACAGTGTTATAACAACGTTAATGGTTTGTGGGTAGTAAAAAGACTACCCGCATAGCCTTGCGCGCTTTGGATAGTCCGATACTAACTCAACAGTAACCCAACAGTAGCCTGGGTAACCAATTAGTTACCCGCAGTATATGAGAGGGACGAGCAACTCCTGGGGGATGCGAGTATAGCTTGGGTAATTAAATAGTTACCCGCAGTACTTGAGAGGCACGATAGGTTCAAACGGAGTGCGAAGAATGTCCGGGTAACCAATTAGTTACCCGCAGTACTTGGGAGAGATAGGTAATTATATGATTACACAGATTACACAGATTACAAGATTACACACATTACACGTGCGTGTAATCTGTAATGTAATGTGTAATGTAATCCTCTCTGCCCGCCAACAAAAAGGGAGTCCAATGCGGACTCCCTTAATTACTAATTACTAATTGCTAATTACTCATTGCGAGCAAACTACTCGCTCAAAAGCTCCAGCATCTTGATACAAGCCTTAGCGATAGGGGTACCAGGACCGAAGATTGCAGCTGCACCATCACGATACAACTCATCGTAGTCCTGTGCAGGGATAACACCACCTACTACCACGATGATATCCTCGCGACCGAGCTTCTTGAGCTCTGCGATAATCTGTGGAACGAGGGTGAGGTGACCTGCGGCGAGTGATGACACACCTACGATGTGAACGTCATTCTCAACAGCCTGCTTTGCTGCCTCCTCAGGGGTCTGGAACAATGGACCCATATCTACGTCGAAACCAACGTCAGCATAACCCGTAGCAACAACCTTGGCACCACGGTCGTGACCATCCTGGCCCAACTTAGCAATCATAATACGTGGCTGACGGCCCTCCTTCTTTGCAAACTCGGCACACATAGCCTTTGCCTGCTCAAACTCTGAATCCTGCTTCATACCTGATGAATAAACTCCGCTAATTGAACGAATAACTGCCTTGTAGCGACCTACAACAACCTCGCAAGCATCTGAAATCTCGCCCAGCGTTGCACGTACCTTAGCTGCCTCAACAGCCAACTCCAAGAGGTTGCCCTCGCCTGTGCATACGCACTCGGTGATAGCTGCCAAAGCCTTATCAACAGCGGCCTGGTCGCGGTTAGCACGCAACTCCTGAAGACGCTTAACCTGGCTCTCACGAACAGCTGTGTTGTCTACTGCCAAGATGTCGATTGGTGCCTCCTTCTCCAGACGGTACTCATTCAGACCGATAATCTTCTGCTCACCTGAGTCGATACGAGCCTGGGTACGAGCTGCAGCCTCCTCGATACGCATCTTAGGAATACCTGTCTCGATAGCCTTAGCCATACCGCCAAGCTTCTCAACCTCCTCGATATGTGCCCACGCCTTGTGTGCAATCTCGTTGGTAAGAGCCTCCACGTAGTATGAACCAGCCCAAGGGTCTACCTGACGGCAGATGTTGGTCTCCTCCTGGATGTAAATCTGGGTGTTACGTGCAATACGAGCCGAGAAGTCGGTAGGAAGGGCGATAGCCTCATCCAATGCGTTGGTGTGCAATGACTGGGTGTGTCCCAATGCTGCACCCATAGCCTCGATAGCTGTACGTGCTACGTTGTTGAATGGGTCCTGCTCGGTGAGTGACCAACCTGAAGTCTGTGAGTGTGTACGCAGTGCCAATGACTTAGGATTCTTTGGCTCGAACTGCTTAACAATCTTTGCCCACAACATACGTGCTGCACGCATCTTGGCAATCTCCATAAAGTGGTTCATACCGATAGCCCAGAAGAATGACAAACGTGGTGCGAAAGCATCAACAGACATACCTGCGTTGATACCTGCACGCAAGTACTCCAAACCGTCTGCCAAAGTGTAAGCCAACTCAATATCTGCTGTCGCACCTGCCTCCTGCATGTGGTAACCAGAGATAGAGATAGAGTTAAACTTAGGCATATTCTTAGATGTATACTCGAAGATGTCGGCGATAATCTTCATGGAGAACTTTGGAGGATAGATATAGGTATTACGTACCATAAACTCCTTCAAAATATCGTTCTGGATAGTACCTGCCAACTGGTCGAGGGTGCAGCCCTGCTCCAGACCTGTAACGATGTAGAATGCCAACACAGGCAATACAGCACCGTTCATAGTCATAGAAACAGACATCTTATCCAATGGAATACCATTGAACAACACCTTCATATCCTCTACTGAGCAGATAGATACACCTGCCTTACCTACGTCACCTACTACACGTGGGTGGTCAGCATCGTAGCCACGGTGTGTAGCCAAGTCGAATGCTACTGACAAACCCTTCTGACCGGCAGCAAGGTTACGACGGTAGAATGCGTTAGACTCCTCAGCAGTAGAGAATCCTGCATACTGACGGATAGTCCAAGGACGCATAACATACATAGTAGAGTAAGGACCACGCAAGTAAGGAGCGATACCTGCCGCATAGTTCAAATGCTCGAGCTCCTCCAAGTCCTTTGCAGAGTAGTCCGACTTAACAGGAATCTGCTCTGCTGTAAGCCAAGGCTCAGCAGCCTGGCAAGAAGCGGTGCAGCACTCTGCCTTACCGCCTGCATATTTCAAATTTTCGAATTTTGCTCTCATAACTCTGCTCTTCATTAGATACCCAACTCCTTAAGGTAGAACTTAAGTGTCTCGAGTACATTGCTCTTAACATTGATGAAATTGGTGATGCCCTGTGCCTCCAACTCAGGAGCGCAAGCAGGAGCACCTGCAACAACCAAGATAGCCTTGCCGCCGAGCAACTCCTTAACCTTTGGAGCGAGCTCTGCGTAGTCGTCATCCGACGCACAAACAACAACAATCTCAGCCTTTGATGCGAGTGCAGCCTCGACACCCTCCTCAACAGAGTGGAAGAATGTGTTATCCTCAACACGGATACCTGCACAAGCGAAGAAGTTGCAAGAGAACTGTGCACGTGCACGAGCCATAGCCAAGCTACCGCAAGTGAGCATAAATGCCTTAGGCGACTTACCGCTACGGTCTACCTCCAAACGCATCTGCTCGAAAGCCATAGCACCACGATATGGGGTAAGAACGTTACCCTCAGCCTCTGTACGTGTTACTACACCAGCCTCAACAGCTGCGTCAGCAACCTCGGTGAAGTTAGGATACTGGTTAGCACCCAAAAGTATCTGACGACGAGTAGCGATGTTCTTATCCTTAGCAGCAGCTGAAGCCTTCACACGCTCTACGATGTAGCCTGCCTTGAACGCCTCTACGTAGCCACCCTTATCCTCTACCTCCAAGAAGAGCTTCCAAGCCTCCTGAGCGATAGACTTTGTGAGTGTCTCGATGTAGTATGAACCACCTGCTGGGTCTACAACCTGGTCGAAGTGTGACTCGTGCTTCAAAAGAAGCTCCACGTTGCGAGCGATACGCTTCGAGAACTCGTCTGATGAAGAGTACGATGCGTCAAAAGGAGTAACCTCCAAAGAGTGTACGCCTGCCAACGAAGCCGACATAGCCTCTGTTGTGCCACGCAACATATTTACGTATGGGTCGTATACTGTCTGGTTCCAAGTAGATGTTACAGCGTGAGCAAACATCTTGCAAGCGCACTCCTTCTCAGGGTTGTAACCCTTCACGATGTTAGCCCACAACATACGTGCAGCACGGAACTTGGCAATCTCCATAAAGTAGTTAGAGGTAACAGCGAACTCGAAACGAATCTTACGTGCTACCAAATCCACTGGCAAGCCCATCTCGGTAAATGCTACCAAGTAGTCGTGAGCCGCAGCAAGACCAAATGCCAACTCCTCAACGATGGTAGAGCCTGAGTTGCTGAAGATAGAAGCAGTAACGTTTACTACGCGTACGTGCTTATAATCAGCAGTAGCCTTGATAAGCTCCGCCAAAGTGCTAAGGCACTTCTCGCCCGTTGAATCCTGGCAGCAGAAGTGGCCCTTGCGTGCAAGGTTCTTAACGAGTGGGTCTACGCAGAAGTTGATGTGAACATCATCCTTAGCGATGCCCTCCTTCTCAACCTTTGCCAAGACAGCCTGAGCTAAATGAGCAATCTTCTTGCCCTGGAATGTAAGCTCCACAGCAGGGATTGAGATGCCCTCCAAAAGGGTATCTACCTGCTCAGCAGTAAGCTCCTCGCGGAGGATGAAACCGAGTGAATTAACACCCGCATTAAGGATTGTGAGAGCCTCCTTGTTGGCCTGCTCTACACACTTAACCTCTACTGACTGGTGAATAAGCCAGTTGTTAGAGTTGTGAGTACCACGAACAAATGGGAACTCGCCTGCTTGCGATGCCAAGAACTCGACGCCCTCGAGGTCCTCCTTACGGTAGTATGGACGCAAGTTGAATCCCTCGGCTGTTCTCCATACAAGCTTACGCTCGTAATCAGCACCCTTAAGGTCTGTTGTGATTACAGACTCCCACTGCTCTGTCGAGATAGCTGGGAACTCCGCAAACAACTTTTCTCTTTCGGTATTAGCCATAATTGTTTAGGAAATTTTAGTTAATTTGTATATTAAAGTTTTCAAATAAAATTCGCTCTGATAATCTTTTAGATTATAAATCGTTATTGTATCACGCAAAGGTAACTAATTTTTCCTATTAAACCATACCTTTTTGCTTGCAAATTTGTTGAATTTTATTCTTGATGAATAAGGGTGTGGTTGAGTGGTGTAAAGCATTATTTATGGCTGATATTCTTATAAAGATGAAAATATATTCTAAACTCTATAAATAAGCTGATTTGTTGAGTTGTGTATTTTATAGATGTTTTGTGAATTTTCGGTGGTATTTTTGCGGAAATAGAGATTATTTATTGGGGATTTGTTTAAAAATATAGGGTTGTGTGTGAGAAAATGCTGTAAATTTTACGTGATTTGCTGCAAAAGTGCTATTTTTGCACTCATAAAAGTTTTTAATGAAATTTTGAATTTTGAATTTTGAATTCCTGGTAAGGTTATGTTGCGTTTTAAGATGGTTGAATCAGCACTCAATCGCCAAGTGCGTGAGGTGGTAGCTCCGAGTGCTCGCCCTTCGGATTATTTCGGTGAGAAGGTTTTTGGTCGCAATGTGATGCGTAAGTATCTCGACCGCACGACGTACGATGCGTTGATTCAGACAATGGATAAGGGTACACCGCTCTCGGCTGAGTTGGCTGATAGGGTAGCGGCAGGTATGCGTCAGTGGGCATTGGACAATGGTGCTGACCACTACACCCATTGGTTTCAGCCTCTGACGGGAGGAACAGCCGAGAAGCATGACTCATTTTCGGACCCTGACGGTAAAGGCTTTGTTATTGAGTCTTTTTCGGGTAAGGTGCTGGCGCAGCAGGAGCCTGATGCTTCGTCGTTCCCAAGTGGCGGTATACGTAACACCTTTGAGGCGAGAGGATATTCGGCATGGGACCCATCTTCACCGGCATTTATCGTAGATACGACGTTGTGTATTCCTACGGTCTTTATTGCCTATACAGGCGAGGCGTTGGACTATAAAGTGCCTTTGTTGCGTGCTATGACCGCTGTGGGTGAGGCTGCGACCGAGGTGTGCCACTACTTCGACAAGAACGTGAGTCGTGTGCATACCTATCTGGGTTGGGAGCAGGAGTATTTCCTCTTGGATGAGAGCCTTTGGGCAGCACGTCCTGACTTGGTGCTGACAGGACGCACTCTGCTCGGTCACGAGTCGGCAAAGAATCAGCAGCTGGAGGACCACTATTTCGGTGCTATACCTGCGCGCGTAATAAACTTTATGAAGGAGTTGGAGTATGAGAGCCTCAAGCTCGGTATTCCGCTCAAAACACGTCATAATGAGGTTGCACCTAACCAATTTGAGCTTGCGCCCGTATACGAGGAGGCAAACTTGGCGAATGACCACAATCAGCTTCTGATGACCATTATGGATAAGATAGCCCGCCGCCATCACTTCCGCGTGTTACTGCACGAGAAGCCTTTTAAGGGCATTAATGGCTCGGGTAAGCATAACAACTGGTCGCTCGGTACGGACACGGGAGTTAATCTGTTCAGCCCTGGTACAACCCCTGCCGAGAACTTGCAGTTTATAACCTTCTTGGTTAATGTCTTAGCTGCTGTACATCGCCATAACGGCTTGCTGAAGGCTGCTATTATGTCAGCTACCAACTCCCACCGTTTGGGCGCTAATGAGGCCCCACCGGCGATTATTTCGGCTTTCCTGGGCACGCATCTCTCGTCTGTGCTGGATAAGTTGGCACGCAGTAAGGATGATAACGCCATACGTTTCGATGCCAAGAGTGTGCTACGTATGAGTGGCATCTCGCAGATACCTTCTATCCTATTGGATAACACAGATAGAAACCGCACCTCGCCATTTGCCTTTACGGGTAACCGCTTCGAGTTCCGTGCTGTGGGCTCATCGGATAACTGTGCTGAGGCTATCATCACGCTATGCTCTATTGTTGCAGAGCAACTGCGTGAGTTCAAACGTGAGGTGGACGAGAAGATTGCAGGCGGTATGAAGAAGGATAAGGCTATCTATGAGGTCGTGAAGCGTCTTATCAAATCCTCACGCCCTATCCACTTCGACGGTAATGGCTACTCCGACGAGTGGAAGCAGGAGGCTAAGCGTCGAGGCCTGGACTGCGAGACGTCGGCACCTCTTATCTTCGATAACTACCTGAGTAAGCAGTCGGTTAAGATGTTCTCTGCGACGGGTGTGCTGAGTAAGGTTGAGTTGGAGGCACGTACCGAGGTCAAGTGGGAGACCTACACCAAGAAGATACAGATTGAGGCACGTGTGCTAGGCGATATTGTGATGAGTCAGATTCTGCCCGTAGCATCCAAATATGAGGCTATATTGCTCGATAAGGTATATAAGATGCGACAGCTTGGATTGGATGGCGAGGCTGATGTGGCATTGTTAAACGATATTCAGTCGCGCTCTACGGCTCTGCACCGTCTTGTGCACGATATGGTTGAGGCACGTAAGGTTGCCAACCGCATAGACGACCAGCGAGAGAAGGCTATCCTCTACCACGACACGGTAGCTATCTTCTTCGATGACATCCGCGACCATATCGACAAGATGGAGGAGGTGATAGATGATCAGTTGTGGCCGTTGCCTAAATACCGCGAGTTACTCTTTATTAGGTAACGAGCGTATATAAAGGCGGATAGCGGCGTTACTCTTGTGATGAAAATCCTCACATATATCTATATCTAATAACAAAAGCGGAACGAATTGCTCGTTCCGCTTTCGCTTTTAATTAGACCTCTTAAATTATAGTGTTTGACCGATATATACAAAGTCAGTGCTGATAGTCTGACTCTTATCGCCACCATAGAACTCACCCCAAGTACAACGAATCTGGTAGTATGGGTGGTTATGACGCTCATTACCGTTCATATGGAGATATACCTCCTCAAGGTTGTGCTCCATTTTACCCTCACGACCATCCTTGAAGGTGTAGTCCCAGCTTGAGATTTCGCCTCGGTCGCGGATGTAGAGATACTGTGGAGGCAGATTGTTGTTGGTTGGGTCCTCTGCTGTGTAGTGGTAAACCTCCGGACCATCGTTGTTTGAGCGGTGGTAGCCCCAAATCTCCTCTTTCTCGTTAGCAAAAGCAGCGAAGTAATAACGCTCGCCCCACCAACCGATACGACCAATATTGATGCCCTTGCTCTCCCAAACACCGTCACCAGCATAAGTGAAGTCGCGAGTCCAGTCACCATTGCCACCGTGCTTGAGCTGAACGCCTGTGATAGCCTCCATAGTGATGCTCTTTGCTACCAAATCAACAGTGATACGGTAAACAGCCTCAGTATCGTTCTGGAGTGTGCCCTCGCCCTCAACGAGCAAGCCTTCGCTAAGGATGTATGATGTAGCATCCTCCTTGTTAGATGATACGAGTGAGTACTCGCCTGCGGTAAGCTTGGTGTAGAGCTGATACTGCTTCTCGCCTATTACGCGGAACTCACGTGCACCGCTGATATCCTCGCCAAACTCCGATGCAGCACCGTAGATAAAGAGCGACTTAGCAGCACCCTGAGCCACTGTGTACTCGATAGCGAGCTTACCATCCTTTGACTTAACGGTAACTACTGCCGAGCGTGCAGCACCCTCGTTAGCCGCAGCTACAAGTGTTATGCTCTGCTCAATCATAGCACGTGTAGAGGCTACTGAGAGCCAAGACTGTGCATCTTCTGGTATAACAACCTCACACTCTACGTTAGAGAGGAAGTTCAGTATAGCCTCGCCACCGTCAGCGTCTACATGGATAGTATCCTCAGAGTTGATGCTCAAACCAGCCTCCTCAAAGAGGATAGTACGCATCAGTGCCTTCTCGCCATTGGTTACCAGGACAACAACCTTGCTGTACTCGTCGATAGCAGCACCTGTGCGAATCTCAATCTTACCTGTCAGAGCGTCAGTTGCAACAACCTTAGCCTTAACGTCTGATGATGAAACTACCTCGATAGTTGCCTCGCCTGTTGAGCTTGTGATGGTGTATGAGAGCTCACGTGTTGAGTTAGGGCTCATAACGAGCAAATCCTCTGCGTCGAACTCAATGCTGAGTGTAACCTCTGCTGGAGCCTCGTACTTAGGGATAACGATAGTTGTGCCACCTGCGAGTGTGAATGTAACCTCATTCTCACCCTCCTCTACGCCTGTGAAGATACAAGCACTGCCAGGAGTTGTTGTGCCTACTGCTGAGCCGAGAGGCGACCACGTACCACCATTGTCGTATGATACATACCAGGTGTCGTTCTCAATCTTGAGCTGTGGAGTTACGCCAGCCTCGCCCTGAGGACCCTGCTCGCCCTGCTCACCCTGCTCACCTTGGGGGCCCTGCTCGCCCTGCTCACCTTGCTCACCCTGAGGGCCCTGTTCGCCCTGTTCGCCCTGCTCACCTTGTGGGCCTTGTGGTCCGGCAGGTCCCTGCTCACCTGGAGCTCCCTGCTCGCCTTGCTCACCCTGAGGGCCTTGTGGTCCCGCAGGACCCTGCTCACCCTGGTCGCCCTTAGGACCCTGTGCAGGAATCTTGTTACCCTCGGCGTCGGTTACCCACTCGCCATCGAGAGTCCAATAGTATACATCGTCGGAGTCCTTCTTGACGCCGAACTCAGGGATGTAGGTGTCGCCCTGTGCTCCCTGCTCGCCCTGAGCACCATCCTCGCCGTGATAGATGGTTACAGAGCCCGACTTTGAGAAGTTGATAACATAACCAACCTCCTTACCACCCTCTGTCAAAGGCTCAACAGATGTGATGTAGTCGTTCTGCTGGAGGGCATTTACCACGCTCTGCAACGCACTGATGTCGTTGTTGAGTTTGCCGCACAACTCCTCAAGAGCTGTAACACGGTCGTCCAAATCGTTTACGCTGTTCCAAAGATCGGTATCGTCGTAATCCTCGCACGATACGAACATTGCTCCCACGAGAGCAAACATTGTAAGTAACTTTTTCATTTGAGTTGTATTAAAATTTAGGTTATAAAGTGAATTTGCTCGGTTAAATCCTAACAAAGTTAGGCTATGAAGTTGGTGTTTGGTGTACGATTTTGTGCAAAATAAGTGTAGTAATGGGTTTTAGGTGTGGCAAAATGGGTTTTGAGAGGTATACTCTATATTAAATACGTACGTGTGCGTGCGAGATAATTTTGCGGATTGAGAAAAATGTATTACTTTTGCCACCCGAAATGTGGAAGGATTTGGACTGCTTGCAACCACAATAAAAATGCTAAACCAGCACATATTTATCAAGCACCGTAACTTCCATACCTAAGGTTTAACTTTTTAATACCATTAAGTATGGCTTTTTTATTTACATCAGAATCAGTTTCGGAGGGACATCCAGATAAGGTGTCGGATCAGATTTCGGACGCGATACTCGACGAGTTTCTGCGTTATGACCCACAATCAAAAGTAGCTTGTGAGACACTTTGCACCACAGGACTTGTTGTCGTGTCGGGCGAGGTGCGTTCCGAGGCGTATGTAGATGTGCAGGGTGTGGCACGTCGCGTTATTGACCGCATAGGTTACAACCGCAGCGAGTATCAGTTCGACGCTGCATCGTGCGGTATCTTGTCGGCTATCCACGAGCAATCTTCGGATATTAACCAGGGTGTAGTGCGCGAGTCGGACGAGGAGCAGGGTGCCGGTGACCAGGGTATTATGTTCGGCTATGCCTGCAACGAGACACGCGAGTATATGCCCGCTACGCTTATCCTCTCGCACGTTATCTTGAAGGAGTTGGCTGTTATCCGTCGCGAGGGTAAGCAGATGACCTATCTGCGTCCCGACGCCAAGAGCCAGGTTACCATAGAGTACGACTCGGCAACAGGTAAGGCTCTGCGTGTGCATACTATCGTAGTTTCTACTCAGCACGATGAGTTTATCCTCCCATCGGAGGGCGTGAGCGAGAAGCAGGCTGAGCAGCAGATGCAGGAGCAGATTCGCGAGGATGTTCGCACTATACTTATCCCACGTGTTAAGGCACGTTTGGAGCGTGCAGGCGACTGCTTGGCGGAGCTTATTGGCGAGGATTATATCCTCCACGTCAATCCTACGGGTAAGTTTGTTATTGGCGGTCCTCACGGCGACACAGGTTTGACAGGCCGTAAGATTATCGTTGATACCTACGGAGGCCGTGGTGCTCACGGTGGTGGTGCTTTCTCTGGTAAGGACTCATCGAAGGTAGACCGCTCGGCAGCCTACGCAGCACGTTATATCGCCAAGAATATGGTTGCAGCGGGTGTGGCAGATGAGATGTTGGTGCAGATTAGCTATGCTATCGGTATCGCACAGCCACTCTCGATATATGTCGATACCTACCGCTCGGAGCGTCCTGCGGCATTGAAGGGTATGACTGATGGTGAGATTGCAGAGCGTATCGGTAAGCTCTTCGACCTGCGTCCAGCCTCTATCGTTAAGAAGTTCGGCTTGAAAAATCCTATTTTTGAGGCTACTGCATCGTATGGTCATTTCGGTAACCGCCCATATACTCAGGTGGTTAAGCTTAGAGAGAATGGCGTAGAGGTAGAGCGAGAGATTGAGTTCTTCGGCTGGGAGCGACTCGATGCAGTGGATATGATTCGCAAAGAGTTTGGTTTGTAGATTTTTCAGTGAGGTATTACTATGTTAGCGTTGATGTTCCTATACACCGCCCGCAAACTCCGCCTGCTCAAGAGGCTGAGGAGGAGAAAGTAGTATACCTTATAAATCAATCAGAGGTTGTCCTGTGGGGCAACCTCTGTTGTTTTAGCTATTTCAGCTCCTTGATTTTGATGTTCTTGAACCATACCTCGTCGCCGTGGTCTTGGAGGAGGATATGGCCCTCCGTGGCGTTGCCGAAGTTAGGCCAGTCGCGGTACTTGCTATATGCCACAAGTGCATCCCACATCTGATTCGCTCGCTCATACTCCAAGAGCTTCACGCCATTGAGCCAATGCTCGACGTGGCTATCACGCACGATAACAATAGCTGTGTTCCACTCGCCCTTACGCACAGGCTTATCGGCAGGTGCAGGGATAAGGTCGTAGAGTGAGCCTAACTGACGGTTACCCTTAACGCCCAACTTTGCGTCGGGGTGTCGCTCGTCATCCAAAATCTGGAACTCACAGCCGATAGCCGAGCCCAAGCCCTGGTTAAGGTCGGTATTGACAAAGTATTTGATGCCACTATTAGCCCCCTCCGTGAAGAGGAAATCAACCGAGAGGATGAAGTTGCGATATTTAGCTACCGTAACGATGTCGCCACCGTTGGTTGATTCGCCTCCGTCGGCCTTATTGACCTTCAGCACGCCATCCTCAATAGCCCATCCGTGGGCAGGAAAAGAGTCTAACTTAGCACCTCGCCAGCCCTCGGTCGATGTGCCATCCCAAAGCAGCTGCCAGCCATCACGTTTCTCTTTGCGTGAGAGAGTGTTGTCGGGTGTCTGTGCCGCAAGCGTAGAGCAGAGTGCTACGGCGGTAAATAATAAAATGATGCGTTTCATATCCAAAGTCTATTACAATTTATAAAATTCATCCCAACCCTTGCGTGGAGGTATGCCTGTGAGCATTGCATTGGCAAAGGCGTTGTTGGTAATCTGCTTGGTGCGAGGGTCAAAGTAGAGCTGGGTGTTGAGGCGTTGAGCCATCACGCCGAGCGAGAAGACCTGGCTCAGCACTCCGTTAATCTCAAATGGCGAACGTGTCTTCTCCACGCCCTGACACGCCAAGAGGAAGTTCTCCCAATGGTTAGATGGGCTCTGAGGCACCTCGGGGAGCTTGTCCGCCATCTCGCGAGCCTTCTCCTCGGGGATAATCTCCAACGTGCTGCCGTGGCTACCGCCCTTGAAAATCAAATCCTTAGAGTATATAATCTTACCCGGGAAGAGCGTCGCATTGTTGGTATCGCCCTGGTTTGTTGCAGGAATATTAGGGTCTAAGCCCGATACTCCGTAGCCCGCAGGGATAGGTGGCAGGTTATCTAAGCCGTCGTACCACGTTACATCGACAGGTGGCATACCCTTACGTTGTGGGAAGCGGAAGAGGATAGTCGAGGAGTAGGGGAAGAAGTAGTCGTTGTGGCCCTTGGAGTAGAGCATCGAAATCTCGTATGGCAAGCCCAACTCCAAAAATTCGTGTACCGTATCCAAGATATGTGCTCCCCAGTCGCCCAAAGCACCCATACCGAAGTCGTACCAGCAACGCCACTGTCCCTGGTGGTAGTCGTGGTGGTAGTCGTGGTGGGCAGCCGCACAGAGCCAAGTGTCCCAATCCATATCGGGTGGCAGCTGCTCGCCTGCGGGGAACTTCTCTATGTTGCTGTCCCAGCCGTGCCAACGACGTGCGTTGTTCATGTGGGCTGTGACGGCTGTCACATCCTTGATTATGCCGGCATCCATCCACGCCTTAAATTGGAAATAGTTAGCCTCCGAGTGGCCCTGATTACCCACCTGCGTAGCCAAATGAGGGCGTTTGCGTGCCGCCTCCATCAACAGCTCCGCCTCGTAGAAGGTGCGCGCCAAAGGCTTCTCGACGTAGACGTGCTTGCCCGAAGCCAAAGCCAACATCGTGATAGGGAAGTGTGAGTGGTCTGGGGTGGCTATGGCAACAGCATCGAAGAGGTTTGACGCCTTGTCGAACATCTGACGGAAGTCGCGGAACTGCTTTGCCTTGGGGTACATCGAGATAACCTTCTGGGTGTGAGGTGCTCCCATATCGACATCGCACAGGGCAGTAACCTCGACCATACCTGTTCGGGCGAAATCATTAATAATCTGTTCGCCACGATTGCCGATACCGATGTAGGCTATCTTGACCTTCTCTCCTCGGCGGTTGCGATTGGCGACTACATCACGCGCATTGGCGATGTTGCCCATAACAAG
This sequence comes from Alistipes sp., assembly GCA_017623505.1. Classification (GTDB taxonomy): domain Bacteria; phylum Bacteroidota; class Bacteroidia; order Bacteroidales; family Rikenellaceae; genus Alistipes. Next base: position 216,692 of record JAGAOZ010000005.1, read on the forward strand.
AGAAGCCCCTGCAAGGGCCATAGTAGTTAGAAACTCTTTACGTGTTGCCATAATACAATAGTGTTGTCGTTATTAGCGACATTGATAACTAAGAGTGTGTTGTATCACAAAGATATAATCTTTTTTTGATATAAAATGCGATTTTAAAGAGTATGAAAGTATTGGTTTATGACAAATTAGTTTTTATTATCGTAATTTATTTCTAATTTTGTACTGTATTGCTAATCTAATTATTAAGAGATGGAGTTTACTTGTAAAGATTGCGGAGCAAAGGTGAGTGACAAGATGCTCTTCTGCCCGAAGTGTGGACAGATATTGGAAGTTCCCAAAGATTTAGCTGTGGAGGGTGGCCAACAACCCTTTGGTGGTGTGCCAACGGAGAAGAAACCTTCGTTTATGTCATTCAAAAGACCTTTTATCTGGATAATTTTATCGTTGTTATTGACTTTGGCAATAGCGGCGGTTGCGCTTTTGGCGATTTATTCGGGTCTTAAAAAAGATAAGGGTGCCGCTCCTGCTGAGCAAGCAGCGATGACCAAAAAGGATGCCGCTCCTGCTAAAGAAGCAGAAGCAACTCTTGCGGAGGCGTGTGAGGCCGTAGCAGTGGAGGCAGAGCCAATAGATTTTTTTGATACGACAGGATGGGCTATCGATCAAGGGGAGTTTGATTATGGTACAATCAGCACTCTGAATTATAATACATACAGAGCCAGAACATCGCAAATGTGTCAGTACTACTATAGCTGGGCAAATGCAGGTATAGATATGCAGACATATACGACAGCTGTGAGCTTTGCGAAGGTTACACGTCTGAGAAGTAACCCTTGGATTTCGGAATACAATATCAAAGGAAGTATAAACTATGGCGATAAGGTAGTTGTCCAAGAGTTTTCATCGGGTGGCGATTGGTGCTATGTTGAAGTAACCGGAATGGGATACACGGGATATGTGAGCCGTGATTTCTTGATGTCGCAGAGCGATTTTAATATATATAGAACGGTGGAGTTAAACTCGTTCTATCTGAATGATACCTTGACAGAGGCTAAACAACGTCACGCATTGGTGGATGTGGTGAAAAGCTTAGTTGCAAGTCAATATATGAGTGATGTTAAGGTTTACGATTTCCAGAAATATTATATTGATGAATCAACGACGATAGGTGTGTATAAGATAGGCCATCAGTGGGCAAATAATACGTTGTTGGTAGCAGTCGAGTTTGTGACGGGTAATGAGGGTCATAGATTTATAGGAGCTGTGCCCGGAGATGTGGTGGATTCGATAGAGCGTGATTATAACGGAGGTTATCAGATTGATTTTAAGAAGAGATAATTAATGAAATAGATAGAGAGTATGAGTAATTTTGCTAAAGGATTATTGCTTGTGGCCGTGGTGACGGCAGTGGTAGTAGGTTTTATTGTCTTTGGTGACCAACAGCCTGAACAAGCAGCAGAAACTGTAACAAGCCAACAGACGGCTGTGGCGGATGATACCGATGCACAGCCCCAACAACAAGAGAATAAGAAGACAGAGCAGCCTGTGGGAGATAAGGGTAAGGCGGATCATATCGTGATTTCTAAGCAGGACTTGACGTTGTCGCTGTATGATAGTGAGAAGAAGCTGATATGTCGATTCCCGGTGGCTGTGGGTAAGAATTATGGTAATAAACAGCGTTCGGGAGATATGAAGACTCCTGAAGGAGAGTTTAGCGTGCAGATGATTCAGCCTGCTTCGACTTGGGGGCACGACTTTGGTGACGGTAAGGGTTGGATTCCTAACTGTTATGGTAATTGGTTTATCAGATTGAGTACACCGCCTCATAAGGGAATCGGAATACACGGCACGCATGCTCCGGAGTCTATAGGAACACGTGCTACGGAGGGTTGTATCCGTTTGGAGAATAAGATGCTTGATAGTTTGAAGCCTATGGTTAAGGTGGGAATGAAGGTTACAATCTTGAGCTCAGACAAGGACCAGGCGGAGGATGCTAAGCTTAGAGGTGATAAACCGTCAGAGCCACAGAAACAGGTTGCTGAGCAGCCTAAAGAGCAGCCTAAGACTGATACCAAGCCAGAATCTAAGCCAGAGGCAGAGGTGAAACCTGAATCAAAGTCGAGCGAGCAATCAACAGACGAGGGTGAGCTGTGGCATACAATTGTTGAAGGTGATAAGTTCTACGATTTGGCAAAGCAGTATGGCACAACGCAGAAGGCGGTAGAGGAGTTGAATCCCGGTGTAGATCCAACAAAATTGCAAATTGGACAGAAAGTAAGGATTAAGTAGTATAAATTGCAAAAAAAAATCCGGCTTGAGATAATATCAGGCCGGAATTTTGCGTTTATAGAGAGAAAAATTGATGAAAATGCCTATGGGAAAAACCTACTTGGATTAGTTTATATATTTTGTGATTATGAAAAAGACAATAATTATTGTAGGTGCAATTCTTGCCTCTGTTACTCTTGGAGGCATAATTGGGTATGGAGCGACAATGCTTGGTCGCGATAATAAGGTTTTTGAGTCAGATGAAGTGTTTGCTCAGTCTGAAGATAGTCAAATAGAGGTGTCGGATGAGTGGTTGGCAAGCTCAGAGGAGCAGGCGAAAGCCTCTTTTGCATCGTATCAGATGGATAGTTATCCCGATTTGACGTTTGCAGCAGAGAAGGCAGTAAAAGCAGTTGTGAATATTGAGACCATACGAGAGGTGTCGTATGGCGGAGGATATGAGTATTATGACCCGTTTTATGAGTTTTTCGGTATACCATACTCGCGTGGAGGTGGGCAGCCCCAGAAGCAGGAGCAGCGTTCGGGTGGCTCAGGTGTGATAATCTCGCCTGATGGATATATCGTAACAAATAACCACGTTGTTGAGGGGGCTACAAAACTGAAGGTAAAACTCAACGATGGTCGTAGCTTTGAAGCAGAGCTTGTAGGTGCTGACCCTACGACAGATGTTGCTCTTATCAAGGTTGATGGCGAGAATCTGCCAACAATTCCTTTTGGTAAGTCGGATGATTTGCGTCTGGGAGAGTGGGTGTTGGCTATCGGTTCGCCATTTGATTTGCAATCGACCATCACAGCCGGTATTGTAAGCGCAAAGGCTCGTCAGTTGGGTGTTATACCGGGCGAGATGAGCGTGGAGTCTTTTATCCAGACAGATGCAGCGGTGAATCCGGGTAATTCGGGTGGTGCATTGGTAAATACTCGCGGAGAGTTGGTTGGAATCAATACCGTGATTAAATCCTCGACAGGTAGCTATATCGGATATTCGTTTGCTGTGCCGGAGACTATCGTACGCAAGGTTGTGCTCGACTTGAAGGAGTTTGGTGTAGTGCAGCGAGCTATCCTCGGTGTGAGATACAGAGTGATAGATGACGAGTTTATAGAGTATCTTGGCGAGGAGCTGGGAATCAGCAAGGCAGGAGGCCTCTATATAGACAGCGTAGTTGAGGATAGTGCAGCAGCGGATGCTGGTCTAAGGAAGGGCGATATTATTACGGCTATTGACGGTGTGGCAACTAATGACAACTCAGTGTTGATGGAGCGTATAGCTAAGTGCCGCCCTAACGATAAGGTGGAGATTGAGTATCTGCGTAACGATGTGAAGAAGAAGGTTACTGTGACGCTGAAGAATAAGGTGGGCAAGAAGGAGCCCGTAACACGCGAGACAAAGGATATAGCCGAGATGTTAGGTGGCGAGTTTGCTAACTTGAGTAAGGAGGCATGCCAGGAGTTGGAGTTGCGTGGTGGCGTGCAGGTGACGAGCGTTAAGCAGGGCGGCTTGTTGGCTCGTTCGGGTGTCAAGCGTGGTTTTGTTATCACCTATATCAATGACCGACCTGTCTACTCGGTAGATGATATGATGAAGATTAGAGATAAGATAGAGTCAATAGATGGTGTCTATCCAAATGGTCGAGCACTGCGTTATGTTATAGTAGAGTAATCTGTCGGATAGGATAAGATACATGAAGAGTCGTCAGCGTGTGCTTGACGACTCTTTTATTTTCTATTTGCGGGCCTCCTCGTTGTCTTTCTCCAATTTGTCATCCTCCTCCCAGTCAAACATTGGGAAGGTGGTCTGCTTGCCGAGTGAGAAACGAGTGTATGTGATAGGCAGTCCTCGTTGGAGGAACATCTGCTCATAGGCGGTCTTGACCGATAGCTTCTCATCGGCGAAGCCTGTGCCATAGATGTCGCTGTTGGATGCCTCACACTTCAAACCGAAATGCTCCACCACAGCGTTGGTATAGCCGTAGAGGTGCTGCGAGTCGGTCTTTAGGTTAATCCATCCATCCTGCTTAAGGAACTTGGCATAGTACTCCAGAAAAATAGGCGACGTAAGACGCTTCTTTGCACGTCGTGTCTTGAGCTGTGGGTCGGGGAAGGTAATCCATATCTCCGACACCTCGCCCTCGGCAAAGAACGAGTTGATAAACTCTATGCGGGTGCGGATGAAAGCAACGTTCGGCATCTTCTGCTCTGTGGCAGTCTTAGCTCCTCGCCACATTCTGGCTCCCTTGATGTCGATACCTATGTAGTTTGCGTTGGGGTTACGCTCCGCTAAGGCAATGGTGTACTCGCCCTTACCGCAACCCAACTCAAGAATGATAGGGTTGTCGTTATGAAAGAACTCTTCGCCCCAATGGCCCTTGAGAGGGTGGTCCTTATGGAAAATATCGTCAAAGTCCGGCTGTATCATACAGCTAAACGTCTCATTCTCGGCAAATCTGCGTAATTTATCTTTTCCCATTCCCTATTATTGTTGATGTTTGAAGGTAAAACCTGCTGCCTCCACACCTTCAAGGGGTGACGAAGGACGCATAGTGTAGTAATAAGGACCGCTTTTAGGCATCACGACAGATGTACGGTATGGTATCACTATATCTCTTGCAGAGGCGCCAGGAGCCTGTTTAGTCGTTGGTGTGTGAATAGTTACAATCTCGGAGGTGTGCATCGAGTCGGGGGTAGTAACCGATACTATCATCTGGCAGCTTTGGGCCGTATAGCGGCTATTGACATGGAGGACCATATCAATATTGTAAGTGGAGTTGTCCTCGACGTTGTTAAATTCCAACACCACATCCTCTCGCCAAGATGAGATATTTACATCCTCCATAAGCGTAATATCGTTACTGCCGCACGATGTAAGCCATAGCGCAGCACCAAAAATAGATGCAATCAGATGTGTAAATATCCTCATCAGACGGCAGAATTAGTCGTTAGTTGGCTTTGGAGCATTGTTATCCGGCGCAGGAGCGGACTTCTCTTCATGGTGGCGCATAGGACGTCGATTGCCTCTGCCACGACCTCTGTCACGACGCTCGCCGCGGTTGGCGTTGTTCTCGCTCTTGGCCTTCTGCTCCGCCTTGTGGTTGTCGTTTGCAGTAGCCGACTCAGCAGCCTCAGCCGAGGTGGATTCAGCCTTGCGATTATCACGATTCTTGTTGCGATTCTTATTGCGGCGACGTTTCGTCTGCTCCTTATCGAAGCGAGTGATGCTATCCTCCTCGGTGCGGAATGTAGGCTCCTCGTTCTTAGGCATATCGTCCTTGTCAATAAGTGACTCAACCTTGTGTCCGGCACGATTCATGGCGATAATCTCTCGCACGCGGGATGTCGGAATAGTGATAAGATTGGACATAGTCTCCTTGCTACTGCTGAAGGACATCTTATGTGCGAGAATATCGGTCTTGACCAAGTAGTACTCGCCATCCATAGCCTGCAAAGGCTCTCGTAGACGTGGGATAGTCTGTCGAGCATCGGCATACACGTCGTATTCGTACATCAAACAGCACTTCAGCTTTGAGCACTGACCAGCCAACTTCAACGGGTTGAGTGATATATCCTGAACACGTGCAGCATTGGTCGTGACACTCGAAAAATTAGATATCCATGAGGCACAACACAGCTCACGTCCGCAAGCTCCGATACCTCCGATACGACCAGCCTCCTGACGTGCTCCAATCTGCTTCATCTCGATACGGATGTGGAAACGCTCGGCAAAAACCTTAATCAACTCGCGGAAATCGACACGACCCTCGGCAATGTAGTAGAAGATAGCCTTGACCTTATCGCCTTGGTACTCCACATCACCAATCTTCATATCCAAACCCATCTCGGCAGCAATCTGACGCGACTGAATCATCGTGTCGTGCTCCAAGGCAATAGCCTCCTGCCAACGCTCAATATCGTAAGGACGGGCCTTGCGATAGATTTTTTTATATTCGCCGTTAAAAGGTGTAAAACCGATGCGCTTAATCTGCTTGGCAACCATATCACTGGTGAGCGATATGATACCTATATCGTGGCCCGGAGAGGCCTCGACAGCAACAATATCACCTCGCTTGAGCTGAAGATTATTGACGTTACGGTAGTATGAGCGTCGTGTATTCTTGAATCGAACCTCGAAAATATCCGTCGGAATATTGTCGGGATACTCCTCCAACCAAGGCGTCTCATGAAGTTTATAACAGCCCTCAACAGGTGTAGCAGATAGCTCATCTCCACAGTCACAGGCGATAAATCCGCGTCCCGGTTCCGGGGTGTGTTTCTTATTGCAGTTATTATCGTTACTCATCTTAAGTATGTTCTTTCAATCTTAGTGAAGAAAAATTTTTGTAAAGATAGCAATTTTTCTTTAATTTCCTATCTCTTTCTCCAATCGTTTTATCGTGCGGTTGGCACGCAGTATAGTACAGAGGGCTACGGTAGAGAGGCCCAACGTAAGAGCGACAATCAAACCTATCGGTCCCATATCCAACTCAAAGGCAAAAAGCCAACCGGCAGGAATGGTAATGACAAGGTAGGCCAAAAAGACAATAGGAATGATGATTTTAACATCTTGCAAACCTCGTAATATGCTGATAGAGAGGGCCTGCAGACAATCCGACACTTGGAAAAGAGCAATCACGACAAGCATTCCTGAGGCAAGTTCGATGACTTGCTGATTGGTGGTAAAAAGAGCAGGTATTGCTGTGCGGAAGATAACATACATAGTTGCTACACTCAAAACCCAGCAAAGCCCCATCTGGTAGGCGGCACGAGTGGTCTTGCGTAGGTTGCCAAAATCTCGTCTTCCGTAGATGTGGGAGCAGAGGATGGTGGTCGCAGAGCCAATAGCGATGACAATCATAAAGGTTAGATTCATCATGTTGGTACCAATCTGGTAGGCGCTGACTGCCGTTGCTCCGAAAATCAGCACGACGATATTGGCTGCTACAAAGGCGAGCGACTCCATAAACATCTGGAAGGCGATAGGCACTCCGAGCTGAAGCAGATTCCAGCAGATGCGTATGCGTAGCAGAGAGCGTGATAAGATGCCTTGGGTGTATGCCTTGAATTGTGGTGTCAGGAAGAAATATAGACAGATTGCAAGGCTCATTACAACACGTGAGATAAGTGTAGCCCAACCAGCACCTACGGCACCCATCTCCTCAAAGCCTAAGCGACCGAAGATAAGTAGCCAATTAAGGAAGATATTGAGTAGGTTGCTTGTGATGATGACAATCATAGCAATACGAGTATTGCCTACACCTTCGAGAAATTGCTTGATGGCGTAGAAAATCATCATCGGAAACATTCCCCAAACAAGTGTGTCGTAGTAGGGTAATGATAGGGAGATAACATCGTTGATAGAGCTATCGCTACTATCTTGCAGCATAAACTGACCTATCAGACCAATTGTAGGGCGGATAGCCATCAAAATAAAAGTGGTGAGGATGCCGATAATGCCGTAGAGGACAATGCCGTTTTGAAGCAATGTCTTACAGTGACCGCTATTTCCCTTAGCAAAGTGTTCTCCCACAAGAGGAGTGAGTCCGAAAGAGATACCCATTGCCGCGATAAAGACAAGGAAAAAGACACTTGAGCCAAACGAGACGGCTGCGAGTGGAATGGGGTCGTCTCCTCCATAGTGACCTACCATAGCTGTATCGGCTAACTGAACGGTAATCTGACCAACCTGTGATAGTATAACAGGGAACGCCAGCCGAAGGTTTGCTTTATAGAAAGGTTTGTATTGTTGTAACAGACTCATAACGGCGGCAAAGGTAGTGAAAAATGGTGGAATTGTTACAAATGAAAAATATTTTATGCAATATGCGAAAAAAGAACGTATAGTGATATATGTTTGGTCTAAAAGTACACATATTATTGTAAATTGGAATATAATTTCTAATTTTGTTGGTGTAATAGTATAAATAAGTATACAACCTAATATAATTATGATACGATATTTTAGTGCTTTCCCTAACTTGCAAGAGAAGGAAGGGGTTACATTCTTGGAAAACACGATGGCGATATTACGCTATTCGAAAATTGCCCAAAGTAGAGAGTTTAATAATGTCAAGGAGCTGCAGACGCCACATAAGTTCGACTATTTTGTCATTACACATATCATCGCCGGAGAGGCTCGATGGAAGATTGATATGGTTGATTATCAGTTTGAACGCGGTAGTCGATATATGGTTAGAATAGCTCCGGGACAGATTATATCAATATCGGATGTGAGTGACGACTTTGACGCCTATATAATGTTGATGTCGAATGATTTTCTGGAGTCCTTGATGATGTATATGGGTAATGATTTGTCGTTCCGTGGCGCTTTGACAGAGGTGGTAAAGATTGTGGAGAACAACGAAACGCACAATATCGAGATGATGATTCGAGTGATGTCCAACATCATTAACGACAAGGATAATCCATATCGAAGAAAGGTGCTTGAACATGTGCTGATGGCTATATTTTATGGCTCAGAGCATGCCAGAGCGACTATAATTGAGGAAAAGAAACCTCGTACGAGTGCGGATGTTATAACGTTTAAGTTCTTGCAAGAGGTAAAGGCAAACTTCCGTAAGGAGCGACAACTCGGTTTTTACTCCGAGCGGTTGTGTATAACGCCACGTTATCTGTCACGTGTAGTGAGAGAGGTGACGGGTTATTCGGCGGCTGAGTGGATAGAGCGTTATGTGGTGTTGGAGGCTCGTGCTTTGCTTAAATCAACAAATATGACGATTCAGCAGATTAGTGATGAACTTAATTTCCCATCGCAGACCTTCTTTGGAAAGTATTTCAAACGAAGAGCCGGTATGTCGCCTAAGGAGTATCGAAGGATTGGGTAGGGTTCTCTAATAAGGCTCTTTCGGAATCTGCCTTCCCAGATAGAAAAGGGGCTGTCCAACAAGTGTTGTTGCGACAGCCCTTTCTGTGTTATTTATATTGTGGAGCTTTGAAACGGAACTCTTTGACGGTGCCTGTGCCTTGCAGGGTTTGTTGCTGCTCGCCTATGTAGAGCGTGGCGGTGGTGTTCTGGGGAACGACAACCTGAAGGATAACCTGCTCGCCATCACGCTCCCATGAGGAGCTAATCTTGCCCTTGACAGAGTGGAATGAGCCCTTTGCCCACTGAAGACCATCAGGGAAATGTGGGCGGATAATGATGTGCTCAAAACCAGGTTTTGCACTATCGTAGTTAATGCCTACCAAATCGTTTTGGAACCAGGCGGCAATGTCGCCGAAGAAGACGTGGTTGGCTGATGAGTCGCGGAAATCGGGACGTATAATCCATGTCTCAAGAGGTGTGGTAAAACCTTGCTCAATCCAATTGCCCCAAGATGGCGTTTTGGTCTGTGTGGCAAGGCGGTAAGCTGTATCCACATAACCGTATTTGACAAGCATACGCAATGCATATTTGCTACCCAATAGTCCGAAGTCACAGACGTAGCCATCCTCAACGACGGTACGGTTGAGTTGTGCTGCCACCTTATCCTCTAAGCCCTCAGGAACGATGCCGAGAGCCAAAGGTAATGCTTGAGCCGTAGTGCGACCGATAGAGTAGATGCCACTTTGCTTGTCAAGATATTTTTCGTTGATAAGTTGGCGCAGAGCGGCAGCCTTCTGGTGGTAGAGGGTGGCGTCTTTGCCTAAGAGCTCCGCAAAACGCGCCATAAGGGTATAGTCGCGGTAGTAGTAGCAGGTTACAACATACTCCGATGGCGTGATGGTCTGATAGTAGCACCAGTCGCCCAAACCATAGGTTACTGTGCCCTCATCATTCTCGCGACGGGCGAGATACTGAAGGTAACGTTCGGCAGTAGGGTATATCTTCTCAATGGCGCGAGTGTCGCCATAGTAGTTATACATAGCAAATGGTACCTCGAAGATAACAGCATCCCATACTGCACCAATCCAATCGGCGTAACCCCAATCGGTGCCGGGGATAACTCCAGAAATGGAGCCGTCGGGACGCTGATTGTCGATAATATCGTCAATCCACTTCTCGTAGACAAGAAGTGCATCGTAGTTGGTAAATGCGATGTCTATGCTGACGTGGGCATCTGCCGTCCAACCATTCTTCTCGCGCTGAGGACAGTCGGTAGGGATGCCGTGCAGGTTGTTGAGGTAGCCACGACGAATTGCCTGCCAGAGCTTGTTAAAGAGCTCGTTCGAAGAGTCGAACTCTCCCACAGACTTCACATCGCTGTGGATATAGTGAGCTGTAAGAGAATTTTCATCAAGCTCAATAGGACGGTCTGCCTTGATGGACACATACTGAAAACCGTTGTAATGGAAGCGAGGTGTGAAACTCTCTTTGCCATTGCCGCGAAGAGTGTAGCGGTCGGTTTGGAATGCTGCATCGCCAACAGGGTGAGAGTAGATGGCGATATTACCCATCTCAAGCGTTGAGTCCGCCTTGAGTAGTTCGCCGTGCAACATCTCGATTTGCGTGCCCTCTTCTCCCTCGATATTCAGTGTACATACTCCGGCAATATTGGCAGGGAAATAGAACATGTATTCTCTATCAGAGATGCGTTTTACACGCTTTGGTCGGAAGCTCTCGCTGGAGCGGATAGGAGGCATCTGCTGTGCTATAAGCAGTGGCGAAGGGGCATCGACAACCTGTGCCGCAGCATAAGTGCTATCGTCAAATGATGCGCTATGCCAACCGTCAATCTGCTTGCGGGCGTCTACTATGTCACCGGCGTAGATGACATTGCCTAAAACCTCGCCCGTAGCGCACTTCCAGCTCTCGTCCGAGCATACAACATCGTGTGAGCCGTCGGCATAGAAAAGGTGTAGCTCACAAATCATACGAGGACGATTACGCCAACGAGCACGCTCATATTGCCAAACGGTCATACCTGTATATTCATTGTAGAAGCCATTGCCGAGGGTGGCTGAGATAACATTATCGCCGGCAGTGAGCAGTGTTGTAACATCGTGTACAAGGTAGAGATTACGCTTATCGTAATGGGTGAAACCCGGGTTCATCCAATCTTTAGCGATAGGTGTGCCGTTGATTTGAGCATCGTAATAGCCCGCAGCACTGATATACAGATAGGCTCGCTCAACAGATTCGCCTGCGGAAAACTCCTTGCGCAGCATCGGAGCAGGGCGATAATCTTTATTGTGTGAGTCGGTAATCCACTTTGCAGACCACTTTTGACCATGAAGATATGCCGTAGCAAACCATGCAACATCGGAGGTGGCTACGCGACGCCCCTTTTCGTCAAAGACACTCACCTGCCAGCAATAGCGTGTGTGAGAAGCCAACTTATCGGTTGGAATCTCAATGAATGGGAGTGCGGTTTGCTCTTTATAGACAATCAACGAACGGTCAGCCTTAGCCAGTGCGCGCTCATTGTCAGCGATGCGTACTTCGACGGAGTGTTGCGTAAAGGCTTTATCTTTGGTTGATGAGTAGTCCCATGTAAGGCGAATGCTTTGACCGTCAATGGTAAGTGGCTCTACGGCATATTCGCAACGGGGATTCTCAATTTTAATGCCCTTGCACGCGAGGCTCTCAGCTGAAAAGAGTGTGACTGAAAGCAGAATAGCGAAGGCTATAATACAACGTTTAGAGAGGTGATTGTTCATTATATTAATATGGTTTTGGATATTACTTTGGCAAATATAAGAAAAAATCCGCATCTTTTCTATGGATGCGGATTAGTTTATTTTAGGGATATTGCTACTTGCTCTACTTGAGTAGCTCGTCACGCATAGGCTTGAGATACTCAACGCTCATCTTGATACACTCCATAGGAGTCTTCTCCATACTTGGCTGATCCTGCTCAACGACAATCCACTTACAGCCAGACTCGTCCGCTGCATTAAGCAAAGCCTGTATATCCTGCACACCCTGACCCAATGGACGGAACTCGAATGTAGGCTTAGCAGCCTCCTCGGTAGCTTTCTCATCGCCAATGAGCTCATAAGGGGTGCCCTCCTGCTCGCCCTCAACATAGTAATCCTTGAAGTGCAAAACAGGTGTACGACCAGAGTATTTCAAAATGTACTTCACAGGGTCATAGCCCGCATATTTTACCCAGCACAAATCCAACTCTGTCTGCAACAAATCCTCAGGAACCCAAGCGTACATAAAATCCAAACCCGGCTCCTTGTGCTTCATACCAGAGTCAATAAGCTTGAACTCAAAATCGTGGTTGTGATAAAGAAGAGTGATGCCCGCATCCTTAGCCTGCTGGCCCAAAATCTTCAAATCGTCAAGGAAAGCCATATACTGCTCACCGTCGGGTTGGTGCTCAGGACCTACCCAAGGTACGGCGATATACTCACAACCGATGGTCTTATAGTCGCTGATAACCTTGTCCATGTCTGCTAACATCTCGTTGAAAGGAACGTGAGCAGAGACAGCAGTGAGGCCTAACTCCTTACACCAAGCCTTCACCTGCTCAGGTGTGTGGCCATACAAACCTGCGAACTCCACACCTTCGTAGCCCATATCCTTAACAGCCTTCAATGTGCCGTAGAAATCTTTCTCCAAGTCGCCACGAACACTGTATAGCTGAACGGCAACTTTAATTCTCTTTTCAGGTACTTGCTTCTTTGGAGCCTCTCCTCCGCAAGAAAACAGCATCAGAGCGCATACAGCGACTGATAGCATCGATACTAATTTTTTCATAATGTGGTTTATTTTATACGTTACTGATTATTCTATGAAGACAAATTTACGATTATTTTTTGATAAAACAATACGTCGTTTTATTTCTTGTTGTAGCGTGGCCACTGGATAATGATAGCCAGCAGGGCACAAGCTCCCATAATCATAGGGTAGTATAGGTATGGGATAATCTCTGCGGTAGAGATACTGCCGGAAACACCCTCCGATGCTATGCCTGCGGCTATGAGTAACTGCGCTCCGTAGGGCAGTAAACCTTGCGCAAAGCATGAGAAGGTATCCATAATACTCGCCGCACGACGTGCCGAGATACCAAACCGTTGGGCAATATCGCGTACAATAGGGCCGACAGAGATGATGGCTACGGTGTTGTTAGCGGTACAGATGTCGGCAAATGTGACCAGACCGGCGATGGAAAACTCCGCTCCACGACGAGACTTTGTGCGGGACGTGATAGCAGAGATGATATAGTCAAAGCCACCGTTATATCGAATCATCTCAAGCATACCACCTGCAATCATTGTAATAACAATCAACTCTCCCATAGAACTGATGCCCTCGCCCATAGCCGAGAACCAACCAATAAGCGAAATTTGGCACGAGGCAATGCCGATAATGCCCGATGAAAGGATGCCGATGACCAATACCGAGAGAACATTTACACCGCAGAACGCAGCAACCAAGACCAAAATGTATGGTAGGATAATGTACCACGTAGCAGCAGAGGTCACAACTGCCGAGGTGTCAAAGTCCCAATTGTTAGAGAAAATATAAATTAATAAGGTGGCTAACGCTGCCGGTGCAACGATGATAAAATTAGTGCGGAACTTATCCCTCATATTACAGCCTTGAGTGCTTGTGGCAGCGATGGTTGTGTCGGAAATAAATGATAGATTGTCGCCAAACAGTGCTCCGCCAATGACAATGGCGACCATCCAACCTAAACTACAACCCGTTTGCTCGGCAATGGAGGCGGCGATGGGTGTTAGTGTGGCAATAGTACCGACGGAGGTGCCAATCGAAAGGGCGATAAGGCAGGCTGCGATAAAGATGCCGGCAGGTAGGAAATCTGCCGGAATAGCACTCATAATAAGAGCAACGGTGGCATCGACAGCTCCCATAGCCTTAGTGGAGTTAGAGAATGCTCCGGCAAGGATGAAAATCCATATCATCCACATAATATTCATGTCGGTAGCACCCTTAGTATAGACGCCTATGCGCTCTGTAAGAGGTGTGCGGCGGGTCATGACAATAGCAACCATAGAGGCAAACAGACCTGCAACAACGATAGGCATATCGGCAGCATTATCAGCCAACAACGTGCCGAGGATATATGTACCCAAAAAGACTATGAGTGGCAATAGCGTAAAAAAGCCACCCTTTCTGATGTTTCCCATAACTAACCTAATTTATAGAACATCCCTAAATTTTGGACAAAGATACACATTGTTGCGTTATATGAGGCTCTCAGCATTAAAAAATATTATGAGCAGAGCCGGTTACTCTGTTTTGATATCTATGCCGGATAATTTCTGGGTGCGGTATGCTTTAGGTGTAACTCCATATTTTGCGGAGAAGCAACGGAAGAACGTACCACGATTGACAAAGCCCGCTTTGTAGATAATCTCGTCGATAGAGAGCTTGGTTGTGGTCAAAAGATGCTCGGCTGTGGCAAGTCGGTATTCTTTGATAATGTTGCTTGGCGTTTGGTCCAAAGAGCCCTCGATGCGACGGTAGAGGTTGCGAACGCTGACACCCATCTCGCGAGCGATAAATGCTGTCGAGATGTCGTTATTGGTCAGGTTGTTACTGATGATACTTATCATCTTCTCGATAAACTCAACATCGTCCTTATGCAGCATCTTGCCGTTGGTCAGCTCGAACGAACTGATAGAGGATTTGTAGTAATCCTTCAGCTGGCTATTGCGGCGCAGCAACTGCTTAACCGAGGCCTTGAGGTAATCGGTGTTAAATGGTAGAGTGATACATATATCGGCTCCGGACTCCAAACCTTTGATATGACGCTCGATTTGAGGAGGTGTGGAGAGCAAAATAACCGGAATATGAGAGGTGAGCTTGCTCTGTTTCAAATCGCGTATAAAATCGAGGTTATCGGCATCCTTGCTGATGATGTCGCTGATAATAATGTCGGGGTGCATCTGTCGCATCAGCTCGGCAACACCCTCGTAGGAGTTATATATCTTGATGTTAAATTCAGCCTCAAACAGCTCTGCCACCAGCGAAGATATGTCGGCATTGTCGTTGATGATAACCAGAGTCTGCTTTTTGGGGTCAAATGGGTATTGCTTGACCTCGGTGCGTGTCGGAAGACCATATTCGGGAACATCGCTGATGATATTTTGCTCGGCAGAGGTCTGCTCGCTTGGCTTCAAACGAGGTAGACGAATTGTGAAGCTTGTTGTTGCATTAGGGATACTATCGACGGCAATCTCTCCGCTGAGTCGCTCGGTGATGCTATGGCAAATAGCGAGTGCCAAATCGCCTGTAATGGATAAACCTTTGCGGCTCTTCTTTTCGAAGTAGTCCAAAACACGGTAACGGTCGAAAATAGCGTCTATATCCTCCATATCGACACCCTTACTGTCGTTGGCAACCGAAAGGGTAAGTCGGTCTTTCTCGACGGTTATATTTACGCTAACCTCACCATTGTACGGAGTGTGCTTGAAGGCGTTGCTGAGCAGATTGTTGAGAATGGTAGATAGTCCATCTCGGTCTGTCGGCCAAATAAGATTTTGAGGAATATTGACGTTGCAACGTATGTTATTTTGGGTGGCAAATGCCGAGAAAGTCTCTATTATACGATTCGCCAGCTCGGAGATGCCGACAAGCTCGATGTTACACTCTTTACCTGTGATGTTCTCGCCACGGAATTGGTGCAGCATATAGACTAAGTTCTGCATCTTGGCAACATTCTGCTGTATGGTACGTGCGTGTTCGTATGGCGCAGAGCCGCTGCTTGAATCATTGATGATGCGCTGACAAGGGGCGGAAATCATCGTCAGAGGGATGGATAACTCATGGGTTAGGTTGGAGAAGAGGTTAATCTTTGATTCATATTGTTGCTCACGTCGCTGAGTCTCAAGCCTCTTGAGCTTTTCGGCTCGACGGCGGCGGTAGCGACGGATAATAAGGTAGGCTATCAATGTGATAATGCCAATGAGCAGAAGGATGTAGATTATCTTGGCTGTGGTCGATTCCCACCAATGAGCCAATACCTCAAACTGAAGGGTATAGACGGGGCTGTACTCTCCGGTCATATTGTTGCAATACTTTACCTCCAAGGTGTATGTTCCGGGGGTAATATCCTTGAAAGTGACGCTGTTGGCGGTCTTTTGCCAAGTGTCGCTATATCCTATTACTCGGAAGAAATAGGTGTAGTTGCTGCCGTCGATATAGTCCAACGCTGTGGTGTTGATTGTAAAGGTGCGATGTGAGGGCTGAAGCTCTAAGAGTCCATCCTCAGAGAGCATACTCCGGATAGGATGAACTTGATCGTTGATGGTTATATCGTTGAATAGAATATCGGGATTATATCTCTTTTCGATGTTGCCGGATTGACTTATTACCACAAAGCCGTTGATACCGCCAAAAAGGAGTGTGTTGTGTCTGTCGTCGGCAAAGTATGCTCCGTCGCTGTATTCTATGATTTGCAGGCCATAAGAATAGCCATAATTTACCGCATTGCCACTTGCGATATTATACTTAGACAGTCCTCGGTTGGTGCTAATCCACAGATTGCCATTGTTATCCTCCAAAATGCCGTGTATGGCACCTTGGATGCCTGCGATAGGGGTGTTCTCTTGCGAAATGACACCTCCTCCGGACGCAAACCACAATGCGCCATTTTGGCTGCGATATATTGAAAATATGTCGTTATAGATGAGCTTTTCGCTGTCGGACGCGTGTATTTGGTAGTTGTCGGTCAATATGTCATATTCGATTGCTCCTCCACCTCTGTTGGCAAACCAAATGGTGGAATCATTATCGGGATATATCGAGAAAAAGAGGGTCTTGTCTTTGAGTTGATCGCCAAAGTCAATATGCTGGCTATCAGCTATATGTGGGGTTTGGCCCGTGAATGATAGACTGAGCTTGTAGACGCCGTTACCCGTTGTTATCCAAAGCGTATTGGGGTCACTTTCGTAGATGTCGTGTACGTTATATATATTAGGGTTGCTTGGTATGGCGTGAATAGATTTGTCGTCGAACGAGTAGTAGTTCAATCCGGTTGCTTCGTGGCCAATCCAGATTACATTATGGGAGCTGTTTGCAAAGGTATAGACAGAGTTGTGTTGTAGAGATGAGTTCTCGGTGGTGTAGTGTATGACGTTCTCGGGTGTAAAATCGTGTTGGGAATAGAAGTCGTCTATGCGGATAATACCCTCACCTTTGGTGGCTATCCACAGATGGTTGTCAGTATCTACAAAGAGGTCGCGTACCGGCTTTGAAAGTTGGTAAGGAAGGTCTTGGAATGTTATAGAACGGAAATTTGTGGAGCCTTTGGCATAGGAGAACAGGCCATGTCCGTCGGTAGCTATCCAAACGATGTCTTGGTTGCGGTCTTTGAGCATGAAAAATACACCACATTGGATATCCATCGGCTCAATGGTGTAGTGCTCGTTGCGACTTTCAGGCTGATAGTGTAGGCGTACTATGCCATTGGTGTAGAAAGAAATCAGAAAATCCTCACCATCGCGAATGATATGTGATATGTTGCCTCTATCGTTGATGCTGTCGTGCAGGTCAATAATATGGGTGAGAGTGCGGTCTGTGCTATTGTATGTGTAGAATGAGTGTTGTTGGTCGATGATATAGATACCATGCTGGTCGGATGCAACGTGTTTTATGCCGTCAATCTGCAAACCGTGCTCTATCGGAGTGAAGTGGGGTGCACCAACAGAGTCAAACTCTACCTGAAAACAATAGATGTTTTGATAGGTAAATATCGTCAGGATGTCGTTTGTGTCGAGTATGAGTTGATAGTAAGCTCCGTAAGGGATGTCGATAGGGACCTCAGACTTTAGAAACTTCTTCTCTTTGCTATTGTAGTAGTGCCAGCTTTGGTCGGCGGTAAGTACTAAAACTTTCTCGCGAGAGCTGGCCGTAAATTTCATAAAACCTTGTATCTCGGTATGGTTCTCGGTGGCGCGTGTAGTGGGATTGACGCAACTTAAGCCGTAGTTGGTGCCTATCCAAAAGTAACCGTCGGAGGTCGAGACGATGCGCTCTATCAAGTTGCCCGAGAGATCGTTGCTTAAGCCCCAATCCGTCGGAAATAGCTGCATACGGGTTCCATCCCACATATTCAATCCGTCGCAAGTGCCAACCCAAATGTACCCATTTTGGTCTTGGCCCAACGAGAGGACCGCATTGTTGGATATGCCTTCGTGGTTGGATATTTGGCGAAGATTGTCCGAATGGGCAAGTGTTGCAGCCAATAAGAACGCAAATATAAGAATGAATTTTGAGGATATTTTCTGTAAAGTCATAGTTTTAGGGTTTGTAGTTGTATAATGCAATATTACGAAAAATATTCATAAAATCATACTTTTTTGTTGTTTAATTTTGTGCCAATGGGTGGAATGTAGCCGAAATATGTTGCGGTGTATAACTTTTAATATATTAGAGTGATTGTATATAATGGTCTAATGAATTGAAATAATAGGCGTAAATACGTACTTTTTATTCATATATGCGGACAAATACAAGTGTTATTATTTGTACTTTTGCTTACCTAATTATGGGCAAACGTTAAAACTATTTATAAGATGAAAAAATTACTATTTACTACCGTTGCTGTGGCGGCTCTCGTCACAATGAATATGGGTTGTTGCGAGCAGGCACAGAAGCAGGGTGCCGAGCAACAGGATAAGGTTGTCAGCATGACAAAGGTTGATACGGAGGCTATGGGACAGCCTTGGTCGGATTACTCAAAGGACCGTCGTCCTGCTGAGGATGTGCGTAACTTCACGTCGGAGGCCGTGGAGAAGAAAATTGCCGAGGTGTCGGCATTGCTTACCAATGATAAGTTGCGTTGGATGTTCATAAACTGTTTCCCTAATACGTTGGACACAACGGTATATTATCGTAGCGATGTAGATGGCCAGGAGGATACTTTTGTCTATACGGGTGATATTCCTGCGATGTGGTTGCGTGACTCTGGTGCGCAGGTATGGCCTTATGTTCAGTTGGCAAACGAGGATGAGCACCTGCGTAAGATGATTGCGGGTGTGATTCGTCGTCAGTTCAAGTGTATCAATATCGACCGCTATGCAAACGCTTATTTGGACCCTCAGGACCCAGACCCAGCGCACGACTGGATGTCGGATATGACCGATATGAAGCCTGAGTTGCATGAGCGTAAGTGGGAGATTGACTCACACTGTTATCCTATCCGTTTGGCATACAACTACTGGAAGACTACGGGCGACAGCTCAGTATTTGACGAGCATTGGTTGGCTGCAATCGAGAATATCTTGACAACATTTGTTGAGCAGCAGCGTAAGGAGGGTGTGGGCTCTTATCTGTTCCAGCGTCGTACGGAGCGCCAGTTGGATACCGTATGTAACGGCGGTAAGGGTAATCCTGTAAATCCTGTGGGCTTGATTGCTTCGGTGTTCCGTCCTTCGGATGATGCTACAACATTCCTCTTCCTCGTTCCATCTAACTTCTTTGCTGTAAGCTCTTTGCGTAAGGCGGCAGAGATTTTGACCGAGGTGAACAACAATGCTGAGTTGGCAAAGCGTTGTACAGACTTGGCTGCGGAGGTTGAGGCTGCGCTTAAGAAGTATGCTGTTGTAAACCACCCTGTCTATGGTAAGATTTATGCCTTTGAGGTTGATGGTTTCGGTAACTGCTTTATGATGGATGATGCCAACGTGCCAAGCCTTTTGGCTATGCCTTATTTGGGCGATGTGGATGTTAAGGACCCTATCTATCAGAATACACGTCGTTTTGTATGGAGCGAGTCAAATCCTTACTTCTTCAAGGGTGAGGCAGGTGAAGGTATCGGTGGCCCACATATCGGCTACGATATGGTATGGCCTATGAGTATTATGATGAAGGCGTTTACCTCTACCGATGACGCTGAGATTAAGCGTTGTGTGGAGATGTTGATGACTACCGATGCAGGTACAGGTTTTATGCATGAGTCATTCAATAAGAACGATGCTTCGGACTTCACCCGTCCTTGGTTCGCATGGCAGAATACTCTCTTTGGTGAGTTGATTATTAAGCTTGTGAATGACGGAAAGGTTGAGTTGTTGAATTCTATTACCGTTAAATAGTTTAAGAAGTGGCTATAAAGGCGAACTACTGCGTTACGCTTGCACTCGAAATCCTCATTTACGCCGAGTAAACTGCGGTTTCTCGTGCTTCGCAAGCCTTGCATTTCATCCTTTATAGCCACTTCTGTTTTTTTTTGAGGTAAAGGCGAACTGCTGCGTTACGCTTGCACTCGAAATCCTCATTTACGCCGAGTAAACTGCGGTTTCTCGTGCTTCGCAAGCCTTGCATTTCATCCTTTATAGCCTCTTCTGTTTCTTTGAGGTAAAG
The DNA here is from genome assembly GCA_017623505.1 of Alistipes sp. Lineage (GTDB taxonomy): Bacteria > Bacteroidota > Bacteroidia > Bacteroidales > Rikenellaceae > Alistipes. Next base: position 237,180 of record JAGAOZ010000005.1, read on the forward strand.
GCGAACTGCTGCGATTTAAGGGGTATTGCCAAAGGTGCAATATCCCTTTCTTGTATGTATTTAGAAAATAATTACTATCTTTGTGTAGACTAAAAAATAAATGCCTATGAACATTAACATATATTCGTACGCACATTCTGTTCGTGTAAATGAATACAAATTATTTAACTGATATTTTAAACAATTATTTACAGCATAAATTTAATATCATGATTGTCTATATTATATTAGGATTAGTTGTTTTAGGGTGCTTGATATTTTTTTACAAATTCTTTAGTTTATGTGCGGATATAAAGATTATCCGAAGGCATCTTCTTGGAGAGGAGTCAAATAGGAATTTATCAGTTTGTGTAGTCGTTGCAATGGCATTTTTTATGTCGTTTGTAATTTTATTATTAGTTATGATTCTTCCGAAACTTTCACTTTCATTTATTTAGTAAGATAGATTTTTCCCAGTAATAAATAATTATAGCCACTTCTGTTTTTTTAGGGTAAAGGCGACTGCTGCGTTACACAATCATATATATTAAAAAACCGAGGTTTCAATTGCGAAACCTCGGTTTTCTTGTTTGTTGTTAACAAGAAATTTTACTTCTCGTCTAATGAGTGGCAAATCTCCTGGTTAATCTTGCGGATGCGGTCAGCCTCGACTTTGATGACCTTGCGGTCGTAGGTCATAAGGCCGTTTACCTCAACCTCGACGTCGGTTGTCTGGGTATATACCGCAGCGGTAAATGCCGCCTGGATAAGCACCTTCAGTTTCTCAGCGTATGCCTCATATTGGTCGGTTACCTGCTTTGGAGAGTTGAATGTGATGTAGCCCCAGTTGCGGTCAGGCTCCCACAAATGCTCCTTAACAACGTAGCCAATACCTCCATACTCGCCCAAAACCGTTGCGCGACGAGAATCAACCAAAGTAAGCTTTGGATGTGGGTAGTGGTGCGTGTCGAGGATGTCGCCTACCTGGTAGTGGTTACCACCGCTGGCAGGGTTTACAAGACGTGATGGGTCGTAAGCCTTTGTCCACTCGACAATCTCAGCAGTCTTAAACTGTCCCCAAGCCTCGTTGAATGGTACCCAAACACCGATAGATGGGTGAGAGTAGAGCAGGTCGATAATCTCCTTCCACTCGCGACGGAAGTTATCCTCAGACTCCTGCGAGCGTACCAACTCAGCACCGTCGAAGTAGTTGTGCATCTGCCACTGTGGAGTGTTGTCGCCACTTGGCATATCCTGCCATACAATCATACCCAAGCGGTCGCAATGGTAGTACCAGCGTGATGGCTCAACCTTGACGTGCTTACGAATCATATTGTAGCCAAACTCCTTGGTCTTCTCGATGTCATAGAGCAATGCCTCGTCGCTTGGTGCTGTATATAAACCATCAGGCCACCAGCCCTGGTCCAGAGGTCCAAAGTGGAATATAGGCTTATTGTTGAGCATCATACGCATAATGCCATCCTTATCTGCGCCGATAGAGAACTTACGCATCGCTGTATAGCTCTCTACGCTATCTACAACCTTTCCGCCACGCAGGAGCTCTACCTTCATATCGTAGAGGTGTGGGTTCTCCGGTGTCCACAACTCAGGGTTAGATACGTAGATTTCGGCTGCTGAGCAAGGTGAGCTCTTGCCCTCAGCGACAACCTTGCCGTTGTCAAGAATGGTGACAGCAATCAAATCACCGCTCTTTGCACCGGCAACCTCTGCTTTAACACTGAAGCAGCTATTGTCAAGCTTAGGGGTGGTCTTTACCGCTGCGATGTGGCTCTCAGCAACAGGCTCCAACCAAACGGTCTGCCAAATGCCGGTAACAGGCGTGTACCAAATGCCGTGTGGGTTGTTGTGCTGCTTGCCGCGTGGCTGGTAGCCATCTGTTGTTGGGTCCCAAACGCGTACTAAGAGCTCATTCTCTCCCTTCTTGAGGGCAGATGTGATGTCAAACGAAAATGCTGCATAGCCGCCAGTGTGCGAGCCTACGCTGACGCCGTTTACCCAGACGTCTGCCTTCCAATCAACTGCGCCAAAGTGGAGCAGAACATTCTGCTTTGACCAAGCTGCAGGAACGGTAAAGGTGCGGCTATACCATAACTCGTTGTCCTTGCCGACACGTTTGCCAACGCCTGAAAGGCTCGACTCTACTGCGAAAGGTACCAAAATCTCGCCATCCCACACCTCGGGCTTATTGCCACATGGGGCAATGGCGTAATTCCACATGCCGTTGAGGTTCTGCCAAGCGGAGCGTACCATCTGTGGGCGTGGATACTCTGCAAGTACATTGTCGGGGTTAATCTCTTCGGCCCACTTGGTCATTATACGACCCTCGACGGGCTTCCATTGCGCTGATGCGGTATATGCTACCAATAGTGCGCAGCATATCAATAAAACTCTTTTCATTGTATTTAAACGTTTAAAGTATAAAATCTCGTTGAGCAAAAATATAAAAAAAGATTTTAAATAATGGGCTGTTGTATAGCTAAATTTTAGGTAAATCGCACTTGGGCCTCTATTCTTCTTGATTTCGTACATTTTTGTCGTAAAGTTATATGTTGTGCGGTGGGTTATAGTGGTGCAGACGTTATGTAATAATTTTAATAATACGAATTTTGCGCTTCATAGTGACTTATATTACACGAAATCGTACTCTTTAGATATATATGTATTGTATCTTTGCTAAGTAAAAATGTAATTAACCAATAAAATAATCGTAAAAATTTTTAAAAACAGAAGAAGTAAAGAGCAAGTAAACAAAAATTCAAACCAGTGAACGGGCTGCGGCCCACAATTTCTAACCATTAACGAGTTATTTGAAGAATTAAACTCAAATTTATGATGAAAAATTTTATCCTTTCTTTATCACTGTTTGCTGCATCGTTGATGCCTTTTATGGCTGATGCGCAGACAAAAAGGACCTCTACCTCTCCCCAGAAGGTTGTAAGCGGTACGGTTACAGATTCTCAGGGTGAGCCGGTAATAGGTGCTACTGTGATGGTCGAAGGCACAACAACAGGTGCAACGACCGATGCTAAGGGTGGCTACCAAATCAAATGTGCAGAAGGTAGCGTCCTTGAGTTTTCTTTTATTGGCTACCAGACAGTACGTGAAACCGTGGGCAGCGCAAACTTAATCAACGTAGTGATGTCGGATGACGCAATCGCTATGGAGGAGTTGGTGGTAATCGCATACGGTACAACAACACGTAAAAGTGCTGTCGGTGCGGTTGATCAGATTAAGTCGGCAACGCTTACAGAGCGTTCTGTGGCAAACATGACGCAGGCTTTGCAGGGTGCTTCTCCTTCAATCGTTATCCAGCAGCGTAGCTTTAACCCTAACGGTGAGAGTACCAACCTCAATATTCGTGGTATCGGTACTATGAACGACAACTCTCCACTTATCGTTATTGACGGTTTGGTGGCTGATGGCGGTGCATTTAACTCACTTAACCCACAAGATATTGAGAATATCTCAGTATTGAAGGATGCAGGTTCGGCAGCTATCTACGGTTCTCGTTCGGCTAACGGTGTATTGTTGGTAACAACAAAGAAGGGCCGTAAGAATCAGGCTCCACGTGTGCAGTTCAATGCGATGATTGGTGCGCAGGATCCTAAGGTGCTTTATACCCCTGTTGATAGCTGGGTGAATGCTACTTTGCAGAACGTGCGTATGACAAATGGCGGCGAGGCTCCTAAGTTCTCTCCTGAGCAGATTCGTGATATGTATGCTCACGGTAACGGAACTTATTTCCTTGACGAGATTTTGCGTACAGCACTTCAGCAGAACTACAACGCAAGTGTATCGGGTGGTGGTGAGAACTCAACCTATATGTTCTCTGCCGGCTACTACGACCAGGAGAGTAACTTCGTAGGTCCAAGCCTCGGTATTAAGCGTTATAACTTGCGTGCAAACCTTACAACTGAGTACAAGCGTGTGAAACTGACAGGTTTGATTTCATACCGTCGTTCAGAGAGCACCACATCTCAGGGACAGGGTAATGCTATCGCCGATGCTTCACGTGTACCTAATTATTATTATTACCGTCAGTACGACCCTGCAACAGGTAAGTATCTGTTGAATGATATTTTGGGTCAGTTCAACTCATACGGTATGTTGAAGGATGGTGGTGTTGATAAGGCTGATAACGATTACATCAACCTCAACGTAGGTCTTGAGTATAAGATTTTGGAGGGCTTGAAACTTAAGGGTATGTTTGGTGCTGACATCTATTCAAACCACTCATATTCACGTGCTTATCAGGTGAATTTCTACGACACACCAGAGTCTACTACTCCACGTGTGGCTAATGCTGACTTGGATAGCCGCGATTGGAATGAGAAGAAGTGGCTTACCAACACTCAGGTTTTGCTCGATTTCAACAGAACATTTGCTAAGGACCACACAGTACAGGCAATGGTTGGTTTCTCTAACGAGTCATTCTCTGCAAAGAGCAACCAGGTGGCAATGAAGTTCGTTGATCCTGATTTGGGTATCAAGGGCGATGCTACTGAGATTGTTCCAGGTAGCTCATGGGTTACTCCTGAGAGCACAACTCAGCGCAGTATCTACTCTGTATTTGGTCGTGTAGGTTATAACTACAAGGAGAAGTACTTTATCGAGGGTACATTCCGTTATGATGGCTCTTCAAAGTTCGGTAAGGATTACCGTTGGGGCTTCTTCCCATCAGCATCGTTGGGATGGCGTCTTTCAGAGGAGGCATTTATGGACTCATATCGCTATAATGTAGGTGATATCAAGCTCCGTGTATCGTATGGTACTTTGGGTAACCAGTCGGTAGGTGATTATCAGTACTTCACTACTTATGATGTTTACTCTAACACTTACGGTTTCAATAACAACCCTGTGGGTGGTGCAGGATTCCAGCTCGGTACAGAGAACTTGCGTTGGGAGGTATCTCGTACACTCAATGCCGGTTTGGATTTGACTTTCTTGCGTAACTCACTCAATGTTACATTTGACTACTTCCATAAGACAACAACAGATATCTTGGTGACACCACAGATTCCTTCAATCTTCGGTACTACACTCGCTAACCACAATGCTGGTGAGATGCGTACTCAGGGTTGGGAGTTGAGCATCAACTACAACTTGGAGCACGGTGATTTCCACCACGGTTTCCGCTTCAATATCGGTGATTCATGGAATAAGGTTGTTAAGTATGAGGGCTTTGAGTCTATTCACTACAACGACGGTGTATCATGGATTCGTCGTGAGGGCTTGCCACTCAACTCATACTATGGTTTGAAGACCGACGGTATCTTCCAGAGCTACGAGGAGATTGCTGAGGCTGCTTTGCCAGCAGGTGCAAGCGTAACTCCTGGTGACTTGCGTTATGTAGACCGTAACGGTGATGGCGTAATCGATGGTAACGACCGTTACTATTTGGGTAATGCCTTCCCACGCTACACATTCGGTTTCAACTACGACTTCTCTTGGAAGGGTTTGGAGTTCAGCCTCTTCTTGCAGGGCGTAGGTAAGCGTGATATGTTTGTACGTGGTGAGATGATTGAGCCATTCCACGCTAACTACTATCACTTGATTTTCGAGCACCAGCTCGATTTCTGGACACCAACCAACACCGATGCGAAGTACCCACAGCTTACTTCACGTTCAGGCTCACAGTCTAACAACTTCGGTACTTACGGTTTGGGTTCTGATATCTATAAGCTCAACGGTGCTTATATGCGTGTGAAGAATATTCAGATTGGTTATACATTGCCACAGAAGTGGACCAAGAAGATTGGTATCGAGAAGTTGAAGATATATGTAAATGCACAGAATCCATTTACCTTCTCTCACAACTCATTCATCGACCCAGAGTCTTCGGAGGTTGGTTCAAACATGAACGTAGGTGGAGCAAACTCAGCTCGTAACTATCCTACATTGCGTTACTACGGTGGTGGTATCGACCTTACATTCTAATATAGAGTAATCATCAAAATTGAAGATGTTTATGAAAAATACCTTTAAATATATAATGGTCGGCATTGTCGCATTAGTTGCGTTCTGGGGTTGTAACAGCCTCGACCAGGCTCCGACCAACAAATTTGAGGAGAATACCTTCTGGACCTCGAAGGACCGTGCGCAGATGGTTGTCAATATGGCATATAACCAGATGTACGGTGTGGACAAGATGTGGTCAGATGAGTATTTGGGCGATAATATGATCGCTAAGCGTGACCGTAATCCTGAGGAGCGTCAGATTCGTCAGGGTAGTGCTCACCCAGGTATGGGCCTTTTCGCAGGCGAGTGGGCTTGGGCTTATGGTGGTATTAAGACTACCAACGTATTTATGGATAAGGTTCATCTTGTTCCTAATCTCTCAGCAGAGGAGCGTCAGGCTATGGAGGCACAGATTCGTTTCATCCGTGCATATCTCTACTTCCGCTTGACAAACTTCTACGGTGCAGTGCCATTCTTCTTGGGTGACATCACATTGGAGGAGGCTAAGGTGATGAAGCGTACCCCACGTGCTGAGGTTATCGCCGCTCTTCACAAGGAGTTGGATGAGATTATCCCTCAGTTGCCACAGACAGTTCCTGCATCTCGCAATGGTGAGATTCGTCAGGCTGCAGCTGCTATGTTGAAGGCACGTTTCTACCTCTATGATGGCGATTTCGAGAACGCCGCTAAGATTTGTGGTGAGATTATCGAGGGCAAGTATGGCCACTATGAGTTGTTCCAGACAAAGACTCCTGTATACTCATCATACGAGGATTTGTTTACTTCGGCTAACGAGTTTAACGCAGAGGTTATCTTGAGCTACTCTATGATGCCTATCATCCGCGAGTGGTCACTCAACGATAAGGTGCCTAACTCAACAGTAGGTTCTATGGGTGCATATTTCTTCCCAACAGAGTCTTTGGCTAAGGAGTATATCCGCTTGGATGGTCAGCCATTTGAGTATCCTACAACAAATACTTCTTGCTACACTGACCGTGACCCACGTATGGATGCTACTATCGTTCGTCACAATGCTGTATGGCGCGATGTAGATCTTGCATCAGGTGCAGCAACAACCAAGACTATCAACATTGTGAGCGATGCTACTGATGGTATCAATAAGGGTAATGCTACCGAGACAGGTTACTACGTGCGTAAGTGGTTCGACCCAGCACACCGTGCCGATATGAAGATTTCGACCGATATTATCATGATGCGTTACGCTGACGTACTTTTGATGTACGCTGAGTCAATGAATGAGATTGGTCAGATGTCAGAGCAGGTATGGAACACAACAATCCGTCCTATCCGTGAGCGTGCAGGCTTTACTCAGCAGAGTGCTTTGCAGTATCCTAACCTCGACCAGGCTGCTATGCGTGAGATTATTCGTCGCGAGCGTCGTTGCGAGTTGGCTTTGGAGGGATTGCGTTACTACGATATTATCCGTTGGAACGCCGGTTTGGAGCTCTTGAACTCTGATTTGATGTCGGCTAAGTTTACAGGTACAACCGCTCAGAGCTCAATCTTCAAGTATAAGTTTACCTCTCGCGATATGTTGTGGCCTGTACCACAGTCACAGATTAATAACTATCCGTCGCTTGCTCCACAGAACAGCGGCTATTAAACCTGACTTGATATGAAAAAGATAGTAAAATTATTGTCGATTTCCGTTGTGGCACTCTTCGCAGCGTGTACTTCGGATATGGATTACAATGCAGGCTATGTTAGCTCTATCGAGGAGCTCTACGCACCAAGCGAGGGTTATTACCTTGAGCTTGTGAGCGGTAGCACAGCAGCTACAACCTTCAGCTGGTCGCCTGCAAATGTATCGGACGGTTATGCTCCTATGTATGAGTTGGTATTCTTTAAGGATGCTGCCGGCAAAGAGGAGATTGCACGTGTTAATGCAGGTACAGCTACTTCGGTTGTTGTTCCTCACAAGACTATTAACAAGATTATGAATGCTACCGGCACTGAGCCTGAGGCTATCGGTACACTCTATTGGTCTGCCGTAGCTTCACGCAGCGTTGTGGAGTCTGTGACTATGCCTAAGGTTCGCGCGCTGGATGTTAAGCGTCTGAAGGGCTTTAAGGTTGCTCCTGAGCGTTTGTATTTGACAGGTTCTGCTACTGAGGCAGGTGCGGCTATCGAGAATGCAATGCCATTCTCAGTATTTGAGGATGGTGAGATTTTCGAGATCTTCACTCAGCTCTCATCTGGTGATTTCAATATCACTGATGGAACAGATGCTTCAGCTCGTCGCTTCAATATCAGCGGTGGCTTGATTTCGGAGGAGAACTCTTCACCTATCTCAAGCTCATACAACGGTGTATATCGTATCCGTATCGATATGGCTACTTGTGCTGCTACAATTGATAAGATTGAGAATATGCGTTGGGTAATGTGTATCCAGAAGAATGTTCTCTGTCCAATGGCTTACCAGGGCAATGGCGTATGGTATGGTGAGGGCTTCGAGACCAACTTCAACTCAGGTTGGAACGATGACCGTTACTTCTTCCGTGCTGAATTGAACGGCCAGACCATTAAGATTGGTAACAACAAGATGGACTTCGGTGGTGCTCCATCAGACCAGCCATCTTACACTTGGAACGTTTACTTTACCGAAGAGGGTAACCCTGATTGGGATTATAGCTTCAAGGCTATCTCTGCATATCACGGTTCTGTCGGCATGCATGTCAATGTTAAGTTGGTTATGAATGCTTCGGCAGAGTATTACCACACAATCGATTATACCGATTTAGAGTAGTAACGCTTAAATTTCAGAAAAGATGAAAAAGAATTTATTATATTTAATGCTCTTTGTGTTCGGCGTTATGGGTATGGTCTCTTGTGCCGAGGATATGGAGTATAATAACAATGGCACCGTGCCTGTTAAGCAGTTGCTTGTTCCAGCTGCTGACGCTGAGATGGTGCTTATTAACAACGAGGAGGCAACGACTCTCTTCGAGTGGACAGTAGGTGATGCTGTTACTACTCAGAAGTATTATGTTGTCTTCTATAACGCAGCAACAGGTGGCCAGGAGCTCTTCCGTATTGACAATGGTCAATCGACCAGCGAGGCTCTTATCAGCCACGATATTCTCTCTGACATAGCTTCACGTGCAGGTATCGCTCCTGACACTGCCGGCGATGTATATTGGAATGTAATACCTTATAGCGGTAACAATGAGGCTCAGCCTACAACAGCCCGTAACCGTCTTACTTTGGTTCGTTACGGAGGTATTGAGGATGCTCCATCTAACCTCTATATGGGCGGTATTGCCGACTTGGAGGAGGGTGCAGCTGTTCGTACTATGGCTGCCAATGGCGAGGTGTTCGATATTTACACTCGTCTAACATCTGAGGATAGCATCTATATCACAAACCGTGGTGATGGTACTGTTGCTCGTCGCTTCTATATCGCTGAGCAGGATGGCGCTACCGTTTTGGTTGAGGGCGAGGGCGAGTCTGTTAAGTTGGATGGTGTTTACCATATCCAGGTTGATTTGGGCTCAGCTCGCGTTAAGTTGGAGAAGATTGAGGGTGTTGCGCTGCACTGGTGCTGGACTCCTAACTATGAGCAGACTGCATTTGAGTATCAGGGCTTGGGTACATTCAAGCTTGCCAACTATACTATCCCAACAGGCGATAACCGCTATCGTTTCCGTGCTTTGGTTAATGGCGTAGAGTATATCTGGGGTGCTTCTGCTTCTAACGATGCAGAGCCTACTACTTTGGATGGCAACTACTTCGACTTGGTATTCACCGCTTTGGGTACTAATGACCAGTGGGGTTATAAGTATAAGTTTATGGGTGTTACTCGCGGTCAGACTTGCGACGTATATATCCACCTTGGTGCACGTAACTACCACGTTTTGGATTTCGGTAATATCATTCCTAACCCTGCAACAGCTATCGAGACTCCTGCTGCTTTGGCAGCTTCAACAGTTGATAATCCAGTGGATTTGAATACTGTAACAGAGCCATTCACATTTAGCTGGACTGTTGAGGAGGGTGAGTATAAGATTGCTCCTATGTATCGTGTTATCTTCTCTCACGATGGCGTTGCTGTTGAGACTATCGAGTCTGAGGCTACTTCGATTGTTTTGGAGCCAGGTCGCATCGACAATATCCTCGATAAGATTGGTATTGCTGCCGGTGAGAGTGCAACTCTTACTTGGAAGGTTGAGGCTTATATCCTCAACAACACAGCTGCTCAGACTTGCGACGAGGGCGTATTTACAGCTAAGCGTATGAGCTTGCCTACGGCTCTCTATATCACAGGTGCAGCAACTGAGTTCGGTGAGGATTTGGCTGCAGCTCAGGCTATGAACATCGTAGGTAAGGAGGGTAGTGGTCAGTTCATCATCTACACCAAGCTTACTGCTGGTGCATATCGTTTTGCTACTTCAAACGGTGCTGATGCTAAGTTCTACGTGCTCAATGGTGGTAAACTCATCCCAGGTGAGGGCACTATCCAGAACGACACTGAGGCTGTTTACCGTATCACTGCTAACGTAGCTGCCAAGAGCCTTACTTTGGAGGCTATCACTAACGTACAGCTTAAGAATGAGGGTAATGGTAACTGGACAACCGACTTCCAGTATATTGGTGGTGGCGTTTGGTCTGCTATTGACCCTGCATCTCACATCTCTCGTATCGGTTGGTGGGGTGATCGTTACTACTTCGCAGCATTTGCTGCCGATGTAGAGGAGTTGTGGGGCTATAGCCGCTCTAACAACGATGCTCCTGAGGTATTCCACACCGAGGCTGTTGACCCAACTGCTGAGGATTGTCCTCCACAGTATATCTACATCCAGAAGCGTGGTACAATCTCTCGTTGGGATTACACCTTCAAGGATGGTCGTGGTCAGTCAGGCTTCGAGCATACTATCCAGGAGATGTATCTGCATATGAACGGTAACGAGAACCACAACCACCCATACTACTCATTCCGTGCAGTTTGGGGTTCAGGTTACTCAGGCGACCGCAATGCTGTTCACCAGACAGAGTTTACTTATATTGCTAACGAGTTATAATTTTTGGAGTAAAATATGAAAAAGATATTAGTAGTTTTAGCATTGTCAGCCTTGGCAGTAGGTTGCGAGGTTGAGGATAAGTACTATGGTCCGGAGGTTACTCCAAGCGATAGTACGGTTGCTCCCGATGACTCTAAAATTGACTGGGAGGCTGCTGCCGACTTCGGTACTGCACAGCTTGTCGATAAGTTTTGGAAGACTTCGGACAACGGTTTTGTGAGCAACACTCCAGACTACCACTTCACAGTGGGTGTTAAGGGTGTAAATGACCCAAACAACAACTATTGGGTAAATGCACACGGTATGGATGTCGTTATCGACGCTTATTTGCGTACGGGCGATGCGAAGTATAAGGAGATGTTGGATAACGGTTACAAGTATCCTATTGGCGACGGTACCCGTGATAATCGTCAGGGTGTACTTTGGACAAGCTATGGTGACAAGAGCCGTTTTGGTCAGATTTCACCTTGCTTTGGTAACCCATTTATCGATGATATGGAGTGGCACGCACTCACCCTGACTCGTGCTTACGAGGCTACCGGTGAGGTGGTATATCTGCACGAGGCACAGAAACTCTTCGATCAGATTTGGACTATTGGTTGGAATCCTGATTTTACAGATGTTGGTGGTAATGGTGGTTTCTTGTGGAGCTACAACTCTGATCCATCGAAGAATGCTTGTTCAAACAACCCAGGCTGTTTGTTGTGCGTTCGTATGTATGAGTTGAGCCAGCGTGAGGACTACGCAGCTAACTCTCTCCCACAGTATTTGGAGGAGGACTACCTTGCGAAGGCTAAGATGAGCTACGATTGGATTCGTTCTATGCTCTTTAACCCTCAGACAGGTATGACCTATGGTGGCGTTAATGCTAATGGCGTAGATAAGGCTTTCACCCTCTCTTATGACCAGGGTACCTTCATCGCTGCTGCTCACCACCTCTATAAGGCTACGGGTGACTACGTATACGCTCGCGATGCACAGAAGGCTGTTGAGTTTGCTATGGGCGACCACATCACATCGGATGGTATTCTCCGTGACGAGGGTGCAGGAGGCGATAACTCTACTTTCAAGGGTATCTTCATGCGTTATGCTACCGCTTACGTAAACGATAAGGCTATGGATAAGGCGACACGTATCGCACTCCACGACTTCCTCAAGCACAATGCTATCACATTGTGGACTGATGGTATGGCTTTCGACGAGAATGGCGAGCCTTACGGTTTGTTTACTCCGGATTGGCGTTTGACCGAGGAGGAGGCATATTACAGCAAGGGTGGTCAGTACACAACTCCATTGCTCGGCTGGCAGACCAGTGGTGCTACTACTATGGAGATGATGTGCATCCTGAAGGATCCTCGTAAGGAGTAACCTTAATAGAATAGTTTAGTAATTCAGGGCTTGGCTATCCTTAGTGGTCGCCGAGCCCATTTTGTAAAACAGATATTATGAGAAGTTATATTTATATCGTAATATTGATGTTGGCGGTGGGATGCTGTTCTGCTCAGAATCCTAAGACTGCTACTGCCGAAGAGCAGCTTACCGACAAAGTAAATCCGTTCTTGGGTACCGAGACTATGTGGGATGAGAAGGAGTTGGGCTTTGTACCTACACGACGTACGTGGGGTGCTGAGGTCTATCCGGGCTCTTCTCTACCTTTTGCCATGGTGCAGGTTAGCCCTGTTACGATGTTCCGTTCCGGAGCAGGTTATCAGTATGAGGATACGGAGATTTATGGCTTCAGCCACACCAACAAAGGCCACTGGAATCTCAACCATGTTCCTGTGTTACCTGTGCGTGGTGAGCTCTCGATTGACGATTACGCTTCGCCATATAGCCACGACCGCGAGTCAGCCCGTCCGGCATATTATAGCGTCTATCTGGAGCGTTATGGTGTGGAGGTGGAATTAACCTCTACGTTGCGTGCCGCTTTCCACCGCTATAAGTGGGATGAGCAGGGCGAGCGCAGTGTGCTCATTAATCTGCCTCGTTCGAACGAGCGTGTTCGTGATTTTGCAATAGAGAAGAGTGGCGATAATGCCTTTTCGGGTTATCAGCAGGCTGGTCGTGCAAAGATATACTTCTATGCTGTGGCTAACGATAAGGTAGTGGCTATTGATAGTATTACCGAGAATAAGGGCGGTGCTATCTATGACAGCAAAGATGCTGCGGGGGCAGACCCTCGTTTCCGTCGTCGCTACGATAGACCTATCCCTGTGGTTCGTTTTGAGCCATCGGCTGAGGCTTTGGAGTTGAAAATCGGCTTCTCGTTTGTGAGTGTTGAGGGCGCAAAGCAGAATCTCGAGGCTGAGATGATTGATAAGACATTTGAGCAGGTTCAGCAGGAGGGTAACGACACTTGGAATAAGATGCTCTCAAAAATTAAGGTTGAGGGTGGCTCGGAGAAGCAGCAAGGCCTCTTCTACACCACGCTCTACCGCTCATTGCTCTGGCCTGCGTTGCGTAGCGATGTGGACGGCTCGTTTACCAATCCACGTGGCGAGGTTATGAATACGGGCTTTAACTACTACACCGAGCCATCATTCTGGGACGACTACCGCAACAAGCTCGTTTTGATGGGTATGGTAGCACCAGATGTTGCCAACGATGTTATCAGCTCTTGTATCGTTATGGGCGATGCTATGGGTGGTTGGATGCCTACATTTTTCCACGGCGACCACGCTTCAGTATTCGTTACAGGAAGCTATCTGCGTGGTCTGCGCGACTACGATGTTGAGAAGGCATACTCGCTGATGTTGCGTAATGCTACCGAGGAGGGACCATCGCGTCCTTTCTTGCAGGAGTATATCGACAACGGATATGTTGCCGAGAAGGAACTCAAGGGCGAGATAGAGATTCACACCGAGGCTAAGGCGAGTGTTACCAAGACTCAGGAGTATAGCTACGACGACTATGCGGTCGCTCTGTTGGCTAAGGAGCTTGGCGATACGGAGAGCCACGATATGCTGATGAAGCGAGTTCACAACTACCGCAACCTCTACGATGCCTCTACGCAGTTTATGCGTGGAAAACTCGCCGATGGTCGTTGGGTTGAGAACTTCGACCCTTGCTTCCCTTACTATCACTATCAGTTCCGTGAGGCTACGGCGTGGATGTCGGCATTTTTTGCTCCGCACGACACCGAGGGCTTGATAGCTCTGTATGGTGGTGCTGAGGCGTTTGAGAAGAAGCTCGATGAGTTCTACACCCTTCCTTGGGAGGGCCACGAGGCTCACAACCTTTCGGGCTTTGTCGGTCAGTATTGCCACGGTAATCAGCCTGACCACACAGCACCTTTCCTCTACTACTTCATCGGTAAGCCTGAGAAGTCGCAGGCTCTTATCGACCACCTCTTGAACGAGTATTATTCTCTGGGTGAGCACGATTTGGCTTATGCGGGTATGGACGATGCGGGCGAGATGTCGGCGTGGTTTGTGATGAGTGCCATAGGACTTTACACCTACTCTCCAGCCGACGCTGAGTATCTTGTTACCGTGCCTTTGTTCGATAAGGTAACATTTGAGCTTGGCGAGAAGCCATTTACCGTAGAGTGGGATGGTAAGTCGCGTAAGATGCAATCGGTTGAGTGCAACGGGAAGCCTTTGGAGGGCTTGTTTGTGGACCACCAATCGCTCAAGCAGGGTGCAACCATCAAGGTCTTGACCGAGTAGGCAACAGTTTTTCACTATGTGTTAAGTGCAGCTCCACGTTCGGGGCTGCACTTTTCTTATGCCTATATAAGTATAATTGATAAAAAACTCTTCCCCAAGCCTTGAAATGTCCCGATATTTGCATCAGAGATAAATAGATAAAATTCAGAAGATATGAAGATAGCAAATATTCACGCTCGCGAGATATTGGACTCTCGTGGCAATCCAACCCTCGAGGTTGATGTAGTTTTGAACAATGGTGTCTTGGCACGTGCCGCAGTCCCTTCGGGTGCTTCAACAGGCGAGAATGAGGCTCTGGAGCTGCGCGATGGCGACAAGAAACGTTATGGCGGTAAAGGAGTGCTGAAGGCTGTGGAGAATGTAAATTCGCATATAGCACCTCTGCTCATTGGTCTTTCGCCTTTTGAGCAGCGAACAATCGACAAGATTATGATTGAGGCAGACGGCTCGGAGACCAAATCGCACTTGGGAGCTAACGCTATCCTTGGCGTGTCGCTTGCTGTGGCACGTGCGGCGGCAGCGGCAAAGAATATACCTTTGTATCGTTATCTTGGCGGTGAGAATGCTCACAAGTTACCTGTGCCGATGATGAACATCATCAATGGTGGCTCACATAGTGACGCTCCAATAGCCTTTCAGGAGTTTATGATTCGCCCTGTGGGTGCGTCATCGTTCCACGAGGCTCTACGTATGGGAGCCGAGGTGTTCCACTCGCTTAAGAGTGTGCTGAAGCAGCGAGGCTTGAGCACTGCGGTAGGCGATGAGGGAGGTTTTGCCCCTGCGTTGGATGGTGTCGAGGATGCTTTGCAGATGATTCTCTTAGCCATTGAGAAGGCGGGCTATCGTGCCGGCAAGGATGTAACCATTGCGTTGGACTGTGCTGCCTCGGAGTTCTATGCCGAAGGAGTCTACGACTATCGCCGCTTCGAGGGCGAGAAGGCAAGTATCCGCACCTCGGAGGAGCAGGTAGAGTATCTTGAGACTTTGGTGTCGAAGTATCCTATCGACTCTATCGAGGACGGTATGAGCGAGAACGATTGGGCAGGCTGGGAGATGCTCACGCGCCGTATAGGCGATAAGTGTCAGCTTGTAGGAGATGATTTGTTTGTTACGAATGTGAAGTTTTTGCGTCGCGGAATCGATCAAAAGTGTGGTAACGCCATCCTTATCAAACCTAATCAGATTGGTAGTTTGAGCGAGACTCTCGATGCGATTGATTTGGCGAAGGCAAATGGCTTTGCGACAATCATCTCTCACCGCTCTGGCGAGACCGAAGATACCACAATTGCCGATATAGCCGTAGCGACCAACAGCGGACAGATAAAGACCGGCTCACTATCGCGTTCGGAGCGTATAGCCAAATACAACCGCCTGTTGCGTATCGAGGAGCAACTCGGTGCTGAGGCAAAGTATGGGGCGTGATTGAGGTTCAGGCTTGACTTCCGCTTCGCTTCGTCTTGCCTTGGGGCGGTTTTTCAGGCTTGACTTCGCGGAGCTTCGTCTTGCCTTGCGCGGTTTTTCAGGCTTGACTTCGCGGAGCTTCGTCTTGCCTTGGGGCGCTAAGGTAAATATTTAAAACGGATGACCTATTGGTCTTATTTTCATCATACAGTAAGCCCTTAAATATAAACATTTAGGGCTTGCTGTATAATAAAAATGCCACCTAATTTTAGGTGGCATCCGTTTTAAATATTTACTCTGAGCTGTTGATCAGGCTTGAACTGACGACCTCTTCCTTACCAAGGAAGTGCTCTACCACTGAGCTACAACAGCAACAATCTCCTTAAGAGCAGGGCAAAAGTAGAAAACAAAATCGAATTAACCAAACGTTTGGACCACTTTTTATGTTTTTGACGATAAATTTGCACGTGACGCTATTTGATTATCAAATCCTCTACTCGGAGTTTCGGCACATAGTGTATGCCCTCACGACGGTAGTAGGCGTGGCTATCAGTAGGCGAGATGTTGGTTAGCTCAATCTTCTCCGCGCACTTACCTATGGCCAGGATAAGCAGAGGTTCGTGCGGTAACGACAAACTCTCCTTGACGGCATCCTTGTCAAAGGCGGCGATGCAGATACCATTAAGCCCAATCTCTACAGCCTGCAAAAGCATACTTTGTGCCGCTATGCCTAAATCAATATCGACATAACGTCCTTCGGCGACCGTCGAGCAGATGACGATAAATGCCTTAGGCTCGGTGCCGGCGAGTGGCAGATGTAGCTCTGGTAGAGCTCCTCCCAGACGTATGTGTGGCAACACTTTATCCGCCTCAGCACTTAGCACAGGGCGAAAACGCAATACCTGCTGATTCATAGCCGATGGTGTGGCGCAATTAACCTCAATAATGCGTTGTAGCTGGTCCGCACGGACCTCGTAGCTATTGTCGTAGCCGCGATAACTGCGGTTTTTGAGCAGCAGCTGCTTGAGCGAAGGCCTCTTCTTTACCAAGGAAGTGCTCTTTCCGGAGTAGAAGTCCTCCATCTTCTTACCTATATAATTATCTGCCATAGCTAAAAGTCGAAATTGGTCTGCTTGATATATATCTTGTAATCGTTGATGCTTCCTGGAGCTCCCTCCTCCATACGAGGCAGGTACTCAATACCGCCGATATGGTGAACAGAGCCTAAATCAATAACGACACGATGTGGGAACTCCTTACCACTCTCGGAGCTCCAATAGGTGGACTCCTGGAGGTCGTACATCTTGTCTGCCGAGCGGTTTACGTTGGTGACATCCTCGCTGTCGGCATATTTGATGGTCCAAGGCTCACGTGTGATGCGTTTACCATTTTGGTCAATGACGTAGAACTCTGCAATACATGCCAACTCCTTGCCGTCGTGTGCCGAGAGGGCTTCGATGCAGAGGTAACGACCCTGTGTAGGTCGTTTGAATGTTACGCTCTGCCAGCCGTTACCAGCCCTGAATCGCGAAGAGTGAACGGCGCGTTCCTCCGACAGGTCGAGGAGGAGACCTTCGTGGCTGTGCAGTTGGGCTTTGACCGATTGGAGATGGTCAATCATCGGCTCGCGCAAGCCCTCGCAAACGGCGTTGCGAGGTCCGACAATGTCGAATACCAAAATCTCATTCTCCCCCTTATGTAGCCAACACCCAGGCATATAGAGTGTCTGCTGAGGACCAATCTCCCAGATTCGGCCCAAAGCGTGGCCATTGACGTAGACTAAACCCTTGCCCCAGCTCTCGAAGTTAAGGAAGGTGTCGCCGACCTTACGAACGTTGAATGTGGCACGATAACAACCGGGGATGCGCTGTCCGTGTTGGTCGGTGATAGACTCTATGGGGCGGAATTTCATCGCTTGGTAGGCTGCATAGTCATCGTGGATGTTGTAGACACTCCAGCCTGTTAGCTTCGATGTGAAAGGTCGGCCGTAGAGGTCTACGGTGAGCTCCACATCTTCGGTTATGCCCTTATAATCCTTGATGGCGCGTCCGAAATTGATGCGTCCCATTGCCTCGACCAAGATGTCTAAGCGAGCATTCTCGTCGCATGCCGGCAGGGTTATCTGCTTCTCGTTGTGGCGACGGTCCAGTGAACCGATATATTTGCCATCGATAAATATCTGTGCGAAGTCGTGTACTTCGTTGATGCGCAGCGTTGCGGAGGTCTTGATTTCGGGCAGGGTAGTGCTGTATAGTATCGAGCCGAAGCCTTGGTCGTACTCCTCCATAGTGCGAATCTGCTCGTCGTATTGGGCTTTAGGGAGATTCTCGAACAGGGGAGCCATCTCAGTAAAGCTGAACTGAGGGATGCGGACCGTCGGTATCTGCTCCGGTACGGCAATCATCTTTTCGCCATTAGGCATATATTTCGATAGTGTTTGACGCAGAGCCCAATATTTGGGTGTTGTGTGTCCCGCCTCATTGATAGGGGCGTCGTAGTCGTATGAGGTGACGTCGGGGGCGAAGCCCGGAGAGTTTGCACCTGCCCAATGACCCCAATTTGTGCCACCGTGCGTCATATAGAGACTGAACGATATATCTTTCGAGAGCATCTCGTCGATGCCGGCTATCATCGTCTCTGCGTCGCGTGTCTCGTGGTTAGCACCCCACTTGTCAAACCAACCGCTCCAATATTCGCTACACATCAGCGGAGAGTTGGGGCGCAGCTCCTTCAAGAGGGTGAATTGTTGGTCGATATTGGCTCCCGCACCGAAGTTCATCGTCCAAATCAGGTCGTCTAAGCCATTGAGTGTGAAGTTGGAAGCCCAATCACATTGGAACAGTGTGACCTCGCCGAAATGTTTGCGAACTATATCGCGGATGGCTGCAACATAGGTTTTATTTTCGCCATACGAGCCGTACTCATTTTCGACCTGCACCATAATTATAGGGCCTCCGTTGTCGATAGTCAGCTCGGCCACTTGTGCGGCGACCTGCTCCTCGAAAATATCTACTCGCTCCAAGAAATAGGGGTCATCCTCGCGTAGGCGAATCTCTCTGTTTTTGAGAAGCCACCACGGCAGTCCTCCCATCTCCCACTCGGCGCAGACGTATGGTCCGGGGCGTAGGATGACATACATACCGTTCTTTTGGCATAGACGGCAAAATTCGGCTAAATCGAGCTGCTCCTCAAAGTTGAATTGTCCTGGTTGTTGCTCGTGAGCGTTCCAAAAAACGTAAAGGCAGACGGTGTTCATTCCCAAAGCCTTACACATCTGGATACGGTGCTCCCAATAGGGGCGGGGGATGCGCGGATAGTGCAGCTCGGCAGCCTTGATTACCAGAGGCTTGCCGTCGAGAAGAAACATCTTCTTACCCGCCTTGAAACGAGGCTTGATATACTCGTCAGCCTCAGCGGGCAGGGTGAACGCTACGCACGTGAGCGATAATATTATAAGGTATATAAAGCGTTTCATCGCAAAGTCTTATTGTGGGGTTATCGTTTCAGTTCGCTAATCAGCTTCTCGGCCAACATCGGAACGCCTTTTCCGGCCTTCTCCTTGATGTGGTATATGGTGTTTCGTACCGCTGTGCAGTCGGGCTCGCCGGGGTCTACGACAAATACGGGAACTCCGCTCGGGGCATAGCGCAGGAGTGAGGCGGCAGGGTAGACTGCCAAAGATGTGCCGACGACAATTACCAGCTCCGCACCCTGCATTATGCGGACTGCCGCGTCGTACATCGGTACCGACTCGCCGAAAAATACGATGTGTGGGCGAAGTAGAGAGCCGTCCGGTGCTTTGTCATCCAAGGTCTGCTCCCAGCCGTCGATAGGGACGATAAGGTCGGGGTTCTTCTCGCTGCGTAGCTTCTTGAGCTCGCCGTGCAGGTGCAGCACTTTTGTTGAGCCGGCCCTTTCGTGCAGGTCATCAACGTTCTGCGTTATGACCTCTACGTCGAACTGCTCCTCCAATTGGGCAATCGCCACGTGTGCCGCGTTGGGCAGGGTTGCGAGGAGTTCCTTACGTCGTTTGTTGTAGAACTCTATCACTAAGGCTCTGTTGCGGGCGAGGGCTTCGGGTGTGCATACATCCTCTATGCGGTATTGCGCCCAAAGTCCGTCGGCATCTCTAAATGTCGCCAACCCGCTCTCGGCACTCACGCCCGCCCCTGTGAATACTACGATTTTTTTCATAACCACACATTTAATCTGCTTCTAAGGTAGTGCTAAAAAATTATTTTTTCAAATTATTGCCAAAAAAACTCTTTTTTTAGAGCGGTAAATAGTTGTTGTGGGGGCTGGATAATCGGAGATTTTGTTGTGTAAAATTTTATAAATTAGGGTATTGTTCGGCGTTTTTTTTGACAAATGCTTGTCGAAAATAGTTGGATATTTCATTAAATGTTAGTACATTTGCTGTTGGTAATTGACATTGCGTTACAAGAACCGTATTCTCGTTGGTGGATTTTTTTTGAGTCTTTTAGCTTGCCAACCCCAATATCGCTCCTGCCACAATTTCTTTTTTTTGCGCCTTTTGGATGAGGACAATGTGTGTGACTATAAACCATTTTTTAACCTAATATTAACTTTTATGAAAAAACATCTATTCATTTTGTCTGCAATGGCAGCTTTTGCTCTTGTGGGCTGTTCAAAAAATGAGGGGGGGAAATTTAGACCCTGAGGCAAAGACTCCTATTTCAATCTCTACAACTATCACTCGTGCCACTGACACTGCATTTGAGGCAGATGATCAGATTGGTCTTTATGTGGTAAACCGCAACGGCTCTGCACACGACCTTACAGCAGATGCTAATCACATCAATAACGTCGCTTTCACATACGACGGTTCAGTGTGGACTCCAGGTGAGGAGGTATTCTGGAAGGATATGACAACACACGCTGATTTCTATGCTTACTATCCATTTACAACACCTATTACCGATGTAAACACATTGCCTTGGAGCGTTGCGGCAGACCAGAGCAGTGAGGCTGCTTATTTGGAGGGTGATTTCTTGTGGACAAAGGAGGATGATGTTGCGCCTACACTTTCAGCAGTACCTTTGGCAATGAATCACATTCTCAGTAATGCAATTATCACTCTTGAGAAGGGTACAGGTTTTGATGCAACCGCAGATGAGTGGGAGAATGCGAAGGTTGAGTTGTATCTCTATGGTGTAAAGACTGCTGCTGATATCGATTTGGCAACAGGTGCTGTTACTGCAAAGGGTAATGCTACTGTTGTTACTCCTTGGAATACCGGTGCGAAGACTTACCGTGCAATGATTATTCCTCAGACTATCGCTCAGGGTCAGAAGTTTATCTCTGTCAGTGTTGATGGTATCGTTTACTCTTTGGATTTGGAGGAGGATTTTGTATTCACTCCAGGTATGAAGCACGAATTCGTTCTTACTATTAACGAGTCAAAGGTTAGTGTTAATTTCACAATGAATCCTTGGAGTAATGACGATGAGCCTCTGGAGAGTGAAGCACCAGCATCATCTAACTCTAAGTCAATTATGTTGCCAGTTGATAATTGGGTAGCATTGACAGATGCTCAACTCTATGGCTCATATTGGGGTGGTACATCTCCTACTGAGGCTTTGCAGACAGCATATCCTGGTATTACATATTCAGAGAGCAGCTTTAAGCAGGTTGGTGCAAATGATAGTTATCCATTGGAGAATATTTGGGATAGAATAAAGACTGAAGATAGTGGTGAGCACGCAGGTATATGGACTTATATGAATTCTCATTGGACAAGTCCAGATAACCAGACATATCCATTCTCAATCTTTATTGATTTGGGTGGAGTAGTTCAGATGGATGCTTTGCGTTTGTATTGTCGTGGTGGTCGTTCTGAGAGTTATACACCTGGACAGTTTAGCATCTGGGTAAGTGATGATAACACTCCAGAGGATGGTATTCTCGATGGTTGGACAAAGGTTGCTGAGGTAGATGCTCGTCACTCTGTTACTGGAGATTGGGGATATGAGATTGGTTATCAGTATGGCTATTTAGTTGAGTTTGATAGCCGCACCAAGCCTTGTCGTTATGTCCGTTTTGAGGCTATTGCTGATAGAAATAATGGAGCATACAACAACACTACAACATCTATCGCAGAGTTGGAGTTCTTTGGTGTTCAGCACAATTTCTAAAAGAGAGAAAATATTTAATAGCGAAAGTGCCCTTTTTCGGGGCACTTTCTTTTTAATTAGTAATTATGCGTCATTGCGCGAAATAGCATCTGTTTTCCTACCTGATACGCAACCACACCCTATGCTATTTCGTGGCAATCTACCTTTTATTTCTCGGCCTTGCTGATACGCAAAAGGGAATTTTAGTTTTTACTTTGTAAGCGGTAGATTCCCTTCGCCTTGTTCCACAAGTCGGGGAATGACGGTTGATTAACCAGGATTGAGCCGTTCTATTCAGAACGTCTCTTTCCTTGCTGCTCGCCGCAGGGGCTGTTACAAAGTTCAAGCAATAAGTTGCTTTGCAACTCTTTTTGTTTTTTTGTACACTACCTTATGAGAATAAATTCTCAACGGCACTATACAAAAAAAACAAAAGGTGTCGATTTTTCGACACCTTATTGTTTGAACTTTGTCGGGATACCAGGATTCGAACCTGGGACCCTCTGCTCCCAAAGCAGATGCGCTAACCGGACTGCGCTACATCCCGAGGAAACCTTACTGATTTCGGAGTGCAAATATAAAGGGTTTTTTCTTTACAACCAAATTTTTTTGCAAAAAAATGTTGCAAAAGAGTTTCTTAAGGGCGACACATCTGTTGCTCCGAAGCGGTCATTGTGCATATTAACAGCGAGTTACATCACTGTATCGCTACGAAAAAAACTTATCCTATAAAATCTCCTCCAAACGGGCAACAGGGGCTACATCTAAGCTCGATATCATACCTTGCTGATAGCGGTAATAGCCCGAAATAGCAATCATCGCGGCGTTGTCGGTGGTGAACTTCAGTTCCGGAATAAAGGTGCGCCAACCGCGACGACGACCCGCCTCGGCAACGGCTTCACGCAGACCCGAATTGGCTGATACTCCGCCGGCAATGGCTATATCTTTGATACCCAATTTCTTAGAGGCTTTGATGAGCTTGTCAAGCAGAATCTCGATAATGGTCCTCTGGAGTGAGGCACAGAGGTCTGCTTTGTGCTTCTCGACAAAGTCGGCATCCTCCTCAACTCTATCGCGCAGAGTGTAGAGGAACGAGGTCTTCAAGCCGGAGAAAGAGTAGTCAAATTCGCCCTTGACGTGTGGTTTGGCAAAGCTGAAAGCCTCGGCATTACCCTCCTTGGCTAAGCGGTCGATAACGGGTCCGCCGGGGTAGGGTAGTCCCATAACCTTGGCGCACTTGTCGAAGGCTTCGCCCGCAGCATCGTCGATAGTGGAGCCGATAATCTCCATCTCAAGAGGCGAAGAGACCTTGACAATCTGTGTGTGACCACCGCTGACCAAAAGGCAGAGGAATGGGAAGTCGGGGTGAGGTAACTCCCTGTCAGGCAGGTCGATAAAGTGCGACAAGATGTGTCCTTGAAGGTGGTTTACCTCAACCATAGGAATATTGTTCGATATGGCAAGTCCCTTGGTGAACGATGTGCCGACCAAAAGTGAGCCGAGAAGACCCGGACCACGTGTAAAGGCTATGGCATCAATCTTGTCGATAGTCGTTCCGGCCTCCTTCAGCGCAGTATCAACAACAGGGATGATGTTCTGCTGATGGGCGCGTGAGGCGAGCTCAGGGATGACGCCACCGTACTTGATATGAACGGCTTGCGAGGCGATAACATTCGATAAAAGTGTAGTATTGCGGATGACCGCAGCCGAGGTGTCATCGCAAGAAGATTCTATGCCGAGGATGGTTATATCCATATTTTATAGAGTTTTTTTCTATTATTAATAGAAAAAGTGTTATATTTGTAGGTTAATTTATAAGTATCTATGCGCAAAGTTATAAAAATATTGGCAAATATCCTCTCGGCAATCATTTTGTTGCTGATATTTTTGCCTATGCTTGTAGCTTTGATTGTAGAAATCCCCTCGGTACAAAACTTTATCGTCGATAAGCTCACCAAATCATTGGCTGAGAATACTGGTGTGAATGTTAGTGTCGGTCACGTCAGAGTTGATTTGTTGGGCCGTGTGAGTGTGGAGGAGCTATATGTTGAGGACCTTCAGCAAGATACTCTGCTCTATGCAGGGTGTGTGCGTACAAGTCTGGCAAGTTTCGTGCGCAGCAGCGACGGCAACGGCATAGTGCTGGACGATGGTCTGATTGAGGATACACGACTCTTTATTCGCGAGACACCCGAAGGCGTGACAAACGTAAAACAGGTGTTGGACCGTCTGAGCAAGAAGAAAAAGAAGAAAAAGCCTTTCCAAGTAAATATCACAGATGCGAGGATAGAGAATCTGTTTTTGGTTATCGAGCGTCAGCAACATCGTAATCCCGAATATGGTATAGACTACGGCAATATGCGTATTCACGATATATCTGCCGATGTTCATTCGTTCCATTTGCAGGGAACAATCGTCGAGGGCTCGGTAAGCAATATGGTGGGACGCGAGCAGAGCGGATTTAAGATAAAATCTATGGATGGTGACTTCCATATCGACAGAGGTGTTGTCGATTTGAAAAATATGCACGTGCAGACCGAGCGTTCGAATCTCTATGTTGAACGACTGCTGCTCAAGGATAGCGACTGGCCCCGCTATAAGGACTTCATCCATAATGTGCCTATGCTCGGCGTGATACGTAACAGTAGCGTGGTGACGGATGATGTGGCTTACTTCGCACCTAAGATGCGACAGTGGAACAACGAGCTGCTCGATGCCGATATAGATTTCTCAGGCTTGGTAGTGGACTTGACCGTAAATGTGCATCGTGCGCGCTTCGGCGAGAAGAGCTCTTTCAGTGGCGATGTTAATCTGATAGGTCTGCCCGATATCAAAAACACTACGATGCACCTCGATTTGGAACATCTCACGACGACAGAGGAGGATGCGTACAGACTTTTCCACGGCATAACACAGAAGAGCCTGCCGGAAAATTTGCTGGCGATGGTGCGGCGTGCCGGCACGATAACCATCGGAGGTAATTTCGATGGAGACTTGCGAACTTTTGCAACGAATGCTTCATTTAAGACAACCATTGGTTCGGCAAATGTAACGGTTTCGAAGTTTAAACACTACGACGAGGGCGGTCGAGCGCAGGATTATGCGTTCAAGGCTACTGCCGATGTGGAGAAGTTGAGTTTGAATAAGTTACTGTCAGCCAGCATTTTAGGCGATGTTAGTTTGACGGCATCGTTCGACGGATTGGTCGCAAATGATAAGATTGAGGGCGACCTGACCGCCGCTGTTGCGTCGATAGGCTTCAATGGCTATGATTTTCAGGATGTTACAGTCGGCGGATTCTTGGCGAACAAGAGCTTCAGAGGTAGTGTGAATAGTGCTGACCCGGCATTGAAGATGTCGCTGAGTGGCACGGCAAACCTCAATGATGCTATGCCGGTGTATAATCTGGTGCTGGATTTGGATAACGCCGATTTGCATGCCATAAATGTAAATCGTAGAGATTCGCTCTCTACATTGTCGATGAGAGCGGAGCTGTATGCCGTAGGAAATAACTTGGATGATATGAATGGCGATGTGACGTTGCGTGATGTGACATATCGCTACAATCAGGAGATGTTGCAGACCCCGAACGTTGAGCTGACAGCGCGACGTGTAGGCGAGCAACGCTCAATGAGCCTCGAGTCGGAGTTCTTTGATGCAACATTTACGGGCCCGACACGTTATGCCGAGGTGTTGGGTTATCTCTCGACGGCAATGCATAAGTACTTGCCGGGATTGCCTCCTTTTACAAATCAATATGTGGCACAGCATAATCAGGGATATTCCGCATTGTCGCTTAATGTGAAGAAGATTGACCCTCTGTTGGATGCTTTGGTGGATGATTTGCAGGTGGCCGAGGAATCAACCCTGAACTTTATGATTAATCCGAGCACAAACCACATATCCGTCAGGATGAAGTCCCAGTATCTTGAGAAGACAAATAAGGTCTTGGCGACGAATGTGAATGTGAATGTGAATAATGAGGGTGATTCGTTGGCAATGTATGTGAATTCGGAGGATTTGTATGTGGGTAGTCTTAACTTCCCAAATCTTTCGATTGTTGCCGGAGCCAAAAATGATAAGCTGGGAGTGTCAGCTGTGACTAAATCGGAGCAGGATTCGTTGATGGCATCAGTCAATATCCTTGCAAAACTCGGATATAACGCTCAGCATAGACGTTCGGTGACGGTGGATGTGCTGCCGACGACAATATCTAAGGGTCATAAGTCATGGAATATTCACCGCAGCCAGGTGGTGCTGGATTCTATGAGAATCGACGTGAAGGATTTTGTAGTAAGTAATCGTGACCAGCAGTTGAGGCTCAATGGCGTGGCTTCACGTAGCATTGAGGACTCTTTAACGCTTACGTTGCACGACTTTAGCCTTACTCCTTTTGCGACGATTGTAGAGCGTCTGGGTTACCATGTTAAGGGTGATGGAAACGGTGTGGCTACGATGAAGGCGGTGCTGGATATGGGTGAGCTGACGGCGGATATCAACATTGACAACATATCTGTCAATGATGTGCCCGTGGCACCGATGAAGTTAGGCTCTCAGTGGGATTTCAAGGAGAATAAGGCTAATGTGCGATTGCGTAACATGCGGGCAAATAAAGATATCATAAGGGGATACTACGAGCCATCGGAAAATCGTTATTATGCTGAGGGCGAGTTTGAGAATATCCCAATGATGATGATAGACTCTATGTTGCGTGGAGTGGTATGTTCGACTGAGGGTACAGCATCTGCACGACTGACAATCCAGGGACAGGGACGTATGGCACACTTGAACGGAGATATTGAGGTGCGAGATTTATCGACCATGGCAGAGTTTACTCAAGTGCGTTATAATGCTCCGACGGCGCATATTGACGTGAAGGACAATCATCTGTTGGCCAGTGATATCAGAGTATACGATGAGGAAAATAATTGGGGAACATACAATATGGATGTTAGCCTGGAGCACCTCTCGAATGTGGCATTTAACGTAAGGGTAGAGCCACGAAAGATGATAGTGTTGAATACCACTGCCGAGGATAATGATTTGTTCTATGGTAAGCTCTATGCTTCGGGTGTGGCAAACTTTACGGGTAATAAGAGTGGTACGCGACTCGATATATCGGGCTCTACCGAGGGCGATTCGCATTTCTATATGCCTTTGTCAAGTAAGACGGATGCATCGACGGCTGATTTTGTAACATTCGTGAAGCCTGGCAGCCAGCGAGCAGACAGCACTGATAATCTGGCACAGAAGAAACGTGATTATCAACGTCGAGCAAATCGTGCGTCGGCCTCAACAGGTAATATGGAGATTAATATCGAGTTGGAGGCCAATACAAATACCGAGGCGCAGTTGATATTCGACCCTACGGTGGGAGATATTATCAAGGCGCGAGGTGTAGGTTCTTTGAATCTGAAGGTAGTACCTAAAGCCAATATCTTTGAGATGTATGGTGACTACGAGATTACGGAGGGTAGCTACCTGTTTACGTTGCAGAATATTGTAAACAAGTATTTCGATATTGAGGGAGGCTCTTTGATTCGATGGACGGGTGATCCTATGAATGCCAATCTCGATATCAATGCTGTATATCGCCTGAGAGCCTCATTGCAACCTTTGTTGGCTTCGACAACGCTGGATAATGTGACGCGTGCAGTCCCCGTGGAGTGTATTATAAACCTGACAGACAGGTTGAGTAATCCGACTGTGAACTTCGATATCAGAGTTCCTAATGCTGATGCGGAGATTCAGGCGGCAGTAGCCAACTTGCTGAATAATCAGCAATCTATTGCTACACAATTTATGTATCTGCTTGTCAGCGGTAGCTTCTACTCGGATGCAACATCCTCGACAATGGGTGCTACGGCATCAGCAACGACGGGCTTTGAGCTTCTGTCAAATCAGCTGAGTAACTGGCTGTCGAGCGATGATTACAACATCGTCTTGCGTTATCGTCCACGCTCGGAGCTTACGAGTGATGAGATTGACTTTGGTTTCTCGAAGAGCCTTGTCAATAACCGATTGTTGGTCGAGCTGGAGGGTAACTATATGGTCGATAATAAGATGGCAGCCAATAGTAATATGTCGAACTTTATGGGCGAGGCCTATATTACATGGCTGATAGACCGGGCAGGTAGCCTGAAACTCAAGGGCTTTACGCAGACTATTGACCGTTTTGACGAGAACCAGGGCTTGCAGGAGACAGGATTGGGAATCTACTATAAGGAGGATTTCAATAACTGGGCGGATTTGAAGCGCCGAGTGAGTGAGCGTTTTATGAGTAAACGCCGTCGCGAGGCTCGAGATAAAGCAATGGAGGCTATGGAGAACGGCGAGCCTTATGACTCAACAGCCTTGATGACGCGTAAGGAGTTGCGAGAGTTGCGTCGTCAGGAGCGTAAGCAGAAAAAGGTTGAGCGTGACTCGCTGAAGAGTGTTGAGACTACAACGGATGTAAATAGATAAAACTTAAATAAAAAATTCGGTACTATGATTAATTTTCTTAATGTCGGTGACTCTTTGGTAAGTAGTGAGCCGGTAAAGAAGGCAGCCGAGCAGGTTGCCGACCAGACAATGAGTTTTTGGGAGCTGTTCAGCGCAGGCGGCTGGTTGATGTGGGTGTTGTTGCTACTCGGTGGAGTTGCAATCTTTATCTTCGTTGAGCGTTTTGTCGCTATTCGTAAGGCTTCGACGATGAATGTTCACTTTATGAATCGTATCAGAGATTATATCTCGGAGGGCAAGATGCGTTCGGCTGTTGAGCTTTGTCGCAAGACAAATACCCCTGTGGCGCGTATGATTGAGAAGGGTATCGAGCGTATTGGTCGTCCGGTGAGCGATATTCAGTCTTCAATAGAGAATGTTGCCAATATGGAGGTGTCTAAGTTGGAGAATGGTTTGCCTTTCTTGGCAACTATTGCCGGAGGTGCTCCTATGATTGGTTTCTTGGGTACGGTAATCGGTATGGTGCAGACCTTTATGGATATGCAGGCAGCTGGCGGTACTGTCGAGTTGTCGATGTTGGCCGGCGGTATGTATGTGGCAATGGTTACAACCGTAGGTGGTTTGGTTGTAGGTATTCCTGCATACTTCGGTTATAACTATTTGGTTGCCCGCATCGAGAAGCTGATATTCCGTATGGAGGCTAACTCAATCGCATTTATGGATATTTTGAATCAACCTGTTAAGCAATAAGATATGGCTATTAAAAGAAGTTCAAAGGTGGATTCGTCGTTCGCGAGTTCTTCGATGACCGATATGATATTTCTGCTTTTGATATTTATGGTGTTGGCTGTGACGTTGATTAAGCCTACTGCGCCTGTGAAGATTATATTGCCTAACGGCACGCAGCAGAGTGAGGTTAATAACGTTACTGTCGTCTCTATTGCTCTGGCGGATGATGGAGGATACCTATACTATGTAAATAGTGAGCAGGTAAGCTCTTCAGCAGCAATTGAGCCTGCTTTGCAGGGCCTTTTGCAAGGTGTAGCAGACCCTACCGTGTCGCTGCATGCCGATAAGAGAGTTGAGTGGGACGAAGTAGTTAAGGTGATGAATATCGCCAAAGATAATAAATATAAACTCATTGCTGCTACCCAGCGAGAGGGTATGTAGTTGCGTAGAATGAACTATTACGACGATAAAGAGAGAACCTCGAAGGTGTATGCATTGTTGGCTGTGCTGTGTTACGGCGTAGTTGTGGCGGCGTTGTGCTATTTTGTGGCATATCCGATGCCTCAGCCGGAATCCCTCTCGGAGATGGTTATCGAATTTG
Organism: Alistipes sp.; assembly: GCA_017623505.1. Classification (GTDB taxonomy): domain Bacteria; phylum Bacteroidota; class Bacteroidia; order Bacteroidales; family Rikenellaceae; genus Alistipes. Next base: position 267,154 of record JAGAOZ010000005.1, read on the forward strand.
TCGAGCAGCCAGAGCCTGTTGAGGAGCCCCCACTGCCACCGTCACAGCAGGACTCTCCTCGTCATGATGTTCACTCGTCGGAGGTGGAACAGACCAAGCAGCTAAAAGGTGATGATGTTAAGACGACGACTGTAAAACCTTTACCCGGCTTTGTGATGAACGATGGCCCTGATGAGCCGGAGGAGTCTATGGCTCCAATAGCTCCGGATGCCCAGCAAGAACAGCGAAGAGGAGCAGGTGAGGGTATGAATGTTGTAGGGGATGATGTCTTGGATGCAGGCCTAAAAGGTAGAGGCGTTGTTGGTAGCTTGCCACAACCACGATACCCGGGAGATAAGAGCGGTAAGATTGTAATTAGAGTGACCGTTGATAGCAAGGGACGAGTGACAAGTGCCGAATTCCAAGCGAAAGGCTCTACGTTGAGTGACTCTGCTTTTATCGAGGCTGCAAAGTCCGCAGCATTGAGAGCTCGTTTTAGAGAGAGTAGTGCTGAGATTATGGGAGGACAGATTACATATAAGTTTAATCTTAATTAATCTAGAAAGATGCGAAAGTTACTTTTGTCATGCTTTTTGTTAGCCTTTTCGGTGATGTTGGCATCGGCTGATGATGCTAAAGTGGCAAAGATACGCTTTGAAAGTGAGGCACATAACTTCGGTCAGATAGCACATAAAGGAGGAGAGGTAGAGTACGACTTTGTTTTTTATAATGATGGTAATGCTCCTTTGGTGATTAGAAAGATTACCAAAAACTGTGTATGTACCGATGTGGAGTTCTCCAAGAAACCTGTTATGCCAGGCGAGAAGGGTGTGGTAAAGGTGAAGTATGCTCCTGCAAAATTGCCGGCAGGAACTTTCCATAAGGCGATAAAGGTGTTTACTAACGATACACGAGGGGTTACGATACTTACCATTCACGGAGAGTCGGTGGAGTAGAGCTATATATAAAGGCGAATAGCTGCGTTATGCTCTGTTGAGTGTAGTATGAAATGAAGAGGTTGCATCATTAAAACGATGCAACCTCTATATATTATATATATGGTATAGTTACTCTGCCAATTCGAAGACCATAGCAGTTCGTGATGTGTTGTAGATTTTTATCTTCGAGGTTATGGAGCCATCCTCGTTTTCTACGTCGAACGAGAAGTACTCGCCACCTACGTCTTGTCGCTTAAGTCCACCAAAACGCTCCTCGTCGGTGGAGAGAATAAGGCGATATTTGCCTTTCTCCCTGACCGGAAGTTCATAATCAGGAATCGAAGCCTCACCGTGCCAATTTAGTACAAAGAGGAGGTTGCGGTGAGTGTATACCATCGTCTTGTTATGCTCGTCCATAAGCAGGTTGTATGGATAGCCATCGGCGAGGATGTCGTGTTGCTTAACAAGCTCAATCATTGCCTTGTCCCATTCGGCGAGTAGTGAGTAGCGCAATGTCTTGTCATCACGTATCGACCACTGACGACGTGCGTGTGCATACGACCAATTGTTACCCTCGCGAGGGAAATCAATCCACTCGGGATGACCAAACTCGTTACCCATAAAGTTGAGATATGCCTCGCCACCTGTGGTTATAGTTATCAGACGTATCATCTTATGCAGGGCCATGCCGCGGTCTACCACTATGCTCTCGCTCTTGAGGTCCATAGAGTCGTACATTAGCTTGTCCAGAAGGCGGAAGGCAATGGTCTTGTCACCCACCAATGCCTGGTCGTGTGACTCTGCATATGCGACTGTGCGGACACTCGGCAGGCGGTTTGTGAGCGTGCTCCACATCTCCCAAATGTTCCACTCCTCGTCAGGTGTGTCCTTAAGCATCTTAATCCAGAAATCGGGAATAGCCATGCCTAAACGGTAGTCAAAGCCGACGCCGCCGTCCTCGATAGGCGAGCATATACCCGGCATGCCGCTTACGTCCTCGGCAATAGTTACAGCTTCAGGGTGGAGCGTGTGAATCAGCTTATTGGCGAGAGTAAGGTATGTTACAGCATCCAAATCGACACCTTCGTCGAAGAACTTTTCGCGAGCGTCAAAGTCGATATAGCCTCGGTGGTAATAGAGCATAGATGTTACGCCATCGAAGCGGTAGCCATCGAAGTGGAACTCCTCCATCCAATATTTTACGTTTGAGAGCAGGAAGTGCTCCACGCCATCCTTGCCATAGTCGAAAATCATTGAGTCCCAATATTGCTGATAGCCAGCATCTCCCGCCTTTGAGTAATGGTGGTCCGAACCGTCCAAAGAGGCGATGCCCTCGTTGAGGTTCTTTACATAGTGGGCGTGCACCAAATCCATAATCACTGCTATACCCATCTCATGAGCGGTGTCAATCAAGTGTTTTAGCTCCTCAGGCGTGCCGAAACGCGATGATGGTGCAAAGAAGTTGGCTACGTGATAGCCAAATGAGCCGTAGTAGGGGTGTTCGGCAATGGCCATCAGCTGCACAGCATTATATCCCGCATCCTTAATGCGTGGAAGAATCTCGGTGCGGAACTCCTCGTATGTGCCTACGCCCTCACGCTCTTGAGCCATACCTACGTGAGCCTCATATATGAGCAAATTGCCCACATCGGCTATCGAGAAATCGTTGCATTGCCACTTGTATTGGTGCTCAGGAGCCCAGAATTGCGCAGTATAGTTCTTCGTCGCATCGTCTTGCACAACACGTGTTGCGTATGCAGGGATACGGTCATGCCATCCGTTAGCTCCGTGAACGTGAAGTTTGTAAAGTGAGCCGTGGGTTAGCAGATGAGAGTATGAGGCATCGGGGAAGAATATGCTCCACACGCCGTTCTTGCCTTTGTCTAAGCGGAGTGATGTGCGTTGCCAAGAGTTGAAGTCGCCGAAGATAAACACGTCGTACGCCTCGGGTAGCCACTCGCGGAACCACCAACCACAAAGCATCTCGTCATACTGCCAGCCGTAGAAACGGTAGCCATTGGCATAATCCACAATCGATGAGGCTTGTTGTTGGATATGATGCAGGCGACTGAGATAGCGGTTATGGCGATCCTCAATCTTATCTGCTACGGGGTGTAGCCACTCGTCCTGCTCAACCATTGGGAGCATTATCTGATTTTTTTTCATAACAGAAGGTTATTTCTATACAAATATAAAAATAAATTCTTATATTTGTACAATGTGAGAATATTATTATTTATTAACTAATACTTATTATTTTTATGACGTTTATTACAAATCTTTGGGAAACAAATCGTCCGATGATGATTTTGTTGATGATTCTGATTGTAGTAATCCCGTTTATTGTGTTCTATGTAATTAAGGCTCGCAAAGAACATCCTAAGGGACTTATTGCAGCAGCGTTGAGTAATATGGGTGAGCGTTTTGGCTACTATATTATGAATGCTGTACTTTTATTGTTCCTTTGCTCTAAATTTGGCATTAGTGATGATGTAGCAGGCTGGATTTACGCAGTGTTCTATTTCTTAATCTATGTGTTGAGTTTGCCGGGTGGTCTTATCGCAGACCGTACAAGAAGTTTCAAAGGTACAATTATCGCAGGTTTGGTGGTAATGGCTTTGGGTTATGGTATGTTGTCTGTGCCAGTATTTGCTGAGTCATCTGGTATCTCTTGGGTTTTGATATTTACCTGTGTTGCTTTGTTTATTATTGCATTTGGTAATGGTCTGTTTAAGGGTAATTTGCAGGCCTTAGTTGGTCAAATGTATGATAATTTTGAGGCAGAAGCTGCAAAGAAAGGACCAGAAGCATTGGCGAAGGCTAAGTCGAAGCGTGATGTAGGATTCCAGATATTTTATGTGTTTATTAATATTGGAGGTGTAATTGCTCCGTTCATCGCTCCGTTGTTGCGTAGTTTTTGGCTAAATGCTCATGCCCTAACCTATAATGCAGATTTACCACGTCTTTGTCACTTGTTCCTCGACAACAGAGCAGGTATGACAGCAGAGGATATGGATAATCTAAATAAACTTGCAACAGAGGTTGGACATACAGGTGTGGTTGATGCCGCTTTCTGTAATGAGTATCTGAATATCTTTAATACAGGTGTTCATTTCTCATTTATCGCATCTGTCGTAGCAATGTTGGTTTCATTATTGATTTTTGTTTTAATTAAGAAGAAACTGCCTAATCCAGTTAAAAAGGATAAGGCTGCAGTTGTGTCATATACTCCTGAGGAAAAAGTGGCTAAAGCAAAGGAAATTAAGCAGCGTCTTTATGCTTTGTTTGCTGTTTTAGGTGTTGCAGTATTCTTCTGGTTCTCATTCCACCAGAATGGACAGTCACTGTCTGTATTTGCACGTGACTTTGTTGCTACTGATGCTATTCCACCTGAGATTTGGCAGTGTATCAACCCATTATTCGTTATCCTGCTTACGCCGGTAATTATGTTTATTTTCGGTGCGCTGGCTAAAAGGAATAAAGAGGTATCTACTCCACGTAAGATTGTAATTGGTATGTTCCTCGCTGCATGTGCATATATTTTCCTTGCAGTCATAGCAATAGCAAATAATTATCCATCAGGAGAAGAGTTTAGAAGTTTCTCGGAGGCAGTAAAGATAGCTATGAAGACAAGTCCTATGGTACTTATATTGACATATTTCTTCCTTACTGTTGCTGAGTTGTTTATCTCACCTCTGGGTCTGTCATTTGTATCTAAGATTGCTCCTCTGCATTTGCAAGGTATTTGTCAGGGTTTATGGCTTACTGCGACAGCCATTGGAAACCTCTTCATTGCAATTGGCGTTACAATGCTTAATACCTTCCCTGATCAGTGGATGTGTTGGGCTGTATTTGCCCTCTTCTGCTTGATCTCTATGGGTGTGATGTTGGGTATGGTTAAGTGGCTTGAAAGAGTAACTAAGGCATAACGGATACATTACTACAAATAGTAAAGGGATTGCATTGTGCAATCCCTTTCTTTGTCTCTATACCTTTTTACTTTAGTGGTGAGTCGGGCTCTTTGGCCATTACCTTATAGAAAATCTTATCGACTAAGCCTGGTGCGAACTTCTTGACAAAGTGTGTTGCGCGGCCCTCTGCCTCCATCAGGCATAGACGCTTGCGGCGACGTATGCCTTTGGCTACGATGCGGGCAACCTCCTCGGCAGTCATCATCTTACCCTCCTCGCGTGGTGTTGAGCCTTGCTGTGAGCCGTCAGCTGTGAGAGCCGAGAAGCGTACATTCGACGCTGTGAAACCCGGACAAGCCACCATCACGTGAAGTCCCTTCTTGAGGTTCTCGATACGGATAGTCTCCAAAAATCCTGTCATAGCGAACTTCGATGCCGAGTAACCTGTTCTGCCAGGTAGACCATGTATGCCCGCTACGGATGATATGCCGACCAATGAGCCCTTTGATTGCTGAAGGTATGGCAGAGCATATTTGGTGCAATATACCGTACCCCAGAAGTTCACATCCATCAGTCGGTGCAGAACGCTCAGGTCCAAGTCATCGAACAATGCGCGCATCGAGATACCTGCATTACATATCATTACATCTATACCGCCGAAACGCTCTACTGTAAGCTCTATCAGGGCCTTGCAATCCTCTTGTTTTGTTACGTCGGTTGCAATCCACGCTGCCTGGCCTCCATCGGCCTCGATAGCCTTACAGAGAGCCTCCAACTTGTCGGCTTGACGTGCTCCGAGAACAACTTTTGCTCCCACCTTGGCGTACTCCTTGGCCATAGCCTCACCAATGCCTGATGAGGCACCTGTGATAACTACAACCTTACCATTAAGTTTTTTCATCTATCAATGTTTTTGTCGTTAAAATTCAAATCGTAGCCCATCATAAGCAAGTATCACTCCGTCGGGTAAAGTCTTCTCAACCTGCTGATACTGCCCCATACGGTGCGAGACGTGGGTGAGGTATGCCCTTGTGGGTGCGACCTTGCCAATCAAAGCCAAAGCCTCCTTGACGTTGAAGTGCGAATGATGAGGCTCAAATCGCAAAGCGTTCACTACTAAATGCTCTACACCCATTAATTTCTCAACCTCTTCGGGCTCTATATGCTTAAAGTCGGTCAAGTATGCCATTGCTCCAATGCGATAGCCCACGACCTCTAATCCAGGGGCGTGCGTGCCTTTAATAGGGGTTATCTTTACTCCGCAAACCTCAAAATTGTGTGCCGTGTCAATCTCGTGCAGACGCAACTCCGGTACTCCGATATACTTATGCTCAGCAAAGGCGTAATCGTAATCTTTACGTAGGCTACAAGCTGTTTTGGGTGTGGCATATATGTCTACGGGGCAGATTTCGGGGTAGCGAATAAAGTTAAAAGCCCTGACATCATCTATGCCGCCTGTGTGGTCCTTGTGGTGGTGTGTGCATAGTATAGCATCCAACTGCGACACATTCTCGCGCAACATCTGTTGGCGAAAATCGGGACCGGCATCTATCACTATCCTCTTGCCCTCCACTTCAACCATAGCAGCCGTACGCAGGCGATTATCGCGCTTGTCGGCTGATGTGCATACCTCGCATCGACAACCGATGACCGGAACGCCCTGCGATGTGCCTGTGCCTAAGAAGGTGAGTCGTGCCATAGTTTATGATGTTTGATAGCTAAAAGACGCTGCCGTTATTCTCCGGTGTGTAGCCACTATCCTCCAACAACGTTGTTCCATTTGCTGCTGCTACTGCCAACTCATCACAACGATTGTTCTCAACGGTAGAGGCATGTCCCTTAACCCAGACGAATTGTACTTTGTGGCGGCGGTATATACGCAGAAAACGCATCCACAAATCGGGATTTTTCTTATCCTTAAATCGTTTTTGCTCCCAGCCAAACACCCAACGTTGATTGACTGCCTCGACAACATATTTCGAGTCGGAGTAAATCGTAACATTGCAACCCTCGAACTTCAAAGCCTCCAATGCAACACATACAGCCATAAGCTCCATACGATTATTGGTCGTAAGGCGATAGCCTGCAGAGAGCTCTTTGCGATGAGGTCCCGACAAGAGCACAATACCATAACCACCCGGCCCCGGGTTTCCCAGAGCCGAGCCGTCAGTGTATATGGTAATGTTGGGCATTACAATTCAAAATTCAAAATTCAAAATTATGAATTCATACTTCATATTCAATATTCAATATAGAGTTTTTAACTCTATTTCATAGCCTCCATACGCTCCTTGATGGCAGCAATCTTGGCCTCGGCATCTGCCTTCTTAGCGTACTCGTTAGCTACAACCTTCTCGGGAGCTGACGATACGAAACGCTCGTTAGAGAGCTTCTTCATAACACTTGCAAGGAAGCCCTCAAGGTACGAAAGCTCGTCAGCGAGCTTCTTCAATTCAGCCTCCTTGTCGATGTTGTCGCCCATAGGAACGAAATATTGTGTCGTCTTAACGATGAAAGCGTCAGCAGCGGTATCCTTCTCAGCTACCAACTCTACCTGCTCCAAGTTGCCCATTTTTGAGATGACAGGAGTGTACTCCGCAGGGTAGTTCTCGTCGGCGATAACCTTCAGTGTCAGAGCCTGCTTTTGAGCTATGTTCTTCTGCTTACGTACGTTACGTATGCCTGTGATAGCCTCCTTGGCAAGCTCAAAGCGAGCGAGCAGCTTCTCATCGACCGGCTCAGCTTCAGGCATAGGGGCAAACATAATAGTCTCGCCCGCAGTGCGTGGAGCCAAATCCTGCCAAATCTCCTCCGTAACGAATGGCATAAATGGATGGATAAGGCGCATCAGAAGGTCAAAGTAGTGGCGTGTAGCCTCCATAGTAGCCTTGTCTGTTGGCTGCTGATATGCGGGCTTCACCATCTCCAAATACCAGCCGCTGAAGTCGTCCCAGAAGAGTTTATAGATGCGCATAAACGCCTCAGAGATGCGGTATGCAGCGAAGTTGTCATTAATCTCGGCAATAGCCTGTGAGAGCGTGTGGCGGAACCACTCAATAGAGAGGCGGTTGTTCTCCGACTGCTCCATAGCCTCGTCTACACTCCAACCGTTGATAAGACGGTAGGCGTTCCAAATCTTGTTACCGAAGTTACGGCCCTGCTCGCAGAGTGCCTCGTCGAACATCACGTCGTTACCGGCAGATGATGAGAGCATCATAGCAACACGCATACCGTCAGCACCATACTTGGCAATCAAATCGAGTGGGTCGGGCGAGTTACCCAACTGCTTCGACATCTTACGGCCCAACTTGTCGCGAACGATACCTGTGAAGTATACGTTGCCAAATGGCTTCTCCGAGCGGTACTCATAGCCTGCCATAATCATACGTGCTACCCAGAAGAAGATGATATCTGGACCTGTGATAAGGTCGTTGGTAGGGTAGTAATATTTGATATCCTCGTTCTCTGGGTTGCGGATGCCGTCGAATACAGAAATAGGCCACAACCATGAGCTGAACCAAGTGTCCAAAACATCCTCATCCTGGCGCAGGTCGCTCATCTGCAAAGAACTGTCACCTGCTTTCTCGCGCGCCAATACCAAAGCCTTCTCGGCTGTCTCGGCAATCACATAACCACCCTTTGGTAGGTAGTAAGCAGGGATGCGCTGTCCCCACCAGAGCTGACGCGAGATACACCAATCCTTGATGTTCTCCATCCAGTGGCGGTATGTATTCTTGTATTTTGCAGGGATAAACTTAATAGCATCCTCCAGCACAGCCTTGGTAGCAGGCTCGGCAATCTCGCTCATAGACATAAACCACTGCATAGAGAGCTTAGGCTCGATAGCTACGCCGGTACGCTCCGAGTAGCCTACGTTGTTGGTGTAGGCCTCCACCTTCTCCATCAAGCCGGCAGCCTGCAAGTCAAGCTCAATCTGCTTGCGGCACTCGAAACGGTCCACACCTACGTACATGCCAACTTTGTCGTTAATCGTTCCGTCATCGTTGAAGATGTCGATAGTCTCCAAGTTGTACTTCTCGCCCAACATATAGTCGTTTACGTCGTGTGCAGGCGTAACCTTCAAAGCTCCTGTACCGAACTCAATATCCACATATTCATCACGGATGATTGGAATAGCACGACCTACCAGCGGCACAATAACCCTTGCATCGGCAGGGATGTCCTTATAACGCTCGTCGTTAGGGTTGAGGCAGACTGCGGTATCACCCAAGATGGTCTCCGGACGGGTTGTAGCAACAACCAAGTAACGGTCTGAGCCCTCAATCATATATCGCAGATAGTAGAGTTTACCCTGCGACTCCTTGTAGATTACCTCCTCATCCGAGAGGGCTGTCTTAGCCGATGGGTCCCAGTTTACCATACGTACACCGCGGTAAATCTTGCCTTTGTTGTAGAGGTCGCAGAATACTTTGATTACACTCTCGGTGCGTGGCTCGTCCATCGTAAAGCAGGTGCGGTCCCAGTCGCACGAAGCGCCCAACTTACGCAGCTGCTGAAGAATGATGCCACCGTGTTTCTCCTTCCACTCCCAAGCGTGTGCCAAGAACTCCTCACGTGTGAGTGTCGCCTTGTCGATACCCTCAGCCTTGAGTTTAGCTACCACCTTAGCCTCTGTTGCGATGGATGCGTGGTCGGTGCCAGGTACCCAACAAGCATTTTTGCCTTGCTGACGTGCGCGGCGCATCAACACATCTTGCAATGTGTTGTTGAGCATATGGCCCATGTGCAACATACCTGTTACGTTTGGTGGTGGGATAACTATTGTGTAAGGCTCGCGAGCATCAGGCTCCGAGTGGAAATGTTTGTTTTCAATCCAATACTCATACCACTTTGATTCAATATCTTGTGGCGTGTACTTGTCTGCAACCATAGTTTTTATCTGTTTTTAATTTTGAATATGCCTTTTTTGAGTTTCTATTGAAAATAGAACTCGCAAATTTAGTAAATTTTTTCGGATAATGTTCGCTTTAGCGAAAGAATTGTGTGCGCCCGCACGCGAAAGGGTGAAAGAGACGGATGTTTACTCCTTTACGGAGTATGTTACGTAGACTATGTAGTCGCCCTTGCCACTGATTGAAAAGAGCTCCTCCGAAGCCTCGTTCAGAGTTCCTTGCCACCATTGCGAGAAGTCGTAGATGGGGTAACGCAACCCTTTGGAGGTAAGACTGTTGGCGTTGATATTAAAGATAGATACCTGAGCTCCCTTTTTACATTCGAAACGACACTCACCACTGCAAGGAATAAACACTCCGTAGTCGGTGTAACTCCTTACATCTGCCCCCATTCTGCGATACTCTGCCAAAAGGGCTATGTTGCCCAGTGTGTGGTCGTCGCGTTTGCCCGTAGCACCTACGATAGCAATGTGGCGAATACCTTTTTCGAGCAAGAATCTTACGGCTTTTGTTTGGTCGTTAGTCTCTTGGTCGGGCGAGTAGTGGATGATGTCGGCAAAACGTCGGCGGTTCTCCTCGCTGAGCGAGTCCCCGTCGCCAATTATTGCATCAGGCGTATAGCCTTTAGCTATGTAGTGGTCTGCTCCGCCATCGCAGCATACAACATATTCGCCCTGCAAAAGTATCTGCAAGGGTAGCTCTGCCGATGGGTAGTCACCATTGGCGAGTATCACAGCCTCTATTTGCGATTGTTTAAGCATTCTCAGCGGCAATAAGTCGTTTCCAATTTCGATAGCCAAAGATAGCAATTATTGCGTAAATAGCGTACAATGCAGCGGTAAAATATAGTTCGGTGTGGATGTAGAGTGCCGCCAATGCTACGTCGGCTACAATCCAGACAATCCACTGCTCAAGATATTTACGTGCCAAGAGCCACATGCCCGCTACGCTCAGGGTCGATGTGAAGCCGTTTGCCCACGGTACTTCGCTGTCGGTCAGGGTGATAAGTAGTGCTGTCGTTGCTGCCTGTGCTACGATAAATATTGCAGCTGCTATTATCCACGCGCCTGCTGTTGCACGCCTTATCGGCAGCTCCTCTTGGGCCTTGTCGCCTCCTCGTCGCCACGCCAACCAGCCATATAGTGCGATAACCAAATAGTAGATGTTAAGGGCTGTGTCGGCATATAGTCCTGCATCGTAATAGACAAAAAGATATATGGCGGGCATAATGACACTTGCCACCCACATATAGATGCTTGCGCGGTACTCCAACCAAAGGTACACAACGCCTACAACAACACCCGCTATCTCTAAATATTGCTCCATAGCCACAAAGATATAGAGTTCGTGTTAAAACACAAAAAATCCACCCGAAAAGGTGGATTTTAAGTAAAAGGCATTTGTTTAGGAAGGCTATTATTGTCTTTCAATGAATATTTCACCCAAAGCTAAGTCACCTTCTACGGATTTAACTTCAATTGCAGTCGAGCCAAACCTCAAGACCATAACAACATTTTTCTTTTTAGACTTAGGCTTCAGATAGATTGACTGAACCCTCGCTTTTAATCCGCTTTTGTCGGTGCGAGCATTTACATACTCAATTATTTCATAGAGGGTAAAGCTTACACTTTTTTGATTCGTGTCCTAATGTAGATAAATCTCACTGTTAGCAATGGCATCTTCAACAGACTTAACGCGCACGACAGTTTTTCCATTGTTGATAGCAAACTCCATCTCTACAACTTTATTCTTGCTTTTAGGATTTACGTAGATAGATGTTACAACTCCCTGATTGCCTGCATATTCAGTTTTTGCATTGGTGTATTCGTATTTGTTTTCAAAAGTGTGTCCTAAAACAACATTGCTTTCTCCAACGATAAATTTTGCACCATTGCTTGCTGTGTATGAGGTGTAATTACCACCTTCACATCCCTCCAAATTGAAATATGCAAGTTCTCCATACTGCAGAGGTGTATTTGTTACATCTTCTATTGTTTCTGTTGAAGCGCCATTATCGTATGAGTCGGTATTGTTAAATTCTGTAACGCCCTTGCTTATTACCTCACCTATGGTAATAGCCTTGTCTAAGTCTGTAATAGCCATTCCAAATGACATTTTTGCAATAAATGCTTTACTCTTAAATGGCACACATATTCTCAAACCTTTTTTGGGAGAACCTTTTATTTTAAACTTCTTAATAATAGCGGTTTTACCCTCCATATTAAAGACGTTTACTGGATATGCTCCACCCCAACCTTTTATGGTTTTATTCAAAAACTTGTATTTATGACCCAATGTTAATTGATCTCCGATCGAGTAGGTCTGTCCGTCAGATGCCGTATATGATGTAATTTTTAGGTTTTTATACTCCTTCTTTGATTGGAATGACTGCAACTGTTCGTAAGTCAATTCTTGAGCTGCTGCCGAGCAGAAAATGCCCGACAGCAGTAAGATAAATAATAAACGTTTCATAGATTACTCTTCTTTTACAAGGTTGAACTTTGTAGAAATCTCTTTTTGGTCGATAGCCTGCTTAAGGTTGAAACGCTTTTTTTGAGTAATATAACCAGCCTTTTCGCAAGTAACCTCAATCTGAACATTTCCAGAATTATTGTAAGTCAAACCCTTGATATCGAATGATTCGGTTGTTTCGTAAGGGGTAGAGCCAACATAGTTCTGATTTGTGTTCATAACCTCCGGAGTAGAAGATACTACGCGAAGAGAGATGTCTGCGCCCTTAGGTGTTGAATCTAAATACCAACGGATAACAGTCGATTCCAAAGCAGTATTGCCCTCGCCTGTAACTTGCTTGTTGGCCTCTTGCTTTGGCGATGAAGCTTTTGTGAGGAAGTATGCAATGCGATCCCAATCAATATCCTCTAAAGCATTGGCGTACGCTGTGTTAATTGCACGACTTCCGTATGTGAAATCGTATCCACTACCCTGAATATTAGCGCGACCTGTTGCGATTACGTTAGGATATACTAACTCGCGAGACGCATTATATACCTTAACCTCAAGACTTACAGAAGCCGACCATCCAATGCCAGACAAATATCCGAGATTGTAATCTTTGATAGATACACTCATCATATAATCGGTAGCAATATCAGCATCTAAATTAAAGCCCATAGTACGCATATAGCGACGCATACTCTCTGAAACAAACGAATGAACATCTGGGGTAACGTTCACGTTTGGAATACTGATGGCGCTTAAATCATATTTGCTCAGTACTTGAGTGTTTGGACGAGCATCATCAACGTTGAGGCGAATGCCATAGTCCATATTGAGATATTTATTAGCAGGAGCATCTTTGATCAATGCGAGTGAAATAACCTTTGGCTGTGGTGGTGTAGCAGCAGGCTTCGTTGATGAACAAGCTGTTATGCCTAAAATACAGACACAAGCTGCAATAAATGTTGAAATTCTCATGATTAGTTATCTGTGTTAAGTTTAACAATCTTTGCTGATACTGTTGTTTTGTAAATAACATTCTTACCTCGTTGTGCAACATTGGTTGAGATGATAGGCTCTATTACGCCGTCTCCGCCATCCATGTGAACTTGATTAACTAATCGATATATAGCCAAACGACGGGCAACTTCCTCAGGTTGTAAAATTCCTATCTCGCCAATTTGGTAATCATTAGATAGATAACCTAATTTTACGATGCCAGAGTAGCGACACTCCCATCCCTTATCATCGTCAAAGCGGTATAAAAGCATAAACTCATTGTTCTCACCTGCGATTGAGTACTCATCTCCAGATTTATTTTCTGTGTATGTAATGGATGCAGTCGCAGTTACTGTATTCAAGATTTTGTAGTCTCCACGCTCCAGATTCAGCTCTTTCAAACCAACAGAATTAACTGTATTGACTGCACGAGGAACGACCAAACTTTGTTTCGTGGATGAACATGAAACAAGACACAAAGAAGCAAATGCTATAAATAATAATTTCTTCATAATCAAAAAGTTAATAATTAGTCAATGAGGTACGTGTCCGATGGTAAGATACATACAAAAAAAAGCGCGGACAGAACTCCTTTTATTTGCTTCTGAGGTTTTCGACGACCTTTGCACCAAATAAATGAGTAAAGCCCACGCCATAAGACGTGAGCGTCATTGCTTTACTCTTGGTGCTTAATGAAGTGTCGAAATTTCAGAAGCAAGAATCAAAGCTAAACGCTTTTTCCAAATGTGTTACGAGTATGTATTAAAATATACTAATGTTTCATAGGCAAATCCATTTGTTTGCAACAAAATTAATAGTTTTTTTGTGTAAATACAAATCAAAGTAAGAAAAAACCGCCGTGCTGCAAGTGCACGACGGTATATTTTATTAGAATATTATCAAAATATTATCAGAATATTATAGGAATATCAGCTGAACGATGATAAAGACAGGCAGCAGAACTATGAGCGAGAACTTGAGCATATAGCCAAAGAAACTTGGCATCTTTACTCCCTCCTGCTCGGCGATAGCCTTGACCATAAAGTTAGGTCCGTTGCCGATGTAGGTCATCGAGCCGAAGAATACTGCTCCGAGTGAAATAGCACTCATAAGTGCAGATGATATTCCGGCAACACCTCCATCTATTGGGAAGGCACTATGGGCAACCTCATAGAATGCTACGGCGGTAGGGGTGTTATCAAGGAATGAAGATAGAGCTCCGGTGCTGTAATAGTACTGCCAAGGCTCTGTTAGACCCAACTCTGCGGCGTGTGCATTGAGGTAGAGTAGCGCAGGGGTCATCGTAGCGAAGATGCCGATGAAGAGAATAGCTACCTCGTTGATAGGCTCCCAACTGAAATTATTTGCTCTACGGATGCTCTTATGCGTGGTGATAAGCGAGAGAATAGCCAATATCACAAGAACGATTTCGCGTAGAAATTTAATGTATACCGGAGGATGCTCAGCACCCATTGCAGGGATATACTGAGGGTTGATGAATGCTACTGAGCAGACAATCAAAATCAGATAGATGAAGTTGATGCCACCTGTGATTTTTATAGGTGATTGCTCGCGCATATCTGCCATAAGAGCCTCGGTAGGCTCCTTGCGATAGAAGTAGACATCGGTCAAGAAATATAGCAAAAGCAATATGCCTCCCGCTGCCAACCACTCGCCGTAGAGCGATAGGAACCAGAAGAAATCGGCACCTCGCAGGAAGAGCATAAAGAGCGGTGGGTCACCAAGCGGTGTGAGTATACCTCCGCAGTTGGCAACAAGTGCAATGAAAAACAGAACGGTGTGTACCTTGTATTTTCGCTGTTGGTTAATCTCCAAAAGGATACGGATAAGAAGCATTGCAGCACCCGTTGTTCCGATAAATGATGCAAGGACAAAACCTATAATCATTATCAAGCTATTGACCTGCGGTGTAGCCATCACATCGCCTCGGATATGGATACCTCCCGTGGTGACAAAAAGTGAGCCGAGAAGGATGATGAAAGGCAGATAATCGCCCAACATCTGATGTTCGAGGTTGTGTCCCATACCGTTGGCTATCAGATATATAGCTGTCGGAATACTTAGGCCAAGAACGATGTAAAATTTGTGTAGGTTACTCTCCCACCATTTCTCTGCTACAAGGGGTAATATCGCAATGCTCAAAAGCATCAGCGCAAACGGAATCAAGGTCCATAATTCTACCTGCATATCTCTCTGTTTTAATTTGCCGCGAAAGTAGCAAAATTTTTGGCAATAAAAAAATTTTTATTCTCTTTTCGAATCGGATGTTTAACATACCAAAAGGCATGTCAAGTCCGTTATATTGTCGAAAAACAAGTTGCCGAAACAAGAAGTTATTAACAATCTATAAAAATAGGGTATGCTTTGTGCTTAAAATATGTATATTTGCATTGCCAAGTTGCGCGCATACGAGAGATGCGGAGTAGTGATTTTTGTCGCAAGTGGCTATGTGTGAAGTAAATACTTGGCTAAAAATTGAGAATTATGAGTAAAAAGAAGAATATAGATTTGTCGGAATTGGATGTTATGCCGGATTTGTTGGATGGCAGACATCAGGTAGTACCTATCATCACCGGTGGAGACGATGTTATTGAGGAGGTGGCTCTGCCAGAGTCGCTTCCTATCTTGTCGTTGCGTAGCTCGGTGCTGTTTCCGGGTGCTATAACTCCCATCACGGTAGGTCGTGAGAAGAGTATCAAGTTGGTTAGGGATGTGAATGCTTCGGGTGGTTTGTTGGGTGCTGTGCTTCAGCGTGAAAGTGAGGTCGAGATACCTACCCCCGATGATATGTATAAAGTCGGAACAGCCGCACGTATTATTAAGATTCTGGAGATGCCGAATGGTAATCTGACCGTTATCTTGAGCGGATTGGAGAAGATTGAGGTTGGCGAATATTTGCAGTCGGAGCCATATCTGAAGGCCGTTGTTCGTACGATTCGTGATTCGCAGCCCGACGCCTCGAATGTGGAGTTTCAGGCTTTGGTGGACTCGGTGCGTGAGGTGTCGCTCAATATAATCAACATCTCGCCATCGATGCCAAAGGAGGCTGTCTTCGCTTTAAAAAATATTGACACTCAGCGCGGTTTGGTCAATTTTGTCTGCTCAAATATGGACCTTAGTGATGAGGACCGCCAGACATTGTTGGAGGCTCCGGGTTTGTTGGCACGTACTCGTAAACTCTTGGAGATTTTGGTGCGTGAGCAGCAACTGGCAGAGCTAAAGAGTGAGATTCAAGAGAAGGTAAAGCGCGAGATAGACAAACAGCAACGCGATTACTATCTTCAGCAGCAGATGCGCACAATTCAAGACGAGTTGGGTGATACGTCGGATGCCGAGATAGACAAGATGCGCGAGCAGGCCAAGAAGAAGAATTGGTCGAAAGAGGTGGGCGAACTCTTTGAGAAAGAGCTCTCAAAGGTTGAAAGACTGAATCCCGCTGTGGCTGAGTATTCGGTGCAGATGACCTATCTGCAGCTGATGTTGGAACTCCCATGGAACGATGTTACCAAAGATAACCTCGATTTGGAGTGTGCTCGCAAGCAGCTCGACGATGACCATTTCGGATTGGAGGAGGTTAAAGACCGAATCTTGGAGCATTTGGCTGTAATTAAGCTCAAGGGCGATTTGAAGTCGCCAATACTCTGCTTATATGGCCCTCCGGGAGTGGGTAAGACCTCGCTTGGTAAGTCTGTGGCGGCGGCTTTGGGCAGGAAGTTCGGTCGTATATCACTCGGCGGTCTGCACGACGAGTCGGAGATACGAGGCCACCGCCGTACCTATATCGGCGCAATGCCAGGTCGAATCATTCAGACTATCAAACGTTGTGGTTCGTCGAATCCGGTGATTATCCTTGACGAGGTGGATAAGATTACGGTAAGTAATCACGGCGACCCATCAAGTGCTCTGCTGGAGGTGTTGGACCCTGAGCAGAACACCACTTTCCACGATAACTACCTCGATACGGAGTATGACCTCTCGAAGGTGCTCTTTATCGCTACGGCTAACGATATAGGCGCGATAAATCCTGCACTGCGTGACCGTATGGAGATGATAAACATCCCCGGCTATATCCTTGAGGATAAGGTCCGTATCGCTGCCGACCATCTGTTGAAGAAGCAGTGCGAGGCGCATGGTGTGAAAGAGTCGGAGTTGGTGCTTTCGAAGGAGATTTTAGAGAAGATTATCTCGGATTATACTCGTGAGTCGGGTGTGCGTTCACTCGACAAGCAGATTGCTAAGCTGGCACGTGCCAGAGCAAAGAATATCGCCTTCGATGAGGCTTTCGCTGCGGAGGTTACTGCTGCGGAGTTGGAGAAGGTGCTGGGTAAGGCTAAGTTCCGTAACGACGAGTATGAGATTGCCGGTATGATTGGCGTTGTGACAGGTTTGGCTTGGACGGCTGTTGGCGGAGATATTCTCTACATCGAGTCGGTATTGACGCCGGGTAAGGGCGCGATAAATCTGACGGGTAACCTGGGTGATGTGATGAAGGAGTCGGCGACAATTGCTTATGAGTGGGTGCAGGCTCATCATGAGGAGTTGGGTATTGATGCGGAGATTTTTGAAAAGAAAAATATCAATATTCACGTTCCTGAGGGCGCAATTCCAAAGGATGGCCCCTCGGCAGGTATTACTATGGTCACCTCTATCGTTTCGACTTTTACCAAGCGTGAGGTAAAAGAGCGTATCGCCATGACGGGAGAGATGACCTTGCGTGGTCGTGTGATGCCTGTGGGCGGTATTAAGGAGAAGATTTTAGCTGCTAAACGTGCAGGTATTGAGGAGTTGATTCTCTGCGAGGATAACCGTAAGGATGTAGAGGAGATTAAGCCTGAGTATTTGGCCGGTTTGACTTTCCACTACGTTAAGCAGATAGACCAAGTATTGGCTTTAGCCCTAAAATAAGAGATTGATATGGAGCAGAAATTGCGATTTGTGGCGATTATTCCGGCCAGATATGCATCGACACGTTTCCCCGGTAAACCATTGGCTTTGCTGGGTGGTAAGCCTGTGATTCAGAGGGTGTATGAACAGGTGTCGGCAGTTGTTGAGGATGCTGTTGTGGCAACTGATGACGAGCGAATATATGCCGCAGTGGAGGCCTTTGGAGGTCGTGTGGTGATGACCTCAACGGAGCATCGTAGCGGTACGGACCGTTGCTATGAAGCTTATCAAAAATTGGGTAAGCAGTTCGATGTTGTAATCAATGTGCAGGGTGATGAGCCTTTCATTGCCCATTCGCAGCTCAGAGCTATTATGGCCTGCTTCGAGGATGAACAGACCGAGATTGCGACGCTCGTAAAGCCTTTTACGGTGGAGGATGGCATCGAGGCATTGGAGAATCCCAACTCGCCAAAGGTCGTCGTGGATGCAGCATCGAAGGCAATATATTTCTCTCGCTCGGTGATTCCTTATCTGCGTGGAGTGGAGAGAGCGGAGTGGCTGAAGTGTCATACGTTTTATAAGCATATCGGTATGTATGCCTTTCGTAGCGAGGTGTTGCGTGAGGTGACGTCTTTACCGCAATCATCGTTGGAGAAGGCTGAATCGTTGGAGCAGCTGCGTTGGATTGAGAATGGATACAAGATTGGCGTGGGTATCTCTGATGTGGAGACGGTCGGTATCGATACTCCGGAGGATTTGGCACGTGCCGAAGAGTTTTTGGCAAGTAAACACTAAACAAAATATAATATGAAACAATTTATCGCAGGACCTTGTGTGATAGAGTCGGCAGAGTTGCTGGATGAGGTTGCTAAGACGTTGGTCGATATCAATGCTCGTTTGGGTGTGGATATTATCTTTAAGGCGTCGTTCGATAAGGCAAATCGCACATCACTTTCGTCGTTCCGTGGCCCAGGACTGGAGAAGGGCTTGCAGATGCTTTCGGATGTGAAGCAGAAGTGGGGTTTGAGAATTTGTACCGATATTCACGAGGCATACCAGGCTGCGCCTACGGGTGAGGTTGCCGATGTGGTGCAGATACCGGCTTTCTTGTGCCGTCAGACCGATTTATTGGTCGCAGCGGCAAAGACGGGTCGTATCGTCAATATAAAAAAGGCGCAGTTCCTCTCAGGAGCAGATATGATATATCCATACGAGAAGGCTATGAACTCCGGTGCTAAGGAGGTGTGGCTCACTGAGCGAGGTAATATGTACGGCTATAACAATTTGGTGGTTGATTTCCGAAACATTGCCGATATGTTGGGTATCGCCAAGACAGTTGTTATGGATTGTACCCATAGCGTGCAGCGTCCTGGTGCTGCCGGTGGTAAGACAGGTGGCAATAGAGAGTTTGTGCCTGCGATGGCTCAGGCTGCTAAGGCTTTTGGTGCCAATGCTTTCTTCTTCGAGGTGCATCCCGACCCAGATAAGGGTAAGAGCGATGCGGCAAATATGCTCTATTTGAAGGACTTGGAGAGTGTTGTGAAGAGCCTTTTGTAGCGAGTGCAGATAACTAACCTAAATAGATTGAGAATTATGACATCACAAGAAATACTTGCTTTGGCGCGCCAAACACTCAATATCGAGTCTGAGTCGTTGTTGGCTATGGCCGAGCGTTTGGATGAGCAGTTTGTTGCTGCGGTGGAGAGTATCCTTGCCTGTAAGGGTAAACTCATCGTTACCGGTATGGGTAAGTCGGGATTGGTAGGTAGGAAGATTGCAGCTACGTTAGCCTCGACAGGTACTCCGAGCTTTTTCTTGCACCCCGGAGAGGCTTTCCATGGCGATTTGGGTATGATTTCTCCTGAAGATGTAGTTTTGGCTTTGTCCTATTCGGGCGAGACAGATGAGGTGCTGAAGATTGTACCTTTTATCCATAGTAACGGCAACAAACTTATCTCGATGACGGGTAAGCGCGAGTCTGCTTTGGCAAAGAATTCCGATATTCATCTCGACGTAGGCGTCAAGACCGAGGCTTGTATTCTGCGCTTGGCTCCAACATCATCCACAACAGCCCAGATAGCTATGGGTGATGCCTTGGCTGTTGCACTGATGAAGGCCAGAGAGTTTACTTCGATGGATTTTGCTCGTCTGCATCCGGGCGGTAGTCTGGGACGACGCTTGTTGATGACCGTTGAGAATGTTATGCGTAGCAATGATTTGCCTGTTGTGGGAGCTGACTGTAATGCGACAGAGATGATTCACGCCGTTAGCCGTGGTGGCTTGGGCTTGATTATCATTGTTGAGAATGGTCGTGTGGAGGGTATTGTTACCGATGGAGATATTCGTCGTGCAATGCAGTCGCGTCAAGCGGAGTTTTTCAATATTAAGGCAATAGATATTGCAACACGTTCACCTAAGACTATTGATGTCGGCGCGAAGCTTATCGAGGCCGAGAAGATGATGACTAAGCATAAGGTAAATACGCTTCTTGCTACCGATGCTAATGGAGAGTTGAAGGGCGTAATTCAGATTTACGATATTAAGTTGTAGTGTATAAGAATCTAAAAGATTATATCGATAAGTTGGAGAGTGCGGGCGAATTGGTCCGCATTTCCGCTTTGGTATCTACCCACGAGGAGATTGCTGAAATCACCGACCGAGAGGTTAAACGTGAGGGTGGAGGTCGAGCTCTGTTGTTTGAAAATACGGGTACCGAGTTCCCTGTGCTGACAAACATGATGGGTTCGTCGCGCAGAATGGCTATGGCACTTGGTGTGGAGCGGCTGGAGGAGATAGGGGAGCGGATAAACTCTCTATTGGGAGATGCTCTCTCGCCAAAAGTAACGCTGATGGATAAACTGCGTATGTTGCCTTTGCTGGCCGATGTGGCGAAGTGGTTCCCCAAGAATGTGTCGGGCCGAGGAGAGTGTCAGCAGGTGGTATGGCAGGGCGACGAGGCGTCGTTGGAGCGATTACCTTTGCTACATTCGTGGGAGTATGACGGTGGGGCGTTTGTGACACTCCCTATGGTAAATACGGTGGATGCCGATACGGGTATACGCAACGTCGGTATGTATCGTATGCAGCGATTTGATGCTCACACAACAGGTATGCATTGGCACGTTCACAAGACGGGCGCACGTCATTACGAGACGTATAAGCGTCGTGGTGAGCGTATGCCGGTTGTTGTTACGTTGGGTGGCGACCCTGTATACACCTATTGTGCTACGGCTCCTATGCCCGATAATATGGATGAGTATCTGTTGGCGGGATTCCTGCGACGCAAACCAGTTAAGCTGGTTAAGGCTTTGACGTGTGATATACGTATTCCGTCAGACTGCGATTTTGTTATCGAGGGTTATGTTGATACTATGGAGCAGAAGGCTGTTGAGGGCGATTTTGGCGACCATACGGGTTTCTACTCTCTTAAAGATTTATATCCGCGTTTTCATATTACTGCAATTACTCATCGCAAGGGTGCTATATATCCTGCAACCGTCGTGGGAGTGCCACCACAGGAGGATGCCTATATCTCGGAGGCGACAGAGAAGATTTTTCTTGCTCCGATACGGTTGGCAATACAGCCTGAAATAGAAGATTTGTGGATGCCCGTGGAGGGTACATCACACAATATAGCTGTTCTCTCCATCTCAAAACGATATGAGGCTCAGGCGGCGAAGGTGGCTCAAGCGATGTGGGGTGCAGGGCAGATGATGTTTAACAAATATATGTTGATTCTCCCTGCGGGAGAGTCAATTCGCTCATATGACTATTTGGGCAAAATGCTTCGTCGTGCCGATGTGCGGCGCAATATCGTTCGAACGGAGGGCGTTTTGGATGTTTTGGACCACGCTACGGCGACGTGTGGTGTCGGTGGTAAGTTGGCCTTTGATCTGACAAGTGTCGATGTGCAGCAAGGTGTAGAGCCTGTGCGACTGCCTGAACAGTATATGGCGTGTGGCGGTATCGGTAGTTGCGATGATTCTCTGGCTCAGGAGTATGCAATATTGATACTGTTCGCCCAGGAGGGAAACTATGCGGATGTCGATGTGGCTATGTATTTGCAACAAAACAATATTGCGGGAATAAAGTATGTGGCGTTGTTTGATGCGGCGGCCTCGGCGGCTATGAGTCATAGCGATTTGTTGTGGCTCGCTGCGGCAAATACCGACCCTCGACGTGATGTGAACGCTTTGGAGTGTGATGCGTTGCTCTTCGATGCCCGCAGTAAAAAGCCTGGTGTGGGTGCTGCACCTAAACGTTTTCCAAATGTGGTCACTTCATCAGCCGAGATAATCGCCAAAGTGGATGCACGTTGGTCGGAGTATGGATTAGGGGAGTTTGTAAGTTCTCCATCCCTTCGCTATCGTACGCTCCGCCTCTCCAATAAAGCAGAGTGGTAGCATAAAGTAGGTGTGTTATGGCAATATTCGAAAAGGAGGAGGTCAAGGGTTTGTCGGTATTGATGGTCATGCTGCTTATTCTGGGCTTGCTGGCGGTTTTGTATGGCAAATTTCAAAGTGAGCATGTAACTCAGCAACTCAATCGCCGTGGTAATATTGCGGCCGACACTCTCTCATATTTTAATCCTAACACATTCGAATATGAGGAGTTGCGTCAAGCAGGAGTGCCTGCCGATGTGGCTGTCAATATGATACGATGGCGTCGTTATGGCAAGGTCTATCGTATGAAGGAGGATTTGGCTTTGGTGGGTGGTATGACAGACTCGTTGTATATGCTTCTGAGCCCCTACGCTGTAATTGATGACTCTTTGAGAATAGTCCCCGTGTATCGTGATTATGAAAGGTCGGTAAGTTCTCAAAGGCGGGATTTTCGCACAGATACCATTCCGTTATCTACGTTTCGTGTAGATACGGCAGGTGTTGAATACCTCTCTCACATCGGCTTTTCGAAGCGTCAGGCTGAGGTTTTTGTGCAGTACAGGGATATGATTGGTGGCATATACAATGAGGAACAGCTGCGCAAGTGTTATGTGGTGAGTGATTCTATGGCGGTAAGACTTTTGCCTCATATCATATTCTCCGAGCCGGAGCTCTCGGAGATAGAGAAGAGTGGGTTGCTGGAGCTGAATAGCGCAGATACTGCGGCTCTGATTAAGATATATGGTATCGGAGAACGGAGTGCTGCGGATATTATCCGATACCGTGATTTGCTCGGTGGATACTACTCTGTTGAGCAACTTTCCGAGATAAAAACCGTTACAGAGAGCAATTTTGAGAAAATTTTACCACAAATTTGCTGTGATAGTTGCAAAATATCAAAAATTGATATTAACTTTGCGAGCCCAAAGGAGTTTGAGAAGCATCCCTATATATCTTCTCGGGCTTTGAGGCGGATAGTTAAACAACGACAATTGAAAGGAGGTTGGAGCAGAATCGAAGAGATGATCGAACAAGAGATATTGACTAAGGATGAGGCTGAACGTTTGGCCCCATATCTTCGATTCAGGCATGATGCCACCTCGGAATAGATATTGGAAATAGGGCAAGAGTGGTGCGGGAGTGCTGCTGCCACAGAGAAAAAGTGAAATAAGTTGTAAAATTTTAAAATCAAGAATAAGATTATGATTATCATGCAGGTTAAGGAGGGTGAGAATATCGAAAGAGCCCTCAAGAAGTTTAAGCGTAAGTATGAGCGTACAGGTGTTTTGAAGGAGTTGCGTCGTCGTCAGTATTTCACAAAGCCTTCAATCGCAAAGCGTGAGGCTATGCAGCACGCTATCTACGTTGAGCACACATACCGTCAGGAGGAGTAATACTTCCCCTCATAGGATTAAGGCCGTCAGTTATACTGTCGGCTTTTTCTTGTTTTAGTGGCTGATTTTAATGGCTGATGAAGGGCGTTTTTGATGCTGTAAAACAAATAAGTTTTTCTTTTTAAGAAAAAAAGCGTATATTTAAGCCCAAATTTATTTGTTAAAGCGATGGTGGTTGAAATTATATCGGAGTATTTGACAACTAATAAACGATTGGTTGTGCCTAACTTGGGTGCTTTTATCGTTAAGAAGGTTGGTGAGCAGATTCTCTTCTCGAACCTAATCAAGAGTGATGATGGAGTTCTGCGAGAGCTATTGGTCAATACCGGTCTGTCAGAGATAGAGGCGGCAGGAGTATTGGACCGCTTTGTCTTTGAGGTTAATTTCCGTCTTCAGAATAGCGGAGAGTGCGCTTTGAAGAATTTTGGCTATTTGCGTGTGGGCGCAAATGGAACCATCGCCTTTGAGTATAAGCCTGGTGTTGAGGGCGAGAGCTTGGATAAGGAGGTCGTGGTAGAGCAAGACACGCCTGCGCAGCCGGAGACTCAGGAGAATGTAACGGCACAGGAGGATGTCGAGTCGCTACCTCAGCAGGTTGATGAGAGCAACCCTGTAAAACGTGAAAATAAAGTTGTCGAGTTGGGAAAATCTCGATATGATGACAAGGAAGAGGTGCGCAAATCGACAAGTATTCGTAGGGATAAATCAATCAAGGGGCTGACTTATCACGGTGGCGGAGCAACTCGTCGTTCGTCGGGATATTCATCTTCTCGCCGCTCGAATGGTGTGGGTGGCTGGCTTTTGGTTTTGGTCGTTGCTGCGGCAATGTTGGCAATAGGAGTTTTGCTATACGATGAAATCTTTGGTGATAAGTCCGGGGATGCAGAGCCACAGACCACAACGCCACAAATCAAGGCTGAGCCAGGTGTAGAAAATCCCGATTTAGAGTATATTGAGCAAACATCGGAGTCGCAGGAGTAGATTATTTATGTTTGAGAGTAACGATATAACCAACGTTAAACAACGCTTCGGCATTATAGGTAATGCGGAGGCGTTGAATAATGCTATTGGGATAGCATTGCGTGTCGCACCCACCGATTTGTCGGTGCTTGTGACAGGGGAGAGCGGTGTCGGTAAGGAGTTCTTTCCTCGGATTATTCACGCTTTCTCGGCTCGTAAACACAATAAATATATCGCTGTAAATTGCGGAGCAATTCCCGAAGGAACTATCGACTCGGAGCTTTTTGGCCACGAGAAGGGCTCTTTTACGGGCGCAACAGAGGCGCATAAAGGATATTTTGAGGAGGCTGACGGTGGTACAATCTTTTTGGATGAGGTGGGTGAGCTACCTTTATCGACACAGGTGAGATTGTTGCGTGTCTTGCAATCCGGTGAGTTCTTACGTGTCGGCTCTTCGAAGGTTCAGACAACAAACGTAAGAGTTATCGCAGCGACGAATAATAATCTGCTCAAATCCATTGAGAATGGTCGCTTCCGTGAGGATTTATATTTCAGACTCAATACTGTACCGATTCATGTGCCGGCGTTGCGTGAGCGTAAAGAGGATATTCCACTGCTCTTCAGAAAATTTGCAGCGGATGTTGCCGTGCAATATAAGATGCCTTCTATCGCGCTGGAAGACGATGCAAAGGAGTTGCTGAAGAATTACTATTGGCGAGGAAATATTCGTCAGCTGAAGAATGTTGCGGAGCAAATATCTGCTTTAGAGAAGAGTAGAATTATCTCTGCTGAGCTCCTGCGGACCTATCTGGAGCCTAATCAGAGTGCTGCTCCGACAATGTCATACAACTCTGGCAGCGGCGCATCAGATTTTGCTACCGAGAGAGAGTTGCTTTATAAGATTCTCTTTGATATGCGTAGCGATATCAACGATTTGAAACGTATGTTGAGCAGCTTGATGCAGGGTAATGTCGCTCAGCCACAACCTACGTCAGAAGTGATGAATCTTCTTCCACCGACGGTAGTTGCTCGTCCTGAGGATGTCGATTATGCCGAAAGCGAGGAGATTGTCGAGGAGAGTCCCAAGGAGATGACCAAGGCAGATATGCAACGTGAGCAGATTTTGCGGGCTTTGAGGAATAACAAAGGTCGTCGTCGCGATGCAGCAAAGGATTTATTCCTTTCCGAGCGCACTCTATATCGTCGTATGAAGGATTTAGGTATTACAGACGCTGATTTTTAACGATATGAATATACTGAAAAAAATATCTGTTCGATTGTTGGCCCTTATGCTCGTCTTGAGCTGTTTTGGCTTTACAAGCTGTATCTTTATGAAGGGTGGATATACCCTTTCGGGAGCTAGTATTCCGGAGGGTGCAACGACTTTTAGCGTTGCATACTTCCCAAATAATGCTCCGATGGTCTCTCCAACGTTGAGTACGGCTCTTGTGGAGGCTTTGAAGGATAAATTCTCACGTCAGACCAAGTTGCAACTCGTAGATGAGGGTGGTGATTTCGCTTTTGAGGGCGAGATTATAGGCTACACCTCTACAACAGCTTCGGTGTCAAGTGATGATTATGCTATATTGAACAGATTGACTATTACCGTTAAGGTACAGTTTACTAACGTTATTGAGCCAGATAACTCATTTAACCAGACCTTCAAAGCGTTTGCTGATTACGACTCAACCCAACTTTTGACCGAGATTCAGACCGAGTTGGATGATGAGATTATTCAGCAACTTGTTACCGATATATATATGGCGGCTGCATCAAATTGGTAGAAAATGAAAAAAAATGAAAAAAATAATTCTGCCTCTGCATCAGGCTCAATAGTAATTGATAAGGAGGATTTGACACTCTTATCATCGGCCTGTCGGTGGAGTAGTGAGAAGGGTGATGCAGTGGGTGATGTTGGTGGTAGCGTGTGTTGTAATCAGGGACTTGCGCAGATACTGAAACAGCCTGAGATTAATGCTAAAGTTGTTGATGTTGAAGCACTTACAAGGCTTACTTCAATGGAGGTGATTGATAAATTCCTCGACTGCGATAACTATCGCATCGTAGCAGATGAGGGTGCTGAGGTCGAGGATGTGGTAACTGAGGCTACGCTTGATGACGAGGACGATTTGGTTAGTGAGGAGTTGGCTGAAATATACCTTTCTCAAGGACTTAATGAGCAGGCAAAACAAACTTATCGCAAATTAAGTTTGCTAAATCCAGAAAAAAGTGTTTACTTTGCAAGACTTATCGAGAAAATAGAAAGTAATAATTAAAAAAATATAAGTAATTATGTTATACAACATTTGTATCGTATTGATTTTGATAGCAAGTATCTTGCTTATTCTCGCAGTTTTGGTGCAGAGCCCAAAGAGTGGTATGGCTGCTAATTTCGGTGCTGCAAACCAGGTGATGGGTGTTCGCGAGTCAGCTAATGTATTGGAGAAGGTTTCTTGGTGGTTGGCAGGTATTATCGCTGTATTGAGCGTATTGGCTACTACACTCCACGAGAGCACATCAGGCTCACAGTTGTCTGATGATATGGCTAACCATCAGAGTAGCAGCACTGAGCAGGTAAGCGAAACACCAGCTGTTCCTAATGCTTTGGAGAATACCGATATGTCAGCGCAGACTGCTACTCCTTCAGAGGGTGGTGAGGCTGTAACTAATGATGCTGCAGCAGCTGAGCAGAAGTAAAAAGCTATCAATCAAGCATTCGCTATTCCAGAAGATAAATGGGGTGCGATAAGGTTAGAGGCTGTCCAACAAGTGAGTTGTGACAGCCTCTTTTTTGTGTGTTATACTGAAATAGTCTATGGCTTTAGCCTTGAGTTATTGGGCTTGTTGATAAATCTTCTTCAGTCGGTTTGACATAAAGTATTGTAACACGCCTCGCAAGAACATATAGGAGGTAAATGCTAACCATAGCGCATTGTTGCCTATCAGAGGCTCAAAGGCATAGAATAGTCCGAAATAGGCGAGTGTCGCCAACAACATTGAGTCGCGCATGATGCGTGATTGCGTTGCTCCGACCATTATACCATCCATAATAAAAGGCATAGATGCAGCTATCGGGATAGCGATAATCCAACCGATAAATTGTGAGGCATACTCCAGGATTGAGCTGACATCGGCACTTTGGTCTTTGATGAATATTGACAGCAGCTCTTCCCACCAAAAGATGTAGACAACAACAAATATGACTCCTATGGCCAAGCCCCACGCTAAGCAGCGGTTTATGCTGCTACGCAGAGATACGCTATCCTTAGCACCTATGAACCTGCCTGTCAAGGCCTCTGCGGCATAGGCCAAACCATCGTTCATATATGAGAATAGTGTGAAGAGTTGTAGCAGAATGGTGTTTACAGCCAATATCGCAGGGTCGCCCATACGTGCCGAAGCTGCCGTAAAGAAGGTGTATGTGCAGACGATGCAGAACGTGCGGATGATAATATCACGATTTATGGCAAAGAACTCCTTCATTGCCTTGGCGTCGATAATCTCTTTGAATGTTATTGCGACGAATCCTTTGTGATAACGCCACCAGGTTATGATGATTGTTATAGCTACACCAATCCATTGCGCCACAACTGAGGCGTATGCGATGCCTACGATGCCCATATCAAATGTGAAGGCAAACCATACGCTGCATCCTATATGTATGAGATTGACCGCAATAGATACTATCATCGGAATTATGGCGTTTTGCATACCTGTCAGCCAGCCATTCAATCCAAAGAGAAGGATTCCGGCAGGCACAGCCCAAATTCGGGCAAAGAAATAGTCAGCAACCATATCTCCGCCATTCATAATCGCCAAAGCACCATATCCGAGGGGTTTCTGAAGAATAATCATCAGCACACCCAACACCAACGATACAAGGACTGCACGAGCCAACATAAGTGTTGTTGTGTGGAAATCGCCTCTGCCAAAAGCTTGGGCGGTAATGCCACTTGTGCCCATACGTATAAACGAGCAGTTCCAATATATGAAGTTGAAGATTGATACTCCGACAGCAAGAGCTCCTATGGTTGCAGAGACTCCACTTCCGGAATTGTCGAGATGACCGGCAATGATAGTTCCTGCAATACCCATTATAGGTACCGTAATGTTGGAGATAATATTTGGAACTGCAATACGCAGAATCTCTTTCGTCATTCCCATTGTCTAACCGTTAAACCGCTACAAAGATACAAAAATTGTGCGATAGATGCGCTATTCGCGCGATAATCTGATATGGTGACTACCTGCTCCGAATGTTACATCCTTACCACGTTTGGTGATATGGGCTACTGTGCCTGTGGGGACTTCAAAGTTGATATTCATCACATCATTAACACATAAGATTGATACACGGATAGTGCCGTGAGGGGTCTCAACGGATGCTATGGCATTGCTCAGATTGCCCATCTGTGGCGCGATGCGAAACTCCTTGAAGCCTGGCTCAATAGGGCTGATGCCTGCAACGTATTGTGAGAGCAGGGTGAGTGTGCCTCCGCTCCAAGCGTGGTTGGTTGAGCCACCGCCGAAGCCCTCGCTACCTATGCCCCAACCCTCCCACAATGTGGTGAGTGTGGGGTGGTTTACCATCTTATCAAAGCGTTCGCGGGTGCGTTGTAGTGCATAGTCGGCGTAGCCCATACGGAAGAGAGCCTCTCCAACGTATTTCTCCATATAAGGGCTGGCGTGGTGCTCTCGTTGGAGGATCTTCAAAATAGCGGGGTAGTACTCTTTGGGAGCGAAGCCCGCCAAAACAGCCATAGCTTGTCCGCGGTCGTCGGTCTTACCCTCATAACCCGGTGTGCGGTATTCGTTACCTTGCCAGAAACGGCTATTAAAACTCTTTCGCATACCCTCCATTTTGGCTTCAATCATCTCAACATCGCTCTGCTTGTCAAGTATCAGGGCATATTCGCGCTCAGCCTTCAGGGCTAAGTAGTACCAACAATTAAGAAGTAGGTCGAGGTCGATATTGTCGCCCCAATCGCCCCACGACCAATCTCCGTGGCGAGTGACAACCAAGCCCTCATTGTCCATCTGCCATACCTCGTGTAGATAGCGTTTTACAGGGTCGTAGATGTGGCGGATGATGCTCTCGTCACCACTATAAAGATACCAAGTGTAGAAACCATAGTATCCCACAGAGGCTAACATCTGTGCTGGTAGCTCATTTCGCCATATAACAGATGGACAAGGAGAGTAGAGAACGCCATCCTCACGTTGCCAATTAACCAGCTCCAAGATGCCTTTGCGTGCCAGGAGTTGTCCGCGGCTATCCAAAGCGTAGAATGCCTCGCCAAGCTCATTCACCTCGTCACCCCACCATTGCGAACGTTCGCGGTCGGGACAATCCATATAGGTATCACGCATGGTAACGTATAGCGTGCGAAGGGCCTTGGTGCGCAGACGGTTGAGGAAGTCATCGTCGCAGAGGAATGTACCGCTGAAATCGGTGTCGTAGCCCGTTTCGCGATAGCGGAGGGCTGTGACCTTAACATCATTTGGAATACGGTATATAACCTCGTGACCATTCATCCACCCCAAAGACTCATATTGTTGTTTGCCTGAGCGTGTAACATATTCGGCACGAACATTAGGTTCGCCACCTCCCATATAGTCATCGGTTTGGATGTGTATGAGTCTGCCCGCTTCGGCCTCGACGTCAAGATACGGCGTTACATGGCAGTTATAAGGCAAACGACAGCGATAGATTGTATGGTCGCCATCTTGCTCCTTAACGATAGAGAGATAGTCGCTAATACCATAATCTCGCCACAGCGGGATAGGACGCTCGATGAGTTTGTTCCACGGCTCGCAGCCCGCTTTGCCTACTGAAACGGCATGAGGGAATGATGGTTTAGAGCCTTGTGCGTACCAACCATCAATGGCTTGTTGAGCGTTGAAACGGACATTAGACTCCGCAAGGCGGAAGTTAGCCTGCGTTCCTTCGGTTTGCTCATAGGCGGTGTAGTGGTGGCAGAGCCACGTGTTGTCGGATAGTATAGAGAAGGTGTCGGTATGGCAATCGAAGATAAGGCCCATACGACCGCTGTTCTTATGTGAGAAACCCTCCTTGCCAAAATACCACACCAAAAGTGCGATAGTATTCTCGCCACGGCGAAGGTAGTGTGTTATATCGACGTGGTCGTAGTAGGTGTTATCGGGCGATGGGCCACGCTTAAGCCCGCCTTCGAAGACAACCATCTCGCCATTAATCCATAGCCAATACTTACTATCGACAGCAATATCGGCAAATGCAGGTTTGTCGCCCAAATCGTCAATCACGACGCTCTTGTGGAAGCAAAACCACGAATTGCTCTGCTCGCTGGCAGTGGGGGAGGTTATCCATTCGGCTTGCCATACTTTGGCGTTGGCTTGTGTAAGGCTGATAAGCAATGTTGCGATGATTGCCAATACTCTGTTCATATAGTCTGTGTTTTTAGTTTCTTATCATATATAGGTACAAATTTCGGTAAAAAATGATTTATGTCAAAGCATATAGCTCAAAATAATCGCAGCATAATGGCAGCATATTGCAGTTGTGTAGTCCGAAAGGGCGTATGTAGCATATTTTTTGGTGCGAGGTGATATTTTCTCTAAAAAATAATTACCTTTGCCGCTGAAAATTAGAGCGTCACAAGTAAGTGATGCCGGTTAGTAAAGAGAATAAAAGTATGAGAGATTTTAAGAAAGACTCAACATCGGCAGTTAGTCGTTTTGGTCGCGACAAGCGTCAGCGAGTAGCAACTGCTCAGCGAGTTGAGCGTAGCCCTCGTCCTCAGCGTGATGCCGACAACGGGGGAGATTTTCGTCAGTCACGTGCTCCTCAGCGTGAGCGCAGAGCATCGTATAACCCTAACTTCACCGCTGATAACCGTCCAGTAGGTGAGCAGCGTGAGGGTAACGCAAGAGGTGGTGCACGCGGCGGCTACCGCAATGAAGGTTATCGTGGCGAAGGTTATCGCAGCGAAGCAGGTCAGAGAGGTAACTATGGCTCAAAGCCAAAGTTTGGAGCCGGTGGCGGTCCACGTAAGGGTGCAGCCGGAGGAGGCTTTAAGAAGAACTATCGCACTGAGGAGAAGCGTTCATATCCTAAGTATGCGGCTAAGCAACCTGATGAGATGCGTTTGAATCGTTTCTTAGCGCAGTCGGGTTTGTGTTCACGTCGTGAGGCTGATGATTTTATCCAGGCAGGATTGGTAACGGTTAATGGCGAGATAGTATCGGAGTTGGGTGTTAAGATTCGCCCAAGCGATGAGGTTAAGTTTAATGGCGAGCGTATTCAAGGCGAGAAGAAGGTCTATTTGGTGCTTAATAAGCCTAAGGGCTATGTTACATCATTGGAGGACCCACATGCCGACAAGACTGTTATGGAACTTGTGAAGGGTGCGTGCTCGGAGCGTATCTATCCTGTTGGTCGCTTGGATAAAAATTCCCTGGGATTGTTGCTCTTTACCAATGATGGTGATGTGACACGCCAATTGACACACCCATCGTTGGAGAAGAAGAAGATTTATCAGGTATCGCTCGACAAGCCATTGACGCGTGCCGACATGGAGAAGATTACCGAGGGTATCACACTTGAGGATGGCGATATATATGCCGACGAGGTGGCGTATGTAAGTGAGAATAAGAAAGATGTGGGTATTGAGATTCACTCAGGTCGTAACCGTATTGTGCGTCGTATTTTTGAGCACCTGGGTTATGCTGTGCAGAAGCTCGACCGTGTCTATTATGCCGGTATCACTAAGAAAAACCTTAAGCGTGGTGCATGGCGTTTCCTTACAAAGGATGAGGTTGATCGCTTGAAGAGCGGTCGCTATGAGTAATGGGTTTTCGCTATATATAATAAGAAGCCGTCTAACAAGGTGATTTTTGCGTTACACTTGTGCTTAAAATGCTCATTTACGTAGAGTAAACTCCGCTTTTTCGCACTGCGTAAGCCTTAAAATCCCTCTTGTTATACAACTTCTAACAAAATGGGCGTGTCTATAAATTTGTTAGACACGCCCATTCTTTTATTTTAGTATTCGTTGCCACTCGCCAATCTCCATATCCCGAATATCCGCGCCGTCGATTGTAAAACGTATTGCGGTGCGTACTTTGTGAAAACCATAAGTGCCGGCAGCTCCCGGATTGATATGCAGGAGGTTGTATACAGGGTCGTAGATGACTTTTAGGATATGAGAGTGCCCCGCCACAAATATATCGGGCTTGAGTTGTTGAATACGAGCTATGGCTTGCGGCGCATAGTGGCGTGGATAGCCTCCGATGTGGGTGATAAGGACCTTCTTGCCCTCACATTCAAAGCAATTAAACTCGCTCAGTACGCGTCGTGTGACACCTCCGTCGATATTGCCGTAGACAGCCTTCAAAGGTTTGAAAGCCGCAATTTCATCAGCAAGTTCCAATGAGCCTACATCGCCGGCGTGCCAAATCTCATCCACATCCTTCAAAAAGTCACGAAGTGGCTTGTCGAATGTGCCGTGGGTGTCCGATATAACTCCTATCCTACGCATTATAGTCCGTAATTAGCTTTGAGATAGTCGTCTACACTGAATGATGTCTGTCGCTTAGGGTAGGCTGTGTCGGCTACGCTTGTCATTCTTGGCTTCTTGCTGCCTTGCTCAACGTAGTCCTTCAAGAACTCCTTGATGTGCACAAGATTATTGCGCATAGGTGTTACAGACAAATCGTGATTAGCGTACTTGACGGCGTAGAACCAATATGGTGACGATAGCTTATCTAACTGATTCACAATAAACTGTGAGCCATAGAATCCTGTGCCGAGCAATGTGGCTTTTTTGTATGGGACTTGATTGTCCGAGTTGCCGTGGAATAACATTATTGGAGCAGGTTTTTGTGCCCACTCAGGCTCTCCATTGAGCGAGAAAAGTGCTCCGGCAAAGGATATGACACCGGCATAACGGAAATCTTCGGGTAGCACCGCAGCATTCTCGGCTCTGTTACATATCTCATATTCAGCCTGCAATACGCTGATGGCACCTGCACTTGAGCCGCTAATTACAATCTTATCGGTATCAATATTCCATTTTTTAGCATTGTCAAGAATGTAGAGCGTTGCGCTGTAAAGGTCCTCTACTGCCATATCAATCGAGCCGTACAGAGCTCCTATCATATCGCTTAGCGTAAACTCCTGCTCTTTTTTCTCCAACATCTTCAGTCCCAGGCGATAGTCGATTGATATTACATCGTATCCTGCTTCCGCCAACTCGTTAAAATATGTAGCGTAGGCTTGGTTGTCGCGTGTGCCTTTGGCGAATGCACCTCCGAACATAAAGACAACACAACCACGCTCTCCCTCCGCATTGGCTACGTAGTGGTCCATATAGAGCTTTTGGCCCGACTTCTCGGCGTAGAGGTATGTATGTTTCTTAGGCGTGAAGCCTTCTGCTGTGCCAATAAACAATATGCTGATAATGAGTGCTAAAATGGTTCTATTCATCGTGCTGTTTCTTATGTTGTGTTATCAAAATTTGTGCCTTAGCCTTATTGCTCTTATTTATACTTATCTCCCCACCAATTCTCAATACGCTCAGCGATTTTGTCCTCCGTCGTGTTGGCTCGGTTGGGGTGATAGAATGTTGTCCCACTTAACGATTCAGGTAGGAACTCCTGCTTGGCGAACGAGCCGCTGAAATCGTGTGCATATTTGTAATCCTTGCCGTAGCCCGCCTCGCTCATGAGTTTGGTCGGAGCATTACGTAGATGCAGCGGTACGCGTCTATTGGTCGTATCGTGATTGACAAAGCTCAGGGCCGCGTTTATTGCCATATATGCTGAATTACTCTTTGGGCTCGTTGCTAAATATATCGTTGTTTCGGCAAGTGTTATCCGAGCCTCCGGCATACCAATCTTATGCACAGTGTCGAAGCAGGCATTGGCCAGCAGTAAGGCATTGGGATTGGCTAAACCAATATCCTCGGATGCCAAAATTACTAACCGGCGTGCAATGAAACGAGGCTCTTCGCCTCCGGCCAACATACGTGCCAGGTAATAGATAGCGGCATTGGGGTCGCTGCCTCTTACTGACTTGATGAATGCCGAGATAACGTCATAGTGTTGTTCGCCATTCTTGTCGTAGAGAGCTATATTTTGTTGAAGAGCTTGTGTGATTACCTCGTCGTTAATGGTAATGTTGCCCTCGCTTGCCCCTGCTACAATGTCCAGGATGTTGAGCAGTTTGCGCGCATCTCCTCCCGAAAAGCGGAACAGAGCCTCTGTCTGCTCGATTTTTATGTTACGTGCTTTGAGCTGCTCGTCGGTAGCTATTGCGCGGTTGAGCAATGTAGCTAACTCTTCGTCGGTCATTGACTTGAGGATATAGACTTGACAGCGGCTCAGGAGTGGAGAGATGACCTCGAATGAAGGGTTCTCCGTAGTGGCTCCGATAAGCGTAACAATGCCTTGCTCTACTGCGCCGAGCAGGGAGTCTTGCTGACTCTTGTTGAAGCGGTGAATCTCATCTATAAACAGAAAAGCTGCACGCTGATTAAACAAACTCTGTTTGCGGGCCGATTCGATGACCTCACGCACCTCTTTTACGCCCGACGTTACTGCCGAGAGGGTGTAGAAGGGTCTGTCGAGTTGCTTAGCGACAAGTCGGGCAAGTGTGGTCTTACCAACGCCGGGAGGTCCCCACAGTATAAACGATGGGGTATTTCCTGTCGAGAGGAACTTACGAAACACACCGTCCTCTCCGACCAGATGCTTCTGGCCGATATACTCGTCGATGCTTTGTGGACGTAATCTTTCTGCTAACGGTTTACTCATAGATGCTCATATAACGTAACAAAGTTACGTAATATTTTTTATTCTGCGGAGTTTTATTGCTCTTTTTGATTCAATGTGTGTTTTTGCGGTTTTACACTTTTTTATGTAACTTTGCGCAAACTGAAAAATTTAGAGAGGATGGAGAAGAGCGTTTTTAAATTTACCATAGCACCCCAATATGTTGATTTTACCTCTCGTGCATCTGTATCGGGACTATTGGATATCATCCTCCACGCTGCGGGCCAGGATGCCTATCGTCGTGGTTTTGGTATAGATGTGCTTGCGGAGAAGAATTATGGCTGGGTTCTATCGCGTATATGCGTCGAGGTGGATTATCTGCCTAAGGAGTACACCGAATTTACGCTCTATACGTGGATTGGTGGCTATAATCGCTTGGCCTCGACACGTAATTTTGAGTTGGTAGATGCTGAGGGGAATCTCTTTGCCCGCGCTGTTTCACAGTGGTGTATGCTCGATTTTGCAACCCGTATGCCTGTTGATATGAACACTCTGGCTAAGGTTCACGAAGGTACGATAGTTGATGCGCCATCGCCTTGCGCAGCTCCTCGTCGTATCGGAGCGTTGGAGGGCGAGCCGGTATTGGTTCATAAGGTTGCGTATAGCGATATTGATTTCAATCGTCACATGAATACCATGCGTTATATTGATTTGATGTCCGATTCGATGCCTATCGAGCAGTTGGAAGCATTAAACTCATTCAGGCTTGATTTGAATTTCGTCAAGGAGGCCCGTTATGGCGACATTTTGAAACTATACTCTGAGACCTGCGATAACACTTACACGTTTGAATTTAAGAACGATGCAGCTGAATCATTGTGTAGAGCAATTATCGAGATTAAATAATCTTTAGACTATGACACCGATACCTTCATTTATATATAAAAAGTCCAATCAGATTGCAATGATTGTCTTTGTGCCAATCTTTGCTCTGGTGTTTATATTGATATATCGTCCATTCGATTTTGATAAGATTGGAGATACAGACCTATTTGCCTGGTTGCAGATACCTCGTGAGCTCTCAATTCAGCTTATCACTGTGTTGATGATTCTTGTGGGTATGGCTGTGGTGGCTATCAGTCGAACGCTGATGGCTATCTATACTCGTCGGCGTCCTATATCTTATGTGAAGTATATCATTTGGGTCTTTTTGGAGATTGTTATCATGGCGTTGATATATACCGTAGCGGCCATGTTTACCGACACGCCTAAAAGTGTGGTTGAGATATTCCGAAACTCTCTTGTTAAGACTATTCTGGTCTTGTTTATCCCATACGTGATGTGCTACATCTATTTTATATGGCGAGAGAGGGTAGCTCAGCTCAAATCGTTAAGAGAGCGTATCGCAGAGGATGAGACAGTGTTGCAAAATGCCTATGTGCAGATTTATGACGAGAAGAATGAGATGCGCCTGTCTATTAGACGAGAGAATCTGATTATGATTGAGTCGGCAGATAACTATGTCTGTGTTTGGTATCTTAACAATAATGCTCCGAAAAAGACCCTGGTCCGCAATACGTTGAAGCGCGTTGCCGAGCAGCTTGTCAAGACTTCGATTATTCGTTGCCACCGCTCCTATATGATTAACATTGATATCATTAAGGTATTACGCCGTGAAAAGGAGGGTTTGTTCGTCGAATTCGGTATCGAAGGTGTACCTGATGTCCCTATTTCGAAGACCTATTCCGAGGCTGTTCAAGCGTGGCTTACTCGTTAATAGGCGACTTTTCTCTTAATATTTTTTATCCCAGAATACGGAGTGAAGTAAAAATTTCACCCCTGAATAGTCTATTTTTATCCCTTATAGTGTTTTTATCCCGATTTGGGGTATGTTGTCACTAAAATTTTGACATTACAAAAAGTTGTACGACTTTCGCATCAGCTAAGCCGATTTTTTGTGGGCATAGCG
Organism: Alistipes sp.; assembly: GCA_017623505.1. Lineage (GTDB taxonomy): Bacteria > Bacteroidota > Bacteroidia > Bacteroidales > Rikenellaceae > Alistipes. Next base: position 304,713 of record JAGAOZ010000005.1, read on the forward strand.
AGAGTAGATATAATAGAATACAAAATAGATTAGATGATGAGACACTATTTAGAGATTTTGCGAGAGTCGATGCTTGCTAAGTGGGACAAGCAAGCTTTGAGCGATTACAAAGGAAAAGATTTCACATTTGCAGATATTGCTACCGAGGTAGTACGTATGCACGATATTTTTGAGCAGTTGGGCGTGAAGCCAGGCGATAAGATTGCTCTTTCGGCTAAAAACTCTGCTCATTGGGCTATTGCCTTCTTTGCGACAGTCACATACCGTGCAGTGGCAGTACCTCTGTTGCACGAGTTTTTGCCAGAGCAGACAGCCGGCTTGGTAGACCACTCAGAGAGCGTTGTTCTCTTTACTGAGAAGAAGAATTTTGAGGCAATGCCTTTGGCTGCTATGCCTAATTTGAAGGCTGCGTTCGATTTGGAGAATTTCGAGGCTCTCTATTCTGCAGAAGCAGACATTAATGATATCATTGCCAAAGCAAAGGCTAAGACTCCAACTACAATCCCTGCCGAGAAGCGTCATGAGGCTCTCTCGTACAAGACGGGTGATATGGAGGATTTGACAATCATCAACTATACATCAGGTACAACGAGCTCGCCTAAGGGTGTTATGCTGACTGCGCGCAGCATATCTTCAAATATCGAATTCGCATTGAGCCATATCCCTGTTAAGGATGGTGATAACATTATTTCGATGTTGCCACTGGCTCATATGTACGGTATGGCCTTCGAGTTTATCTATCCTATCTGTGGTGGCGGTCACACCTATTTCCTCGGTAAGACTCCGACTCCAACAGTTTTGATGCAGGCGTTGGCAGAGATTAAGCCTTATTTGCTTATCACTGTGCCATTGGTTATGGAGAAGATTTTTAAGGGCAAGGTAATGCCTACGCTCCAGAAGCCTATGATGCGAGTGCTGACAGCAATCCCTGGTGTGAAGAATATTATATATGGTAAGGTGCGTGAGAAGTTGCTCACTACTTTTGGTGGCAACCTGCGTTCTATCGTATTGGGTGGCGCTGCTTTGAATCCTGCGGTTGAGAAGGTTATGAAGGCTGTGAAGTTGCCATATACTGTTGGTTACGGTATGACAGAGTGTGCTCCGCTGATTGGTTACTCACCATGGGATACTTTCCGTAAGGGCTCTTGTGGTCGTATTGTGACCGATATGGAGGTACGTATTGATTCGGCTAACCCTCAGCAGGTGGTTGGTGAGATTCAGGTTAAGGGTGCTAATGTGATGCAGGGCTACTTCAAGAACCCGGAGGCGACAGCTGCAACCTTTACGGAGGATGGCTTCTTGAAGACCGGTGACTTGGGTATTGTTGATAAGAACGGTAATATCTTCATTAAGGGTCGTAGCAAGTGTATGATTCTTACTGCTAATGGCCAGAATATTTATCCTGAGGAGGTTGAGTGCGTATTGAACTCTCTGCCATACGTTGCCGAGTCGTTGGTTGTGGACCGTAAGGGTAAGTTGGTAGCGTTGGTTGCTACAACCGAGGATAAACTCTCTAAGGAGGAGTTGAAGGCGGCAATGGAGCAGAACCGCATTGAGCTGAATGCTCAGATGCCTGCTTACAGCAAGGTCGTAGAGATTGAGATTTTGGAGGAGGGCTTCCAGCACACTCCTAAACATTCGATAAAGCGATTCCTTTACGAGTAATCGCTCATCTATTCTACAAACTATTCTATTCGTGCGGGACACACTGTGACAGTCTGTCCCGTATTTTTTTGTGTTTATTTTGGTGGAGAATAGTTGAATATTAATGCGAAGTTGCTAACTTTGTAGAAAATATTTGATATGCGTATGCTTCCATTAGAAGAGAGAAGAGCTATTATCGACCTTGTGCGTCGTGAGGTTGTGCCTGCTATGGGTTGTACGGAGCCTGTTGCTGTGGCTCTGTGTGTGGCTAAAGCCAAAGAGTTGCTTGGAAACACACCTGAGAGTATTGTTGTGCGACTCAGTGCCAACATATTGAAGAATGCTATGGGTGTAGGTATCCCAGGAACAGGTATGATTGGTTTGCCTATCGCTATTGCTTTGGGTGCTTTGGTTGGTCGTTCGGAATATGAACTTGAGGTTTTGAAGGACTCGGATGCCGAGGCCGTCGAGCGAGGTAAGCGATATATCGACGAGAAACGCATTGCAATTGAACTCAAGCAGGGTAATTGTGATAAACTACATATTGAGTGCGAGGTTCGCTGGGGCGGGCATCGTGCTGAGGCCGTGATATCGGGAGGTCACACCTCATTCGTCTTTTTGAGTAAAGATGGCGAGGTCGTGCTTGATAATTTTACAGAAAATGCTGTTGCCGATGCTAATTCGGATGTAACACTCTCGGTGCGTAAGGTGTACGAGTTTGCTACCACATCGCCGCTCGAGGAACTGGAGTTTATCTTGGAGGCTCGCAAGCTGAATAAGGCTGCGGCAGAGAGTGCTTTTGCAGGTGATTACGGACTCTCTTTGTGTAAGACGCTGTCGGGAGATAGGGAGAAGGCTGTTATGGGAGAGAGTATCTTCTCGCGCATCCTCTCTTATACGGCTGCTGCGTGTGATGCACGTATGGGTGGCGCAAAGATTCCTGTGATGAGTAACTCTGGCAGTGGTAACCAGGGTATCACAGCGACCTTGCCGGTCGTGGTATATGCCGAGGAGGTTGGTGCTACGCATGAGCAGACGGTACGAGCTCTGATGCTCAGCCATCTGATGGTAATCTATATCAAGCAGAGTCTGGGACGTTTGTCAGCCCTTTGCGGTTGTGTGGTTGCGGCATCGGGTTCAAGTTGCGGTATCACCTATCTTATGGGTGGAGGCTATGATGAGGTGGCTATGGCTCTGAAGAATATGATTGCGAACCTGACGGGTATGATTTGCGATGGAGCGAAGCCAAGCTGCGCCTTGAAACTGGCAAGTGGAGCCTCAACAGCAGTCCTGTCGGCGATGATGGCTATGGAGCATCGTTGCGTCTCGAAGTTAGAGGGTATCATCGACGAGGATGTGGACCAATCAATACGTAATCTGACCTCGATAGGTCGCGATGGTATGAATGAGACGGACCGTATGATTTTGGATATAATGACACACAAGAGCTGATGAGTGAATCTTCGTTTAGTTGCTAATAGTCAAGTTTTGAGCAAAGAAAAATAGCCTTCGGGGTTACCCCTCGAAGGCTATTTTCATAAAGAGCGATGTCGCTCCCTGATTCTTCATCGTATAATCTTTGGCTATCGAACTCACTCTGTCGAGTAGTATCTCATCATCACGCAGCGGGGTAAACCATTTGATTAAATCCTCTGCTGACTCCACTTTGGTCGCAGCTCCCAGCGCAACCATATCACGTGCCTCCTTGAATTTCTGATATTTAGGGCCAAAGGCTATTGGTAACGCAAATGTTGCTGCCTCCAGCGTGTTGTGGATACCTACTCCGAATCCTCCACCAATATAGGACCACGTGGCGTAGCCATACACAGAAGAGAGCATACCCATAGTGTCGAGTATCAGCACTTGGTAGCGGGTGAAATCTGTCGTATCATCACACTGGGTGTAACGTATCGCGCCGTGAGATGTGTTGCTGATGATTTTCGCCATTCTATCCTCATCCATTTCGTGCGGAGCGATGACGAACTTTATATCGGGATTTTGATTGATTAACACTTGCAGTATATCTTCGTCAGGGCCCCATGTTGAGCCTGCAACAAACAGACGGCTCTCTGACTTGAAACGCTCCACCATAGGAATCTTCTTAGCTGCGTTGGCAATGGCCGCCACTCGGTCAAAGCGTGTATCGCCCGCAACGATTACGTTGTCAAAACCGATACTGTGAAGTAGCTGTCTTGACTCCTCGTTCTGCACAAAAATCTGCTCGAAGCTATCCAACGCCTGACGCCATGGGTTACCATACCACTTAAAGAAAACCGAGTCTTTGCGGAAGATAGAAGAGATGAGGAATGTGCGTATACCTCGTTGCTTGAGCTGATAGAGGTAGTTAAGCCAAAACTCATATTTTACGAATATGGCCATCTCTGGATGAGCTATATCGAGGAACTTTTTGACCTTACCCGGCGTATCTATCGGCAGATAGAAGATATAATCTGCTCCTTGATAATTCTTACGAATCTCGTAGCCCGAAGGCGAGAAGAACGTAAGCAGGATTTTGTAGTGGGGGTAGCTATTGCGAATCTCCTCGATTACGGGACGTCCTTGCTCGAACTCTCCCAGGGATGCAACGTGTATCCAAATGATTCGCTCGGATGGGGAAATCTTCTCAGCCATCCTTTCAAATATATGTTTACGGCCGTTGTGCCACAGCTTGGCTTTAGGGTTCCAACATCCTGCCAAAGCGACGAGCTTTGAGTAGACGACCATAAAGAAATTGTAAAGTAGTAGCATACTTATACTTAAGAGTTAGCTCCGCAAAGGTATGATTTTTTATCTTACACTCCAAACTTTACCCCTTCTATATGATATTCTCGATAAGACGAATATCGTACGTTCCGTCAGGGAAAAGGTCTATTGCAACCAAATCAAACATAACCTCAGTGCGGATTCTGTGCTGTGCCAGATAGAGTGCTGCGGCTCGGCGCATCGACTTGATTTTAGTCGGAGTTATAGACTTTTCGGGTGTCTGATATGAGCTGACACTGCGTGTTTTTACCTCTATAATGTGTGTAACGTAGTGCCTCTGGGCGATAATATCTATCTCATATCGCCCATTTCTCCAGTTGCGGTCACAAATCAAGAAACCATTACGGCGAAGATATTCAATAGCAGCATCCTCGCCGTTGGCTCCAGTTATCGCCTTTGATGTTAGCATTTCTGTTGTATAAGGAAACTCAAATCATCACCCGACTGCACCTCAAATGGCTTCATACCCTTCTTGAAGATGCGCATAGGGCGCTTGCCGATAAGCTCTAACTTGCCGTCGTGTAGATGCAGCATACAGCCTTCGCGCAAACCTACAACCCAACGACGAGGGTTAGCCTCGATATACTCCAGAATTCTCTGCTCGCGAGTCTCGCCTGCGTGGCCCTCAGGATTGGCATCGAGGTAGTGGGGGTTGATTTGGAACTTCACAGCACCGATAGCCTTGAATGATTCGGGCTGCACAATAGGCATATCGTTAGTTGTGCAGATGGTAGGGCACGTTACGTTACTACCGGCTGACCAACCTACGTATGGTGTGTCGGCCTTTACCTTGCGTAGTATAGCACTCATCAAGCCTTGCTCCTGCATCTTTTTTGTCAGGGCAAATGTGTTACCGCCACCAACGCATATAGCCTCGGCTTGGAGAATATCGCGACGAGGATTCTTCGAGCGATGGATAGAGCGGACTTTGATTCCTATCTCGTCAAAACGGTGTTGTACTTTAGCCTCATATTCATCGTAAGAGAATGTCACTGCTGCGTAGGGTACGAAGACAACCTCTTTGATGCCTTTTAGAAACGATGCGATTTGCTGGATAGGGTACTGCAAATATGCCTCACCGGCATTAGTTGAGTTGGATATAAGTAAAAGATTCATATTACATTGATTATTAGTTAGTTAATTTCTTGTGGTTAATAATTGTGATTAAAAAAATCATCTCCAATGCCAAAATTAATAAAAAAAGTTTTACCTTTGCGCAGTATTACGTTAAAAAAGATTGAAAACAATCGATATTATTGTTAAACTAAAAAATTGAAGTTATGTCAGAGATTCAGTCAAAAGTTGTTGAGATTATCGTTGACAAGTTGGGCGTTAAGGAGTCAGAGGTAGTACCTGAAGCAAGTTTTACAGCTCATTTGGGCGCCGATTCACTCGACACAGTAGAGTTGATCATGGAGTTTGAGAAGGCTTTTGAGATTCAGATTCCAGACGAGGATGCTGAGAAGATTGCTACAGTAGGCGATGCTATTGCATACGTTGAGGCTCACACAAAATAATTTTCATAAAGCTTTTGTACTCGTCGCATCAGCCGACTGATACAAACCGAAAAGATGTGGAACCTTAGAGTTCTACGAAAAGAGTAAGGACTGTATCGAGGGCGTTTTTCTCCCTTGATATAGTCTTTTTTACCGTCTAAGCAGCTCCGTTCTGTTGTCGCAAAGGGATTCGGCTCGTGTGATTTACGCAATCATAGGAGCGGAATATGTGATGAGGAACGTGGCGTGGGCGGATTGTTTATTTGAAAACGATTAATATAGATATTCCCATTGATTGATTTTATTCTTCGTCCCTTTCGCCGTAATTTCGGCAAGGATAAGAAATACTACCGTGCGGTAGACGATATGTTTGGCTTCATAGCTCACAATATCGAGCTATACAAACTTGCCCTGATACACAAGTCGGCATCAGTGGTTTTGGCCGATGGCACTCATATCAATAACGAGCGTTTAGAGTTCTTGGGTGATGCCGTTTTGGAGAGTGTGTCGTCTGAGTATCTCTTCATAGAGTTTCCCGATAAGAATGAGGGTTTTTTGACGCAGTTGCGTTCGAAGATGGTCTCTCGCCAGATGTTGAATGAGGTGGCTAAGCGTATTGGCTTGGACGATTATGTTATTACCCACTCGTCGAATAATCTCTCGCAGAAACATATCTACGGCGATGCTTTTGAGGCTATGGTCGGTGCGATATACCTCGACCAAGGCTATGATTTTGTAAATCGTCTGTTGATTAACCATATCTTTGTAGATTACATCAAGGTCGATAACCTGTTGGTTTCAGAGACGGATTTCAAGAGTCGTTTGATAGAGTGGTGTCAGAAGAATCACCATACGATACAGTACCAGACAGCTAACGATAAGAGTTACTCATCGTCGCATCCTTTCTTTTATAGTAAGGTGCTGATTGATGGTATTGAGGTTGGCTATGGTGCAGGTGACTCGAAGAAAGAGGCTGAGCAGAGAGCCTCATACTCTGTATCGCATGGCTTCTCTGAGGCTGACTATACCAAGATGATGGATAAACTCGACAGTCTGGATGGCGAAACCAAGCAGCGTGAACGACGTGAGAAGGGTAGTGAACCGAAGCTTGTGACGGCAAAGCCGGAACAAAAGGCTGTAAAGGATGCCAAGCCGGAGCCAAAGGTAGTAAAAGAGGTTAAGGCTGAGCCAATGCCTGAGCCAAAGACCGAGACGGCATCCGAGCCAAAACCACGTTCTCGTCGTACACCCAAGCCTAAGGTTAAGCCTGCTGAAAATGTTGTAGCAGAGCCAATAAAAGAGGCTACGGTGGCATCTGTTGAGCCAAAGAAAAAGGTAAATAAAAAGCCCGTAAAAGAGAAGACGTCCGCAGAGGAGAAGAAACTCGCAGAGGAGGAGAGCACTGTGGCGGAAATGAAGCCCGCCGAGCAGAAAAAGCCTGCGGCTGAGAAGAGCGCAAAACCACGTCGTCGCCGAGCTGTAAAAAGTGTTAAGGACGAGGAGGTTGCAGCTATTGGTGCAGAGGGCGATAATGGACAAAATAAGTCTATCGCATGATAAACAATATTCACGACAAATTGGTGTTGCAAGGTGCTGACTCTATGGATGATAAGGAGTTGGTTACTATGTTGTTGGGCTCAGGTAGCGACCAAACGGAGACGGAACGTATTGTTGAGGCTCTGTTCGCCGAGTGCGGTAATCTTGGCTCATTACGACGTTTGAATCTGTCGCGTCTTAGGATGATTGGAGGTATGGGTGTTCGCCGTGCTGAGAAGATTGTCGCTGCTTTGGAGTTGGGACGCAGGGTGGCGTTACTTGATTCGGCAGAGAAGAGAGTTATCACGAGCAACGAAGATGTCGTTGCGATGATGCGCCCGATGCTTCAGGATTTGCTCCATGAGGAGTGCTGGGCCATCTATCTGACTTCGACGAACGGCGTGCTGGAGCAGATGCGAATCAGTCAAGGAGGCGTGCAGGCTACGGTTGTCGATACGCGTTGTGTCGTTAAACGTGCATTGGAGCTGCTTGCACCGAAGATTATCCTTGTACACAATCACCCCTCCGGTATGGCTAAACCAAGCGCGCAGGATGTGGCCTTAACGACGAAGATACAACAAGCGGCGCAACTCTTCGATATTGAGCTTATCGACCACGTTATTGTCAGCTCCGAGGGCAGCTACTCGTTCCGTAGCGCAGGTCAGCTGAAATAAACTATCGACTCAGATGTTGATAAATAGCAAAAAATGTTAATATATCACAGGTTGACACTAAAATAATCTATCTTATTGGTAACCATTTCAATAGATGAGATTGTTCCCAGCTATATGTTTATTATTTTTCTCTTAATAATTTTTTACTAATCTCTCTAATTCTCTATAAATCACATAGTTAAATTATTTAACACGCATTTGGATATTATTGGAATGATTGGTATCTTTGTGGGATGCAGGGTGAGAGTTAGTGTACACCTTGAGCATATTAATTCAAAATACTGATATATTGATTTTTACAATCGGATTATATATCTCTACATCCATAAATCGGAATTTAATAGATATGGAATTACAAACCCAAAGATTGTTGCTGAGACCTTGGCAAGAGGAT
>JAGAOZ010000006.1 GCA_017623505.1 Alistipes sp.
CTACGCACAAAAAAAAGCAACCGAAAAACTTCGGTTGCTTAAGAGCGGTGCGTAGGGGACTCGAACCCCTGACCCCGTGCGTGACAGGCACGTATTCTAACCAGCTGAACTAACGCACCAATTGCTGATTGCGAGTGCAAAGATAAAGCAAAAATGACAATCTGCAAATTTCTGCCGATTTTTTTTGCGATTTTTTTTGTTCTGCGAGCAATCTTTTATGTTTTATACTTTTTTTTAGGCATTTTTCTGTGTCAAAATCTTTAATTTTAAAATCAAAATTTATATATTTGCAGTGTGATATTAAAATTCACACTTCACTATTACATTCCTTATAATGCCGGGTGTGAGTTTAGAGTGGTATGCTGATATTTTTATATCGGTTATCGAGAACGTAGAGCTGCTTATAGTGGATGGTAAATGTGTGGTTTTGGAAATGGTTTCGATGTGGGTGTTCTCGCCAAATTGAATAGTACTTGTAATTTATGACGGCTCACTTCGTGTAATTTGAGTGTTCTATCGTCTCTGCTCTAAACTCATCAAGGCATTTTCTTGTGCGACTTTCTGTGTGATATGACTTGCAAGATTGGGTAAAAGTATGTAACTTTGCCTACGATATTCATAAGGGGTGCCTTACTATCAGGCTGAGATTATACCCATTGAACCGGATACGGGTAATGCCGAGACCGGGATTGTGTTACAATCTTACATATCCCCTTTTCTTATTCTTTTAACTTTAATTAAAGGTATGAAAAGGTTTTTTCTTTTTGTTCTTGCCCTAATGCAAGGCGTTTTCGGGGCAAATGCGGCTCACGAGTCGCAAGATTCTCTTTTACATTACACTGTTGATATGGTCGAGGTGGTGGCAGTACGTGCCAACAACCACTCCGCTGTCGCACACTCCAACCTCAGCGAGGAGCAGGTAGCGCGCAACCGCTACGGCTTGGATTTTCCATCGGTGCTGGCCCTCACGCCATCGGTCATTGCCACTAACGAAACGGGCGTAGGCATAGGTGGTACATCGTTTCGTATGCGAGGCACAGATGCTACACGTCTGAACGTAACTATCAATGGCGTAGCTATGAACAACCCCGACTCTCATTCGATGTATTGGTACGACACACCCGATTTGATTTCGTCGGTAGGTGACGTTCAGGTGCAGCGTGGTGCTGGTGTTTCGACCAATGGTACAGGAGCCTTTGGTGGTGCTGTGAGCCTCACGTCGGCAGCTCCTTCGACCTCTTTTGGTGGTGAGGCTACCCTATCCTATGGCTCATATAACACCCAGAAGCAGGGCATACAGCTCTCGTCGGGCTTGATGGGTGGTCGTTGGGCTGTCGATGCGCGTCTGACGCATATCGCTTCGGACGGTTATATTGACCGAGGTGCTACCGATTTAACCTCCTATATGTTGCAAGGGGCATACTATGGCGATAAGACGGTTGTTAAACTTATCTCCTTTGGTGGTAAGGCCAAGACCTACCTTACCTATACAGGTGTGTCGAAGGCTGATATGGAACTTTATGGTCGTCGCTACCACACCGAGGGCCAGTATGAGACAAGCAAGGGAGAGTATGTGTTGGCAGACGGAACTCACGTCAATTACTACGACGACCACACCGACAACTATCTCCAGCTTAACAACCAACTTATTATCAACCACCGCCTCTCGGAGCGTTGGATGTTTAACCTTACAGGCTTCTATACCTACGGCTACGGTTTCTATAAGCAATATAAGGCTGACCGCACACTTGCCGAATACCTCAATCTCGGTATTGCGGACTACAACGTCGAGGCCGATATGATTCGCCGTAAGATTATGGAGAATCATACGGGCGGTGCAAACCTCGCTTTTGCCTACTCGTCAGAGCCTCTGTCGCTCATCTTGGGTGGCTCGTGGAGCACCTACGCCTGTCCTCATTGGGGAACGCTCGATTGGGTTGATGGCGTTGCTGATATTGACGGCAGATGGTACGATAACGATGTGCGTAAGCAGGATGCCAACCTCTTTGCTAAGATGGATTGGCGTGTGGCACGTGGAGTAAATATTGTAGCCGACGTACAGTATCGCCACGTATACTATAAGGCATGGGGTGTGAACGATAATTTCGACTGGAATAGTATGCAGATGCAACCGGTCGATGTGAACAAAAGCTATCACTTCTTTAATCCGCGTATAGGTGTTAATTATGCGTTTGGAAAGTATCATTCGCTCTTTGCTTCAGCCGCTATTGCTCATAAAGAGCCTACCCGCTCCGACTTCACCGACCGCTATATGTTCTCGTCGGATGACAGCGAGCCAGAGGCGGAATGTCTCTACGATTTTGAGCTGGGTTGGAACTATTCAGCACCTCAACTATCGCTTGGGGTAAACCTTTATTATATGCTCTACAACAATCAGTTGGTGCATACGGGAATGGTTAATGATAGCTCCGACGCCTTGAACGTGAATGTCCCTGACAGCTACCGTTGCGGTATCGAACTTTCGGCTATGTGGCGACCTGCACGTTGGCTCTCTGTCGGAGGTAATATGACCTTGAGCGAGAATAAGATTCGCGACTATGTTGATTTGCTTGCCGATAGCCCAACATACGGCGAGAATTTGGGTGATATGACTATCTCCTACTCCCCTTCTGCTATGGGTAAGACCTTTATAGGCTTTGAAGTAGGAGGCTTTGAGGCTATGCTCTCGACAACCTTTGTTGGTAAGCAATACTTCACAAACAACGAGAACTCGGCTTTACAACTTGATGCCTATAATTTCACAACTCTGGATTTGAGCTACACACTTCGCTCAGCATCAAAGAACAGTGTACGTTTTGGCGTTACCATCTATAACCTCTTCAATCAGATGTATTGCAGCAATGGTTATGGCTACTCCTATATGTGGGATGCAGTCCGCTACGACGAAGCTTTCTACTTCCCGCAAGCTCCTTTGCACGTTTTGGCCAATGTGACCGTTAAGTTCTAAGCTAAAGAGAAGAGTCTGGATAACATCGCTATCCAGACTCTTCATTTTATGGCCTAAGTTTAATATACGTTTGTGACTCATTCAAAATTGGCGGTTTTGTTGTGACAAATGTATATCACGCCACCGTTTTTGTACAAATTCATTACGATTCATTGCAATTCACTACCCTAAAATGTGTAATATTTGGCGTGAAATTGTAACTTTGTAGCATGCAGACCGAGATTGCCTCAGAACTGCGAGAATATCATTATGGTCAAACCCAATAAAACAGATATAGGACTATGGCTTGCGTGTATGATTTCGATAAGGTTATTGAGCGTCGTAATACCAACTCTTTCAAGTATGATGCTTTGGCTGATACTTTTGGTCGTGATGACCTCTATTCGTTGTGGGTAGCCGATATGGATTTTGCCACCCCTGACTTTATCCGTGACGCCCTGCGTGAGCGTCTGAATCATCCCGTTTTAGGCTATACCAAGCCATACGATAGCTATTGGCAGAGCATTATTGATTGGACTCGCCAGCACCATGATTGGACTATTGAGCAGGAGTGGATTCGCTATATTCCGGGTATCGTTAAGGGTATTGCTATGGTCTTGCATGCCTTTACGCAGGCAGGAGATAAGGTCATCATACAGACTCCGGTCTATCATCCGTTCCGTCTTGTTCCTGAGGGTATGGGGCGAGTGTGTGTCGAGAATCCTCTTCGTTGTTGCGATGGGGAGCACTATCGAATGGATTTTGACCACCTCGAATCTATTATTGATGAGCGTTGCAAGGTCCTTATCCTTGCCAACCCTCATAACCCTATCGGCATAGTCTGGAGTCGTGAGGAGTTGCGCCGTCTGGCTGATATTGCCCACCGTCATAACATCATTGTTATCTCGGATGAGATTCACTGCGATATGGCTCTCTATGGCAATCGTCACACTCCATTTGCGACTGTTTCCGAGGCTGCGAGTCGTTGCAGTATCACGTTTGCAGCACCGACCAAAACCTTTAATATAGCGGGCCTTGTCAGCTCCTATGCCATTGTTCCCGACGAGCGGTTACGTGAGCATTTCTTCTCGTGGATGAGTGCCTCGGAGTTAGATGCTCCTACCCTTTTTGCTATGGTCGCTACCGAGGCTGCCTTTACTCAGGGTGAGCCATGGCGAGAGCAGATGTTGCGATATGTCGAGCAGAACGTCGATTTTGTAGCTGATTATATGGCGGAGCATCACCCGCAGATTCGTGTCATCAAGCCTCAGGCCTCATTTTTGGTGTGGATAGATTTTTCGGCATTAGGGTTATCGCACGCGGAGTTGGTTGATTTTATGGTTAATCGGGCACGTCTTGCAATGAATGATGGAGCAATGTTTGGCAAGCATGGCGAGCAATTTATGCGTATGAATGTCGGTCTTTCGCGTAGTGTTCTTCAGAGTGCTTTGCAGCAGCTCTCGACAGCCATAGCGACTCTCTGATTACTCCTTGCATCGTAGCGTGATGACCGTTATCTCAGGTCTTGCACCAACGCGTAAAGGGAATAAGACACTTCCTATTCCATCGTTTATATAGAGGTGGCGTCCTTGCTCTGTGTAAAGGCCACTCCAACGCTTGTATCCCCACATTGCAGGCGATATACCTCGCTCTGTGATAGGTATCTTAAACTGCATGGCGTGTACGTGTCCCGAAAGAGTTACATCCGAGAGTGAGTCCCTCAATATACTGTCCCAGGTCTGCGGTATATGTGAGATGGTGATGTTGAAATCGTTGGTATTATACCCCTGGTAAGCCTCCTTTAAATCGACGTATGGTAAATCGAACGAGTGACGGAACTCTTGCAGCTTAGCCGAGAATGCAACTCCGGTTATCGCTATCGAATCTGCTCCTCGATGAACGTATTGCGTCGTATCCTCAATAGTGTTCCATCCCATCTTCTGTTGCAACTCGATTAATCGTCGGGTATTCTCCTCGACGGATAGTTGCTGCTGGTTGCGCATATATACTCCGATGTCGTGATTTCCCGTTACAGAGTACACCCCATCTCGCGCCTTTAGTTGCGATAAAATATCGGCGAGTTCAGGGGTTAGCTCGCTGTATCGTACATTTACCAAGTCACCACAGAAAGCGACCATATCTGCATCTGCACGGTTACATAGTTCCACAATCTCTGCCAACTCCTCCTCGGCATCTATCATTGTTCCGATGTGTATATCCGAAATTTGCACAATCTTGTATCCGTCGAAACTCTTTGGTAGTCGTGAAGAATATATATCCACACGACTTATCTCATAGTCGCTACGTGTTATAAACATACCGTAGAATAGCGTCAAAACGATACACGATGTTATGGCTATGCCGCTATACTTTGCCCATCTTTTCTTTGAGATTAACGCCATAATATTGAGCGGTATTCTGGCTATACTCAGCACCATCCAGCCAAAGAATGACCAAGCCGAGACCATCATTACAGCCGTGGTGTTGTCGTCGGCAAACATCATTGCGCCTAACGATATGATGATGGGCAGCACATCTGTTGTCAAGGCTGCTACCACCCACCAACGGCGATATTTACAATCTCGGCTTAGACGTCGTGTTGCAAAAAAGTCTAATACAATAATTGCTACTGATATGATTATTGTCGTCAGAAACATACTCCTTTGTTTTACACTCCTCGACAGAGCAAATATCACACCCGAATTTTCTCTGGCATAAGAGTTGTTTATAACCCACAGCAAAGATATTGTTTTTCATTAAAAAGTAGAAATTATGAGAACTTTTAGACTCTTATTTGTTGTTTTGTGCGGTCTTTTGTGTTGCGAATCGGCTTTGGCTCAGAGCCACCACTCTCGCAAACACCGTAAGACCGACGATTCTGCTGTCTATTTGATGGCTATTGAGGGTGTGGACAACCAGGGCAATACGGTGGCGGAGATTGTCGAGATGAACTATATTGCCTCGCGCGGAGCTCGTGATGATTTCGAAGCTACGCGTCGTTACGGTGCCAAACAAGTGCCTAATCCACAGTTTATCTTCTCGACACACGACAATCGCTTCTCTTTGGGTATTGGTGGTTTCGTGAATCTGCGTACAAGCTACGATTTCAAGGGTGCGGTTAATAATATTGACTTTGTGCCATACGACATTGCTGTCGGAGGAAATCCCCTATCGCGCCAGCGTGTGATGATGGATGCAACCACATCGCGCCTCTTTACTAAGGCTGTTGTGAACTCTTCAAAACTTGGGCAGATTGTAGCCTTTGTCGATATGGATTTTCGTGGCGGTGCAGAGTTTAGCTATACCCCACGTCTGCGTAGTGCCTATATCTCGATGATGGGCTTTACGGCAGGTCGTGACTATACCACCTTCTGCGATTTGGAGGCTACGCCTATTACGGTAGATTTCCAAGGTCCAAATGCCTATAATCAGCGTTTCGCTACCTTGTTGCGTTACGAACATGCCTTCTTCGAGAAACGCTTGCAGGTTGGTCTTGCTGCTGAGTTTCCTACCGTCAGCGGTACCTATGGCGAATACTTCTTGCCTATAAGTCAGCGTGTGCCCGATATCCCTATGTATGTGCAGTATCGTTGGGGCCGCAGTGGCCGTAATCATGTTCGAGCCTCTGCTGTACTGCGCAATATGTATCTGCACAACTCATTTACAAAAGAGAATACCAGCCTTTTCGGCTGGGGCGTGCAGCTCAGCGGACACCTTGAGCCTTGGAGATGTTTGACTCTCTACTTCAATGGCACATACGGTAAAGGCATCTCAGGCTATATCCAGGATTTGAATGGTAGCGGTTTGGATTTTACCCCTAATCCAGAGAATCCTCAGCAGATTCAGACAATGCCTATGTGGGGTTGGCAGGTTGCCGCTCAATATAACCTCTTTCCGGGTAAGATGTTTGTGTCGGGAGGTTACTCTATGGTGCGTGTCGATAAGCAGAACGGCTTCTATTCAGCCGAGCAATACAAGCAGGGCGATTATATCTTTGTCAATACCTTCTATCAGCTAACAGATAATTGCAAGTTGGCTTTGGAGTATTTGCACGGCTCACGCAAAGATATGTCCGACGAGAAAGGCACAGCCAACCGCCTAAGTGTTATGGTGCAGTATAATTTCTAACTTCCCTTATTATTCCTCTCTTGCTCTATGCAACAAGGGCTGTCGCAACTCATTGTTGGACAGCCCTTTATTCTGCTTTTCGAAGAGCTAAAAGTTGTATAGCATTAGGAGTTTTTAGGATTGCGAAGCCCTAAATAGCGGAGTTTACTTGGCGTAAATGAGCATATTGAGGGCAAGTATGACACCAAAACTACATTGCTATACGACTTTTTTTAATAGTTCTCCTTCTTAGGCTCGAAGTATGCTCTTGGGTGTGCACATGCAGGGCACTGCAATGGAGCCTCTTTACCCTTGATGATGTAACCGCAGTTACGGCACTGCCACCAAATCTCGCCATCGCGTACGAAGAAGTCGCCATCAGTGATGCGGCTCAAGAGCTTCAGGTAACGACGCTCGTGCTCAGCCTCTACCAATGCTACGCGACGATAAACCTCTGCGATTTCAGGGAAACCCTCCTCGTCAGCAACCTTTGCAAACTCAGCATAGAGTACATCCCACTCCTCATGCTCGCCCATAGCTGCTGCCATCAAGTTCTCGGCTGTTGTGCCAATCTTACCTGCTGGGTATGATGCGGTAATCTCCAAATCACCACCCTCTAAGAACTTAAAGAAACGCTTAGCGTGCTCCTTCTCCTGCTCTGCAGTCTCCATAAATACGCCTGCAATCTGCTCATAACCCTCCTTCTTAGCTACGCTTGCGAAGAATGTGTAACGAGTGCGAGCCTGACTCTCACCTGCGAATGACTTAAGCAAGTTCTGCTCAGTCTTTGTACCTTTAATGCTTGCCATAATTTTGTTTGTTTTTATGAATTGTTAATTGCGTTGTTTTCCACTGCAAAGATAAGATAGTTTGCGAAATATCAAACTCCAAAGCTTAAAAAATAATTTTATACAGCTATAAAAAAGCCTTATAACTCTATGTTTGCGGATAAAAAAAGAGGCAATAAATGCCTCTTTTGTTGTTGATACCAGATAGTTTTTTACATCAAGCCGAACTCTGTAGCCTTCCTTACGGTTACCTCCTGGTACTTTGTTGCAACCTGCACAACTTCTGCCTGAATCAAAGCCTGATCCTCTGGTGAGAGTGACTGCATAGCCTTCTGTATTGCTGCGCCATTCTTTGTCTGGAAATTATTAATCTCTGCGGTGCAAGCGTTCATTACCTGCTCAAGCTCTTCAGCGTTCTTTGTTGCTTCGATTTTTGCAGTCTGCGACTTCATCATGTCGATAAACTGTCTGATAACTTTAGTGTCCTGAGTGGCAGTTACTGCTACATTGTCGGTTGTTGTGTTGTCATTAGCCATAGCATAGCTGTTTACAGCGAACAGCGCACATGCAATTAAAAGAATCTTTTTCATAATACTAATTGAATAAGGGTTAAATGTTACACAAATGTACAGTCTTTTTTTATAAATCAAATGTGTTTGTGTTGTCTTTTAACAAATACTACGATGATTTTGGATAAAACTCTGTGATATTACCATTTTTTAATATAAAATTTAGTACTTTTGCACATTATTGAGAATAATATAAACAAAGTATATATGGCAGACGAGAAGATTATTTTTTCGATGGTGGGTGTTTCTAAAACTTTCACCAACCAAAAGAAGGTGCTCAACAATATCTACCTTTCATTCTTCTATGGTGCTAAGATTGGTATCATTGGTTTGAATGGTTCGGGTAAGTCTACCCTGATGAAGATTATTGCCGGCATCGACAAGAACTTCCAGGGCGAGGTTGTTTTCTCTCCTGGTTACTCTGTTGGCTACCTTGAGCAGGAGCCTCAGCTGGATGACACGAAGACCGTCAAGGAGGTTGTCGAGGAGGGCTGTGCTTCGACGGTAGCTCTGTTGAAGGAGTACGAGGATATTAATATGAAGCTTTGCGAGCCTCTTTCGGACGATGAGATGAATCGTTTGATTGAGCGTCAGGGTGAGCTCTACGAGCAGATTGACCACGTGAACGGCTGGGAGTTGGATAGCGTTTTGGAGCGTGCTATGGATGCTCTGCGTTGCCCCGATGCCGACCAAAGCGTTAAGGTTCTCTCGGGAGGTGAGCGTCGTCGTGTAGCTCTTTGTCGTCTGTTATTGCAGCAGCCCGATGTGCTGTTGTTGGATGAGCCTACCAACCACCTCGACGCCGAGAGTATTGATTGGTTGGAGCAGCACCTTCAGCAATATAAGGGTACGGTTATCGCCGTTACCCACGACCGTTACTTCCTCGATAACGTAGCGGGCTGGATTTTGGAGTTGGACCGAGGCGAGGGTATCCCTTGGAAGGGCAACTACTCTGGTTGGCTTGACCAGAAGACCAAGCGTCTGGCTATGGAGGAGAAGCAGGAGTCAAAGCGTCGCAAGACTTTGGAGCGAGAGCTTGAGTGGGTACGTATGTCGCCTTCGGGCCGTCGTGCCAAGAGTAAGGCTCGTCTGTCGGCTTATGATAAGATGCTTAACGAGGATACCAAGCAGAAGGAGGAGAAGCTCGAGATATTTATCCCTAACGGACCACGTCTGGGAGATGTTGTTATCGAGGCTAACGACGTGTCAAAGGCCTTTGGTGACCGCGTATTGTACGAGGGGCTCAACTTCTCATTGCCACCGGCAGGTATTGTGGGTGTCATCGGTCCTAACGGAACAGGTAAGACTACCCTTTTCCGTATGATTATGGGCTTGGAGGAGCCTACCTCGGGTACTTTCACTGTCGGTCAGACCGTTAAGTTGGCTTATGTAGACCAGCAGCACAAGTCTATCGACCCCGAGAAGACCGTCTATGAGGTTATCTCGCAGAATAGCGACCTTATCACTTTGGGCAACCGTCAAATCCCGTCGCGTGCCTACGTCGCTCGCTTCAACTTCAGCGGTGCCGACCAGGAGAAGAAGTGCGGTATGTTGTCGGGTGGTGAGCGTAACCGCCTGCATTTGGCTTTGGCACTCAAGGAGGAGGGCAATGTGCTCCTGTTGGATGAGCCTACCAACGATATCGATGTTAACACCCTTCGTGCGTTGGAGGAGGGTCTGGAGAACTTCGCAGGCTGTGCTGTTGTTATCTCGCACGACCGTTGGTTCCTGGACCGTATCGCAACCCATATCCTCTCATTCGAGGGCGACTCACGCGTAGTATTCTACGAGGGCTCATATTCGGAGTACGAGGAGTGGAAGAGGCTCCAGGGCGAGGATACTACCCCTAAGCGTGTTAAGTATCGTAAACTTACTGAGAACGAATAATATGAATAACTCGGATTTTAGAGAAACAGTAGGAACGCTAATATATGGTTTATGCATTCTTGCGTTAATTGCATTTTTTATTTGGATTGACTTTTTTGCAGAAAGATAAAATAATATGGCACAGAAACCATCTATTCCAAAGGGTACACGCGACTTCTCACCATCGGAGATGATGCGTCGTACATACATTTTTGAGACTATCAAGCGTGTCTTCCGCACCTATGGCTTTGCACCGTTAGAGACTCCCGCTATGGAGAATCTCTCTACCCTGCTCGGTAAGTATGGCGACGAGGGCGACAAGCTCCTTTTTAAGATACTCAATTCGGGCGACTATGCTGCCAATCTTTCCGATGAGCAGGTGCGTAACGCCTCGAAGATTTGCGAGAAGGGCTTGCGTTACGATTTGACCGTACCTTTCGCCCGCTATGTCGTGCAGCACCAGGGCGAGATAGCTTTCCCTTTCAAGCGTTATCAGATTCAGCCAGTGTGGCGTGCTGACCGCCCACAGAAGGGACGCTATCGTGAGTTCTATCAGTGCGATGTCGATGTCATTGGCTCTCGCTCTCTGCTGAATGAGGTTGAGCTCGTGGAGATTGTTGAGCGTGTATTCTCGGCTCTGAAGATTAATGTTACGCTGAAGATGAACAACCGTAAGATTCTCTTTGGTATCGCCGAGGCTATCGGACACGCCGATAAGATGATTGACATTACGGTGGCTATCGACAAGTTGGAGAAGATTGGCTTGGATAACGTGAAGGCTGAGCTTTTGGAGCGCGGTTTGGACGAGGTTGCTGTTGCCAAACTCCAACCAATCCTTGAGCTGAGTGGCACTAACTCGCAGAAGTTGGATAAGTTGCAGGAGGTTATTGCTGTGTCGGAGGTAGGCTTAAAGGGTATCGCCGAGATGCGTGAGATTTTCGGCTATGTCGAGCAGTTAGGCATTAAGCTCGATGTTGAACTCGACCTTTCGCTGGCTCGTGGCTTGAACTACTATACAGGTGCTATCTTCGAGGTTAAGGCTAACGATTTCGCTATCGGCTCTATCTGCGGTGGTGGTCGTTATGATGACTTGACAGGTATCTTCGGCCTGCCTAATACTTCGGGTGTAGGTATCTCGTTTGGTGCTGACCGCATCTACGATGTTATGGTCGGTCTGGAGCTCTTCCCCGAGGAGGTTAACTTCTCTACGAAGGTTATGTTCATCAATCTGGGCGAGGCAGAGCAGTTGGCTTCCCTCTCTATCATCCGTCAGTTGCGTGATAAGGGCGTAGCGTCAGAGATATACCCTGAGGCTGCCAAGATGAAGAAGCAGATGGAGTATGCCAACCGTCGTATGATTCCTTTTGTGGTTATCATTGGTGGCAACGAGCTTGCTGAGCAGAAAGCTACGATTAAGAATATGAAGACCGGCGAGCAGACTACCCTCCCATTTGGCGAGGTGTGTGATGCTCTGGCTTAATATATTGGATGTATGCGTTTGGGTCGTGTCTTTACTTGCTTGATTGTCTTTGTTGTTGCGCTTTTTTGCACAATAGACTCTCAAGCTCAAGACACAAGTAACTCCAAACGTGCTATGCGTAAATTATCCAAGTTTCTTCGTCACTTAGAGAAAAACTATGTCGATGAAGTAGACTTGGATAATTATGTTGATATAGCCATCGAGTCTATCGTCTCGGAGTTGGACCCCTTCTCTGAGTATATGTCTAAGGAGAAAACCAAAAAATTCCGCGATTTTTTCAATAATAAATCAGCTTCGATAGGTGTCGGATATATGATTGTTCGGGATACGGTTGTTGTCGTGCGTGTCTTGGATGATTCTCCGGCTTTTCGTGCCGGTGTTAGGGGTGGTGACCGTATCGTGGCTGTCGATGGTAAAAATATCGTTGGTGCAGATAGGAAGAGCATCATCGAGCAGTTGAGCGGTGCTGTCGGAGAGAGTGTTAGCTTGGATATTTATCGCCGTAAAGATTCCGAGAGATTAACTCTGAAGCTGAACTATGACATCATCCCAACCCCGACAGTCTATTCTTATAGAGTCAATGAGAGTGTTGGATATATCCAAATAAGCAACTTTACAAAAAATACTACCAAAGAGTTTTATGCCGCTTTGGAAGAGTTGTCAGGCGTGGAGTCGCTTATTCTTGACATCTGCAACAATACGGGCGGAGATTTTATGACAACAATCAACATTGCGAGTGCCTTTTTGCCCAACGATGCTTTAATCTGCTATGCTGAGGGGCAGAATAGATCGCGCCATAACTATTATTCAAAGTCCTCTGCTGCGAAGTTTGATGGCAACCTTGTGGTTATGATAAACGAACACTCTGCCTCGGCGAGTGAGATTCTTGCTGGTGCGCTGCAAGATTGGGATCGCGCATTGGTTGTTGGTCGGCGCAGTTTAGGAAAAGGTCTGGGACAACAATTCTTCAACTTTGATGATGGCTCGTCTGTAAAGCTCTCTGTTGCAAACTTTTATACTCCGTCGGGACGCCGTATTCAGCGTCAATATGAGATGGGTAATAAAGATGGTTTTTATCAATCGTATAAGGAGTCTGATTCAAGCCTTTACGATGCTTCTATCTATCAAACCCACAAATCACTAATTGCAGGACGTACACTCTATTCCGGAAATGGTATAACTCCCGATATTTTCATTGAAGACGACTCTTTGATTCGTTTTACGGGTGAAATTGCTGATATGTTGGAGCTATGCAGTAGTGATTTTGTGGTCTATTATCTTGATAAATACTCCTACGAACGCCCTGCGGCATTTCCAACGTGTCTGAGTTTTGTCGCTAATGTGCAAATCAGTGAAGAGGATATTGAGCAATTTATAAATATAGTATCAGAGAGGGCTCCTCAGTTTGATGTTTCTACGATAAGTGACGAGGATTGGGATAAAATCTTTGCATTCTTGATTAGCAACATCTCTTGGCAGCTCTACCCTACGGTTGAGTTCCGCCAAGCCGACAATCAGCTGTATAACGCTATTTACAAGGCTGCCGTTTCTGTCGTTTCGGATTGGGATTCTTATTCTTATCGGCTTCAACCGGCTAAGTAGGCTCATGTGTCAAAACAGACATCTCTTGTATTGTTAAATAAGCCTTGTACTTATCTCTACACTCAAATTTATGTTGAATCTATTAGTCATTTTGGGATTTATACAAAATGATAATCAATTATATGTTTTAATGTTTTAGCTCTTCGATTGGAACTTTTGGAGATTTTTTTATATAATTTTGGGATGAATTACTAAACAAAACAAAATGAATCAGGACGTTTTATCCCAAATTGATGTTGCAGATGGCTATGGCGAGTCTTTGTATACAAGGGTTGTAAAAGCGGGCCACCGTACCTACTTTATAGACCTTAAGGCGACTCGTTCAAAGGATTATTTTATCAGTCTTACCGAGCTTCGCAAGAAGAATACTCCCAACGGGGTTGTTACCGAGCGAAATAAAGTCTTTATCTTTAACGAAGATATTGAGAAAATATCAGAGAGTTTGAACGATGTAATTGCTAAGATTGCAGAGTTCTCAAAGTAAAGGAGTCCCCTATAAATTAGGGACATTTCCTAAATATAAAGGTGTGAGAGTGAGTGATGAGAGAGAGGGTTTTGTTAGGTTTTAGCGGAGGTATAGATAGCCGAACAGCCGTTGCGTTGTTGCAAGCTGACGGTTTTGATGTTGAAACTCTGACCTTAGATATGGTCGGAGATGCAAATCTGTTGGCTCAGGCTCGTCGTGTTGCCTCAGAGCTGGGCGTCACGCACCACATCAAAGATGTTCAAGTCGATTTCTCGTCTAATATTATAGACTATTTTGTCGGGAGTTACCTGTCGGGATTAACCCCCGCGCCTTGTACTATGTGTAATCCGCTTATTAAGTGGAAACACCTTGTTTCTGTTGCCGACTCCTTGGCTATTCATCACATAGCTACGGGCCATTATTTCAGGGTCGAGTCATATAACAACAAATTATATGTAGCCAAAGCTGACGATAGCTCGAAAGACCAGTCTTATTATCTGTGGGGATTGTCTTCGGATGTTCTATCCCGTGCCTTAACCCCGATGAGTAATATCATAAAGGCCGATGTAAAACAACATATCTCAGATAAACGAGAAAGTATGGGCGTCTGCTTCTTAAGAGGCGCACTATATCGTGATTTTATCACAAAATACTGCCCTGAAGCTTGTGTAGAGGGTGATATTGTTGATTCTGATGGTAATCTCGTGGGCAAGCACGACGGTATAGCCTTTTATACCATAGGTCAAAAGCGAGGCTACCAATGTACTGTGCCGGGTGCTGTTGTTACGGGTATTGACGCTCACTCTAATCGTCTTGTTGTTGGCACTAACGATGACCTTTATAAGCATAATTTGATTATTCATCAGTGCAATATTGTCGATTGCGAGGAGTTGCTCGATGCGGATGACATTCGTGTTGTAGTGCGAGGTATTGGACGCAATCCGGAGGGCTTCGCTCGGCATATCACTCCGACAGCCGATGGGTATCATATCGAACTTGAATACCCTGCTTGGGCTGTCGCTTTGGGGCAGCCGGTTGTTTTATATCGTGATAATCGTGTTCTTGGTGGGGGTATTATTAAGGCCTGTTATTGATTTTATCAATAAAATCTCTACCTTTGCCCTATATTTATTCTGTTATGAAGTGGTTTAAAGATTTATATAATTGGATGCTCTCGTGGGGTGATTCTCGCTGGGGCGGCACTGCGCTATTCTGTTTCGCCTTTGCTGAAGCAAGTTTTTTCCCTATCCCACCTGATGTACTGCTCATAGCTCTCTGCTTGGGAGCTCTGGCAAAGTCATTCCGCTATGCAACCATCTGTCTTGCAGGCTCGGTGTTGGGAGCACTTGCAGGCTATGCTATCGGCTTCTTCTTGTGGCAAGATACCGCCGGAGAGCCTACGGGCCTGGCCAATTTCTTCTTCGACCATGTGTTTACACGTGAGGGTTTTGCCAACGTGGAGGCTCTGTATCAAGAATACGACTTTTGGATAGTTTTTACAGCGGGCTTTACTCCTCTGCCATTCAAACTCTTTACTATCTCGGGTGGTGTCTTTGAGATTAATCTGTTGATGTTTGTTGTCGCCTCTGTCGTTTCGCGAGGTTTGAGATTTTTCCTTATTGCTTGGCTTATTTGGCGATATGGTGCGCCTATTAAGGGCTTCATTGATAAGTACTTCAATATCTTGGCGATACTGTTCACCGTCCTATTGATAGGCTCATTCTATTTGGTCTATAAATTTTTGTAGTGATGCGCAAGTTCGGGCTTATAGGAAGAGTGTTATCACACTCCTTTTCGCAGCAATACTTTACCCAGAAGTTTAGCCGCGAGGGGCTCTCTGCGGAGTGTGAATACTCCTTATATGAGCTTGAAATGGTTGATTTATTGCCTGCATTGCTTAAGAATAACCCCGAATTGGTTGGCTTAAATGTTACAATTCCTTACAAAAAACAGGTCATTCCTTATCTTAACTCTCTCTCCGAAGAGGCTGCGCTTGTGGGTGCTGTCAATTGCATAAAGATAAATTCCGATGGCACACTTGTCGGTTATAATACCGATGTTGATGGCGTGCGTTTTTCGCTTGATAAATTGCTTGGAGATACTGCTGTCGCTTCTGCTTTGGTCTTAGGTTCAGGCGGTGCAGCTCAGGCGGTGTGTTATGTTCTGCGGGAACGCTCAATTGAGCCGTGTGTTGTCTCTCGTCAGGCAGGTAAGGGCGATATTTGTTACGAAGAACTAACGCAAGAGGTAATAGCATCTAATCGTCTAATTATCAATGCAACGCCTGTCGGTACATTTCCTCATATCGACGAGTGCCCTGCTATTCCTTACGACCACATTACACCTTCACATTTTCTGTTTGATTTGGTCTACAACCCCTCTCAGACGGAGTTCCTGCGCCGAGGATTGTCAAAGGGCGCACACACCCTTTCGGGTATAGATATGCTCTATGCCCAAGCAGATAAGGCGTGGGATATTTGGTGCAGATAGCTATTCTGCCGAATAAGCTTTGAGAATCTCCTCTGCACGTGTTAAATCGCTACTCTCGACTATCAATTGTGCCGGCGCAAAACCGACAGGATAGATGTTCGACATCAGTTCGTTGCGTATTGTGGCGTATATACCTGCGCCCTCCAAAATCGACCTATCCCATTCCGCATCGTTGATTGAGTCATACTCTCTTAAGACGATTAAATTCTCCTCTCTCATAGTCTCTTAGATTTAGTCTATAACAAATTTACTAATTTGTTAATAACTTGCAATTACTAAACCATAATTTTTTGTTTTTTATGTCTATCTTTGTAGAGAGTAAAGAGCGCTTTACTCTTTTTTTAACTTTGATAATAGCTAAACACCAGATAGACAAATGAAACGCTCATACGCAGATATATTTTTGATTCTGTTCTTCCTGATTTTGGTTGCTGCAATCACTGTCGGCGGAACATATTACTCCGTTTCGAGTAATATCTTCGATGATGACCAGCCCGCTCGTCCATCCTCGACAAAGATAAACATGGAGCGTATGGCATTAGTCGATAGCACTATCGATAATGCTATCTGTAATGGTGAGTTCCCAGGAGCGGTTGTCTGTGTTGTTAAGCGTGCTGACGATAATTGCTCTATGGGTGATGTGCTCTATCTTAAGGCGTACGGTAATCTTCAAACCGTAGCCGGCAAGGACCCTCAGACAGGCAAGCGTGTCAGCGAGTCTATACCTATGCGTAGTGACGCTGTGTTTGACTTGGCCTCTTTGACAAAGACTATGGGCACAACACTTGCCTTTATGCGAGTGCTGGAGGAGGGAAAGGTTACTTTGAACAGTAAGGTTAAGGATTATATACCAGACTTCAATCCTTGGGATAGCATTGCACCTGCTAAGGATAGCAAGGTTGTTAATGCTGCACGTAAGCCGAAGCCTGTCGAGAGCCAGGATATAACCGTTGCGCATCTTTTGACACATACCTCGGGATTGCCTGCCGGTATATATATGCCTAAGTATATGAAACGCTTTGAGGATTATGATATTGAGGAGTTGAACCTCAAGGACTCCCTTATCCACTATATCACTCACGAGGAGCGTCGCTTGTTCCGCCCCGGTACGCGTGTATGTTA
This sequence comes from Alistipes sp., assembly GCA_017623505.1. GTDB lineage: Bacteria > Bacteroidota > Bacteroidia > Bacteroidales > Rikenellaceae > Alistipes. The sequence goes on from JAGAOZ010000006.1 coordinate 17,438, forward strand.
CAGCTGTCTGAATTATGTCGTTTTGCAACATATTATCGAAAAAGTTACAGGTGAGTCGCTTGATGATTATGCGTCAAGAACTATCTTCTCGCCTTTGCAGCTGCGTAATACGTGTTGGTATCCAACCAACGAGCCAATCCCTGAGGATAAGCTATCATTAATTGTCCCTACCGAGCTCCAAAATGACGGTACAGTCTTGCGTGGTCAGGTGCACGACCCTATTGCGCGCGTTTTGAATTATGGCGTATCGGGTAATGCAGGTCTTTACTCCAATGCCGAGGATTTGGCTGTTTTGTCCTCTATGATTATGAATCGCGGTATTGTCGGTGATGTACGAGTACTCTCCTCTGCGACAGTTGATGCTATGGTCCGTGTGCCGGAGCGTTATGCTGAGTCGGGCCGCACGTTGGGTTGGGATGGTCGCTATGATAGAGGTGGCAGCTATGGCGATTTGATGACCCCGGAGTTCGTTATCAGCCATACAGGTTATACAGGCACATCTGTTGCTATTGATATGCAGCGAGGTGTAGCTATTATTCTCCTTACCAACCGCGTACACCCTGTCGATAAGGGCTCAGTTAGCCGCACACGTAATGTAGTTGCTAATATTGTCATGTCAGCCATTGAATAGTCACAAGTTAATACCACACTTTATATGCACGATTTTGTACATCTTCACGTTCACTCTCAATACTCTATCCTCGATGGTCAGGCAAGTATTCAACGCCTTGTAGATAAAGCTATCGACGACGGAATGCGTGGTATTGCCTTGACGGACCATGGCAATATGTTTGGCGTCAAGGAGTTTTGGAACTATGTAAAGAAGAAGAATTGCGCACGCCGAGATAAACTCAAGCAGGTAAAAGCCCAGATTGAGGAGCTACAAGCGCAAGTTGATGGCTCAGAGGCTCCTACATCGGAGCAATTAGCTGAGTTGGCACAGCTCAAGTCACAATACGATGCTCTGCCTAAGGAGGATTTCAAGGCTATTATCGGCTGCGAGGTATATGTTGCACGTCGAGGTATGGCTCTCAAGGAGAGCAAGGTCGATCAGGGAGGTTACCACCTAATCCTGCTTGCCAAGAACAAGACAGGCTACCGCAACCTCATTAAGTTGGTCTCTAAGGCGTGGACCGAGGGATTCTATATGCGTCCTCGTACCGACCGTACGGAGCTTGCAAAATATCACGAGGGTCTTATTTGCTGCTCGGCGTGTCTGGGTGGTGAGATTCCTAAGCTCATTACATCCGGCGAGTTGGAGAAGGCTGAAGAGAGTGTTAAGTGGTATCAACAGACCTTTGGCGAGGATTACTATTTGGAACTCCAGCTCCATAAAGCAACTGTCGAGCGCGCCAACCACGAGGCGTATGAGCTTCAAAAGGTGGTCAATGATAAGCTAATTGAGTTCTCGGACCGTTTAGGTGTTAAGCTGGTCTGCACCAACGATGTTCACTTCGTAGACGAGGAGAATGCTGAGGCGCACGACCGTTTGATATGTCTATCAACAGGTAAGGATTTGGACGACCCGAAGCGTATGCTCTACTCTAAGCAGGAGTGGATGAAGACGCGTGCCGAGATGAATGCAATATTCGAGGATATTCCCGAAGCTCTGACAAATTCGGTTAAGATATGCGATAGTGTCGAAAGCTACTCTATCGACCACTCCCCTATTATGCCGATGTTCGATATTCCTGAGTCATTCGGTACTGAGGAGTCTTATCGTGAGAAATATAGCGAACAGGATTTGTTCGATGAATTTACTCGTGATGAACACGGTAACGTAGTAATGAGCGAGGATGCCGCCTTACAGAAGATTGAGCGTCTGGGTGGCTACGATAAGTTATATCGTATCAAATTGGAGGCTGACTACCTGGCTAAACTCACCTTTGACGGAGCGAAGAGACGTTACGGTGACCCTCTCTCGGATGAGATTGCGGAGCTTTTGAAATTTGAGTTGCACATCATGAAGACTATGGGTTTCCCGGGTTATTTCTTGATTGTGCAAGACTTTATCCGTGCGGCACGTGAGGAGTTGGATGTGTCGGTGGGTCCGGGCCGAGGTTCTGCGGCTGGCTCGGCGGTTGCATATTGCCTGGGTATTACTCAGATTGACCCTGTAAAATACGACTTGCTGTTTGAGCGTTTCCTGAATCCGGACCGTATCTCTCTGCCCGATATTGATATTGACTTCGATGATGATGGTCGTGGTCGAGTTCTGAATTGGGTTACGCAGAAGTATGGCAAGGAGAAAGTGGCACATATTATCACCTACGGTACTATGGCAGCCAAGATGGCCATCAAGGATGTTGCTCGCGTTCAGAAGTTGCCACTCAAAGAGTCTGACAGATTGTGTAAACTTGTTCCAGACCGTATTCAAGACCCTAACGATAAGGATAAGACGCTTAAGATTAATCTTAAAAACTCTATTGCTGCCGTTCCTGAGTTGAAGGCTGCTGAGGAGTCGTCGGACCCTATTATGAGTGATACTATTAAGTACGCCAAGATGTTGGAGGGAAATGTGCGTGGTACGGGTGTTCACGCCTGCGGTACTATCATCTGCCGTGACGATATTACCGATTGGGTGCCTGTCAGCACTGCCGACGATAAGGAGACGGGCGAGAAGATGCTTGTTACGCAATACGAAGGCTCTGTGATTGAGGATACAGGTTTGATTAAGATGGACTTCTTGGGTCTTAAGACTCTATCTATCATTAAAGATGCTGTTGCCAATATCCGAACAACCAAGGGTATAAGTGTAGATATTGACAGCATTGACATTGAGGACCCTGTAACATATAAGCTCTATCAGGAGGGCCGCACTATGGGTACGTTCCAATTTGAGTCCCCCGGTATGCAGAAGTATTTGCGCGAGTTGAAGCCTACGACTTTTGAGGATTTGATTGCTATGAATGCTCTGTATCGTCCGGGTCCTATGGATTATATTCCAGACTTCATCGACCGTAAACATGGCCGTAAGCCTATTGTTTACGACATTGATGTTATGGAGAAGTACCTGAAGGATACATACGGCATTACTGTTTATCAAGAGCAGGTGATGCTTCTTTCGCGTCTGCTCGGTAACTTTACACGTGGTGAGTCTGATACCCTGCGTAAGGCGATGGGTAAGAAGATTAAGTCTAAGCTGGACGAGCTGAAGCCTAAGTTTATCAAGGGCGGTCAGGATAATGGTCACGCTCCCGAAGTCTTGGAGAAGATTTGGGGCGACTGGGAGAAGTTCGCTTCATACGCCTTTAATAAGTCACACGCTACATGCTACTCGTGGATTGCATACCAGACGGCATATTTGAAGGCAAACTACCCTTCGGAATATATGGCGGCGGTGTTGAGCCGTAACTTGGCTGATATAAAGTCTATTACCGCATATATGACCGAGTGTAAGCACTTAGGTATACGAGTTCTCGGTCCAGATATTAACGAGTCGGTAGTCAATTTCTCGGCTAATAAGGCGGGAGATATTCGCTTCGGTATGGCAGCAATTAAGGGCGTCGGCGAGGCGGCTGTAAACTCAATAATTGCTGAACGCGAGAAAGGTGGTCCGTTTAAGAATATATACGACTTTGTGGAGCGTGTAAACTTTAGCTTGGTAAATCGTAAGTGTCTTGAGAATATTGCCTATGCGGGAGGTTTCGACTCTATTATAGACTTCCACCGCAGTAAGTTCTTTGCTGAGGATTTGCGAGGTAGTGGCGGTGTGGTCTTCTTGGAGCTTTTGATGCGCTATGGTCAGCGTGTGCAGCAAGAGCGTCAAAATGCACAACAGAGTCTGTTTGGCGGAGGTGAGGTTGTCGATATTCAACCGCCAACAATCCCTGTTGCCGAGGATTGGAACCAGCTTGCGGTACTAAATAAGGAGCGCGAGGTTATCGGTCTGTATCTTTCGGCACACCCTTTGGATGAGTATAAGGTCGTTATCAACAATATGTGTAAGGCATCACTTACAGACTTGAATGATTTGTCACAGTTTGAGGGTAAGGAGATAGCTGTTGCGGGAGTGGTTACCGCCGTTCAGGAACTTACAACCAAAACGGGCAAGAATTGGGGCAAATTCACGATGGAGGACTATGTGGGCTCGTATGAGTTTACCCTGTTTGGTAAGGATTATGAGTTGTTCAGGCAGTATCTGTTCCCTAACTACTTCCTCTTCGTTAAGGGTCGTGTTCAGCCGCGTCCTTATCGTGACAATGGCGAGTTGGAGTTCAAGATTCAATCAATGATACAGCTCTCCGAGGTGAGAGATACATTGATTAAAGATATTCATATTGCTATCGACTTGGAGGATATTACAGATAATACCATTGCGGAACTTGCAAAGGCTATTAAGGAGAATAAAGGCTCGACTGTTGTACGTCTTAACATAGTAAGCCGTCACGATGGAGTTGCAATAAATGCCTACTCACGCAAGTACAAAGTGGCTTTGACCTCCGAGTTGATTGATTACCTTGAGCAGAATAATATTAAATTTACATTATCATAAATTAAACACGAAAAGTTATGGCTTTAACAATTACAAATGAGAATTACGATGCTGTAATGGCATCTGGTCAGCCTGTCGTTATCGACTTTGGTGCTGAGTGGTGTGGTCCATGCCGTGCTATGGCTCCAATTATCGAGGAGTTGGCTGAGGAGTATGAGGGAAAAGTGTTGATTGCAACTTGCGATGTGGAGGAGGGCGATGAGATTGCTGCTCAGTATCGTGTTCGCAACGTCCCAACAGTTGTATTTATCAAGGATGGCGTTCAGGTTGATAAGAGCGTCGGTTCGGCAAGCAAGGAGGCTTTGAAGGCGAAGATTGATGCTTTGCTGTAAGATGTCCCTGCGGTAGAAATGAATAAGGGTGTGTCCAGTCGTTTTGAGGACACACCCTTTGTTATTGGCAACTTGCTGTTGTCGCTATTTCTCGATGAGAGAGATGCTTCGCTGAATGAAATCGGTCAGATTCTTGCCCTTCAGCATACCGTTTGAGAGTAGAGCCAAGTCGATTATCTGTCTTACCAGACGGTTGTTGTTGCCAATCTCTGTAAGACGCTCGTTGCGCTCCTCTCTAAGGGTGAGAATCTTTCGGGATAGCTCCTCGCTCATCTGCTTCTCCTCAGGGGTGAAATCCTCCTCCTTCTTGTCTTTTACCGTCTCGTCAAATCGACGCTCCTCGGCCTCGGCAGCAGTTATCTTCTTTGTGATGCTCTTGAGCTTGTCGCCATACTCTCGCTCCACGTCACCCAAAATGTCGATGACCAATGGGTGGTTGCCATTGACAGCTATTGTGAAGTTGTCGGGCATCTGGCTGTAAAATTGGCTCATTCCGCCACCGCTCATCTTCGACATCTCCTTCATACGGCGCATAAACTCATTCTGAGTAATTACCACAGGCGCATCATCTGCCGACATCGGCTCAAAGGCTATCGAGTATGTAATCTTGTCGTCCTTAGGCATCTGGCTCTCAAATACAGGGCGCATAATCTCCTGCTGGGCCTCTGTAAGCGACATTGCTGTCTGCTCCTTCTTGCGAATCAGGTTGTCAATTACATCGCTATCTACTCTTACGAATCGTACATTCTGATTCTTCGACTCATAGTAGTTGATGTAGTGATTATCCAGAGGACCATTCATCTCAAGCACGTCGTAGCCCTTTGATTTCGCGCTCTCGACAAATGGGTGCTTGTCCACAGGGTCATCCACATAAAGCACGATGATATTATCATCTTTATCGGTCTGATTCTCCTTGATAATCTCTGTGTACTCTTTGGCTGTGAAATACTTATTCTCGGTATTCTTCCACAGCATAAACTCTTGAGCCTTCTCGGCAAACTTCTCGTCTGTCAAGATTCCATACTGGATAAATACCTTCAAATTGTCCCACTTTTGCTCATAGTCGGCACGCATTGTTGTAAACAACTCCTTGAGTCGGTCTGCCACCTTGCGAGTGATGTAGCCCGAAATCTTCTTTACGTTAGAGTCACTCTGCAAATAACTACGTGAGACGTTGAGTGGAATATCCGGCGAATCAATCACACCGTGCAGCAGAGTCAAATACTCCGGTACAATACCCTCCACCTGGTCTGTAACAAATACCTGATTGCAGTAGAGCTGAATCTTATTCTTTTGAATATCGAAGTTGTTGGTAATCTTTGGGAAGTAAAGTATTCCTGTCAGATTAAAAGGATAATCTATATTCATGTGGATATAGAACAAAGGCTCGTCGCTTGCAGGGTATAGCTCGCTGTAAAACTCCTTGTATTGCTCCTCGGTAATCTCTGTTGGTTTGAGTGTCCAAAGTGGTGTGGTGTTGTTAATGATGTTGTCCTTGTCGGTATCAACATAGCCTCCATCTTTCCACTCTTGTACCTTGCCAAATGCGATAGGAATAGGCAGGAAGTGACAGTATTTCTTCAACAGCTCCTCGACCTTGCTCTTTTGGCAATATTCGCTGCAATCCTCGGCTATGTGCAGCACGATGGATGTTCCTCGCTCACGCGCCTGATCCAAAACCTCTAACTGATACTCAGGAGAGCCGTCGCAGCTCCAATGCACAGCCTTGCTACCCTCCTTGTATGATTGAGTGTATATCTCCACCTTGTCGGCAACCATAAACGATGAGTAGAAACCCAGACCGAAATGGCCGATTATGGCTTGGTCCTTGTACTTGGCCAAGAACTCCTCTGCGCCCGAAAAGGCTATTTGATTGATATATTTATCAATCTCCTCCTCGGTCATACCGATACCACGGTCGGTTACTGTAAGGGTTTTGTTGGCCTCATCTACGCTGACATGTATTGTCAAATCGCCCAACTCTCCTTTCATCTCGTTTTTAGCTGAGAGGGTTTTCAGCTTCTGTGTTGCATCAACCGCATTGGAAATCAGCTCACGCAGAAATATCTCGTGGTCTGAATAGAGGAACTTTTTGATAACAGGAAATATATTCTCTGTTGTTACACCGATTTTTCCGTTTTTCATACCTTATATATTTTTATTGATTATCTGCTTGTGATTAAACAAACTATGTGCCACCCTACCATGGTGTGTCAAAATGGCATACTCAACATTGTTTTTATGACAAAACGGAGCTGTTTGTCACGCTTTGGGTGACTTTCTTGTCAAGGCGAGTGCTGCGAAGAGGAGTTGTGCCAAGTAATATGTAGACATAATCCATATTGTAGCGTGTGGCACCGTGCCGATAAATCCGTATGCTATTATTGAATCAGACACGACAAACAGCAGAGCCGCAAGGATGTATATCGAGCGAAATCTTCGTTGCTGAACTATTGCCGAGATGCCCATCAAGGCTATAATTACGCCATATAGACCGATGGCTATTGCCTCGACGCTGAACGTTAGATTGTATATTATATACCCGATATATGCTGCTGCCGCCAAGGTAAATAGTGTCGCGCCAACAACTCTTTTGGGATTGATAGCTCTCGATGGAAAGAAATCTCCTATGTAGAACAGATGAGCCAGAGCAAAGAATCCCACTTGTAGCAGAAAGACACCCTCCGAGCCGTAGTAGTCGCCCACGGTAGAGGCTAAGAGAGCCATAGGGATAAGTAACCCCGTTGTTTTACTAAATCGTAGCGTCAGTACTGCCAGCGTCAATGTTGGCAAAGCAATTATCCAACGCCATGTATCTTCTGTGATACATAGTGCTTGATAAAAGTAGATTGTAACAAATATGGCAAACACCGCAAGTGCCCCATATATCCAACCCTGTCTGCTACTCTTTGTCATTATCTTCGGTTAATCTGTTTTGAGCGATATATTCCTCCAATGCCTCCTGAAACCATGTGGGTATACGGCAAGGACGGCGGCTCTCCTTACTTATAAAGCCCAATACAACATAGCCCTTGTTAATCAACTTACCCGCCGGGTTGTATACCTCGGTATGTATGGTAAATCGTGCCGTAGGCATCTCCTCTAACAAGACACGGACGGTCAGCAGCTCGTCGTAAAACGCAGGGTAGATGTACTTACTATGCACCTCCAAGATAGGCGACATTATACCTCTTTGCTCAATCTCGGCGTATGTTATACCCATGTGGCGCAACCACTCGGTGCGAGCCTTTTCGTATAGTACCACATAGTTTGAATGGTGCATCACACCCATTTGGTCTGTATCCTTATATGCTACTCGGAACTTATGTTCGTAGGATAATATTGCCATATTTACTCTATGAATTTTATAATCTCTACACCTTCACGCTCCCTGAGAACTCTCGCTCTGCGACCCTCTTCAATTATTAAGTCGGTAATCTCTCCAGCTATCTCTACTCGATAGGTCCCGCTGGGCGGTAAAAGTTTCTTGTTGTCAATATTTACAATCTCTCCACGTTGGTCAATTGCAGCCTTAATCAGATATGGCTCAGCGAGCAACTGAGCGGCTCTCTGCATCATTCCTTTGGCTATAAGTTGTCGAATAATCGTAGAGCTGACTTTGCTCTCTTGAACCAGGTGCTGCTCCACCATGTGTATCTTTAGCTGCTCGGCTCGTGACTCCAGATAATTAAAGTCGCCCTCCTTATTGTGTCCGAAACGGTGGTTATATCCCACGACCAAAGTGCTGATGCCTAACGGCAAGATATTCTCCTCGATAAACTCTATTGGTCGTTTTTGGCTAAAATCTTCAGTAAATGGTACGACGATAAGATTGTCAATACCCTGCCGCTCAAGCAGATATATCTTCTCTTCTAATGTGTTGAGTAGCTGTAAATTAGCTCCACTGCCAAGCACGTATCTCGGATGTGGGTCGAATGTCAGAACGACGCTCTGGGTGTTTTCTCTTTTAGCCAACGCAACGACCTGCTGTAACAGCTCTCTATGGCCGCTATGTACGCCGTCATACGAGCCCATTGTGGCGACAGCTTGGCTGAACTTGGGAAGATTATCGAATCCGTAATATACCTTCATTATTTGTCGTTGTTTTCGTCACTCTCCTTGACGAAGTATGCAACCTTCTCAAGAATTGTCGTGATGTCATAGTTCTCGGCAACGATTCCTTGTGGGAAATTCAGCGGTGCTGAGGTGAAATTCAACACGCCCTTTATTCCGGCATTAATTATCGGAACAACCAACGTAGGGGCAACTCTTGTGGGCGATGATATGACAGCAATACTAATATCCATAGCCGAAACCACCTCCTCGAAACGCTCCATGTGGTAGCAAGGTATATCGTCTATTGTAGAATCCACTTTTGCGGGGTCTACGTCAAATGCACACACGATACGCAACTTAAGCCCTTTGCCATTGAAATATTTAGTGATAGCTTGACCTAAGTGGCCCATACCTATCACAGCCACATTCATCACACTCTCGCTGTCGAGTATTCCGTTGATAAACTCAATGAGTACCTTAACATCATAGCCCTTCTTTGTGTCGCTTGAAAATCCAATAAGCATCAAATCTCTTCGTACCTGTACTGCCGTTATGCCGTGCATACCTGCCAAGACGTGTGAGAATATATGCGTTACCCCCTGCTTGTGGCATGAGAGCAATGTGCGACGATACTCGCTAAGACGTTCGATAGTCTTCTCCGGAATATTATGAGTCAAGTTTGACATCTGCTATTGAATTGTTATTTTATAGTTAGGGTTGTAGTTTACCCTTATCCACTCCTGATTGACGTATATCTCACCTGCCTCTTTCTGTGAGAACTTATACGTGGTAAGCAGAGGAGTATATTCTGTGCCAATCAAGCTGTTGGCTATATCCGAGCGCATAGCCTTGCCAAAGATAATTGCCGTGTCGTAACCTCTGTAAGAGTATAGGCTTGGCAGAGTGTTATACGATGCTATGTATCGTCCATCAAACTCGCGAATCAAACGTGTGTTACGCTTTGCGTGGTAGGTCGAAACCATCACAACATTATTCTTGAAGTATATGTTTGGGTCGATATTTGCAAATCTGCTCCAACGAGATGTACCCAAGACGGTATGCTGTGTGGCGCGTAGACCTCTATCTCGAACAGAGGTCCTGGCCGATGATAGCGTACCTAAAATTCTATCCACATCGGTTTCATTGCTTGCCAAAACGATAAACAGACTTGGACGACTGTTCTTTAGTGCCGAAGATACATCTTTCATACTTGGTGCGCCATCCTTAGGTGTGAAGATGGAGCTGCGATTGTATGAATAGGTATATGATAAATACTCCTTACCTTGCAGCTGCTCCAAAATCTCCTTCTCGAAAGCTTTGTCGTAACTCTCGGCGTAGATAAGGTAAATATCTTTACTGCCATCCAGCAGGTCGGCAATCTTATCATATTTCTTCTCTGCATTGGGCGATAGCTGGAAGAGTGCTGAACTTCGCTCCACCTCGATACTTGCCAATGGCGATACGACAGGGACTTTGTTTATCTGTGCGTAATCCAACACAGGCTTTAGCTCATCCTCATAGACAGGACCTACAATCAGATTTGCGCTCTTTATCTCCTCGCCGCTGACAATCTCCTCTACCTTCAGTGGGTTATGTGCAGTATTGTATAGCGTCAATATCGTCTTGTGGCCATCGGCCTTCAAATCCTCAAGACCAAGTAAGAAACCTTGATAGAACTCCACGAAATTAGGGCTGATTTTGCCATTGACGTTCAGAGGCAACATAAGTGCTATGTTAAGCTCCTGCTCCGGTGTAAGAGGCTCGAAAATAATGTTTTCATGAGCAGAGTTTCTCTCCTCAGGCCAAGCCGCCAACTCGTGAGCAAGACCCATAGCGTCGAAATCTATGGTATCATTCTTATGAACAGCATCCTCTGCAAGGGAATCCTTTGGTGCTGGATAACGCACCACTGCGCCCTCCTTTAGGCCATTCGATACGTCGTTCAACTGAGCGAACTCAGCCTCGGTGATGCCAAAGCGGCGTGAAAGCGAATAGATGGTCTCCTTAGCTTGAACAACGTGGTATTGATAACCGTCGTCAGTCGCAGAATTCAACTGCTCGGTATACTCTATGATTTGATTCTGTGCCTCCTCTTGTGTAGACTCGCCCATCTCGGCCTTACGTATCCAAACAACATCGCCGATAGATAAGTGATGAGGGTCTACCTCCGGATTATCCGTTCGGATGACATCGACAGAAATCTCATACTTGCGGGCTATCGCATAGAGAGTCTCCCCCTCAGATACTTTATGTTGTACAAAATTCTTCTTCTTGCGCTTCTCGGGGCGTGCTTTCTTCTCAACCAAAGGAATCTTTATCGTCTGGTCGATTTTGAGTGTAGCCCCCAACTGCTTATTATGCTCTTTGATAACCTCCTCCGTGACGCCGTACGCCTTCGCTATTGAGTATAACGTGTCGCCATCCTTTACCGTGTGAACATAGAATTTCTGTCCGTTGATAAATACGATGGTCTCGGATTTCTCTATCTCTGGGGCTAATGAAACAGCATAGCTTGTTGCCGCATAGACAACAAATGCGAGAGTTGTAAGCGCTCGGAATAATCTCATAGTCGTCAAAAAGTTAATTGCTTTGTTTGCAACGAATATAAATCTCAGTAATTATTTTCTTGGTGTAGAGTGGAAAATCACCATTCATCATCCAACTGTAATAACCTGGGTCTATCGAAGTGAAGACCGAGGCAACAGTTTTACCCTTATACTTGCCGAAATTAAATACCTCCTCACCTTTGTCGTTAAATACGATTCTTCCCGCATAATCGGCGACCTCGCCACGCGAAGAGAACTCCGCCAAAGCCTCAACATCGTTCTGCAACTCAGGATACTTGTCCAGCTGAGCTTTCAGCACCTCGTATGTTGCCATGGTGTCGGCTTGAGCCGAGTGCGCCTCCTCCAAATTCTTGCCGCAGTAGAATTTATACGCCGCAACGAGTGTGCGTTGCTCCATCTTGTGGAATATGTTTTGCACATCTATAAACTTGCGTTTGCGCAGGTCTACATCTACACCTGCCCGCATAAACTCCTCAACGAGTACCGGCAAATCGAATCTGTTGGAGTTAAAACCGCCAAAATCGCACCCCTCAATAAACTTACTGAGGGATTTGGCTATCTGAGCAAATGTGGGCTCATCCTTGACATCTTCATCCGTAATATGGTGTATGGCTGTCGCCTCGGCAGGGATAGGCATCTGCGGATTGATTCGGCGTGTGCGCACTATCTCCTCCCCGTCGGGCATAACCTTTACCATCGAGATTTCGACTATACGATCTTTGGCTGTATCAACGCCCGTTGTCTCCAAGTCGAAGAAGACAATCGGGCGCTTAAGATTTAGTTTCATATTGCGTTACTATGCGTTAATCATCATAGGCATCAACAACATCAGAGCCTCACTACCCTGCTTGTCGTCGTATACAGGCTTAAATACGCCTGCACGTGTTGAGTCTGCCAACTCTACAACTACCGTTGGAGTCTCGATATTTGAGAGAATCTCCACAAGGAATGTAGACTTAAATCCAATAGTGACAGGAGAGCCCTCGTAGCTGCAAGAGATAGTCTCGTTTGCTGATACAGAGAAGTCGATATCCTGAGCTGTCAGATTAATCTTATTGTTGGCAATATCCATGCGGATAAGGTTTGTTGTTGGGTTAGAACATACTGCCACGCGCTTAATGCCGTTTACGAACTCCACGCGGTCAATCAAGACCTTATTTGGGTTGGCAGCAGGAATTACAGCGTTGTAGTTAGGATAGTTACCCTCGATAAGACGGCAAACCAACTTAAAGTTCTTCAAATCGAATGTGGCGTTCTTAGCGTCGAAGCCGACAGCCACAGGCTCGTCCTCCTTCAAAAGCAGGTTCTTGAGCAGGTTGGCAGGCTTCTTAGGCAAAATAAATGACGCGGCAAAGTCATTCTCGCTTTCAGATGAGAACTTAACAAGCTTATGGGCGTCGGTAGCCACGAAGGTCAATGCGCTCTCCGAGAAGTCGAAATATACACCATTCATCACAGGGCGCAACTCGTCGTCGGCCGTAGCGAAGATAGTCTTATTGATACCGTTTACAAGCATATCGACGTCGAGGGTGATGTTCTTGCTCTCAGCTCCCAAAGATTGTGTTGCAGGGTAGCTTACTGCGCTGGCTCCCGGAATTGAGAGGTGTCCGCTCTGCCATGTAATCTTAATCTCCCAAGTGCTGTCGTTTACCTCGATTGTCAAAGGCATCTCGGCGAACTCCTTAAGTGAGTCGAGCATCAACTTGGCTGGAGCTGCGATAACACCCTCCTGCTCTACGTTGTCTACCGTAATAGAGCCGATGAGTGTGGTCTCCAAATCCGATGTTGTTACCGTAAGCTTGCCATCCTTGAGCTCCATGAGGAAATACTCCAGGATTGGAAGTGAACTTTTGTTGCTTATAACTTTACCTGTTGTTGCCATGAGTGACAACAGTGCTGAACTTGATACTGTAAATTTCATCTTTATTTCTGTTTTTTATTTGTTTTACTCTTATAATGTTGCCAGCTTGTCCAACGCCATACGTATCATGCGCTTAACAAAAGGCTTATAGTCTGTACAAGCATCCAACGCCACGCGCTGTGCTATGATGGTGCAAAGCGTCGTTACGCGGTGGCCCATCAATGTTCCCAGACCTGCGAGGGCTGAACTCTCCATCTCAAAGTTGGTGATACGACGTCCCTCGTACTCAAACGACTCTATCTTCTCATTTAGTGTAGGGTCTACCGGTTGCAGGCGTACCCAACGGCCCTGAGGAGCATAGAAACCAGGGGCTGCGATGGTGATGCCTCCTATTGTCGAATCCTTGAATAGCTCCCACAGCTCGGGTGTAGAGTCTATAAAATAAGGCTTTGGCAGCAACTCATTCCAGCCGGTGTGCTTCATAAATGCCTTCTCAATCTCCAAATCACAGACCTCGTTACGACCTGCGTAATAATTCAGCAAGCCGTCAAAACCTACCGAAGTACGGGCATAAACCACATCGCCGACCTTGATGTCAGGCTGTAAAGCCCCAGACGTACCTAAGCGTACCAATGTCAGCTGACGCTTCTGCTCCTTTACCTGTCGAGTCTTAAAATCTATATTTGCCAAGGCATCCAGCTCTGTGACCGAGATGTCGATATTTCCGATTCCTATACCTGTTGAAAGTACAGTCATACGTTTGCCTTTATAGAATCCTGTGACGGTGTTAAACTCTCTGTTTGACACTCTGCACTCTACCGAGTCAAAGTTCTCTGCAACCATCGCCACTCTACCCGGGTCGCCCACGAGCAACACTATATCTGCCAGCTGCTCCGGCAATAAATGCAAGTGAAATATTGAGCCGTCTTCGTTGATAATCAACTCCGAAGAGGGAATTACACGATTTTGCATAGTAGAAAAATTATTTGTTAAACTTTTTTATATGGCATAAAAGTAATATATTTACATCGAATTACAAAGAAATTCGCCTTTTTTTTATATTTGTATCACTTAAAGAATGGTTATATGACACTCATTAAGTCCATATCGGGTATCAGAGGTACAATAGGTGGTGAGTTGGGTGAAAATCTCACACCTATCGATATTGTTAAATTTACCACTGCTTATGTGCGTTTTCTCTCTGAGAAAAATAACAGCAAAAGGCTTACCATAGTTTTGGGACGCGATGCCCGTATCTCCGGCGAGATGGTCTCGGATATTATCGAGGGTACGTTGCTCGGTTGCGGTGCTGATGTGATAAACGTCGGTATGTGTACCACTCCGGGTACCGAGATGGCCGTTATTACCCATAAGGCGGACGGTGGTATTATCGTTACCGCCTCACACAATCCTAAGCAGTGGAATGCACTGAAATTGCTGAATGAACAGGGCGAATTTCTAAGCGATGCGGAGGGTAAGCGAGTGCTTGCTTTGGCTGATGATTGCGACTATCTCTACCCCGAAATAGATGCTATCGGCAAGGTCTTGTTGCGTGAAGACTTTAACCCACTTCACATCAAGCAGGTTCTCTCACTCGATATGGTTGATGTCGAGGCTGTTAAGGCTCGTCACTTCAAGGTGGTTGTAGATGCTGTAAATTCCATTGGAGGAGTTGTAATTCCACAGCTTTTGCGTGAGCTTGGTTGTGAGGTTATAGAGCTTAATTGTGAGCCTAATGGCGAGTTTGCTCATAACCCCGAACCACTCCCTCAACACCTGACAGAAATATCGGATGTTATCCGTCGTGAAGGTGCCGATTTGGGTGTTGTCGTAGACCCCGATGTCGATAGACTTGCCCTTGTCTGCCAGGACGGTACGATGTTTGGCGAGGAGTATACTTTGGTGGCTGTGGCGGACTACATCCTATCGCATAAGGTTGGCAATACTGTGTCTAATCTGAGCTCTTCGCGTGCTTTGCGTGATGTTACCGAGAGCCATTCGGGTAGCTACTCTGCTTCGGCTGTTGGCGAGGTCAATGTGGTTGCAATGATGAAGCAGACGGGGGCTGTTATCGGTGGCGAGGGCAATGGTGGAGTTATCTATCCTGAGCTCCATTATGGACGTGATGCGCTGGTAGGTGTTGCTCTGTTCTTGAGCCATTTGGTGGCTAAAGGATCTGCGATGACAGAGCTTCGTGCAGGCTATCCTTCATACTTCGCTTCGAAGAATAAAATCGAGCTTACAGAGGCTATTGATGTAGATAAACTTCTGCTTGAGGTAAAGAGTCGTTACTCTACTGAGAATGTGAATGATATAGACGGAGTGAAAATAGACTTTGCCGAGTCGTGGGTGCATCTGCGTAAGTCCAATACAGAGCCTATTATCCGCATCTATACCGAGGCAAAATCGCAGGCCGAAGCAGATGCTTTAGCCCAGAGATTTATCGCCGAGATTAAGGCTATTTCCGACTTGTAAACAAACCTTAAAATTATATTTATATGCAAAAAGTTCATAACTATATTGCCGACAACAAGGAGCGTTTCATCGAGGAGTTGTTCGAGTTGTTGCGTATTCCGTCAATCAGTGCTCAATCGGAGCATAAACCCGATATGGTACGTTGTGCCGAGTGGTTGGCTGCTGCTTTGGTAAAGGCGGGTGCGGACCGTGCGGTGGTGATGCCTACCGACGGTAATCCGGTGGTCTATGCTGAGAAAATTATCAATCCTAAGGCAAAGACCGTCTTGGTCTATGGTCACTACGACGTTATGCCGGTAGACCCTCGCGCAGAGTGGCGTACCGAGCCATTTGAGCCTGTTATTAAGGATGGTCGTATCTGGGGCCGTGGTGCTGATGATGACAAGGGACAGCTCTTTATGCACGCCAAAGCTTTTGAGGCTATGTGTGCTACGGATTCTCTGCCTTGCAACGTGAAGTTTATGTTGGAGGGCGAGGAGGAGATTGGCTCTCCAAGCCTTTATAAGTTCTGTGAGCAGAATAAAAAACTCTTGAAGGCTGATATTATCCTTGTGTCGGATACATCTATGATTTCGCTCTCTACCCCATCTATCACTTGCGGTCTGCGTGGTTTGACCTATATGGAGGTGGAGGTGACAGGTCCGAATAAGGATTTGCACTCTGGTCTTTTTGGCGGTGCTGTTGCCAACCCTGCCAATGTGCTGACTCGTCTGGTGTCGTCGCTCGTGGATGATTGTGGTCGCGTAACCATCCCTGGTTTCTATGACGATGTTCGTGAGCTTACCGACTCGGAGCGTAAGGCATTCAATAAAGCTCCATTCTGTCTGCGTCAGTACAAGAAATCGCTTGAGATTGGCGATGTAGAGGGTGAGCAGGGCTATACCACTATGGAGCGTACGGGTGTCCGTCCATCACTCGACGTGAACGGTATCTGGGGCGGTTATATCGAGGAGGGAACAAAGACTGTCATCCCATCTAAGGCGTCGGCAAAGATTTCTATGCGTCTGGTGCCTAATCAGAGCTATAAGAAGATTGCTAAGCTCTTCGAGAAGCACTTCAAGGCTATCGCACCTAAGAGCGTGAAGGTTGTGGTTAAGGATTTGCACGGTGGCGAGCCTTACGTTGCTCCAACAGATATGGCTGCATATAAGGCTGCTGAGAAGGCTATCGTCGATACCTTCGGTAAGAAGCCGTTGCCATTCTATTCGGGCGGCTCTATCCCTATTATTAGCGGTTTTGAGCGCATCCTGGGCATTAAATCGTTGCTTATAGGTTTTGGCTTAGCGGAGGATGCTATCCACTCTCCAAACGAGAGCTATGGCTTGGAGCAGTTTGATAAGGGTGTGAATACCATCCCGCTATTCTATAAATATTTCGCCGAGAGCAAGTAAAGCATAAAAAGAAGCTGTCTAACAAAAAGGGCGGGTCTAACAAGTTTTTAGACACGCCCTTTTACTTTATTTTAGACTTTACATCCTACTCCTTCACGCCAATCAACTCTTGCAACTTCCACGATAGCTCGGTGTTGTCCATCACGCCGTTGATAGCCTCGGCTCCTGCTCCGTAGAGGTATACAGGGACCATTACGCCCGAGTGTCCCAACGTGCTATATTTGTACTCTATGCCACTCTCCGAGAGGCGAAAATCGCTCTCATTGCTTACGATTGTTGTACCTGCCGTCTCGTGGTCAGCGCAAACCACAACGAGTGTTCCGGGGTTCTTGTCGGCATACTCCTTGGCAACCTTGATAGCCTTCTCGAAATCACGCATCTCTGCCAGGATAGCCTCGGTCTCGTGGTCGTGTGTGCGGAAGTCAATCTTTGAACCCTCGACCATCAGCACAAAACCCTCGCGTGAGTTATTCTTCACATTCTTATCGAGCAACTCCAAAGCCTTAGCCGTTGCATTTGCCAAGTAGTCACCACGGCCCTCCAAAATCTTATTCATCGAGCGATCAGCAAACAGACCTACTACCTTGTCGCCCTCGACTGTTGCCAACTGAGCCTCGTCAAGCAAGACGTTATAGCCGGCATTTGTCAGCGTCTGCACATAATCCTTGTCAAATCGCTCAAAGTATACTCTACCGCCACCGAACGCTACATCCACGCCGCTCGCTATGAAGTCCTCGTTGGCCTTCTTCTTGTCGTCGCGGTCCATCAGGTGAGAGTAGAACGACGCAGGTGTGGCGTGCTGAATGTAGCACGTTACGGCAATACCTGTTGCGAAGTTCTTATCGTGTGCCTTCTCTATTATAGAGCGCACCTCCACGCTGTCGGGCGTAACGCCTATCATACTATTGTTGGTCTTATATCCGCAGGCCAAAGCTGTGCCAGCTGCCGCCGAGTCGGTCACACGGTTGTTTGCCGAGTAGGTTGTGATGAGCGCTACATTGTCCGCCTGGTCAAATACCGTAGGCTCATATCCGCCCTCAATCTGCAACATCGACACATGCGCCAAGCCCATGCCGTCGCCAATCATATAGATTATGTTCTTTACCTCACGCTGGTCCTCCTGTGGTGCCACATTCTCTGTTGTGCAGCACGCTACACAACAAAGCGAAGCCAATAATAAAATCTTTCTCATAGTTTTTTGTGTTTTAATGCCTCAAAATTATCAGTTTTTTTGTAATTTTACAAAAAATATTTAAACCGCGACTATCAGATGAATGTAAAGATTGCCGAGCCTTGGAGGGCTCTGTTGCAAGACGAGTTCGATAAACCCTACTTTGAGGAGTTGGTGCGTTTTGTAAAAAGTGAATACGCCACAACAACAATTTTCCCCGCAGCGAAGAATATCTTTCGTGCTTTTGACCGCTGCCCTTGGGATAAGCTTAAGGTGGTTATCATTGGTCAAGACCCCTATCACGGAGAGGGCCAGGCACATGGCTTGTGCTTCTCGGTGGAGGATGGAGTGGCGTTCCCACCCTCGTTGCAGAATATCTTTAAGGAGATTGCCTCCGATTTAGGTAAGCCTACACCTGAGAGTGGCTGTCTGGACCGCTGGGCGGAGCAAGGAGTGCTGCTGCTAAACGCTGTGCTGACGGTGCGGGCTCATCAGGCGGCATCGCACGCAGGTCGTGGCTGGGAGCAGTTTACTGACGCTGTGGTACGTAAGATTGGCGAGCAGCGCGAGGGCATTGTCTATATGTTGTGGGGTAGCTATGCCCAAAAGAAAGGAGCTGTGGCGGACCCACGCAAGAACTTGATTTTGAAGAGTGTGCACCCCTCTCCCCTATCGGTGTATCGTGGCTTTTTCGGCTGCAAACACTTCTCAAAAGCAAACGAATATTTACTTAGTCAGGGCCGTGAGCCTATCGAGTGGTAGTTATGATGTTACGTGAGATTTCAAGCGAGGCGGACATTCGTCGTCTTGCTAAGGTTGCTAAGCAGGTGTGGCGTGAGGCTAACACCTCATTTTGCTCCGAGGAGCAGGTCGAGTATATGATTGCCAAGTACCAGAGTTTCGAGGCTATTTCCGGACAACTTATCAATGGCTATCGATATTTTGTTATGGAGCAGGATGGCGAGATTTGCGCCTATATGGGTGTTCAACCCCAAGGCCCTACGCTCTTTTTGAGTAAGTTCTATGTTATGAAACCGTACCGTGGCGCAGGCCTGTTTTCTGCGGGTTTGGAGGTGCTGAAACAGCTGTGTCGTGACAATGATATGTGTTCTATCTATTTGACCGTAAACCGCAATAATACACACGCTTACGAGGTCTATCTCCACAAGGGCTTTAATGTTATTTGCGAAGAGGTTAATGACATCGGCTTTGGCTTTGTGATGGACGACTACATCATGGAGCTTATAGTGGATTAGAAACTGAAAAGTGAAAGCTGAAAAGTAAAAACTGAAAAGTGAAAACTAATAATAAAACGTCATTCCCCGACTGCGCAGCAGGCGATGGGAATCTACCTTATACATAGTAAGACTGAAAACTAAAAGTTGCGATTAAGCCATAAGCAGAGGCTGCTTGCAGACTATGTTGTGGCGGAGCAACTAAGGGAAGGTGCCAGCTTTGCCAAAACTAAAAAGTAAGTATCAGCGAGGCCGAGTAATAAAAGGTAGATTGCCACGCAGTTGCATAGGGCTGAGTTGGGTATAAGTAAGCCCCGCAGATGCAACCGCTCGCAATGACGGGGTATTAATTATTAGTTTACCCACAAGTCCCGCGGGTAACTATTTGGTTACCCAGGCTACTAAAGGTAAAAACTAAAAAGTTAATTACTAATTACTAATTAACCTTGTAGAGGCTAAAAAGAATGGGGCATCCGGTAAGTTTGGAAGCCCCAATTTCTTGGTTAGATGAGCTATTGCAGCCCTAAAATGATATATGCTATGGCTTATGCCGAAGCAGTATCCTTCTTGCGAGATCTCTTCGCTGCTAAAGCCTTATCAATCTCAATCTCAAAGTCTGACAGCACATTCATATAGTTGATAAATGCCTCGTATGACGAGCCGTATGGGTTGAAATATGAGTGCACATCGCCATCAGAGAGCCACTTGGTTGCCATATAATAGAAGTGGTCCGAGGTCTGCATAAAGTTCCATACATACTCGAAATCCTCGTTCTTCAACGCCTTAACCTTATCCTTCAGGCCATACAACTTACCGAATGCCTCGTTCTGCAACTCATTGCCAAGCCAAGCCGTAACGTCGCGCTCCTCGTCAGCCCAAGACATAACGTGTGGACAGTGCAAAACGCCTACCGGCTGAGATACCTGAGCAGCCTCGCTTACTGTGGCAAACTGCATATCGCCTTTAGAGAGTATTGCAGCAGGCAAAGCACGCACGAAATCAAAGATGCCTGTGTCGGCCTTCTGGTGCTCGCCGAAGGTCTCATAATCCATAAACAGATTGATTACATCGCCTGCATCCTCTGCAACCCACTGTGCGAACTTATCGGCTGTGAGTGGATACTCCTCCCATCCCTGGTTAGAGAAGCGGAAAGCAATATCATCCGAGAGCTTATAGTTACGCAGCAAGACTCTCAAGCGGTTGTCAATAGCATTGGTATAGATGTAGTTAGGTGACTTCCAACCCATAACGTGCTTAGCACCCTCAGCCAAGATAGTCTTGAAGCCGAGCTCTGAAACCATCTCGCCGATTGCGTCAGAGTAGATGAGCTCCGTATTACGGAACGCAACAGGCTTCACGCCAAACTCCTTCTTTATGGTCTTGACGTGCAACTTCACCTGCTCTACAAAATCCTCCTTAGATGAGAGCGACGCCAACGAGTGAGAGTAGGTCTCCGCCAAGAACTCTACACATCCCGTCTTTGCCAAGGCGCGGAATGAATCCAACACCTCAGGAGCATACTGACGGAACTGCTCAATGGCTGAGCCGGTCACTGAGAATGAACATTTGAAAGCACCCTTCTGCTCCTCGATGAGCTTCAGAAGCATTGCATTCATAGGCAGATAGCACTGACGAGCTACCTTCTGCATAATTGCACGATTAGTGAAATCGTCCAGATAGTTGTGATCCTTACCGATGTTGAAGAATCGGTAAACCTTCAGACGCCAAGGCTGGTGTACCTGAAAATATAGATTTACGGTTTTCATACTTATATTTTTTCTTATTATTTACACTCATTGATGGCATCCTCGTAGACTGCCTTAATCTTTGCTGCGGCATTGTTCCACTTCAGACCTGTAACCTCCTCCAAGCCCTTTGAAGAGAACATCTTTGCCAATGCCGGATACTTCACAAAGCCGTAGATAGCATCTGCCATAGCATCCACATCCCAATAATCAACCTTCACGGCGTAGTCCAAGACCTCAGCTACACCACTCTGCTTTGAGATGATTGAAGGTACGTTAGCTCGCATAGCCTCCAGCGGAGAGATACCGAATGGCTCCGATACAGACGGCATGATATATACATCCGAAAGCTGGAACATCTTATGTACGTCGTCACCCTTCAAGAAGCCTGTAAAGTGGAAACGGTCAGCTATGCCCAGACGAGCCACACGGCGTATCACGTGGTTCATCATATCACCCGAACCCGCCATCACAAAACGTACGTTAGGCACGCGCTTGAGTACCTTAGCGGCAGCCTCGACAAAGTAGTCGGGACCCTTCTGGAATGTGATACGGCCCAAGAATGTGATAATCTTATCATCCACGCCACGCTCCGGAAGCTCATTGTCCTTCTCGGCAAAACGCACTGCATTGTGAACAGTCACGACCTTCTCAGCTGGGATGTTATACTTTTCGATAACGATGTTTCGCGTAAGGTTAGACACAGCGATAACACGGTCGGCAGCAGCCATACCTGCGCGCTCGATAGCATAGACGCGTGTGTCGATATTGTCGCTTGACGAGCGGTCGAACGATGTGGCGTGCATATGCACCACCAAAGGCTTGCCCGAAACGCGCTTAGCAGCAATACCTGCAAAGTATGTCAGCCAGTCGTGAGCGTGGATTACATCGAACTGTCCCTCCAGCTGCTTAGCTACCTCGGCAGCAACGACTGCATAGCGTGCAACCTCCTCCATAAGGTTTGCGCCGTACTTACCCGAAAATGTGTATCGCTGAGTCCACACATCTCCCTCTTTCTCCCAAATCTTACGTCCCGTACGCTCATACTCCTCACGATAGGTTTCAAACTCCTCAGGAGAGATATATGGAACCATGTTTGAGTCGATATGGATGAACGAAATCTTCTTCCACAAGTCGTCTGCACCCTCAATCTTTGACTCGCTATAACGAGCCTCTACATCGCTGGCATTCACAACCTTTACGAAGCGCTGGTCCTCATCGCCCGAAGCGCGAGGCATTACGAATATCACCTCGACATCATTGCGCGCCAAGCCTCTGGTCATACCGTAGCATGCGGTACCCAAACCTCCGGCAATATGAGGAGGAAACTCCCAGCCAAACATTAATACTCTCATTCTATATTATTTTTTATTATTTCTTCTTGCGAACACACTTTCTTTTAGGCTTCTCCTCTGCGGAAGTCTTCTCAGCCTTTGTCTTCAGACATTTTGCGGCACTCTTCTTCATTGCGGCCTTCCACTCGGCTATCTGCTCACTTATATTCAACAGCGAGCCGACACTTGTAGCCTGTGATAAACAGCCTCGTGTATGGAATGGAGGGTCACCCTCGAAGCACTCGCCTATTGAGCCGATACATGCTGTCTGTATCTCCTCGTTAAAGGCTGTCAAAATATCCTCTGCATCAAATATGAAACGCTCTCCGGCAATCTTGAATGCGCTCTTTACGTAGAACATCAAAGGCCAAATCCAGATTGAGCCGTTGCGTGATGCCAAATCCTGCGAACGCTGGTCATCAGCGTATGATGGCTCGTAGTGAGGATTGCGTGGCGAGAGTGAGCGCAAACCACGAGGTGTGAGTAAGTGCTGACGTACAACACTCATTACCTCCATTATCTGCTCCTCGCTAAGCATTGAGTAGTCCAATGCGCAAGCCACAATCATATTTGAACGACGATAATCGTTTACCTCGTCAAAGTTTACATAATCAGCTAAATACTCCTCCTTGAGCCAGAACTTCTCGATAAATGAGCTCTTAATCAACTCAGGAAGTGATGCCCAACGCTCAACGAAAGCCTTATCCTTCATCTTGCGTGCCAAAGCGAGTGTGTAGCATACGGCATTATACCACAACGCCTCAATTTCCACAGCATAGCCTGCACGTTGTGCTACCGGCTGACCATCCACCTTGGTATTCATCCACGTCAAAGCCTCGCCCGGAGCACCAGCCCAGATAAGACCATTGTCGTCCATCTTGACACGTGCGCCAAAGCCACGACGGTAAGCCTCCAATACAGCCTTCATAGCCTCGCCATAATGCTCCCAGATGCCCTTAGCTGAGATATGCTTCTCCAAGTTCTGAAGCGTATAGAAGAACCACAATGGAGCATCTGCTGCCACTGTTGCTGAGGCTGAGCCTGCGAAATCGCCATCCTGCATCTCGCGAACCATCGTATCGAGTACATCCATACAGTCCTCCTTGTAGTTCTGCTCCAAGGTCAAACCAGGCAGAGAGAGGAAGGTGTCACGGCCCACAGCACCATACCAAGGATAACCGGCAATAACCTCAGTGCGGTTGCCCGGACGGCGCACGATAAACTGACGTGCCGAGTGGTGCAAGCAGCTCAGGAAGTCGATTTTGTGGGTGCGGCGTGCGATAGATTTCTCATACATGTCGGCTATCATACTAACATCCTCAATCTCCTCTGTTGCAGCCGAGAAAATCACGCTCTCACCCTTACGGATAGGCATCTCGAAGTAACCCGTAGTGAGCAAATCCTCATAACCGTCATAGCCACGCTTAATCTCCTCAGGATACTCAAAGTCGTAATACCAGTCGGGTGCTGCGACGAACTCTGCATCAGCCTTATTTGTCTGGAGATGCAACCAAGGGAATCCCTCATAGAGCTTACTCTTTACACCGCCATTGATTGGATATGAGCGTCCGTTGGCATCCATATTAGCCTTCGACAGGGAGTGCTTGTTGCGGAACGCGAAGAATGGACGCAGACGCAACGTAGTGTCCGAATGAGCATCCACCAACGTATAGCGAATCATCAGCTGTGTACGTTTGTGAATCCACAACAACTCCTTACGCAATACCACTCCACCCACACGATATGTGATTGTAGGTGTTGGCGTGTACTCAAAATCGGTGATGTACTTGTGGCCACGAGGCTCATACACACCACGATAACGATGTAGGGCGAGATTGAATGATTGGTCGTGCTGAATGATAGTCTCATCGAGTGATGACAACAGTACATACGCATCATCGCTCTGATCTATCGGAGCCACCATCAAACCATGATACTTGCGAGTATTACAACATACAATCGTTGTGCTCATATATCCACCTCGACGGTCGGTAGCAAGCATCTCACGTTGCAAAGAATACTCCAAATTACCCAGCTCTTTTTTATCAAATGTTAGTGCTGACATATATAAATTTTTGAAATATTATTTATCTTCAGTAAAATTAATAAAAAAATCACTAACCAACCAAATCTTTGAGTATAAAAATTGCTTTTTCGGTGTTTTATTATCGGGGGTTAGTGAGTTTCTTAGGTTTTTAAAAGGGCTCCCATTATGAGAGTCATGAGAGCCCAATTGGAGATATGTATTACTCCCAAAGGAGTTTTTCTGCTATCCGAAGATAGTTAGTGTCGTGTGAGCTGTCTTAGAGTTAAGAATCCTCACATACGTCGGTATGCTGCGGATTCTTCAGACAAGCAAGACTTTAAAAGAGCCACGTTAGACAATCTTTTAGGCCCATTTTACGAGAGCAAAGTCCATACGATGTGGCAACTTCTCATTCTTTGGATATACACGCAGAGCCACGTCGAACGAGCCTGTACGCTCCGGAGTATAGTCAATTGAGAATGTCACCTCTGAGCCATTTACAGACTTCACCTCAAGCTGCTTTGTTGCTACAACATTTACGCTCTCGCCGGCCTCAATCTGCTTAGCTACAACCAACTCTACGCCCAAATCCTCTGCATTGAGGTTGGCGATGTTGAGTGTTACCTCGTAGTGATACTTCTTATCCACGAAGATAGCCTCATTGTCGAGCTCTACACGCTGCACGTTCTGTACTCTAACGTTATCCCACGCTGCTGAGACCTTACGCTTCCAAGCGGCTATGTCGCGAGCCATACGGTAGTTGTTCTCAACGACAAGCTTCTTACGCTCTGCCAGCTGGTTGTAGAAACGCTCCTCGTAGTCTACCAACTGACGGTTCATTGTAAAGTTCGATGCAATCTCGGCAATACACTTCTTCATAGCAGTACACCAGCCGTGAGGTATGCCATCCTCGCCCTTATCATAATATAAAGGTACGATTTGCTCCTCGATAGTGTTGTAAATCATCTCAGCATCCAACTCATCCTGGAACTTCTGGTCTGTGAACGAGCGCTCCATAGGAAGCATCCAACCGGCACCCTCCTTGTAGCCCTCAACCCACCATCCGTCGAGTACTGAGAACTGCATTACACCGTTCATTACACACTTCTCGCCTGAAGTACCTGAAGCCTCCAATGGACGTGTCGGAGTGTTGAGCCATACGTCTACACCCTGTACCATACGGCGAGCCAACTCCATATCGTAGTTCTGCAAGAAGATAATCTTACCTACAAACTCCGGCATAGATGACACCTCAACGATACGCTTAATCAAATCCTGTCCTGGCTTATCGTTTGGATGGGCCTTACCCGCAAATACAAACTGCACAGGACGCTCCTTGTTGTTTACCAAAGCAGACAGACGCTCCAAGTTGGTAAAGAGCAGGTATGCACGCTTATATGTTGCAAAACGACGAGCAAAGCCGATTGTCAGCACGTCAGGACGGATGCGGTCGATAGTCTGTACCATCTGTCGTGGAGACTCGCAACGTACCTGCTTAGGGTCGCTATAACGCTTGCGGATGTGGTTGATAAGACGCATCTTAAGTGCGATACGCTCCTCCCACAACTCCTTATCCTCAATCTTGTAGACACCCTTCCATGCAGGGATATTATATACGTGTGAGTTGAAGCCCTCTGGGAAGTAACGCTCATACAAGCGACGCAAGTTAGAGGCTACCCATGTTGGGAAGTGCACACCATTTGTTACGTAGCCGATATGCAGCTCATTCTTGAAGTATCCTGGCCACATATTGCCCAAAATATCCTTCGATACCTCTCCGTGCAACCACGACACACCATTAACCTCCTGTGAGAGGTTACAAGCCAATACCGACATTGAGAAACGCTCATTAGGGTCGTTTGGATTGGTCTTACCCAGGTTGATGAACTGCTCCCAAGTGATACCCAAAACATCAGGATAGTGCGACATATACTGACGCATCATTGTCTCTGGGAAGGCATCGTGACCTGCTGGAACAGGGGTGTGGGTTGTAAAGAGTGAAGATGAACGTACAACCTCCAATGCCTCAGAGAATGAGAGGTGACGGCGTGCAATCAGGTTACGGATACGCTCCAAACCGATAAATGCTGCGTGGCCCTCGTTGCAGTGATATACCTCCTGCTTGATACCCATCTTAACCAATGCGCGGATACCACCTACGCCGAGCAAAAGCTCCTGCTTAAGACGATTCTCCCAATCGCCACCGTAGAGGTAGTAAGTAATCTGACGGTCCTCCTCGCGGTTTGCCTCATAGTCTGCATCCAAGAGGAAGAGGTCTGTACGACCTACCTGGCACTTCCAAACACGTGCCGAGAGTGTACGGCCCGGCAAAGCGACCTGGATAGTCACCCAGTTACCCGACTCGTCACGAACAGGCGAGATAGGCAACTTATAGAAGTTCTGTGCCTCGTAGGTAGCCACCTGTGAGCCCTGCGCTGAGAGCTGCTGAGTGAAGTAACCGTAACGGTAAAGCAGACCTACGGCAACCATAGGGGTATTCTTATCTGAAGCCTCCTTGAGGTAGTCACCAGCCAAGATACCAAGACCACCAGAGTAAATCTTCAATGATGAGTGCAAACCATACTCCATTGAGAAGTATGCAATCTGTGGAGCCTTATCGTTTGGCTTCTCCGACATATACTCCTCCAACTGCTTAGCAACAGCATCCAGACGAGCCAAGAACTCTGTATCCTTCTCCAACTCGTTTACACGTGCGAGTGGCAACTTGTCAATCAAAGCGATTGGGTTGCACTCTACTGCACGCCACAACTGAGGGTCAATAGACTCAAACAGGTCACGAGCTGACTGAGTCCAGCACCACCATAAGTTACGAGAAATAGTCTCCAATGCGCTCAAACGCTCTGGCAGACGCTTCTCTACCATCATACGATGCCAAGAAGGCTTGTTTGATGTGAGCTGCTGACGTACGAAGTTAATCTGCTCGCTGTAACTACCGCCATCGCCAAATACCTCCTTTGATGAACGCACCTCTGCGCTCTCCAAAGCCTCGGCGTATGCTCTCTGGTAGTACTTAAAGAAGTTCTCCCACAAAGCGAGCTTCGAAACCTCCAAAGCATTGTGGCGCAACTTCTCAACCTCCTCGTTTGTCATTCGCATAAAGCGCATCATAGCATCCACCATCTGCTGAACGGCAAAAGCGTCGTTGTTCTCGTGACGGCGAATAACCTCTACTGAAGGATGGTTCTCCAAATCCATAGCCCACTTGCCGAAACCTGACAGGTCTGAAGTGATTGATGGAACAGAGAAGGCAATAGACTCCAGCGGAGTATATCCCCATGGCTCATAATATGATGGGAATGCTGTGAAATCCATACCTACCAACAACTCATAGTAGTTCTTGTTGAAGACGCCATCGGCAGAGTTAAGGTATGAAGGAACGAAGACAACCTTTACCTTGCAATCCTCGCGCTCCAACACGCTGCCACGGATAGCCTGTGAAATAGGGTCCCACTGCTTGTTGTCGATATAGTGTGTTGAGAACTTCCACTGATTCTCGTCGATTGGCTGTGAAGCATCGGCTAAATGGCGAACAATGTCGGCACGTGGACCGTTGTTTGCTGCCGGTACAGTGATATATGCCAACACCTCTCTGTCGAGTGGGCAATTAGCCAACTGCTTGAGTGAGTTCATAAAGATATCCAAGCCCTTGTTGCGGAACTCATATCTGCCGCTTGTGCCGATGATAACAGGCTCGTTCTCGAACTTATGGTTCAAGCAGCTCTCTGCTACCGATATCAAGAGCTTACGTGCATCGCTACGCTTCTGCTCCAACTCCTCGTTTTTCCAAACAAAGTCGTTCTCAAAGCCGTTTGGTGTAACCTGGGTAACCTCGCGACCCAACAGATACTTACACTCGTTAGCTGTAATCTCACTTACGGTCAAGAAAGCGTCGTGATACTGCGCAGCCATCTTCTCGATAGAGTGCTTTGCAGTAACGTTAAAGCGACGCGCGATATCATCTGTGTTAAACTTGTGTATATCAGAGTATAACGACAAACCATTTCCAGCGATGCAGCGACCAGCTACTGTTGCATGTGTAGTAAACAATGTGGCAACGTATGGTGAGTGCTTGCGCAGGTACAAACCGCCCGATGCTGTCATCCATTCGTGGAAATGAGCAGCAATCTTATCTGATGTAGAGCAGAAACGCTCAACGTATGATTTGATTACCATACCCGATGCGATACCGAACAATACAGGCTCAACATAGTCCCACTGACCAGAGATTGAGTCTACGTGGTAGTCCTCCCACAACTGTCTCAGCACGTCATCCTTCTGAGAGATAAGCGATTTAAAATCTATAAGTATAGCAATTGGGTTGCCGGCAACATTCCAGCGTCCAATTCTCACTCGCACTCCCTGGTTATATAGCTCTTCTCTCCACTCTACGAGCAAATTCTCGTCAGCTACAAATTCAGGGTTTGATACCTCCTGCATCAAATCGGGACCGATAACGATATAGTTATCTCCCATCTTCTTCGTCACTGTCAAGGCTTTGGTCGATATCACGGTGTGAATACCTCCAACCTTGTTACATACCTCCCAGCTAACCTCAAATAGGTGGTCGGGCATCTGATTCATCTTACTCATAAAATAATATCTAAAAATATCAATACTTATTTCTTGTCTTCAGCAGGCTTTCGCTCTCTGCCACTGTTAATTTGTAGATTGCAGCCAACTTGTTTTATCCCTATTTCGGGGCATAATTCAAGCCAGGCCAAAATCGCTGCAAATATAATACATTATATTTATATAACGATAAATTTCTACTCCAAAATCACTAATTTTGAAGAAAATTTAACAATTAATTAATATTTTTTAGGAATTACACCTCAAAGAGGGATGAGATGATTGCATCAGAGAGCATAAAATAGCGCGTAGGAATACGTAGATAATCCCCCTCTAAAATCAGTTTTTGGGACTCAAGCCAGGGCTTAGATAATTGGAGAATCATTTGACGTTTATCACTTCCAAAAAGAGAAGAAATTTGTTCCAAATTAACACCTTCAACGCATCTGAGATTTGTCATCAGATACTCATTAAATCTATCTATCAGGCTCAACTGCTCTGACTCATATTCGCGATGTGTAATATACTCTCTAAGAGGTTGTTGTGACCAGCGACGTGAGGCGGTATTGAATGAATGTGCTCCCGCTCCGATACCGAGATACTCTGCGCCGTGCCAATACGATGAATTATGTCTTGAACGATACCCCTCAAGAGCATAATTCGACACCTCATAGTGCTCATATCCCGCTGCTGTAAGCATCCTACCAACCAAGTCATACTCTCGCTCACTCTGCTCATCTGGGACCTCATTTAGCTCTCCTCTGCTCGCTTTACGACCAAAGGCAGTCTGAGGCTCAATAGTCAAATGATATGCCGATACATGCTTCACTCCAAGCGACAGAGTCTTAGATAGTGATTCCAAAAGCACCACTTCGCCAAAGCCTGCAACGCCAAATATCAAATCAAAGGTAATATTCTCAAAACCAGCATCTTGTAGCCTTTTTACGGCATCTTCTGCTTGTTGTGCGCTGTGTCGGCGATTCATCAGTTTGAGCTCAGCGTCGTTGAAGGATTGAACGCCAAGGCTCACTCTGTTTACAGCTGTATGGCGCAACTGCTCAACGTACTTTTTGTCTATATCATCAGGGTTAGCCTCGATGGTTATCTCCCCCACTTGATGGCAATCAAACAATTTGTCGGCGTGGTCAATAAAACGGCTAAACTCTTCGGGTTGTAGTAACGAGGGTGTTCCTCCGCCAAAGTATATGGTTTTAAGGGATTTATCATTGAGAAAATCGCGCTGCTCATCCATCTCATTGTGCATTGTACGCACCACATCGGGCAGATACTTCAGCTCCACAGAACGGAAGAAATCGCAATATCCGCAAATGCGCTTACAGAATGGAATATGAAAATACAGCCCGGCCATATTGCCACAAAGATAATGAATCGAAGTGAAAACTGAAAACTGAAAGAGAGTAAAAGCGAGGTGAAATGCCTCGCTTAAACTACTTCTCTATACTATCTGCGTTTCTTTTGTAGGCGGTAGCGACGTAGACGGCGAATGATATAACCCGTCAGCAAAATGCCAAAAACAGAGCAGATGAAGATAACCATACCACTCGACAGATTGTCACCCTTAACGCGTGACCACATCTCCAACAACTCCTCCGTGCGCTCGCCGCTATCGTGCATCATAGCACAACGCTCGATAACTTTGCGGTCATGATACAGCACCGGATTAGCGACAACGCTATCTGCACCCTCGAAGAAATAACTCAAGTCAAGAGGCTCAGTAAAGCCCGCCTCAACGGCACTATCCTCGACATATTCAAGAATCTCAGGGGTGGCAATAACGCTTACGTAGCCAATCTCCTCCATGTTAAGGATAGCATTCTCAGGCTTACACATAAAGTTGATGAAGTAGACAGCCGCCTTCTTGTTCTTGGCATATTTAGGTATCACCCAGCCGTCAAACCACACAGCACTACCCTCCTCAGGAACGGTATAGTCCAACTCCACGCCAACATCGGCAGCCTCCTCGATAGCCCACACAGCATCGCCACTCCATGTAAGATTCAGCCAAGCCTTCTCCTTGGTCATAATCTCCTTACCGAAGTCTGCCTCCCAGCCTGCAATATTAGGCTTCATCTTCATCATCAGCTTCTCTACCTTAGCGATAGAGGCATCCGAAGCGTCATACATCAACGAGTCGCGAGAGACCGTACCATTGGCAATACCCTCACGATTCTCGTACATCAACAGAGGACTATATACGTCACGAAAAGCATCCTTAACAAGTAGGCGGTTTTTGAACTTTGGTGCCCACAGAGCACTCCACGATGAGAGCTCCTCCGGCTGGACATACTTTTTATTATATAGTATACCCGTCGTGCCCCACATATATCCGACAGCGTAATCGTTGGCATTCTTGCCATAGCCGTCAATCTTATCGAACACATCCTTAATGTAAGGCGATACATTGTCGAAATAGTTGATACTGTCGGGAACGATGCTCTTGTCGATAGGAACAATCAAATCGTTACGCAACATACGCTCGATGATATACTCCGAGGGACAAGCAAGGTCGTAATCAGCCTCGCCACGCTCAATCTTAGCGAGCATAATCTCGTTGATATCGAATAGCTGATAGACAACCTCCACCTTCTCGCCCGTCTGCTGCTCATACCACACCTCAAACTCGTCCAACAGAGCTGGGTCGATATAGTCTGCCCAATTATAGACCTTCAAAATCTGAGCACGCTCCTCCTCACTGCGCTCGCACGCCGAAAAACAGAAAACGCTGAGAGACAGAATGATAAAACTTAGCAACCTTCTCATAGCTTAGCCTCCTTTCTCTTCTGAATACGATAAGTACGTATGTTGATGATGATAAGCAACAACAAGACAACCGTAAAGATGATAGTTGATAGAGGACGCAACTCAGGAGTCAAACCACCCTTGCGGGCATCGGCGTAGATGTAGGTTGAAAGAGTGTCCAAACCGTCGGTACCATTCGTGAAGATTGTAACAGCAAAATCATCAATAGAGAGGGTAAACGCCAAAATAAAGCCGCTAATCATACCCGCCTTAATCTCCGGAATGATAACTTTACGCATAGCCTGGAAAGGTGTTGCACCCAAATCCAGAGCCGCCTCATAGATATTAGGATTCATCTGTTGCAGACGTGGCATAACACACAATACAACGTAAGGTGTACAGAACGCCACGTGAGCCAAGATGACGGTAGTATATCCCTGCGTAATACCCAGACTCGCAAAGAGCAGGAACAGAGAGATACCCGTGATAATATCGGGGTTCAACATCGGTACGTTATTCAGCGAGTTCATAACGGCTCGTCTTTTACCTCGCAGGTTGTGGATACCAATAGCAGCGACACTGCCCAACAATGTAGAGAGTGTAGCGGCAACAAGCGCAATGATGAGCGTATTCTCAATAGCTACAATCAAAGCGTTATTGACACCTCCGGCAAAGAGATTTTCGTAGAGCTGAGTTGAGAAACCTGTCCAATTACCCAGAACCTTAGCCTCGGTAAAGGAGAATATGGCGATAATGATAATGGGGGCATAGAGCATTATCAACAGAAGCCATAGGTAGGATTGTGCAAAAAGCTTCTTCATCAGATAATACCTCCTTCATTAGATGCTCTATCCTCATCACTATCGCTGAAGAACTCCATAACGAAGATTATTACAAGCATGATAAGTGACAAGGCAGCGCCATAGTTCCACATTCCGATATTGATATTCTCTTGGATGGTTGTTCCAAAGAGTTTGATATTGTTCATCGTAAGCAACTCTGCAATAGCGAAGGTAGAGATTGTTGGCATAAAGACCATCATAATTCCACTCATCACGCCGGGCATAGAGAGCGGGAAAACAACCTTACGAAATACGGTAAATGGTCCTGCGCCCAAATCTTGAGCAGCCTCGATATAGCTATGATCCATCTTCTGCATAGTGTTGTAAATCGGATAAATCATAAATGGCAGGAAGTTATAGACCATACCAAAAATCAAAGCACCCTCACCCAAAGGCAAACGCATAAAGTCAAACAAAGCGACCGTCGCAAGAGTACGTACCAAGATGTTAATCCACATAGGCAGAATAAACAAAATGACCATAATCTTAGAACGGCACAGCGAGCTGTTACTGAGAATATATGCAGCCGGATAACCCAACACAATACAGAGAATCGTAGTAATCAGGGCTATACCTATCGAGTAGATAAAGGTATTGGCTGCCTCGTGATTCGATACAAACTTCTCAAAGTTCTTCAGTGTAAAGTCCCCTGTGGTGCCGTCATGAAACGAATAGTAGCATATCAGCACCAGCGGAAGCACTACAACGAAGAGCAAAAACAAGAAGTAAGGGATACTCCAACTGCTTCGTTTAGTGAATAATTTATTGAGCCATTTCATCGTGAGCTGATTTTGAAATCTTGATATGTTCTGCATTAATCTTAATACCGACAATATCTCTGTCGTCCCATACGTCGTGTGTATCTACGTAGACGTTGTCGCCATCTTCGGTACGGACCGTGAGGTGGTAGTGGTCGCCCTTATACAAGATAAAGCGGACATCGCCCACAAGTGAGCCATCCTCCTTATTATCCATAAGCTCCACCTTGTCAAAATCAATCTCGACCTTCACGCTCTCTCCACCCTCATATCCACACTCTGCACAGGCAAAAGTCGTGTCCAAGAACTTTACATGAGTGGAGTCAATCATCTTACCCTCAAAGGTATTGCATACCCTCTCCTTGACCATCACGTGAATATCGGATGGCTTAACAATCATACTAACCTCCTGCCCTACTTCAAAGGCATTATAGTCCTGAATCATTATCTCGTAGCCGTCGGAAGTAAGAACGGTCATCTCGTAGTGTACGCCCTTAAAGATACAAGACTGCACGATGCCATCAAACATACCGGCGTCACTATGTGGCATAATATAGACATCCTCCGGACGGATAACCACATCGACAGGGACATCCTCGCCAAAGCCAACATCGACACACTCAAACTCCTTACCCATGAAACGTACCTTCTTATCGCAAATCATAGTTCCGTTAAGGATATTACTCTCACCGATAAAATCGGCAACAAAAGAGTTCGCAGGCTCGTTATATATATCGGTTGGGGTGCCGATTTGCTGCACCTTACCCTCGTTCATAACAACGATAGTATCACTCAACGTTAGAGCCTCCTCTTGGTCATGCGTAACATAGACAAAGGTAATACCTAAGCTCTTGTGCATCTCCTTAAGCTCCATCTGCATATCTTTACGCATCTTCAAGTCCAACGCTGCCAATGGCTCGTCAAGCAAAAGTACCTGTGGACGATTGATAATAGCGCGAGCGATGGCCACACGTTGCTGCTGACCTCCTGAGAGCGAATTTACATCACGCCACTCATAATCGGTCATACCTACCATCTTCAACACCTTACGCACGCGGCTGTCAATCTCATCCGACGATACTTTCTTAAGCTTCAAGCCGAAAGCTACATTGTCGTAGACGTTAAGATGTGGGAAAAGCGCATAACGCTGAAATACCGTATTGACCGGACGCTTATGTGGCGGGACATCCGTTATATCCTCTCCGGCAATACGTATCTCGCCCTCTGAGGCATTACCGAAGCCTGCCAATATACGCAACAAGGTTGTCTTACCACAGCCTGAAGGGCCGAGAATCGTTACAAACTCACCCTTCTTAATATACAAACTAACATCATCCAAAACTACCTTATCGCCAAAGTTTTTCGATAGGTTGCTCAGTTCAATGATGAAATTTGAATCTTTCATATCCAGAAAATTATCAGAATTACAAACCAATGATTATTACTTCTTGCAAATACGTGATATAGCATTTACAACGTCAAACTTCCACGTAAGACCAATATTGATACCGTGGCGTTTAGTATAGTTATTCGATGCCCATACAGCATGCAGACGAACATTCTTATTATCCTTGATAGGGAAATACTCTACTCCCGCGCCATAGAACAAATAATCCTTATCAGGGAGGATGTATACCGGCATAAGAGCCTCATTCTCCTCGTTCTCCTGACGCATACCATCAAAAGAGTTGCCCACCAGGTCAAACATATTGCCGCTATCCTTCTCCCAACCGAACTTACCGAATACTCGCACCTTGTCACACACCTCGTAAGCAGGCTGAAGAGTGAGCGAGAGATTATCTGTAAGCTCGTCCAACTCGACAGCCCTCATCATAAAGTCAGCTGTCAATGAGAAGTCACCCACATAGA
The DNA here is from genome assembly GCA_017623505.1 of Alistipes sp. Lineage (GTDB taxonomy): Bacteria > Bacteroidota > Bacteroidia > Bacteroidales > Rikenellaceae > Alistipes. Next base: position 52,945 of record JAGAOZ010000006.1, read on the forward strand.
AGATATTACCCAAAGCTATATTCTTAACGAAACAGCCGTGGCTGTACTCCCACATATTTACCGTCCAATACGACTCATACCAATCCCATGCACCTTGCCAACCCAACGCATAAGAGTAAAGGCTTGACACCTTAGGCTCCTCAGAATAAGGAGAGTTTGCAATCTGTAACAGGAATGTAGAGGTCTCGCTCTTATTGGTCCAAGCTGCGGTTACACCCCATCGACGACCGTCGAAGTTGTTGTAGAACATAGTGTTCATGTCGAAATAGGCATCCAAATCGTAAGCATCGTACTCCCAATTACCGAGAATAACATAATCCTTACCTGCCGTGAAAGCCCAATTACCGACCTCGTAGCTCAGCGTCAAAATATCGGTAGCATCAAAAACAGATGAATCCTCGCCGGCAGATTCAAACAAACGATGACACAGCGAGTATGAGAAACGTTTACTTATTTTACCGTCAATATTCAGAAAGAGGCCGTCACCACCAAAACCGGCGGCCTTACCGGAGACTATACCGTCATAACCAAACCTTGCATCAAGCGAGATGGCAGGGACATAATCAACACTCTCTTCAATAGTTACATCCTCCTCAGATGTAAGAGTCTGCATCGGCACCATACTATCAACTTCCTGTGCGTAAACTGCAGAGCCCGCTACCGCAAAAGTAGCTACCAAAAAGCAAAAAAGTCTCTTCATTAAGCAGTAAAATAGTTAAAATTACATAAGAGTATAGTTTAGTTGTTTCTATTCATTTGACGTCTTGACAAAAAAAGCAGTCACAAGCACCGTTTTGCCAGAACTTATGACCGCATCTAATGCAGGAACAAAAGTATAAAAAATATTTAATTATATAGTCGATTTGAACACTTTTTTTCACATAAAATACATATATAAATATAAAGTAGCAATTTCGGCGGGTAAAACAGCAGCTAATGGCTCGTTATTTGTTCTATCGAAAGCATATAAATTTCAAACACATTGCGCTATGAAAAATTTTATCATTTTACTTATTGCATCGCTATCTCTCACCTGCACGGCATGTAGCGACTCGGACTCTCCGTCAATACCTATCGCAGAGACTATTCTAATCGAGTATATCTCGACAGATAGCCAAATCATCACACCGACATCTGTAAATGGCTTTGGCGCACGATTGGTTTCCAACACCTACAAAGACGGAATGGGAACAATCAGTTTTTCCTCTCCGGTGACAGCTATTGGCGAGCGTGCCTTCTGGAACTGCACAACATTGCAGGCAATAAACATCCCGCTTCGTGTAAGGGCAATCAACGACTCGGCTTTTGGCGGCTGCGAGAACCTTGAGGGTATAACCATACCGGCAAGTGTGATGGATATTGGCGACGGAGCATTTGCGTATTGTAATAATCTTGAGGTCTTCAATGGTAAATTCTCAACTCTGGATGGTCGCTGTCTTATTATCGGACGTAAATTGGTAGCCTTTGCGCCAGACGGGCTGACCACATATAACATCCCGGACGGCGTGATAGAGATTGCCGGTGGAGCATTCGAAGGGTGTCAAAGTTTGGCAAGTGTAGGCATCCCTACAACGGTAACGGATATTGATGAGAGAGCATTTGCCTATTGCTTAAGCCTGGATAATATCACCGTTCCAAATGGTGTAACCGAATTAGACCCATCAACATTTGAGGGGTGCACTACGTTGGCAACAGTCATTCTTCCCGCATCACTCAGAGAGATTGACGCCAGAGTTTTTGCAGGATGCACAGCCCTGACAAATATCTATTGTCGCGCTACCACTCCACCCGAAATAGCTACGGGAACATTTGACGACATCTCGGCAGAGGCCAAGATTTTTGTTCCAACAGCCTCTCTCTCGGCATATCAAACAGCACCTAATTGGGACAACTACTCGGCACAAATTCAGGGATATGAGTTTGAATAATATCAAGGCGGCGGGAGTCGAGCGCCGTAGGCTACAAAGTTCCCAACCCAAGTATATTAGCGACTGATTAAGCCCCGCCCTTTGACAAAGAGAGGGGACAGAGGGGAGGGAATGTCAATACATATCTCCACAAAAAAAAGTGCTCGAAGTGAGCACTTTTTCGTGGAGGCGGCGGGAGTCGAACGCCGCAGGCTACAAAGTTCCCAACCCAAGTATATTAGCGACTGATTAAGCCCCGCCCTTTGACAAAGGGAGGGGACAGAGGGGAGGGAATGTCAATACATATCTCCACAAAAAAAAGTGCTCGAAGTGAGCACTTTTTTGTGGAGGCGGCGGGAGTCGAACCCGCGTCCAAACTCGGAGCCCGAAAGCTTTCTACACGTTTATTCTGCGTTTAATCCTCCTGCTTTAGACGGCCACAGACAGCCTAACCAAAGCCCCAGTCTTTAAAATTTCACAAACGCATCAAGACTCTACGCTTGCTATCCCTTAAAAGATGATACCCCGTATGAACAACAACTAAAGGGCGCAGCTGCCGTTCGGGATACTCGTCGTCAAGTCGCCTTGGACTCGTCGATTAAGCTAATTTTCCTTGAAAATTAAGCAGCGAGTGCATAGCTATTATTATTGCCATTTATAGTTTGAGTGTTGATATTTACGAGCTACCACACAACGCTCGACGTGCTTACAAACAAACCCTGCAAGCTGTCAAAACCGGTCGCCCCCGAATTGACAATGCAAAAGTAATGATTTTATTCGGAATAGACAAAGACTGCACCAAAAATCAATTATCGTTTGTCGCAACTATTTTGGCGGGATTTGATATTGCGCAGAGGACACTCCATATCGGAGCAGGACGAGCAAGCATTGTCTGATTTAGAGCCACGACGGAACAACTTACCTACGATGTAGATAATTGCTGCACCAACGGCTACGACGACTGCTATATCTTGCCAATACATTATATAGATATTTATGTGACAAAAATAGGATTTTAATTTTCAAAACTGCTATCATACGAGGTAAAATAGGTTATTTGATGCTGATTTTCACGATTTTTAAGCAGTTTTTATTTGTGAATTAAAAATTTTCTCTATCTTTGTAGAGATAACAAACCTTAAAAACAATAAGACTATGAAAAATTTGGTAGATCAGATCAATGCTCAGATTGAGCTTTTCACAGTAAACGCTGCTGCTCAGGTAGAGAAGAACAACAAGGCTGCTGGTACTCGCGCACGTAAGGCTGCTCTCGAGTTGACTAAGCTTTTGAAGGAGTTCCGCAAGGTTTCTGTTGAGGAGGCTAAGAAATAATCGAGCTTTTGACAGATAAAAGAGGATTGTTCCAGCGGTGAACAATCCTCTTTTTGTATATAGTACCCGACCCCTCTACAACTCGATGCCTGCATTTTCAAACATCGTCATATCGCGAGAGGTAATTCCTATCTCGTCATCCAAAGGTGCTGCGTTATTATGGTCATCAAGATAGTAACGCGTAGCAGAATAGTCAAACTCTGACGACACCAAAGAGGCCTCGGTATTGACGTGTGGCGATGATATAGCTGCAATATCCGCTATCGTATGGAAAACCGAATAGGTTGTAGCTGGAGCATCGAGATTTACAGTTGCGCTGATTACCTTATCTGCGAAATTTGCGGCATACTGCTCCGAGAACCAAGTCAGAGCCGGAACATGCAACTGGTAATAAGTAACCGTTGGTGAAGAGTGGAGGAAACGACGACGCTCATCATCCATCAAATCCTCGCCATGGTCCGAGCAGAAGAAAAACGCACTGCATAAATCGCTATATGATGCCAAAGAGTTGATAGCCTCAGCCAAGACGTAATCGGTATAGAGTATCGAATTGTCGTAGGCATTACGTATCATCTCGATATTATTTCGGGTAATAGCAACATCATCATCCGGCAGATACTGTGCAAACTCACGAGGATAACGCTGATGATAGCTAAAATGTGAGCCGTAGGCGTGTAATACGATAAATATCTTATCCGAGGTAGAGCTCTTGATTATCTGATTCATCCTATCGACAAGTTGCATATCCAAACGTGGGTCATCCAAATACTCGACATGATCTGCCTGATTAGCCAACTTATCAATCATAGCACCCTGAGGGGATTGATTTGAGATGAAGTAGGTCGTAAAACCAGCCTCATTAAAGAGAGCCAAAATACCTTTGCGACGATACAACTCTTCGTGTTCCGACGTGTGGATAGAAGAAAGTATCATTGGAACGCTCTTATGGGTGGTGTTACTCTGTGTCGTAATTGAGCTGTAAACATTGATACCCTCCAACTGCGACAGACGTGGATTTGTTTCGCGCTCGGCACCATACAACGACCAACTCTCGGCACGCGAAGCCTCGCCTATATAGAGCACGTAGACCTCTCGCTGAGCAGGATTGTGTGTGCGCACAGCGTCGAATGTAAACCCGGCAGAGCTATCCTCATAATTTGAGATTTTAATCGTTTCAGATATGCTCAGTCCTAAATTATAGCTCACATTGATTGGGAAAACCTCATCGCGCAGTACGTGACGAATCTCACCCCAACAACCGAAGAAAAGAGTACACAGTCCCAGAATAAACGCTGAGCCTCCCGACACAAACAGGCGACGACGCACCACATCCGACACCTTAACCTTACGGCGCACGTGCATATAGGCAATGATTTGCAGTGGTATATATAGCAAAATGACCAGGATAACCGACGGATATATGTTGCTCAGCAACTCAGTCGCCTCGCCGGGATTTGTCGTCAAGACATTCAAGAACATATCAGCCGCAATAATAGACTCGCCGAACAGATAAGAGAGGACTATCTGAAATGCACTGAAGAAGACAAATGGAAGACTCCACAGCACCATTACACCCGAACGCTTCGCCAGAGATACAAACATCATATAGAATCCCATAGGGAGCAGGATGGCTGTAATAGCAACCCAGAAAGGGTTATCTTCCGTATACGTCAATACGGCGATTGGCAAAAATAGCGATGCCAAGTGCGTTATGATTAATATCAGCGAACTATATTTTCTCTCTCCAATTCTCATCAGAATACTTCATTTACATTAACAATAAAATTGTGTGAGTTCAGGCCGAATCCATAGTCGAAACGTAAGCGACATTCTTTGCTAACAGCAAAGCCTAAACCGACTCCGTAACTTGGCAAGAGGTTATCGAAGCGCAAATCCCTCCACTTCATAAACAACTCTCCTACGCCACCCCACACATACCCGAACAAGCGTTTATATACCCGCTGTCGGAGTTCCACTTGCGCCGACAGAAGATTGGTAGCTATGTATCGCCCATAGTCATAGCCCCTAAAACGCACCTCGCCGTCCGTTGTCGGCCAAAACTGCCATGGAACGCCTGTCGAACAGCTCTCGCTATAAAGCTCGTAAGCAACAACACTCCCCTGCCAGGCCTTGTGAAAGCCCTTGAGAGTAAATGAGCCATAAAAATTTGCTCTCCAGCTATTCGGCATTAGCGCAACACCACCCTGCAACCTTACGAGGACTCCTTGTTGGCTATTTAACTCTCTGTCGCGGCTATCGTACTCTACATAAAGTCTACCCTTAACCACTTCGCCATCAGTGTCAGCGTAGTTGAATATGCTCTTTACCTTATGGTAGCACGAACCAATGCCTATAAAAATTCTATTTGTCAAACTTCGACGCAGCGTCACATCAACACGATAGCTCTTACGTCGATAACTTACTTTATCTCCCTGCTTGGCGCAGTAGCCTACTCCCCAAAAATCAACAGGAACAGAAGAAAGGGCAACGGAATATTCAAATCTATAACGTTGGTCCTCAAAAGTGTGCCTGCCGAAAATTAAAGCTAAATAATCGCCTTGGAATGACACATCTGCATCACATTCCAGCCGACCATTCGACATCTCTGAGTGGTAATCAAACTGAAAACGGCTACCAGCGTACCAACCAATATCACTCCGATAAGCCGGGAAAAGCATCAAGGAGTAACTTCTCGGATTAAGCGAATCTTTTTCACCACCCCGAAAAGCATACGCAAGGCGTCGAAAGAAAGGTCTGCGTGCAGCTCTCTTTATTTTAGCCTGTATCAGATGATAATCCAAAGGGGCGTATTGATGCGCTAAAACGCTATCCTGCAAGGTGTTTTTCGTGATAATCTCTTGTGCCGCTGTCGGTGAAATCATAGCGGCTGTCATTATCACAAAAAGCAGCCTCACCTAACCCTTTATCTGTACTTTTGAACTACCTTATAGAAATTCTGCTTTTCAGCCTCACTAATCTCTCCCTTATGGCAATAAACCAACTCACCCTGCTTAGAGACAATCATCAGCACGAACTTATTATTGCACGTGCCCAAGTCCCACGCCTCAGCTAAGCGGCGGTCAGGGTCGGTGATAATATATGCGCCGTTTTTCTCGGTACGCTTGCGAGCCATCTTACGCACCATACTATCAGGCACAGGATACCATGAATCTTTCAAATTGATAATACCAAAGCCGTAGATATTATCTCCTGCCGCCTTGTGGTTCTCCTCCATCTCAACAGTAAACTCATGATTCTGATTACTCTCGTCAGGATCCACATAGAAAATAAGCAGATTTTTCTTGCCCCAATTAGGAATTTGCACCTCAGCACCCTCCAAGTCAATCAGAGTGAGATTAGAGACCTTGTGCGGAACTTTCACATCTTGCGCATTGACGCCACAAACCATAAATAGTGCGACAGCCAAAGTGAAAAACATTTTTTTCATAATGAAAACTTTTATTCAACAAACGTTGCAAAGTTATAAAAAAAGTATGAAAATATCCCTTTGGTGCGTAAAAAGAATTCTCACTTTGTACCTTTACACTTATTATGCAACCATTTTGGAAGATTTAACGAGTAATATCCTCCGCCGGCAATAACCAGCGTAAGATAGATACCCATATACACAAAGTCGAGTTTTGCCCGTTCGGTAGGCTCAGCCATAGGCATCATAGCATCGACGATAGAGACTGCGGCAATAATCAGCATCATCGAAGAGGCAAAACGTGTCGATATGCCAATAATTATCATTGTAGCAAATAGAGCCTTCAGAATTGCGACAATAGCAAACGACGTTGCGCCATCGAAGCCCAAAACACTTGGAAAGTGATTTACCACATTGGTATAGGTCTGCATCTCGCCTATCAGGTGCAGATAGACTATTGCTCCGATAAAGAAACGCAAGAACAATATAGCAATATCGTTCATATTGCGCGGTTTTGTATGTTGTTTGTGGTGTTTCATATCAAATGATGTTATATATATAATTTATCAAAAAGTATTCCAACAAGTGATTTGCAGAGTGGAATAATTGTGATATATTTGCAGAGATAAATCTGAGAAGGAATGAAGACAAAGATATTGTTCGTCTGCCTGGGAAATATCTGTCGCTCGGCTGCCGCAAATGGAATAATGGAGGATATGGTCGAGCAGGCGGGGTTGCAAGAGATAATCAGCGTAGACTCTGCCGGAACATACGGAGGTCATCGAGGCGAGCTTCCCGATGCCCGAATGAGGGCCGCGGCGGCAAACAGAGGTTACGGGCTCACGCATCGTTCACGAAAAATCGAGGAGGAAGATTTTTACCGTTTCGATATGATTATCGTAATGGATGATATGAACTATGAGAATGTCGCTCGTTTGGCTCCCGAGAGGAAGTATCTTGACAAGGTATATCGTTTCGTGGAGTTTTGCACCAAGCATCCTCAATGGAACTATGTGCCTGACCCATATTACGAGGGTCGGGAGGGCTTTGAATTGGTGTTGGATTTATTGGAGGATGGTTGCGCAAACATTTTGGATAAGGTGCAAAATAAGCATTAAGCAACGCTTTATATGAGAGGTTGGAGTACGTTAAAAATCAGGAGTGTATCACTACTGTCAATCGTTATAGCTATCGGATTTGTAATAGCTATAAATCGTGCGTGCTCTACAATTAACAATTCCACAGTTACCACACAGCCTGAGAGCGGATATAGGCTGAACAATATCCTCAAGGATGAGTACTCCGACAATGAGGCGTTCAAGCCTATGGAGCGATATATCATCAATTGGATGAATCGCAACGGTTTTCAAGGTGCTACGCTCGCCATTATGAAGGACGAGAAGCTTATATATTGCAAAGGTTTGGGCTGGGCCGATAAAGAGGCAGGCGTCGAGGCTCACGCGGGAAATATCTTTCGTATGGCGTCGGCATCCAAGCTCATAACAGCTATCGCCGTAATGAAGTTGTGCGAAGAGGGCAAACTCTCACTCAACAGCAAGGTCTTTGGCGAGAAAGGAATACTCAAGCAATTTACCGAGATTCGTGACAAACGAGCCAAAGATATTACCGTGGAGCATCTGCTCAATCACACATCGGGACTTAGTCGCAGGCTCGGCGATTTGACTTTCCGCACGCAGGATGTAATAAAATGGGCACATCTGGACCACGCTCCATCGACTGAAGAGCTAATTGAGTTTCAGCTCACTATGCAGATGCGTGACAAGCCCGGCGGCAGCGCACAATATTCCAACGTCGGATACCTCATATTGTCATACGTCATCGAAAAGGTAAGTGGTGAAAAGTACGAAGATTATGTTCGCAAGCATGTCTTAGAGCCTGCCGGCTGCTACGATATGCACCTCACCTACAACTCATACGAGCAACGCTACCCTAACGAGGTAAAATATTACGGTCACGATGAGGGCGAGTTGATTCGTTCGTATGACAATAGCGGCCGCCTGTGCCTAAGAGAGTATGGTGGTCACAACATCAGAGGTTTGCAAGGCGCAGGAGCCTGGGCCGCCTCATCTGCCGAGATGATGCGTCTTGTGGCATCAATTGACGGAAAGCCCGGAGTACCTGATATTCTCAGTGCAAAGAGTATCAAAAAGATGAAGACGCCAACAAAAAAGGATGGTTTCGGATTTGGCTGGGCAAGCTGCACGGGGGCAAATGGCGTACTGACACGTACCGGAACGATGTCGGGAACATGCGCTTTTATAGAGTATAACCCCAAAGGGTATTCCTACGTCTTCATCTCCAACACAAGCCACTTCAAGGGGGCAAAATTCACCAACAGAGTAGATGACACCATCAAGGAGGCCATGCGTCGAGTGAAAGAGTGGCCGACAGATATAGACCTTTTTACTATGGTGCCCGAGGTAGCCGAAGAGCAGATTGAAGAGCAGGCAGAAAAGGAATAATAAAATATCGCTATTTTGCTACGTGATATTTTATAATTGGCATTTTTTACCTATTTTTGTACGCAGAAACGATTTTCGCAAATATGCAGGTAACCAAAGCTGTTTTTAAGTGTAGCTCCGAGAAGATTTCGCAAGTGCCGAAGGATGAGTTGCGAGATATTGCTTTCATAGGTCGAAGCAATGTCGGAAAGTCCTCGCTTATAAATATGCTGACCAACCACAAAGGATTGGCAAAGGTATCCTCTACTCCCGGTAAGACGCGACTGATTAACCACTTTTGCATAAACAACGCATGGTATCTTGTAGACCTGCCGGGTTATGGTTACGCTCGCGTGTCGAAGAATCAGCGAGGCGAATTTTCAAAAATCATACTTGACTATGTGCTTAAGTGCGAGAAGATGCACTTCCTGTTCGTCTTGGTCGATTCACGATTGGAGCCTCAGGCGATAGATTTACGCTTTATAGAGATGTTGGGCGAGAATGGCGTGCCTTTTGGTATCATCTTCACCAAGACCGATAAACTCTCGGCTACGCAGCGTAAGAAGAGTGTGGAGCGTTACCAAAAGACCTTGTCGGAGCAGTGGGAGGAGTTGCCGCCTATGTTCTGCTCGTCAAGCGAGCGCGCAACAGGCCGTGAGGAGATTTTGTCTTTTATCGAGAATTGTTTATAACTCGGTAATAATTAGCCCTTGGTGGGGCTATTTTTGTTTGGAAGAGATTATATATTTGTAACAAAATAAAAAACCTTTAGAGAAATGGCTATTCACAAGATTAAGTTTTTCACCGGACGAGCTTCTCGCTACTTGGCTGAGAAGATTGTAGCAAGCTACGGTACTAAGTTGGGCGACTCGGAGATTTTGCAGTTCAGCGATGGCGAGTTCCAGCCATACTACAACGAGTCTATCCGCGGCTGTACGGTATTTATCATCCAATCTACTTTCCCTTCATCAGACAACTTGATGGAGCTTTTGATGATGATTGATGCGGCACGTCGCGCATCTGCATATAAGGTAATTGCCGTAATGCCATACTTTGGTTGGGCACGTCAAGACCGTAAGGACCGCCCACGCGTACCAATCGGTGCAAAACTTGTAGCCAACTTGCTGGTAGCAGCCGGTGTGGACCGTGTGATGACTATGGACTTGCACGCCGACCAGATTCAAGGCTTCTTCGATGTGCCTGTTGATGCACTCTACGCAAGTGGTATCTTCTTGCCATACATTAAAAATCTCAATATCGAGGATTTGTCTATCGCTGCTCCTGATATGGGTGGTGCAAAACGTGCTAACTCATACGCAAAGCACTTGCAGACACCAATTATCATCTCTCACAAGGAGCGCGCAAAGGCTAACGTAGTGGGCAATATGACCGCTATTGGCGAGGTGGAGGGCCGAAACATCATCATCGTAGACGATATGATTGACACAGCCGGCACTATCTGTATGGCAGCAAATATGTTGATGGAGAAGGGAGCGAAGAGTGTTCGTGCAGCTATCACCCACCCTATTCTCTCAGGTGCAGCATACGAGCGTATCAACGAGAGTATGTTGCAGGAGGTTATCACAACCGACACTATTCCTCTCAACCCAAATAAGGATTTGAGCAAGTTTACCGTTCTGTCGGTAGCCGATATCTTCGCAAAGGTTATCGAGCGCGTACACAACTACAAGGAGATTAGCTCAATATTCTATTAGTATAACGAGGCTTATATAAGTAATCATACAAAAGAGGTGCCCAGCCAAATAGGTTGGGCACCTCTTAGTTTTATTAATGGTTACTTGCTACTTAAAAATCAATACTGCGGCAGTTGTATTTTTCGCGGATTATGCCATTCTCAAGAACGACCAAGCCGTTCTCGGCACGTAGCAGATTTTTCATCACACGCCCGTCGATATTATAGCAGCGCACAAGCGGAGAGTCGATAAAATTATAGTACGTAACGCCATTAAGCACATCGGGTGTTAGGATAACAACCTGACTACCCTCCTTTTTAGCCTTTACGACAACACCCTTCATACGTTCAGCGCACGAGAGCGTAACAGCATCAAACTCGGTAATACAGAGCAGATAGGTTGTACCCTCGTAAGAGAGTATCTCCACCGTAGCATCACCCTCAGCATCTGCAATGGTAAAGCCCTCGTCCGCACTCTGCTCGGCAACAGCGGGCGTTGCGCTCTTTGTCTCCACCCACTCCCACTCATCGTCCGACACCTCTGCCAACTCATCGAGCGTAAACTCTCGCAGCTCGCCATCGGATAGGTTTTTATATATATAGGTATCTTCGTCGGCAACCTCACCATAATTAGGCACAGCAAGCTCAAGGAGATTTGCCCCTTTCTTATATGGCGACATATCTATAAAAGGCAGATATAGATAGCTGTAAACACCCACACCAAAGGCCACTACAACCACAGCACCCAAAACGCCCAAACCACGACGGTTAATATCAAACCAGCCGAGTTTACGATAGTGCCACCAGAGATATGCCACAAATGGCAGAATCACAACATTTTTCGTAAACGTGAGCCAAGGAGAGAGCTTCAGCACCTCGCCAAAGCAACCGCAATCCGCAATAGTGAATACCGTAGCACTAAGAAGCGTCACAATGGTAAAGATGGTCATCACAACCAAAGCAACAAGCGAGGTGATGCGTGGTAATAGCTTGATAAGCACCATAATACCCAACATCAGCTCAAAGCCGCTCAGCAGAATAGAGAGTGTCAAGCTCCAAGGCAAGAACGACTCCATAGCATAGGCTCGCAGGTATTCGTCAATAACGAATGATGTGCCCCACGGGTCGATAGCCTTAGAGAAGCCCGAAAATATAAACAAGGCCGCCACAGCATAGCGGCTGAAAGCAACGATATATTTTTGCTGTAAAAGGGCCTTCATAACTATTTGATGCTAAGATATGGCGCCAAAGCCGCTGCAACACGCTCAAAGATAACATCCGGGCTTGCCATAGCCTCCGCCTCGCTGCAATCAATGATGTGCATATTCTCATCCTTCGTAGCAGCATCCAGATAGACCTGACGCACCATCTGTTGTAGCTCCAAAGATTGTTCGTGAATATCCTTGCCACCATTCAGATAATCACGGTCATCGCCTGTGCGCACCTCCTGCAACTTACGCTCCGTAAAGGCAAAAGGTACATCCAAGAAGAGCGACACGTCGGGGCGAGGAATAGCAAAGTGGTTATACTCCAAATCAAAAATCCACTCCGCCAGTCTATCTCTACCCTCTGGGTCTGCAATCTTAGCACATTGATAGCCGATATTCGAATATACGTAGCGGTCACATATAACAACCTTACCCTCCGCAAGCCAGCCATCAATAAGTCGTTTGGCATCGTGTCTGTCGCCCGCATAGAGCATAGCAACGATATAAGGGTCTACCTGCTCCACGCTACCCAACTCACCACGCAGGAAGCGCGCTATGAGCTCCCCAAAGAAAGGGGCATCAAAACGTGGGAAATGGATATACTCGTTCGCAACGCCCGCCTTGTCAAGCATCTGTCGCAATTTGGCTATCTGGGTAGATTTACCTGAGCCATCTACACCCTCAAGAACTATAAACATATTATGGTGTGTTCTATAAATTAGTAAATATCAATTATTTCAACATCCTAACAGCTCTCTTCACGCCTGCAACCAAAGCATCAACCTCCTCCGTCGTATTATACATTGCAAACGATGCACGACACATACCCGTCGTATCATAGTGTTGCATCACAGGCTCGGCACAATGCTGCCCCGTACGGATAGCAATACCCAACTTATCGAGAATCATACCCAAATCGTAGTGATGAACACCCTCGACATTGAACGATACGATAGAGCATTTATCGGCCGTTGTGCCATAGATTCTAAGACCTTCGATTTGCAGAAGTTGCTCCTCGGCATAACGAGTCAGTGCTTTTTCGTGCTCCTCGACGGCTTGCAAATCAAGTTTCTCTACATAGCCAATAGCCTCGCCCAAAGCAACAGCATCGACAAAGTTAGCCGTACCTGCCTCGAACTTCAGTGGCAACGGAGCATAGGTCGTCTTCTGAAAAGATACCCTATCGACCATATCGCCACCACAAAGGAATGGAGGCATCTGTTCCAGAATATCACGTTTGCCATACAGCACTCCCACACCCGTAGGACCATAGAGTTTATGAGCCGAGAAGGCGTAAAAATCACAATCCAACTCACTCACATCTACTCCACCATGAACAATGCCCTGGCAACCATCGACTGTAACCAATGTGCCGTTGGCGTGCGCAATACGAACAATCTCCGGCAGGTCGGGACGTGTACCCAATGTATTAGAGGCCTGAGTAACAGCAACCATACGGCTCCGCTCATCCAACAGTGCAGACAACTGCTCAACACACAAGCGACCTGCGTCGTCAAATGGCAAGACACGAATCTCAACACCCTTACGCTGAGCCACAAGTTGCCACGGAACGATGTTTGAGTGGTGCTCCATCTCGCTTATGATAATATTGTCGCCCGCCGATAGGAACGTCTCGCCCCATGCGTAAGCTACAGTATTAAGCGACGCCGTAGCTCCGGCTGTAAAGATAACCTCCTCACGCGAAGAGGCATTGATAAAGGCGCGAACACGCTCACGAGCCTGCTCATACATATCTGTTGCAATAGCCGACAGATGATGTACGCCACGATGGATATTGGCGTTATGGTGGCGATACATGCGCTCAATACACTCGATAACCTGACGTGGTTTTTGAGCCGTAGCACCACTATCAAGATATATCAATGGCTTTCCATTGACTTGACTCGCCAAAATAGGGAAATCTTCACGTATCGCTTTTACATCGAACATAACTATAAACGCTCAAGTTTATTATCCAAATCCTGCTTCAGAGCATCATACAGCTCGCCATCGCCGATAAGCGAGAGTACATCTACAACAAAGCCCTCCAACTGAAGACTGCGTGCCTGTGCCTCCGACAGTCCTCGCTGGCGCATATACAATACGGCATCGCCGTCCAACTGACCGACAGTAGCTCCATGAGAGCATTTCACATCGTCGGCATAAATCTCCAACTGTGGGTTGGTTGCAATATGAGCTTTACCGCCAATGACAATATTACGGCTCAGCTGACGTGCATCGACCTGGCAAACGCCATCAGCCACATAAACCAAACCATCGAACTCGCCACGAGCCTCGCCAGAGGCAACGCCCTTGACTAATGAGTCGCTAAAGGTGTGTGATGCGTTATGATTTACACGAACACCAACCTTTGCCTGCTCCTGACCTGAGAGCAAAAAGATACTACGCAATAGGCTCTCTGCTCCCTCTCCATTCATATCTACTTGATAATCTACCGCAGCAGAATCAACGACAATAGAGGTTATTTGGCAATGGCTATCCGCCTGCTGACAAATCACGCTCCGGGCAGTAACATTAGAAAGAAACAACTCTACAACATGCAAACTGCCGCCCCGCTCAACGTTGAACTGCAACTGCGATGATTGGTCGGTAGTATGTACAACAACGAGTCGCTCACTACCCTGCTCTGCCACGCCGCACTCCAATTTAGTAGGGTTACATAGCAGCAGAGCTGTTGAGCCGTCAGAGAGTGTAATCTCACTACCCGAACGCAGCTCAATACCTTTGTTTTCTATATATCGAAGCAAACCCATTGCTACTCCTTATATTCGTTAATCAACCAATCATAGCCCTCCTTCTCCAGCTTCAGCGCGAGGCTCTTGTCGCCTGTATGGATAATACGGCCCTTATAAAGCACATGGACAAAATCAGGGACGATATAATCCAACAAACGCTGATAGTGGGTAATGACAATAGTGGCATTCTCCTCGGTGTGGAGCTTCGTGACGCCCGTAGCGACAATACGCAGAGCATCAATATCCAAACCCGAATCTGTCTCGTCCAATACCGCTAACTTAGGCTCAAGCATCGCCATCTGGAAAATCTCATTTTTCTTCTTCTCGCCACCAGAGAATCCCTCATTCACAGCGCGCGAAGTGAGCTTAGAGTCCAACTCCACCACGGCACTTTTCTGCTTCATCAGTCGCAAAAACTCACCTGCCGATAGTGGCTCCTCGCCACGATATTTACGCTGCTCATTCAAAGCTACCTTCATGAAATTCGCCATCGTAACACCCGGAATCTCCACCGGATATTGAAAGCCGAGGAAAAGACCCATACGCGCCCTATCCTCAATAGGCAAGTCCAAAATATTCTCCCCTAAGAACTCAACAGAGCCTTCGGTTACCGTAAATTTCTCATTTCCTGCCAACACCGACGCAAAGGTACTCTTACCTGAGCCATTAGGACCCATAATAGCGTGCACCTCGCCAGGATGTACCTCAAGATTGATTCCTCGAAGAATCTCCTTACCATCAACTGTGGCGTGTAGATTTTTAACACTTAACATATCTCTCTTGTTTTATTATTTCACTTTATCATTAGCCTACCGAGCCCTCAAGGCTGATAGCTAAAAGTTTCTGCGCCTCGACAGCAAACTCCATAGGCAACTTGGCCAACACCTCACGCGCATAGCCATTAACGATAAGTCCTACTGCATCCTCCATCGAAAGGCCTCGCTGATTACAATAAAAGAGCTGCTCCTCGGAAATCTTCGATGTTGTAGCCTCATGCTCCAAGACTGCTGTCGGGTTTTTGCAGTCAATCTTTGGGAAGGTATGGGCTCCACATGAGCTACCGATAAGCAGCGAATCACACTGCGAATAGTTACGGGCATTATCTGCTCCCTTAGCCACCCTCACCAAGCCACGATAGGCATTCTGGCTCTTACCGGCAGAGATACCCTTCGACACGATACGGCTGCGGGTATTGCGACCGATATGAATCATCTTTGTTCCTGTATCTGCCTGCTGATAGTTGTTGGTCATAGCCACCGAATAGAACTCGCCGACAGAGTTATCGCCCAACAGTACACAGCTCGGATATTTCCAAGTGATAGCCGAGCCGGTCTCAACCTGAGTCCACGACAGACGTGCATTTTCGCGACACAAACCTCGTTTAGTCACAAAGTTATAGATACCGCCTTTACCCTCTTTATCACCCGGATACCAATTCTGTACTGTCGAGTACTTAACCTCGGCATCACGCTCAACGATAATCTCCACAACAGCAGCATGCAGCTGATTCTCATCACGCTGCGGTGCTGTACAACCCTCCAAATAGCTTACGTATGCGCCCTCGTCAGCTACGAGCAACGTACGCTCAAACTGACCTGTGCCCTGCGCATTGATACGGAAGTAGGTCGAAAGCTCCATAGGGCAACGCACCCCTTTTGGTACATAACAGAATGAGCCGTCCGAGAAGACCGCAGCATTCAGAGCGGCATAGAAATTATCCGTATAAGGGACTACCGAGCCAAGATATTTCTGCACCAAGTCGGGATATTCACGTATCGCCTCAGATATTGAACAGAAGATGATACCCTTCTCTGCCAGCGTTTCACGAAATGTCGTCTTAACCGACACAGAGTCCATCACAGCATCGACAGCCACACCTGCCAAAGCCATCTGCTCCTCCAAAGGAATACCCAACTTATCGAACGTACGTTTCAGCTCAGGATCAACCTCGTCCATTGAGTTTAGCTGCTTCTTAGGCTTAGGAGCTGCATAATAGATTATATCCTGAAAATCTATCGCAGGAATATCCAGATGAGCCCACGTAGGGAGTTTCATCGTCTGCCAATGACGAAATGCCTTCAGGCGACGCTCCAACATCCACTCCGGCTCCTGTTTTTTTGCCGATATAAGGCGTATAATATCTTCATTGAGGCCTTTAGCTATCGTATCGGTCTCAATATCGGTCGTAAAGCCGTATTTATATTCACTCTGCTCGAGTTTATCTAATATCTCTTTATTCTTTTCTGCCATTAGAATATGCTTATATTTATAGTCGGACAAAAATACAAAAAAAATACGAATAGAACAATAGTTCTATTATCATGCGAGAATCGTGCAAAATAATACGAGTTATTTAGAGAATTTTAAAAAGATTCGCGAAAATTAGTAGAGATTGGCTACTGCGCAGACTGAGGTCTGCTTCGTAACGCCTTTCCCCTGTCTACCGACGGCATACACAAGCCCCTCCTCTTTTCAAAGGGAGGGGTTGGGGTAGGATTATCAATATAATCGGGGTTAGTCCCCGACTTCCGCAAGGTTTGCAAGGATGCATTGGGGATTGGCTACTACGCAGTCTAAAGTCTGCTTCGTAACGCCTTTCCCCTGTCTGCCGACGGCATACACAAGCCCCTCCTCTTCTCAAAGGGAGGGGTTGGGGTAGGATTGTCAATATAATCGGGGTTAGCCCCGACTTCCGCAAGGTTTGCAAGGATGCATTTGGGGATTGGCTACTGCGCAGACTGAAGTCTGCTTCGTAACGTCTTTCCCCCGTCTGCCGACGGCATATACAAGCCCCTCCTCTTTTCAAAGGGAGGGGTTGGGGTGGGATTGTCA
>JAGAOZ010000007.1 GCA_017623505.1 Alistipes sp.
ACGGTCTGGGTAAGGACGCTGCGAAGATTATCTCTCGTATCAATGGCTTTACCTATGTTGAGACTAAGTTCGACTACTATACAGGCGAGGTAGCAGAGGTTGCACAGACTCCATATTCTGACGGTTTGCGTGCAAAGGTACGTTGCTACGGTGCTGACGATGTTCGCGAGGGCGTTGCTATTATGTGGAAGGAGGACGTTGATGTATCTATCACAGGTAACTCAACCAACCCAACACGTTTCCAGCACCCTGTTGCAGGTACCTATAAGAAGGAGCGTGTATTGGCAGGCAAGAAGTACTTCTCAGTAGCATCAGGTGGTGGTACAGGTCGTACATTGCACCCAGATAATATGGCTGCAGGTCCTGCATCATACGGTATGACCGACACACTCGGTCGTATGCACTCTGACGCTCAGTTTGCTGGTTCTTCATCAGTTCCTGCACACGTTGAGATGATGGGCTTCCTCGGTATGGGTAACAACCCTATGGTAGGTGCTACAGTAGCTGTTGCAGTGGCTGTTCAGCAGGCTATGACCGAGTAAACAAAACTCAATATAAATAGTAAGAGGCTGTCGCAAATGTTGCGACAGCCTTTTTTACCATCTATTCACAACTTTATTTTTAGTTATTCTCTAACCAAGAGTAATATTTCTCATTGCGACTTAAGCAACCCTAAATTCCCTATCCAAAACCTGCCTCGCCAGCCCTTTAGTATCCCTTAATAACCTTTACACCCCCCTACACTCCCTCCCCAAAAAAGCAATGCGGGTAGCGTTTTACTACCCGCACTACCATTTTCTTGTTATACTGAATATCAATCCTTTGCTTTGCTGATATTAGAAGTTGTGCATTAGGCTAATATTATATACTTGTGGCAAACTGATAGGAGGAGCACCCTCCACAGTAGTGGCTATTAAATAACCAAAATTGCCATCTTCCTCGTAAAATACTACAGGATCGTCCGTTGTGATATACGGATGCAATTGTGAGCCGCTAGACACAATAAATTTATCTCTAACGAGTTCTTCAAGATCCTTATGTATTCTATAGAACAAACGCTGTAAAATCTGTGATACCCACCCGTATATGTCATTATCATATTCTTCCGGAAAATTAGCATCGTGCCCAACTGACATAAATTCATAACTGAAACTGCTTGGCAAATACCAATCGTCAGGAATACTCCTCTTATAATTTTCAATATCATTTATATGAACAGTGCCAATATGTCCTGATGTGATTCTACCGTGGTAGCCCTCACCTGTGACATAGTACACCCAACCTTCATTCTTACCATCATTATACCAATCACCGACCTTATACGGGCCGTGGGTTATTTTATCTACATCAACAATGCCTCCGCCACCGGTGTTGTCGTCATCATCGTCATCGTCCGGACCAGGATTTGGGTTATCTGGGTCCGGATTTGGGTCATCCGGGTCCGGATTTGGGTTATCCGGATCTGGATTTGGGTTATCTGGGTCCGGATTTGGGTTATCCGGATCTGGATTTGGGTCATCCGGATCTGGATTTGGGTCATCCGGGTCTGGATTTGGGTTATCCGGATTGTCTGGGTCGTCAGGATTATCCGGATTATCTGGATCATCAGGATTATCTGGATCATCAGGGTTGTCCGGATTATCTGGGTCGTCAGGATTGTCTGGGTCGTCAGGGTTGTCCGGATTATCTGGGTCATCAGGGTCGTTGCCGCTACCGCCGCCACCCAACTCTCCAAAGTCGTGTGTCAGACAAATATTCGCAGAGCCGTTGTGTCCCTGACTATCAGCTACATAACACTCCACCCAGCCGCAATTTCTTCCTTCAAAAACTATATAAGCACCCTTATCTTCATCCATATACGCATAGTACATGTATTGTCCTGGTGAGAATGACTCGGTTGGAGATTTTAGTTCATCTTTAAGTGGGAATAAATTTCTCGGATTGTTGATAAATGCCTCAGGGTCTTGTGTAAATTCACCCCACTCCTCAACGGTCGGTAATTTCCAACCCTCGCCTCGCGACTGAGGAATTGCCTTGGCGTGCTCATAAGATGTAGCATAACCCAGGTGGTCGGTCATAATTTTTCCCGCATAACCATCCTGCTCGACATAGTATACCGTACCCTGGTTTGTACCGTCGCTATACCAATCTCCAACTTTATAAGGTGCCGATGTTATTTCATCATTCGGGTCATCAGGGTTGTCCGGATTATCTGGGTCATCAGGATTATCTGGGTCATCAGGATTATCAGGATTATCAGGATTATCAGGATTATCAGGGTCGTCCGGATTATCTGGATTGTCCGGATTGTCAGGGTCATCCGGATTATCTGGATTGTCTGGGTCGTCAGGATTATCTGGATTGTCTGGGTCGTCAGGATTATTTGGCTGCTCGTTAGGCTGCTTATTAACCTCAGGCTCGGTCACATCCTTACCGCAATATGATAGCGTCATCAGCATACCTATAAGAATAATTGTAAAAATTCTCTTTGCCATAGTTATATGTATTTTGCGTTAATATTCAAAAAGTTGTTGAGCCATATAGACTTTTTGCTACATTGTCCTGCATCTTTCGAATAGTATAAAATATTGTCAATCAAATATATATATTTTTTTCGTAACACCGCATATCATAGCGTAAAATTTTGCAACTTCATCTGCAACATTTCTCAACGCCCCACACCCTCTCCTCGGTAACGCGGGTAACCAAATGGTTACCCAGAATCTTTTGCCGTTTTACCAAAGGTGCAAATTATAATCTCACTTTCTTTTGCAAAACTTTCATCACTTTTTATCCTTCAGTTTTCGCATTTCGCTAACTTTTCCTACCTTTGTAAGATAGAAGTGAATTTATAATTAAAATATACCGACTATGGGAAATAAAATTAATGACCCTATTGCACGATTGATGGGTTTGCGTTACAAGGCACATCCTTGGCACGGTTTGGACGTAGGCGACAAAGCCCCTGAGGTTGTAAACGCATTTATCGAGATGGTACCTACCGATACCATTAAGTATGAATTAGACAAGGCAAGCGGCTATATCCGCATCGACCGCCCACAGAAATACTCTAACGTAGTACCTGCTCTTTATGGCTTTATTCCACAGAGCTATTGTGGCGACAATTTAGCCTCATACTGTATGGAGCGCTGTGGCAGAGAGGGCATCAAGGGCGATGGCGACCCATTGGATATCTGTGTATTGACCGAGCGCACTATCTCTCACGGTGATATACTCGCTACGGTAAAACCTATCGGTGGCTTCCGCATGTTGGATGGTGACGAGGCAGACGACAAGATTATCGCCGTATTACGTCACGACGCAACATATCGTGGTTACGAGGATATCTCTGAGTTGCCACATATCATTGTGGACCGTCTTAAGCACTATTTCCTCACCTATAAGGATATGCCTGCATCGGACCGCGAGAGTATGCAGGTCAAGACCGTAGAGATTGTCGCTACGTATGGCCGCGAGGAGGCATACGAGGTTATCAACCGCTCGTTGGAAGATTATCGCGACCACTTCAATAGTTTGGAAGAGATTTTGAATCACGTATAGTAAACCGAAAACTATGCAATCACTCAAAGAACTATACAAAATAGGCAATGGCCCTTCATCGAGCCACACTATGGGACCGAAGAAGGCTGCCGAGCAGTTTCTGCTTCGCGCCCCCAAAGCCGACTCATACCGCGTAACGCTCTATGGCTCACTCGCATCCACAGGTAAGGGCCACCTTACCGACATAGCGATACGTGCCGTATTGGAGCCCATTGCTCCCGTAGAGATTCTGTGGCGTGGCGATATCGTTCACGAGTTTCATACCAACGGAATGTTATTCGAGGCCATTCAAAATGGTGAGGTTGCAGATAGTTGGTTAGTTTATAGCGTCGGAGGAGGTAGCATCGCAAGTCCCGATATGCCATACGAAATTAAAAATGACATCTACCCTATGTCGCACATTGAGGATATTCTCCGTTGGTGCGACAGCGAAGGCAAAACCTTATGGGAGTATGTTGGCGAGTGCGAGGATGATGATATTTGGGATTTCCTCGACGAGATATGGACCGCTATGCGTCGCACTCTTGACAACGGACTCAACAACGATGGCGTCCTGCCTGGCTGTCTGAAGGTCGCACGTAAGGCCGGCACCTATTGGGTTAAGTCTAAGGAGTATGGCACAAATGTAAGCAACCGTTCACGCCTCTACTCATACGCTCTTGCTGCATCGGAAGAGAATGCATCGGGCGGTGAGGTCGTAACAGCCCCTACGTGTGGCTCTTGCGGAGTATTGCCAGCAGTGTTACACCATTTAGAGAAACTCAATGACTACCGTCGCATCCGCATCCTGCGAGCATTGGCTACCGCAGGTTTGATAGGTAACATTGCCAAAACCAACGCATCAATTTCTGGTGCCGAGGTTGGTTGTCAAGGCGAGATTGGCGTGGCGTGCGCTATGGCCGCTGCTGCCGCCTGCCAGCTTATGGGTGGCACACCCGCACAGATTGAGTATGCTGCCGAGATGGCTTTGGAACACCATTTGGGACTCACCTGCGACCCTGTTTGCGGATTGGTACAGATTCCTTGTATCGAGCGTAATGCCGTAGCCGCTGCCCGTGCTATCGACTCCGCTACATTCGCTATCCTCTCGGATGGCAAACACCACGTATCATACGACAAGGTGGTCGCCGTTATGAAGGAGACAGGACACAACCTTCCAAGCCTTTACCGTGAGACTGCCGATGGTGGTCTTGCAAAACACTACGAGTTTAAGAAATAAAACTAAACTAAAAAGATATGTCACTCATCTACCGTTTCAGAATGTTAAGCGACGAAAACGACAATTTTGTCCGCGATTTTGAGGTTCCAGCGAACTATACGCTTCTTCAACTGAACGATTTTATACTAAAAATGCTCCATTATGAGCCTTGTATGGCGTCATTTTTCACATCAAACAGTGAGTGGGAGTGCCTTAAGGAGTATACTCTTATGGATATGGGCGAAGGCTTTGGAGATGAGCAACTTAACCAGCCTGAGCCAATGGAGAAGGTGCGTCTTGACGAGGTGCTTCACTACCTCAATGACCGCCTTATCTATCTGTTCGACCCTATCAACGAGCGAGCGTTCTATATGGAAGTCATTGAAGCCTCTGAGCCTCAAGCAGATATGACATATCCACGTCTACAGTTTGAGCACTCTCCTGCCCCTGACCAATACGACCCTGAGGCTAATGAAGAGAGTGGCTCAATATTCGATGAGATGATGGGCGACTATAACGATTTCGACGGTGACGACTCATACGATGACGAGTATTAAATCACTATAATTCAATGTCTTGCGATAAAACACTCATATCGATTGTCGGACCTACGGGCTCGGGTAAGACCGACCTCAGCATCGCTGTGGCACAGCACTACTCTGCCCCGATTATCTCAACCGACTCGCGACAATTTTATCGCGGCATACCCATCGGCACCGCACAGCCTGATGCAGAGCAACTTACAGCAGTTGAGCACCATTTCATTGCCTCACACGAGATAACTGACGAATTTAACTGCGGAGCGTACGAAGTAGCTGCTCTTCAGCGACTTAAAGAGCTATTTAAGCATCACAACATAGTCGTTGCCGTAGGCGGCTCAGGACTCTACATCAAGGCGCTATGTGAAGGTATGGATGAAATGCCCGAAGCTGATGCAGAGCTTCGCAAAGAGCTCGCTAATAAACTGCAACAACATGGTTTAGAGCCACTTGTAGAGCAACTCCGAGAGTTGGACGAGGTAACATATAACACCATAGACCGTAAAAATCCAGCTCGAGTACTGCGCGCTTTGGAGATTTGTCTTACGACGGGACTCCCCTGCTCTCAAATCCGTACCGGCGAGCGACACCAGCGCGATTTCAACATCGTAAAGATTGGCGTTGATATGCCACGCGACATACTATATGACAGAATAAATCGTCGCGTAGATATTATGATGCAGCAGGGCTTGGAGGCTGAGGCTCAATCGGTTGCGCACCTACGTCACTGCAACTCATTACAGACAGTAGGCTACCGTGAGATGTTCGATTATTTTGACGGCAAAACTACGCGCGAGGAGGCTGTGGAGCTGATTAAACGAAACTCACGCCGCTATGCCAAACGTCAGATGACGTGGTTTAGGCGCGATGAGGAGATAGCGTGGTTTCACCCTTCGAAACTAAGTGCCATCACAGATTATATTGATTCAAAGATTTGCACATTGAAATAATTTTACTACTTTTGTGCGTCTTACCGAAGTAAGCGGGCTCGGATGGTGGAATAGGTAGACACGCCGGACTTAAAATCCTGTGGCCAGTAATGGCCGTACGGGTTCGATTCCCGTTCCGAGTACCATTTTGAGAGGTCTTTTTAGGACCTCTTTCTTTTTTTGCAGCTGTCTAAGCAGATACTAAACGGGAATCGGTCAGCTTGGGCGGTGAGGACATTGATTTGGACAGAAGAGTCAAGTAATATCGCACGCGATTTTAATGTTATAGCTTGACCACTGCGTGTAAATAAATTTCCTCGCCTTGCTCAAACTATAACATCAGTCCTTCGGACTATAACTTGACTCCCTTAAAGAATTCCCGCTAACCTGTGGCAGCCGTTCGATACTGAATTACCTCATAATTCAGCCGTTCCGAGTACAAAGAAAATCCGTAATTTCCTAAATTATAGGGACTTACGGATTTTCTATTTTTATTTTTGTCTATCTACAGCCTAAACGGTGCTTTAAACCTCCATTTTAGGAGCTTGTGGAAAAGCAAAAACTCACCCACAAGCGTCAAAACTTGTGGTATTTTTTTTATTATAGAGCGAAAAACGCACCGATTTTTGCATAGGTAACCTCTCCGAATTGACAATATAGATAAACGCACAAATTATCCACTTGTAAAGCCTTGATAATCAAAATAATACATAAGATTAGGTAATTTAGCGTAAAAAAGAAGAAAAAAGTTTGGATTTTTTGCATAAAATTACATATCTATGCTTGTACTATATGTAGTATAGTTCCGTGTGCTTTTATATAAGAAATAAGAATATTTGAGATTGAAAATTATAATTTTTTTACTAAAAACTTACTAAATTCACTATTATGAAAAAGATGCTTTTTTTGATGGTTGCAGCAGTGGCTATGCTCGCAGTATCTTGCTCTAAGGAGGATAGCGGCATTAGCTATGGCGACAACTTTGTGACATTCAAAGTCACTGCTCCTGAGCTCGCAACTCGTGCTATTGGTGATGGTACGACAGCTCAGACCCTTCACTATGCTGTTTACGACGCACAGTGGAATCACATCGCTGCTTTGGACGGCACAACTTCTATCAACATCACTGCTGATGTGAAGATGGAGCTGATCGATGGTAAGGTTTACAACTTTATCTTCTGGGCTCAGAACGCCGACGCTCCTTACACTTTCGACGCTGCCGGCAAGAAGATGACTGTAAACTACACAGACATCAAGGCTAACAACGAGAAATTGGATGGTTTCTATGCTAAGGTTGAGAATATGAAGGTTCAGAGCGGTATCACTAAGACCGTAGAACTCTTCCGTCCTTTCGCTCAGTTGAACGTCGCTACTTTGGATTGGGATACAATGGTTAAGTCAGGCGAGACATTCGACAAGACTGAGGTTAAGGTTAAGGCTTACAACACTTTGGACTTTGTTAGTGGCGCTGTAAGCGGCGAGGAGGTTCGTACTTTCAACTTCGAGACTATGCCAACTGAGACACTTGCTATCAATGGCAAGAACTACAAGTGGATGGCAATGAACTACCTGCTCGTAAACGAGAAGGAGTTGGTTAAGGTTACTTTCAACGCCAACAACACTGACGTTGCTGAGAAGGAGTGGGATAACGTTCCTGTTGAGCGCAACCACCGTACTCACATCTTGGGTAACTTGCTCACAAGCTCAGTTGATTTCGAGGTAATCATCCGTCCTGCTTTCGAGGAGGAGCCTGGTTACTTGTATGACATATGGGATGGCACTCAGAAGACTGTAACTCCAACAGCAGAGGGTGTATATGAGATTAAGACAGGTAGTGAGTTGGCTTGGTTTGCAAGCGAGATTACTGCTTCTCCAGCAACATTCAACAACAAGACCGTTAAGCTTATGGCTGACCTCGATATGAGCGAGCACGAGTGGACTCCTATACATACATTTGGCAAGGGCTCAAGTAATGTCGTATTCGATGGTAACGGTCATAAAATCGAGGGCCTAAACATCAATAAGGAAGACGGCTATGCAGGCTTTATTAGCCATAATAGCATTAATTGGACATTTAAGAATCTTACATTTATAGATCCTCAAATTTCTGTCGGAGGAAACTTCGTAGGAACAGTGATTGGTTGGACATACGGTAAGATTGTCTTGGAAAATGTTGATGTTAAGGGTGGTTACCTTGAGAGTCGCGCTAACTTAGGTATTCGCATCGGTGGACTGTTGGGCTTCTGTGCAACCCACGAGGGTACAAATCTTTCATTTACTGATTGTGATGTGGATGGTATTACAATTCGCGGTTACCACAATTTGGGAGGTTTGGCAGGTTCTGTATTTGCATTTAAGTCAAACGGAATGTCAACAATGGATAACTGTACCTCTACAAACAACAAGTTCATCTTGACTAATGCTAAGCAGACAACAGCTACCGAGAGTGCATGGTGGCCATTTGACTGCGATGCTTATGCAGAGGGTGCCTCTATCAAGACAAACTGTACTCACTCAGGCAACACTGCTGAGTACATAGGTCGTTCTGTTGCTACTGTTGAGGAGCTCGTAAACGCAGTCAAGGGTGCTGCTAAGGGCGAGATTTTCAATATCGCAGAGGGTACATATCCTGTTGTTTTGGATGTTGTAGGTCAGAAGGATATTACTTTGAAGGCTAACGGCGAGGTAATTCTCGCAGGTCTTGACCATCAGACAAATGGTGTTCCTTCAACAGTAAAGGTTGAGGGTATCACTTTCGACAACTCTATCGTTACAACACGTGCTGAGGGTGGCTGGTTTACAGGTACAGCTCAGAATATTGCTCCTTGCGTAGGTGCTTGGGGAGGTCACTTCACTTTCGATGACTGTAAGTTTATCGTTGCCGGCACATCTGGTCGCGAGACTGGTATTATGACTTGGTGGACTACTGATTTGGTTACATTCAAGTTCAACAAGTGCGTATTCGAGGGTAAGGAGAACCACGCAAGCGCACGTGCAATGCAGATTTACGGTAAGGTTGATATGGAGGTTAATAACTGTACTTTCACAACAGCTAAGGACTACTCTTTGAAGTATGTAGCCGGTGAGGGTAACTTTGCTGTATTCAACGGTAACAAGGTTGAGAACTCTGAGAACTTCGTAGAGTTGGGTTCTTCTGCATATCCTGGCGACAAGTACACTGTTAAGATTAACAACACTACTCTTGGCACAGGTGTAAATCACTACGTAGTAGCTAACCCTGAGAATCAGACTATCTACATTGACAACAAATTGGATAAGTTGGTATCTGAGGTTGTTGAGGATGTAGCATCAGCAGAGGAGCTCACAGAGGCTATTAAGAATGTAGATGCAAGCCAAACAACCGTAATCAACATTGCTACTGGCGAGTACACTATGCCAAGCGGTTTGAATAAGAATGTAACTCTCAACTGTGCTGAGGGCACTGTATTTACAGGTCAATCTAACTTGAACATCAGCGGTGCAACAGTTATTGGTGCAACATTCTCTAACCCAACTGGTAGTGCGACTCGCAATACTATCAATGGTACTTTCAAGGGCTGTACCTTCGACGGTAGCAACGCATCGCGTTACAACTACGCTGGCGAGACAGTAGTATTCGAGGATTGTGTATTTAGCGGTGATGTTTACGGTATCCACTTCGACGGTGGTGAAAATGATGTAATCTTCCGCAACTGTACTATCTCTGGTTTCAATGCTTTGGGTAGTGTTCTTACATTGGTTACTTTCGAGGGTTGTACTTTTATAGGTAACGGCAGAAGCGGTTACAACGGTGCAAACCTTTGGGGTAGCGCAAAGCTCGTTAATTGCGAGTTTACATTCGACGGCACTACTGCAAACGAGTGGATTGACTGCATCGGCGCAGACAAGACTTACGAGTTTGAGAACTGTACAGTTAATGGTGTAGCTTACACAGCAGAGAACTACAAGGAGTTTGACGAGATTTTCTCTCGCAACGATGTTGCTATTAAGATTAACGGCGTTGAGTGCGCTTGGTAATCTTTGTATATAAACAAATATTTACTGCATCCTTCTTTCGGGGAGGATGCAGTTTTATTATATAATTACGACCAAATATCATCTGTTAAAATTTGGATTTCAACAGCACATTATATAACTTTGCAATTGGGTGTATACGTATGTATTCACAGTTGAGAATTTTATCAAATTAGAACTGAAATATAACACTATGAAAAAGTTCCTTTTAATGGCAGTTGTTGCAGTAGCGACACTCGCAACATCTTGTACAAAGGATGAGTCCCTAATCAAGCCTACTCAGAAGCCTGCGGAGCAGACATCTGAGATTACATTTAACATCTCTACTTTGGAGTACTTCACCCGCGTCTACGGCTCAGGCATGCAGGCTACTGATCTGCATTGGGCTGTCTATGACCATAACACCAAAGAGATGCTTTTCTGCTCGGAGACTCCAACTACGATGAATGGATTGACTGCTCAGGTGTCAATTCCTTTTGTAAACAACTTGTCATACGACGTATTATTCTGGGCTGAGAGTGCCGATGCACCATACGCTGTTGATTGGGAGCATGCAACATTCACCTACGACACAACTGCGCCATTGAAAGCAAATCAGGAGTCATACGACGCCTTCTTCTGCTATCATCAAGTAGGATTGGTCACAGGTCCAATCAGCCATGAGATTACACTTAAGCGACCTTTCGCTCAGGTAAATATCGCCACAGCGGACTACGCCACAGCTGGTGTTTCGATTACGCAGACAAAGGTCGTTGTTGAGGATGTTTATACTACCTTCGACCTTAGAGCAAACAACGTCACAGGCACACCGCAGACGCTTACATTCGACTACTCGGCAATGCCAGACGGAGAGGTTAGTGTAAACTCTGCGCAGTACGACATATTGGCTTTCAACTACCTATTGGTAACCGGAGAGCAGTCGCTGGTAGACATCACATTTGGATATAAGGATAGTAGCAATAACGAGAAGACCATCTCGTATCACGACATCCCTGTCCAGCAGAACTACAAGACAAATATTGTAGGCAACCTGCTTAGTGGTGGCACAAGTTCAGTATCAGCAAAAGCAATAGTGACTATGCAATAGGTTGCAGGTCACAAATAGGTATTTGGCGTAATACGATTCATAGATAGCCAAGGGCAACAAGCTCTTGGCTATATTATTATATATAGGTATAGAGAAGCTACAACAAGAGAGCCGAGCGTGGCATAATATATGCTTTTTCCGTGGATAAATCTTAAACACAAAATCTATGAATCAAAAAAGTATTATGCTAAGCCTTTCCGCTCTACTCTATGGCAGTATATCAGCTCTGGCTTGTACCGGCATCTCACTTACGGCTGCCGATGGCTCTTACATCCAAGCACGTACTGTCGAGGCCGCGGCGGGCGAGTTGGATAGCCGCTACGTAGTTATTCCGCGAGGCGAGAAATTCACCGCCTACACACCATTAGGTGAAAATGGTCTTAAGTTCGAGGCGCGCTATGGTGTTGTCGGTCTATCTGTTGTCAATGTTCATTTCATCACAGAAGGAATCAACGAAAAGGGCCTTTCGGCGGGATTGTTCTTCTTCCCGCACTACGGCGGATACGCAGAGTACGACCAGCGCTACGCCTCCACCACCATAGGTGATTTGCAAGTCGTTGAGTGGTTACTATCGACTTGTGCTACCATCGAGGAGGCAAAACATGCGATACGCGAGGTTCGCGTCGTGGCTCTTGAGCAGTCGTCTGTGGTACATTGGCGCATCGGTGAGCCATCAGGGCGACAAGTAGTTATGGAGATAGTTGGGGGCAGAGTAAATTTCTATGAGAATACGGTTGGGGTACTGACCAACTCACCAGGTTTTATGTGGCACTTAACCAATCTTAATAACTACGTCAATCTCTTCCCGGGCAATGCTCCGCCGCAGACGCTTGGTATGCAGAAGCTTCAGCCCATGGGTGGTAACTCGGGATTTCTCGGCTTGCCGGGAGATGCTACTCCTCCATCACGCTTTGTCAGAGCAGCATTTTATCGTGCCACAGCCCCACAGCTCGCAACGGGCGAGGCAACCGTGATGCAGTGCTTTCATCTGCTCAACAACTTCGATGTTCCTATCGGCATAGAACACCCCGCAGGCAAGGCTCCCGCTATTCCTAGCGCAACACAGTGGACCGTCGCCACTGACCTTACGGCGCGTAAAATTTACTACAAAACAATGTATAACAACACTATACGCTGCATTGACCTTATGACAATTGATTTCGATAGAGTGAAATATGGCTCATTCCCTTTGGACCAGCAGAAGGTGCAACCCGTGGAATATATAAAGATAGGTTAGACATTAGGCAACATATCCGCAAGGGCGTAACAGCTCTTGCGGATTTCTTGTGCTGCGAGGTAAGCAGAAGTATCTGAGGGCGCAACGAGCGGATTACCAAATACAATACGAAACTCTCTGCCTCGCTGCCGAAACATCTCATCTGCCAGCAGTAACATCTCTACGTTTGTAGCGATACCAAACCTTCGCCGCAAGGAGTGAATAGCATAAAAGCGTTGCGACAGAGCGCCCTCAACGTATGTCGGAACTATTTTGCGAGAGAATCTCACAGCATCCCTTACAAAACGAGGACTCCACTCTCTATCCTCGACTTTGCCTTTTTGGCGTCGGGAACAAAGACCTGCCGGAAAAGTAATAACAGGTTTAGCAGAAGCAAGAGCAGAATCGTACAGCGTTCTATTTTCGTGACTTTGCTTGCCGAATTTATTTATAGGAACAAACATCTCCCGCATCGGAGCTATATTCGTAAGCAGGTCATTTGCAATTATACAACACTCCCCTACTGCATCTGCCAACATCACGCCATCCAGTCCTCCAAGCGGGTGGTTCGAGGCAAAGATATACCTCTGATTCGGCACCGGACTAAATCCAAAGATACGATACCGAATCTGCATTTTTCGCAACGCATGAGCAACAAACTCTCGCGGTGGCAATCCCTCTCCCGACAGAATAATCTCATTTATTTCCCGCTGATGAATAATTAGTCTTAACAAAGAGGCTATCGGCTGAGAAATCTTCTTACCACTCTTACTAAAAATGATTTCTTGTATATCAATAGCTGACATCTTTCAAACATTAAATTTTAATCATATTGCAAAAAAGTTGCCACCGACTGATGAATATATCAAAAAAATTTACTAAAATTACGACGTTATATAGCAAACTATTAAATAGATAAGTATATGAAACGTGTAATTTTTACCCTTTTATTGGCTTTGCCAATATTTGTATCATGCTGTAACCAACCAGCAAAGAAAGCTGAGACTACTGCTGACCAGCCTAAAGTTTATATGACAACCGACATCTCTCCTGAGGGCCTTGTAAAGGTCTTTGAAGCATTGGGCGTCGAGCCTCAGGGCGCTGTGGCAGTAAAGATTAGCACAGGCGAGCCTGGAGGTAAGAACTATCTTAAGCCTGAGCTTATTGGTCTTTTGGTTAAGAATGTAAACGG
Organism: Alistipes sp.; assembly: GCA_017623505.1. Lineage (GTDB taxonomy): Bacteria > Bacteroidota > Bacteroidia > Bacteroidales > Rikenellaceae > Alistipes. Next base: position 13,737 of record JAGAOZ010000007.1, read on the forward strand.
TACAATCGTAGAGTGCAACACAGCCTATCGCGGACCTCGTTACACTACCGAGGAGCACATGAAGGTTGCTGAGGACCATGGTTTTACAGCTATCGCTCCTGTTGATATTATGGATGGCGAGGGTGACTTCGAGTTGGAGGTGCAAGATACTACCCACATCAAGTATAACTTGGTAGGTAACCACCTCAAGAATTACAACTTTATGATTAACCTTGCACACTTCAAGGGCCATGTTATGGGTGGCTTCGGTGGCGTGCTGAAGAACCAATCAATCGGCATTGCCTCTTCACGTGGTAAGGCTTACATCCACTCTGTTGGTAACACTGACGACATCGATGAGATGTGGAAGTATATGGGTGACCAGGATGGTTTCTTGGAGTCTATGGCAGCTGCTGCACAATCTATCCACACCTTCTTTGGCAATGGCGAGCGCATAGTTTACATCAACGTAATGAACAATATGTCAGTTGATTGCGATTGCAGCGCACATCCCGCAGACCCTGTATTGAAGGATATGGGTATCTTAGCTTCTACCGACCCTGTGGCTCTTGACCAGGCTTGTTTGGACTTGGTATTTGGCCACACCTCATCAGAGGGCGACGACAGTGAGCCACTCAAGCAGCGCATCAAGGAGCGTCACGCCACACATATCGTAGATTACGCCGAGCAGATTGGCTTGGGTAGCAAGACCTACGAGTTGATAAATATTGACTGAAAGCCAATTGAGGAATATGTAGTGTCGTTTCTGGAGCGTTATCCCGAAGCGACACTGCAAGACATCTACAAAGGCTCATTTCAAGACTATTTTGGACCTGCTCACGCCCTCTCCAACAGGGAGAGCGTAAGGCGTTATATCCTCTCCGAAATGGAGCAGGTAGCATCTGAGACTGAGCCTACGCTGGAGCCATGCGGTTGGCGTACCAACTACTACCGTGTCGATTTAGCATGGGTAAAGAGTGGCGCCATTGATATTGATACGCTCGTCGATGCCTTTATGGCAAGTGCGAAGGATATAGACGTCACGCTACTGGAGAGTTGGCAACGAGAATGGAACGTAATTGAAGCTGTGGTACGAAGCGTAGCTCCCACCCTACCTAATCTTGATAACGACTCTGCAGCCATAGCAGAGATGTTAGACCGGGGAGAATACGTCGTACACCATAGCGATAGATTCAACGCCGCCTACCATCCGCATTACCGTATTATTTCGCAAAATTTTGCAACAAAAATATTTAATGAAGAATTAGCACTATCATATTTTTAAACCATGCAACACTTCGATAACGACTACATGGAGGGTATGCACCCATTGATTTTGGAGCGTTTGGCCGCTACCAATATGCAGAAGAGCGTAGGTTATGGCTGCGATGAGATATGCGAATCAGCCCGTAATCGCATACGCGAGGCGTGCGATGCTCCCAATGCTGAGGTACACTTCTTAGTCGGAGGAACGCAGACCAATGCCACCGTCATACGCGCTATGCTACGACCATACGAGGGTGTTATTGCTGCCGATACGGGCCATATCGCGCTTCACGAAGCCGGAGCAATCGAAGCAAGTGGTCACAAAGTATTACCTATACCGCATTGCAACGGTAAAATCTCTGCCGATGCCGTAGATAACTATATAGCCGCTTTTCGCAATGACGAGGCTTGGGACCACATGGTTTGGCCGGGAATGGTCTATATTTCGCACCCAACAGAGTATGGAACCATCTATACTCTTGCAGAGTTGGAGGCTCTATCGGCAGTGTGTCACAAATGGGAGATTCCACTTTTCGTAGATGGTGCTCGTTTAGGCTATGGTTTAGCGGCTGAGGGGGCAGATATTACTCTACGTGATTTAGCTCGTCTATGCGACGTATTCTACATTGGTGGCACAAAGGTAGGAGCAATGTTTGGCGAAGCTGTCGTCATCCCTAAAGCGGGACTTATACCTCACTTCTTCACCACAATCAAGCAGAGCGGCGCACTATTGGCAAAAGGTCGTATGTTGGGTATTCAGTTCGACGTTCTTTTTACAGACGGCTTGTACTTACGCATCGCTCAAAATGCTATCGACCAAGCGATTCGCTTGCGAGAGGCTATGATTAAGAGGGGCTACGAAGTCTTTATTCCTACGCCAACCAATCAGCTATTCTTCGCACTGACGGCTGAAGAGCTTGAGCACTTGCGAGCGATTACAACCTTCAGCGAGTGGGAACATCTGCCCAATGGCAAAACCGTTATCCGACTCGCCACAAGCTGGGCCACACGAAGCGAGGATATAGATTTTCTGATTGCGCAATTATAGAGCGAAACCACCAGCGAGGTTCATCACCACAAAGCACGAGGGACTGTGTAGCAGCACAGTCCCTCTTTGCTTAGAGATAACTTAAACCCTACTTTGCAATCTTCAAAATAGACTCCAAGTTCTTCTCGTTATCATACTTCTTGCCCTCTGGGGTATATACGTAATCGATACGATCCTTGAAGTACTCCTCAACCTTACCACGAACAACCTTCATGGTACTATTCACCAAACCATTCTGCTCAGTGAAAGGCTCGCCTACGATAGCCAACGCACCTGGTAACCAACGGTCTGGGAACTCGTCTGCATAGACACCACCTGTGCGATACTTATCAATCTCCTCCGATATAGCCTTCGCAGCCACCTTCGCAGCCTCAGCGTCGTTCTTTCCATCCAGAAGCTTACGCATAGCCTCCTTATTTGGTACTACGATAGCCGAAGTATAAGGGCTCTGATTATTATAGATGATAATCTGGTCGATAAGAGGTGACTTATCAACGATAGCCTCCTCCATTCCCTCTGGGCTATACTTCTCGCCATCAGCCGAAATCAAAAGGCTCTTAAAACGGCCAAGCACATACAAGAAACCATCCTCGGCCATATATCCCATATCGCCCGTATAGAGCCAGCCATCCTTCACAGTCTCTGCCGTAGCTGTTGGGTTCTTCCAATAACCGGCCATCACATTCTCACCCTTGATAACAATCTCACCCTTCTGTCCGGTAGGCATCTCACGACCCTCCTCATCCAAAATCTTTATCTCCAAAGGCTGGATAAGTTTACCCGATGAGCCAAAACGGTGGTTTTTCTTACCGATAGAGTTTGTCGAGATGATAGGTGTAGCCTCTGACAGACCATAACCTTGATACATAGGCATACCTACTGCGTAGAAGAAACGCTGCAACTCCGAGTCGAGCAACGCTCCACCACCAACGAAGAACTGCAACTCTCCACCAAAGGCCTCACGCACCTTCTTAAAGAGAATCTTATCAAAGAGCCAAACCAATGGCTTCAACATACAACGCCATCCCTTACCCTTCGAAAAACCATCCTGGTTATATGAGTAAGATACCTTCAAAGCGAAGTTAAAGAGTTTCTCAGTTGTCTTACCCTTCTTACGGATTGAAGTCTCGATACTCTTACGGAAGTTCTTTGCCAAAGCAGGCACCGATAGCAAGAAATGAGGCTTCACCTCACGGATATTCAAAGGTATATTCTTCAACGTCTCCATTGGAGTACGGCCAACCTGTGTAGTAGCCACCGATGCTCCACAAGCAATCATAATATAGAAACCGCATACGTGAGCAAAGCAGTGGTCCAAAGGCAGGATGATGAGCGTACGATAGCCCGAAGGAATCGAGATACGGGTCAAAGCCTGCTCCACATTAGCTGTATAGTTACGGTGTGTCAAAATCACACCCTTTGGATCTGCCGTAGTACCTGAGGTGTAAGTAATAGTCGCATAATCATCATTCTGCAACGCCTCGCTGATAGCGAAAAACTCCTTCTCATTCTCCTTGAGATACTCCTCACCTTTAGCTACAACATCCTGCAACAGCATCTCGCCCTCCTGTAACTCACCGCTATACTCAAAGATAATCACTCGCTTAACGAGTGGCAGTTCCTTAAGAATCTTGCGAATCTTAGGCAACTGATACTGCGACACGATAATTGTCTCCACCTCGGCATGACGCAGACGGAACAATAGGTCATTTGCCTCCTCCAACTTAATTGAGAGTGGCACACTGATAGCTCCGGCATACAACAAACCGAGCTCCGAAAGAATCCAATTGTTACAACCCTCAGCAAGAATAGATACTGTCTGACGAGGCTTAACACCAATAGCTGCCAAACCTGCACCAATCTTCACTGCAATCTCCTTACTCTCTGCATAGGTTGTTGGCTGAAAAGCTCCATCGTGCTTCTCCAACAAAAACGTCTTCTCTCCATATTGAGCCACCGACGACTCAAAAAGATCAATAAGGGTTTTCTTCATAATCTTATAATTTATCTTATGTTAATCCATCTTTAAGACTGCAAGGAACGCTGACTGTGGCACCTGCACCTGACCCACCTGACGCATACGTTTCTTACCGGCCTTCTGCTTCTCCAGAAGTTTACGCTTACGCGATATATCGCCTCCGTAACACTTCGCCGTCACATCCTTACGTACAGCCTTAACCGTCTCACGAGCGATAATCTTCGCGCCGATAGCCGCCTGAATAGCGATATCAAACTGCTGTCGTGGGATAAGTTCCTTAAGCTTCTCACACATCTTACGACCAAAATCGTAAGCATGGTCGGCATAGATAAGTGATGAAAGGGCATCCACCTGCTCGCCATTGAGCAGAATATCCAGTTTAGCCAACTTCGAAGGCTGATAACCTGTACGGTGATAGTCAAACGAAGCATAACCTTTAGATATACTCTTCAACTTATCATAGAAATCAAAAACAATCTCCGAGAGTGGCATCTCAAAATTAACCTCCACACGGTCCTGCGTGATAAAGTTCTGATTCTTCATCACACCTCGCTTATCGATACATAGCTTGATTACAGCGCCCAGGAAATCTGCTTTTGTAATAATCTGAGCATTGATATATGGCTCCTCGATAGTTGCAACCTTAGTAACCTCAGGCAATCCCGATGGGTTGTGAACCTCCAACACCTCGCCCGATGTAGTCGTAATACGATACGATACGTTAGGCACGGTGGTAATCACATCCATATCAAACTCACGATACAGACGCTCTTGGATAATCTCCATATGCAACAATCCCAAGAAACCGCAACGGAAACCGAATCCGAGGGCCAACGAACTCTCAGGCTCAAATGTCAGCGAAGCATCATTTAGCTGCAACTTCTCCAATGAAGCACGCAAATCCTCGTACTCATCCGCCTCCACAGGGTATACACCCGCAAAGACCATAGGCTTCACATCCTCAAAACCGGCAATAGCTTCGCTACATGGGTTCGCCACAGATGTAATGGTATCTCCCACCTTTACATCCTTCGAGTTCTTAATTCCCGAACAGATATAACCCACATCACCCGAACGAATCTCGCCACGTGGGCACATCTTCAGTTTCAATACACCCACCTCGTCGGCATCGTAGTCGCTGCCGGCATTGAAGAATTTTACGTGGTCGCCCTTACGGATTGTGCCGTTAAAGACTCTAAAATATGCAATAATACCCCTAAAAGGGTTAAATACTGAGTCGAAAATCAGTGCTTGCAGCGGTGCGTCATCATCTCCCGCAGGGGCAGGAATACGCGCTACAATAGCCTCCAGCACATCCTCCACACCCTGACCGGTCTTACCTGATGCGAGCAATATATCTTCATCCTTACAACCGATAAGGTCGATAATTTGATCCTTAACCTCGTCAATCATCGCCGACTCCACATCAATCTTATTCAGCACAGGTACGATCTCCAAGTCGTTACCAATAGCCAAATAGAGATTTGATATGGTCTGAGCCTGAATACCTTGCGTAGCATCCACCACCAGCAATGCACCCTCGCACGAAGCAATTGCACGCGACACTTCGTATGAAAAATCGACGTGTCCCGGAGTGTCAATAAGATTCAAAATATATGTCTCGCCATCCTTGGCACGATACTCCATCTGTATCGCATGACTCTTAATGGTAATACCCTTCTCACGCTCCAAATCCATATCATCCAACACTTGCGACTGCATCTCGCGCTGATTTAGCGTATTGGTATACTCCAACAGACGGTCTGCCAAGGTTGATTTACCGTGGTCGATATGGGCTATAATACAAAAGTTACGAATCTTTTTCATATATATAATGTGTATAAGCGTGCAAATATACTAATTTTTCCCGTAATATAAAATAGGATACAACCTCTCAAGTTTTTGTTGTATATTTGCACCGCAAAACAATCAAATAATGAATACCATCGCCAAATACGCAGGACTTGTCAAGTTCTCACATACAATATTCGCAATGCCATTTGCATTGATGTCATTCACATACGCTATCATTAGCTCACCTATTCCCGTCAGCAACCTCTGGATTTTGCTGCTTCAGGTTGTGCTATGTATGGTCTTTGCCCGCAATGTTGCTATGGGTTTCAACCGTTGGGCAGATTGGAGAATTGACGCCGAGAATCCACGTACCGCAGGCCGAGAGATTCCCGCAGGCAAAATCTCGCCAAAGGCAGCTTTAGGGTTTGTCGCTATAAATGCTATCGGATTCATTATCACTGCTATAACCATTAACTCACTGACCGCTTGGCTCTCTCCGGTAGCACTTGCTGTTGTTATGGCGTACAGCTACTGTAAACGCTTCACATCGCTCGCGCATCTGGTACTCGGACTATCGCTCGGAATCGCTCCTTTGGGAGCATATATCGCCGTACGTGGCGAGTTTGCTTTAGTGCCTTGCATATTGGCATTTGTCGTTATGACGTGGTGCGGCAGCTTTGATATTATCTACGCTCTGCAAGATAGAGATTTTGACCGCAAACGAGGTCTGCACTCTATCCCTGCGCGGTTCTCTATTCGCACATCGCTCTACATAAGCATAGGCCTGCACATCCTGACAATTGCGGCTTTGGCGTGGTATGTTTGGTTGCTTCCACACAATCTTTGGATATGGATTGGAGCGGCACTTTTTACCGCCATAATCATCCTCGAGCACATCCTTGTAACCCCATCCCGTCAGCGTAACATAGGCATCGCTTTCGGCACTCTTAACGGACTTGCCAGCCTTACGCTTGCCACATTTGTAATCATCGGATTATTAATAGCTTAGTCAAATATGTGGGTTAGTTTGGCTTTTCTCTCGGCTGCCCTTTTAGGCTTCTACGACGTAGCTAAGAAACAGGCTCTCAGGGAGAACTCCGTACCTATTGTTCTACTGCTGAACACCCTCTTCTCTTCGCTTATATTCCTGCCAGCAATCATCTCGGCTTCATTCTCGCTCGGATGGTTTGAGGCAACACCTTTTGTCGAATATTCTGGCACAATGGGCGACCATCTGCTCATTATAGTAAAATCCGCCATTGTCCTTTCGTCGTGGATTTTCGGATATATCGGCATTAAACACCTACCTATAACTATCGTAGGTCCTATCAACGCCACCCGCCCTGTGCTTGTTCTGCTCGGCGCACTTCTAATCTTCGGCGAACGACTCAATGCGATGCAGTGGATAGGCGTTGTGTTGGCTATCTTTTCGATTTTTCTACTCAGTCGCTCCTCTCGCAAGGAGGGTATAGACTTTCGCCACAACATCTGGATTTTAGCCGTTGCCGCTGCCGCTGTTATGGGAGCTGTCAGCGGACTCTATGACCGCTATATAATGACCTCATTACCACCTCTTTTCGTACAGAGCTGGTACAATCTCTATCAAGCGGCAATGATGTCTGTGGCGGTAGCTGTCATTCTTATTATTCAAGGCAAGAAATCGACACATTTTCATTGGTCATGGGCAATTCCTATGATATCGATTTTGCTATCGGCTGCCGACTTAGCATACCTCACAGCATTGAGCCGCGACGAGGCTATGATATCGGTTGTCTCGATGATACGTCGTTCATCTGTTGTGGTATCATTTGTCTGCGGAGCTATGCTTTTCCGCGAAAAGAACCTCCGTTCGAAGGCAATAGACCTTGTGCTGATTCTTATCGGAATGATATTTTTGTGGTTGGGCAGCAAATAGATGCATATATTGCAGAAATTTTAGTATCTTTGTCCGTTAGAAGAAAAATTAACGCAAAAACTATATATTATGGAGATTTCTTTCAGTTGGTTAAAGAAATATATCGACACCAACCTCTCAGCTGAGGAGGTTGCTCGTATCCTTACAGACATTGGTCTGGAGGTAGAGGATTTTCGTAAGATAGAGACCATCAAAGGCGGTCTTGCAGGCGTTGTCGTAGGTAAGGTACTCACTTGTGAGGACCACCCCGACTCAGACCACCTGCACATCACCACAGTTGATGTCGGTGCAGAGGAGCCTTTGCAGATTGTCTGTGGAGCTGCTAACTGCCGCCAGGGCTTAAAGGTTATGTGTGCTACGGTAGGAGCTGTGCTCTATCCCAACGGAGGTGATGAGGAGTTCAAGATTAAGCGCAGCAAGATTCGCGGTGTAGAGTCTCTCGGTATGTTGTGTGCTGAGGACGAGTTGGGCATCGGCACCTCTCACGAGGGCATTTTGGAACTTGCCGAGGATGCTCCTGTCGGTATGCCGGCACGCGACTTCCTCAATGTCAAGGATGACTATCTTATCGGTATTGGCCTCACACCTAACCGTATTGATGCTGCATCACACATCGGCGTAGCTCGCGACTTGGTAGCTTATCTGCGCAGTCGTGGCGAGGATGTTCGTCTGAAGATGCCATCGGTAGAGGATTTTAAGGTAGATAACCACGATATGCCTTTCGAGGTTGTTGTAGAGAACACCGAGGCTGCACCTCGCTATGCAGGTTTGACCGTTACAGGTTGTACAATTGCTCCATCTCCGGAGTGGATGCAGAATGAGTTGCGCGCCGCAGGTATCAACCCTAAGAACAACTTGGTCGATATCACCAACTACGTTCTCTTTGAGCTTGGTCAGCCACTCCACGCCTTCGATGCCGATAAGGTCGAGGGTCATAAGGTTGTGGTTAAGAACTGCGAGGAGGGCACAAAGTTCGTTACTCTGGATGGTGTAGAGCGTACACTATCGGCTCAAGACTTGATGATTTGCTCGGCTGAGCGACCAATGTGTATCGGTGGCGTATTCGGAGGCTTGGACTCTGGTATCAGCGACACTACGACCAACGTCTTCCTGGAGAGTGCATACTTCAACCCTGTATCTATCCGCCGCTCAGCGAAGCATCACGGTCTGAATACCGACGCATCATTCCGCTTTGAGCGTGGCGTAGACCCTAACATGCAGGTATATGCTCTTAAGCGTGCAGCCCTCTTGATGAAGGAACTTGCTGGCGGTAAGATTTCAAGCGAGATTACCGACTTGAATCCTACACCTGCTGAGGATTTCGTATTTGAGGTTTCATTGGACCGCGTCGATATGCTCATCGGTAAGAAGATTGAGGAGCAGACCGTACGCACCATCCTCGACGCTTTGGAGGTTAAGATTTTGGAGGAAGATGGCCGCACATTGAAGGTTGCCGTTCCACCATATCGTGTAGACGTTCAGCGTGAGGCTGACTTGGTAGAGGATATACTCCGTATCTATGGATATAACAATGTTGAGATTCCACAGGCTGTTCACTCTACCCTCTCGTATGCACCACGCCCCGATAAGAATCGCCTTATCAACATTGCTGCCGACCACTTGGCAGCTACGGGCTACACCGAGATTATGTCTAACTCACTCACCAAGGGTAGCTACTACGAGGGCTTGACCTCTTATAAAGCAGAGAACTGTGTTCGCATCCTCAATCCGCTGAGTGCCGACTTGAATGTGATGCGTCAGACATTGCTGTTCAATGCTCTGGAGGCTATCGAGCTTAATATCAACCACCGCAACGCCGACCTCAAGCTCTTTGAGTTGGGTAACTGCTACTTCTACAATGCCGAGGCTAAGGATGAGGAGAAGCCACTGAGTGCCTACACCGAGAAGTATCGTATTGCATTGGCTGTAACAGGTGCTGAGGCGACTGCTTCGTGGAACGTGAAGGCTGAGCCATCATCATTCTACACATTGCGCCACGCCGTAGAGAAGCTGTTGCGTCGCTTCGGTATCGACATCTACTCGCTCAAGAACGAGCCTTTGGAGAGTGACCTCTACGCTGATGCTATCGCTCTTATGCAGGGTAACCGTGCGATGGTTGAGATGGGTGTTGTTGCACCTGCTCTACTGCGCAAGATGGGTATCAAGCAGTCGGTATACTTCGCCGAGATATACTTCGAGCTTATTGTGCGCGCCGCTAAGAAGCACACTATCGCTGTCGAGGAGCTCTCGAAGTTCCCAGAGGTTAAGCGTGACTTGGCTCTGCTGGTTGATAAGGATGTAACATTTGCTCAGCTACGTCAGATTGCCTTCGCTTCGGAGAAAAAGCTCCTTACGAAGGTTACCCTATTCGACGTATACGAGGGCGACAAGCTTCCTGAGGGTAAGAAGTCATACGCTCTTGGCTTCACTTTGGAGGACAAGACGCAGACCCTCAACGATAAGACTATCGAGAAGACAATGGCAAATATAGCTCGCCAGCTTGAGCAGCGTGCCGGTGCACAGATTCGCTCATAAGGCGACATAACAATAAAATAAGGAGCATTTCAATCGAAATGCTCCTTATTTTATTATATCTCCAACAATTATTTCACTTCAGGCTGATGCTTGTAGCGGAACATAATAGCAAACATCACAGCTACAACCAACGCATAGCCTGCGAAGATAAGCCACGTGTGGCTCCAGCCCTCAGCTACCGCAGCACCATTAGTAACGACCTTCTCGGCATTCTCAATAGTTGCAGGAACGAAGCGGTTTACGATAGCCTGTGCGCCCAAAGTACCTATGGTAGCACCGATACCGTTTGTCATAATCATAAACAAGCCCTGTGCCGATGAACGCATCTCACCACTTGTGTTATCGTTTACATACAGCGAGCCCGAGATATTGAAGAAGTCAAATGCTACGCCGTAGACAATCATCGAGAGGATGAACATCCACAATCCTGTACCTGGATTACCCAAGCCGAACAAGCCGAAACGCAATACCCACGCAAACATAGCGATAAGCATCACATTCTTAATACCAAATCGCTTCAGGAAGAATGGGATGAGCAGGATACACAACGTCTCCGACACCTGCGAGAGTGAGATAAGAGCATTTGCGTGGTTTGCGCCAAACGTATTGGCAAACTCTGGCAAATTCTTGAACGAGGTTATGAAACCGTTAGCGAAGCCATTGGTAATCTGCAACGACACACCCAAAAGCATTGAGAAGATAAAGAACAGAGCCATCTGCTTACTCTTGAAGAGCTTAAAAGCATCCAAACCCAAACGTTGCGCAAACGATTTCTTACCAGAAGAGTTACTGACAGGGCAATGTGGTAATAACTGAGCATATAGAGCCAACGTAATACCAATAATCGCACACTGATAGAACTGCATATAATTAGCCTGGAATCCTGCAAAATCGCACACCAACATTGCAACAATAAATCCTACTGTACCGAATACACGGATAGGAGGGAACGCCTTGATTGTATCGTAACCACCCTGCTCCAATGCAGTGTATGCCACAGAGTTTGACAGCGCAAGTGTAGGCATATAGAATGCAACACTGAGCGAATACATTACAAACATAGGTGTCAACTGATGGCTAAAGCCGAAATATCCTGCACCTGCAATAAAGAGAGCCGCCATACCGTGACAGAATCCCAAAAGACGCTGTGCTGGCACCCACTTATCAGCAATGATACCCATGATGGCAGGCATGAAGATAGACACCACACCCTGCATTGCATAAAACCAACCTATCAAGTGCTGATAACCCTCTGCATAGAGGTAACCACCCATTGATGTAAGGTATGAACCCCAGACAGCAAACTGCAGGAAGTTCATGATAATTAGTTTAAGTTTTAGATTCATATACTTTAGTGTTTTTGAAATTTGCACCGTTTAACCTTGTAAAGATATAAAAATTATTTTTTACACGAACCGGCGCAGAAGATTTTTGACTAAAAATTTTCTGCATTAAGACCTCCCGACAGATATGCATTTTACGTATAACGCTCTATTCTGTGAAATAATTATTCGATAAAGTAATTTTTTTTCGAAAATTCTTTGCAGAAAAGAAATTATGTTTTACTTTTGCAGCGTCAATCAAATGACACACATATTGGGCTATGGTGTAATGGTAACACTACAGATTCTGGTCCTGTCATTCCAAGTTCGAATCTTGGTAGCCCAACAAAAAGAGCAGTCTAACGACTGCTCTTTTTGTTGGTTATACCTACATTCCCTCCCCAACCCCTCCCTTTGGGAGAAAAATAAACTCTCCCTTGTCTGCTCTCGCTCGGCATAGTGTGCAAGTACCCTCTGCCCTCACTTACTCGCAGCCTTGAGAAAGGGCGGGGCTTGGTCGCATTCTCAAGGGCACAAAAAAAGAGCGGCCAAACAAATTTGACCGCTCCTTGTTATCAATTATTGATTCTATTATTTCAAGCCCATAGACTCAATGAGGGCCTCAGTCTCCGGCTTATGGCCACGGAACTCAACATACAACTCCATTGGGTGACGCTGACCTCCCTGCTCCAACAAATGACGGAATGCTGAGGCGGTCTTCTGGTCAAAGATACCCTTCTCAGCAAACAAAGAGAAAGCATCTGCTGCCAACACCTCTGCCCACTTATAGCCATAATATCCTGCCGCATAACCGCCTGAGAAGATATGGGTAAATGCAGTACACATCGCCGTTCCATCAACCCATGGAGTAACCTGTACCGGTGCCATCGCCTCCTTCTCAAATGACTCTATATCGCCTGTATATGGCTCTGTGAGTGTATGCCATGCCATATCAACCATACCAAATGAGAGCTGACGAACATTCAGATACGCCGCCAAATAGTTCTTCGAAGCCACAATCTTCTCTATAAGCTCCGCAGGGATAGGCTCGCCGGTCTGATAGTGCTTAGCCCAAGCATCCAAATACTCCTTCTCGGTTGCCCAATTCTCCATAATCTGCGATGGCAACTCTACGAAGTCGCGATATACGCTCGTTCCATTCAATGACTCATACTTACCCTTACCCAGCATGCCATGCAAGGCGTGACCAAACTCATGTAAGAAGGTCTCCAGCTCATCAAAAGTGAGCAACGAAGGGGTTGTTTCGGTTGGCTTGGTAAAGTTCATCACCAACGACACCAAAGGTCTGGTCTCAACACCATTCTCAATCTTTGCACCACGGAACTCAGTCATCCATGCGCCTGAACGCTTCGATGCACGTGGGAAGAAGTCGAGATACAATACAGCCAAGAACTCGCCATTGCTATCCTTAACCTCATACGCCGTAACGTCTGGATGATATACCGTAATATCCTTATTAGGAGTAAAAGTCAAACCGTAGAGGTTTGTTGCCGCCATAAATACGCCCTCGATTACGTTATCCAACTTCAAATATGGCTTAACATCCTCATCACTGATGGCATACTTCTCAGCCTTATATTTCTCTGTATAATACGCCCAATCCCAAGGCATTACATCGCCCTTGAAGCCCTGTGAGCGAGCATATTTATTTATCATCTTATAATCCTTCTTGGCATATTTTATAGTAGCATCACGCAACTCATCCAAGAAATCGTTTACCGTTGGGATATTCTCCGCCATACGCTCCGCGAGAACATAATCTGCATGGTTCTCAAAACCGAGCAACTTAGCGATTTTCATTCTCAACTCAACAATCTTATGGATAATAGGTGTATTATCGAACTCTCCACCCTTAGCGCGTGAATTATAGGCTTTATACAGCTGCTCCTTCAAATCGCGCTGTGAAGAATAGGTCATAAAAGGCACATAGCTTGGTGCTTGCAAAGTCACGGTCCAGCCCTGCTCGCCACGAGCCTTTGCCTCTGCGGCCAAAGCCTCACGAACAAACTCAGGCAACTCGGCAACCTTTGCTTCGTCGGTAATATTGAGTGTAAAAGCATTTGTCGCAGCCAAAGCATTCTGACCATACATCAATGTTGCCTCCGACAGCTCGGTAGTGTATTGACGATACAACTCCTTATCCTCATCCGAGAGTGCTGCGCCCGAACGGGTAAAGTTCTTGTAAGTCTTCTCCAGCAGACGAATATCCTCAGCCGACAAGCCCTCACGTGAACCCTCATAGACAGCCTTTACACGCTCAAAGAGTTTAGGATTAAGGCTGATATCATTACTCAAAGCCGTCATCTTTGGCTGAATACGCAACGCAATTGCATCCATCTCGTCGGATGTATCTGCCTCACGCAAGTTATAATATACTCCTGCAATACGATTCAGCAACTTACCCTGATTTTCCATCGCCACGATAGTATTCTCAAATGTAGGAGCCTCAGGATTGTTTACCAAAGCATCTAACTCGGCACGTGCCTCAGCAATTGCAAACTCAAGTGCTGGCTCGTAATCTCCAACCTGAATCTTATCGAATGGAGGAGTTTGGTAAGGTGTATTCCACTCCACAAGCAATGGATTTTCTCTCTGCGCCGATGCAGGCTCACCCATAGCTGTCATAATAGCTGTTACTGACATAATCAAACAAAACTTTTTCATATTCTATCTTCAATTAATATTGTTTCAACTCATTACCGCTCAATCTTTCCAATAGGCTCAGCGTCCAGACCCTCAAGCTGACTCAAATCCTTCTCCATTGGTGCGGTAGCCTCTGTTGCGACAGCAACCTCTTCGCCGCCATCTACTGCAACATCTTCAGCCGGCACCTCCTCAATCAGAACTGCCGTTTCAGGCATAGCTCCAACCTCCTTGGAGTCAATCTCAATAGCCTGAGGCGCATTTGCTTTTTGCTCAGCCTCACGCTTTGCCGACTCCTCGGCGCGACGTCGGCGCGACTCCTCAGCAATCTGTCGAGCCTTTTCGCGGGTATCGACACGTGGTATTTCTATCTCATCCAAAGAGTCAGACATAATAAGGTCATCCAAGTCGGCATCACGAATAAAACCTCGAGCCAACAGCAAAGCACGCTTATCCGGCTCAGCACCACGGAACGCCCTATACATATCCATTCCGTTACGTGTACCTCCACGAGACAGCACCTCATCACGGAACTTCTTGGCTATCTCTCTGTTAAACAGGTCGCCACTCTCAACAAAAGCCTGGAACGCATCCTTATCCAGCACCTCCGCCCAGATATAGAAATAGTAGCCGGCAGAGTATCCTCCATCAAAAATATGGCTGAAATAGGTATAGTGATAACGTGGTGAAATCTGTGGAATCAAACCACGCTTATCATTTAGTACGTTACGCTCAAACTCCGTAATATCAATCTCTTTATCCGTGCTTATCGAGTGTATCTCCAAATCAGATAACGCCGCAGCCAACAACTCAGTCATCGCAAAGCCCTCATTGAATGAAGAGCTGCGATGTATACGACGAATCATATCACTTGGCATAACATCTCCACTACGATAATGAACAGCATATTGCTTAAGCATTGCAGAGGTAAATGCCCAATTCTCCATAATCTGCGATGGCAACTCGACAAAATCACCCTCCACATCAGCCAAACCCTGATACTTCACATCTGCAAACAGAGCATGTAGTGCGTGTCCAAACTCATGGAAGAGTGTCTCCGTCTCATCTATTGACAATAGAGCCGGAGTTGTTGCCGTAGGGCGCGTAAAGTTACAAACGATACTTACTACCGGCGTCACACGCATACCATTCTCGTCATAAGATTGAGGCACATAACTACCACACCACGCGCCACCGCTCTTACCCTCTCTTGGATGGAAATCAAAGAGCAAAACACCCAAGAAAGCGTCATTATCATCTATCACCTCATAGGCCTCAACCTCCTCATGATACAGAGGCACCGTCACAGGACGGAATGTAATGCCATAGAGCCTATTTGCAAGACTGAATATTCCGCTCTTGACATTATCCAACGTAAGATACTCTCTCACCTTCGACTCCTCAAGGCTGTAATTCTTCACTCTGACCTTCTCAGCATAATACCACCAATCCCATGGCTCGAAAGTCGCATCCGTACCATTATCCGATAGAAACATTGGCAACATATCGTTGAGTTCAGACTTGGCTGCCTTCAAAGCATCCGCCCATATTCCCTCCAAAAGCTCATAGGCCGCCTCAGGGGTAGAGGCCATCTGGTCCGAGATTACATACTCAGCATAGTTATTGTAACCCAATATCTTGGCCTTCTCGCGTCTTAACTCAGCCATACGCTTTACGACAGCTTTATTGTCGTTAGCGTTGTCATTATTACCTCGTGAGATATAGGCCTTATATATCTTCTCTCGCAGCCCGCGCTCCTGAGAATATGTCAGGAATGGCAGCATACTCGGCTTATCGAGAGTAAACACATAACCATTCTCCAAACCCTCCGCCTTTGCTTGCTCGGCTGCCGCATCGCGTACCGTATTTGGCAATCCACCAAGTTGATTTGCCTGCAAGGTGAGTTTAAAAGCGTTGTTTTCTGCCAACAGATTATTTCCAAACTTAACTTGCAAAAGCGATAGCTCGCTATTTATCTGCTTCAGTTCGCTCTTCAGGCTATCACTAAGACGTGCGCCGGAACGGATAAATTGGTCATAAATCTTCTCAACAAGACGAAGCTGCTCCGCGTCAAGTTTCAATGTGTTACGCGCATTATACACCTGCTCAATCTTATTGAACAGTTGCTCATTCATCAATATTGCGTCGTAGTGCGCTGCAAGTTGCGGCATAACCTCTTCGGAAATCTGCTGCATCTGCGTATCGGTATTTGCAGCGTTGAGCATACCAAATACTAAATCCACACGCGAGAGCATCTTACCTGAGTTATCGTATGCCAATATCACATTGTCAAACGTAGGCTTATCCTCCGAATTAACAATAGAATCTATCTCAGCCAAATGACGCTTCATACCCTCTTCAAAGGCGGGTTTGAAGTGCTCATTCACTATGCGGTCAAACGGAGGAATACCATACGGAGTCTCCCAACTATCCTCAAAAAATGGATTTGCGGGTATCTTCTGCTCCTCACTACATGAACAAAATAGCATAAGCGTTAGAATTGATGCGAATAAATACGAAAAGTGCTTCATTACTTAATTAATAATTGATACCTTTGCAAAGGTAATATTTAACTTAAAGTTATGCAACTATTTTACGCTCCAGAGATTAAATTAGAGCTTTACACACTCCCCGAAGAGGAGTCTAAGCATTGTATCAAAGTCCTACGTCTTAGCCAGGGCGACGTTATCCACGTCACCGATGGCAAAGGTAATCTTCATAAATGCGAGATTATTGATGCCAATGCCAAACATTGTACCGTCAAGCCGGTCGAGACTATCGAGGAGTTTGAAAAGATGCCATACGAGCTGACTATGGCTGTTGCTCCTACCAAAAATATCGAGCGTTTTGAGTGGTTCTTGGAGAAGGCGACAGAGGTGGGCGTGAGTCGATTTATCCCTATCGAGTGTGAACACAGCGAACGACGTATAATCAAATATGAGCGTGGGCTACGCGTTATTACCTCCGCTGTGAAGCAATCACTCAAGGCCTATCATCCAGTGCTCGACAACCTAACCGATGTAAAGAAGGTTATCAGCACCCCATTTGACGGTGCAAAATTTATCGCACATTGCGACCAAACAATCGATGCTGAGTGCCAAAAAAGGGAGTATCTGCCCTCAATTATTAAAAAAAATGAAAATATTTTAATTTTAATTGGTCCGGAAGGAGATTTTTCACCCGAAGAGATTAAATTTGCACTCCGAAATGGCTTCACACCTATTACGCTGGGCAACCAACGCCTGCGTACCGAGACGGCAGCTGTTGTTGCAACAGTAATGGCAGCTACGGCAAACGCACAATAGAAGCCGGATTGTAGAGAGTAAATAACGTTAAATATTCACAGACGATGTTCTACGTATTTTTATTGTTGGCACTTATGGCAATAGCAACCCTGCTATTCATTACGCCTCAACGTGCCAAAGTATGGGTAGCAACCTCGATAATCGCCGCTACCGCCATTGGGCTTGTAGTGCCGGCAGTCGGTGTTCTTACGGGTCTGCTACCGACATTCCAATACGCCATAACGAGTGCTCTGTTTGGTCAGGAGACGATTTCGATAGATTCGTTATCGGCAATATTTATAATCATCATTGCCGTTGCGGGTATTACAACCTCAATCTACTCCAAAGGTTATCTTCAGCAATACCTCGACAAAAAATCGTCGGCGCACATCTCACTGCACTACCTTTCGCTTGTGATTCTCGTGCTGGCGATGTTTATGGTTGTTATGTCGAGCGGTGGTTTTTCATTCCTCTTCTCGTGGGAGTTGATGACCATAGCCTCTTTCGTGCTTATTCTCTTCGATGCACAGCGACGCGAGGTGACACGTGCTGCTCTGACCTACTTGGTTATGATGCACATTGGTTTTGTGCTACTTATTGCAGCCTTCTCTACACTCTACGCCTTTACCGGCCAGGCATCTTTTGATGCTATTTCGCTCTACATATCAGACGGCAAGACTATTCTTTTGTTCGTTCTATTCCTGCTTGGTTTTGGAATGAAGGCGGGACTATTCCCTATGCACATCTGGCTACCTGAGGCACACCCGGCAGCACCATCACACGTCTCAGCTATTATGTCAGGCGTAATGATTAAGACCGGCGTTTATGGTGTGATGCGTGTTATATGGCAACTTAATCAGGCTAATGAGCTGTATATAATAGGTATCATTATTCTTATTGCCGGCATCATCACCGGTCTATGGGGCATACTACTTGCCACGACACAAAACGACATGAAACGTCTGCTGGCATATTCGAGTATGGAGAACGTCGGCATCATCTTTATCGGCCTCGGTATTGCCACTCTGAGCAAGGCTTCGGGAGCTGAATCAATAGCGACAATCGCGCTCTGTGGTACACTGCTTCACTTGATAAACCACTCGCTTTTCAAGTCATTGCTTTTCTATGGAGCGGGTAACATCTACTCCCAAACACACACTACACACCTTGACAAGTTGGGCGGCATAGCCAAACACATGCCTCTGACAGCTATTCTTTTCTTGGTTGCCACAGTTGCTATATGTGCCTTGCCTCCTTTGAATGGTTTTGTCGGCGAGTTCCTCATCTATCTTGGTATGTTCGATAGTGTACGCGACGGTATGAATACCCTACCAGCTGCCGCAGGACTTCTCAGCATGGCCCTGATTGGCGGTTTCGTAGTGCTTGCTTTCTCGAAGCTGTATAGCATCGTTTTCCTCGGTTCCCCTCGTCATCATCACGTTGCCGAGAGCCGCGAAGTGGATAATTATCGCATTGTGGCGATGGTTGTCCCTGCTATCATTATCTGCTTGATTGGTATTCTTCCACAATACTCTATCAAAGTCATTGAGGGCGTTGCACTACAATTCCTACCATCAGCCACTCCTATTTTGGAGCAATACATCACGCCAACACTCTTCTACGTATCTCTCACGGTATTGATGTTAATCATCGTTATCGCTTTGCTCTACGTTATCAAGTCACGAGCACAGCGTCGCCGTGTTGTCACTCACGGTCCAACTTGGGGCTGTGGCTTCACCTCGTCAAATATACACATGCAATATACGGGCGAATCCTTCGCCGAGGGTGTTGAGTCCATCGCAACATCAATAACCAAAAACACCATCGAAGGAAAGGCTGTCGGCAAGGGCGAAATCTTCCCTACAAAGCACAACTACGGTATTAAACATAAGGATAAGATTGACTCCTTGTTTGCCGCTTGGTGGGTTGAGTTCCTGCGCCTTATCAACAAGCGTATCATGAGTCTGCGTACAGGAAAGATTAACCACTACATTCTCTTTGCGCTGCTCTTCTTGGTTGCAATATTTATTCTGTCACTCCTTAATCTGATATAACCTATGGCAGTACTACTTAATACAATATTGATGATTGTCGTAGCATTGACAATTACCGGAGTGATTAATCGCACTCGCGCTCTTTTATCAGGACGCAAAGGCATCCCATTTCTCCAGCACATCCGCGATGTAAAGGTTCTCTGGCGCAAAGGCTCTGTCTATTCGACCACTACAACCACCCTATTCAAGATAGCCCCTGCTATCTACTTAGGAGTAAGCATCGTGGCTATGCTCTTTATCCCTGTGGCAAACCTCTATCCCCTCATCTCGTTTGAGGGCGATGTTATCTGTTTTGCCTATACATTGGCTTTGGCTCGTCTTGCCATAATCTTGGCAGCGATGGATACAGGCAGCTCTTTCGAAGGCATGGGAGCAGCACGTGAGGCCCTCTATGGCGCACTCATTGAGCCGGCTCTGATGATGGGCTTCGCTACACTTGCAATGTTCTGTGGTTACACATCCTTTGCCGACATTTTTGAGTTCGAACAGGCTTTCGACCTTCACCATACAATCGTCATGCTCCTTATAGCCTACCTATTTATCCAAGTAGCATTTATTGAGGCAGGACGTGTCCCTGTTGATGACCCACGCACTCACCTTGAATTAACGATGATTCACGAGGTGATGTGCCTGGATTATAGCGGAATAGATTTGGCTATGATTAAGATAGCCGGCTGGCTGAAGACCGCCTGCTTTGCGATGATTGCCGCCAACGCGATAGCCACTACGTGCTGTTTTTATTGGTGGTTTGCCACTCCGGTAGCCATTCTACTCACAGCTCTTGCCATCGGCATCGTCGAGTCTACACAAGCACGCAACAAGTTGGTTCGCAATATCACTTTTGTTGTCACCATCTCAGCCATGGCTACGCTGATATTCTTCATCGGCTATTTGTTACACCTAAATATCGACATATAGTATGCTACTCTCGTTAATTATTCTATATATCATAACCCTGACCTACCTTTCGATAGTTGAGCGTTTCCGCAACTACGTATCGGTCATCACTATCCAGGGCTGGATATTGTTGGGCATAGCCCTGTTGCGACTCCACTCATTAGATTGGATAGAGCTCGGCTTTATCGTCACCGAGACTCTTATTTTCAAGGCTATCATCGTACCGGCTATTCTACAACGAGTAATCAAGAAGACGAAGATTAATCGTGTCCGCACGTCGGGAACATCGCAGTTCAATTCGCTGATGCTCTCTATTACCGTCCTGATAATAAGCACTATCATCACCTACTATGTTGCCGACTCTTCGGTACACATGGTCTTCTTCGGCGTAGCGCTCTATGCTCTGCTCAGTGGCCTTATTTTGATAGTTCTTCGCTCACGCATCTTCGCCCACATGATTGGTTTCTTGATTATTGAGAATGGCGTATTCTTATTCTCTATGGCCATCGGTGTTGAGATGCCTATTTTGATTAACTCGGCTATTTTGCTCGATATTCTCATGTCGGTTTTGATGTTGGGTATGTTTATGACTAAGGTCGATAAGCAGATTCACACCGACGATAGTGACAATCTAACCCATGTAAAAGACTAACGCTATGATATATATCTTCTTAGCTATATGGCTATCAATAGCCTGTGCCACATTTTTCGTCAAGCAGAAGAGCGTTGTTCGTCTACTGTGCGGATTATATATCGCCAGCCACATCGCCTTTGCTGCAACAATATTCGCCGGAGGATATTTCACCTTCTCATCGGGCTCTCTATTCACGTTTGACCACGCAGGAACACTCTTCTACCTACTTCTGGTTATCGTGTCGGGCTTTGTTTTGATTCACTCTGAGGAGTACCTCAAGGATGATACTCTATCGAGCTATAAACAATATTTTGCACTATTGATGCTCCTTATTGCAGCCATCACAGGTGTCTATTTCGCCAACAATATTGCCGTTACGTGGATTCTTCTTGAGGCTACGACGTTGTGCAGTGCCGGTATCATCTACCACCGTCATAGCGAGGATGCACTGGAGGCTACATGGAAATATCTGTTTGTATGCTCTACGGGTATCGCAATCGCCTACTTAGGCATACTACTTCTTAGTGCCGCAGCCAACAATACATCTCTCGACTACGACCAATTAGGAACACTTATCACCCAGGGCAATCCACTCTATTTGAAGGTTGCATTCCTGCTGATATTGACCGGATATAGCTGTAAGATGGAGATTTTCCCTCTCTACACTATCGGTGTAGATGCCAACTTTGCCGCTCCTGCACCCGCGTCGGCTCTTATCTCGACAGGTCTTGTAAATGCCGGCTTTTTGGCCATCTTCCGCATCTATCGACTATACGCCGAAACAGCTATCTTCGAGTGGGTACAGCATGTGATGATTATCATTGGTATAATGAGTCTGCTGGTCGGAGCTCTCTTCTTGCGTCGAACGAATAACTACAAACGTTTCCTTTCATACTCCACCGTCGAGAATATGGGTATTGTGGCCATAGGTCTTGGCATAGGAGGCATCGGCGTCTGGGCTGCTATTTTCCATGTTATATGCCACACGTTCATCAAGAGCAGCCTTTTCCTTCAGATTGCCGTTGTACGCCAAATCTATAATGGTTACCGTATCAACCGCATTGGTGACTATATCAGCATCAATAAGGTTGGAGCTGTGGGCTTACTGCTCGGTATGGTGGCTATATTGGCCTTCCCACCGTCACCTCTATTTATATCGGAGCTGACTATTTTGGCTAAAACGCTATTTACAAATCAGTGGTGGCTCACAGTGATTATTACAGTGATTATGTGCATTGTTCTCTACTCTGTCTGCCTGCGCATCATTCGTTTGTGCTATCAGCCTAACCAAGATGAGCTGCACCTATCACGCATCAATCGACGACTCTCATACAGTGCTCTGTCGCTTATGCTCGCTGCATTTGTCTTTGGTCTTTGGCAACCCGATTTCCTACTATCTATTATTGATAAAATTGCAACATTCTAAGCTATGATATATCACATTACAGATAATCTATCTAAAGCTATCCCATTGGCCGACATTCCGCTGGTGGAGTATGCTGCGCTATATCACGATTTGGAGCAGCGTCTACAAGACGAGCGTTATCACGTTGCACACTATTTTGCGCGCCTTGAAGAGGGACAACTCCGTTTTTATCTCATCCTACTTGACGATAAGCAACATAATATCCTGCTCAGCTCCCATGCTTTGGATTATTACGACGAGGTGACGCTACCATCTCTTACAGCACTACATCCGGCACTACACCCATTTGAGCGAGAGATAGCCGAGTTGTTTAGTGTCAAGTTTGGCTCTATGCCATGGCTCAAACCTCTTAGGTTTTCGGCAGATAGGCTCAACCGCAACTCTACTATCGACAACTACCCTTTCTACCACATCGAAGGAGAGTCCTTGCATCAAGTAAACGTAGGTCCTATCCATGCCGGAATCATTGAGCCCGGAGCTTTTCGTTTTATCTGCAATGGCGAGAGTGTGCTTCATTTAGAGATTGCTTTGGGCTACCAACACCGAGGTCTTGAGCGAGAGTTCTCTAACGACAGCAACCGCCTGCGACAAACCCTCTTAGCAGAGAATATAGCTGGCGATAGTGCCGTCTCACACGCCTCAGCCTTTGCCTTAGCAATTGAGAAACTCACAGACTTTACGCCCTCTGAGGCTCTGATTATTGAGCGTCATATTGCTCAGGAGTTGGAGCGTATGGCTATGCATATTGCCGATACAGGAGCACTCTGTATGGATGTTGGCTACCAGCTGGGACAGGTCGCTTGCGAGGCTCTGCGTACCATGACCATCAATACCACACAGGCTTGGTGTGGCAACCGTTTTGGCAAGGGACTTATCCGCCCTATGGGAACCAATAAGCCTCTTAACTCGGCTAAGATTGATATGATTCGTCAGAACGTTGCCGAGATTGCTCGTCGTTATGAGGAGGTGCGCCAAGACATCAAGACCTCACCCACACTTTTGGCTCGTTTTGAGCAATGTGGCAATGTTGGCAGAGCCGAGATGTTGCGTATCGGTGGTGTAGGTATGGCTGCCAGGGCAAGCAACGCGCCACGTGACATTCGCCTATCACATCCCTACGGTCTGTTTGGCAAAGAGCTTCAACACGAATCTGTTATCAAACGTCAGGGCGACGTCATGGCTCGTCTTATGGTGCGTTGTCGCGAGGTACTCCAGAGCGCAGAATATATACAGCAGCTACTCAATCTATACTCTACCGCTACGGCTACACAACAACCCGATTATGAGGCCAAATTAACCCCCGAAGCATTGTCACTATCGCTTACCGAGGGCTGGAGAGGCGAGATTTGCCACGTAGCCATTACCGACAAACAAGGCAACATAGCAACATATAAAGTCAAAGACCCAAGTCTTCACAATTGGTTAGCTTTAGCTTTGGCTGTAAGGAGTGAGGGAATATCCGACTTCCCAATATGCAATAAAAGTTTTAACCTTTCGTACTGCGGTCACGATTTATAAATCGAATAGATTATGATTTTACCTAAGATAAAAGTCCTGCTCAGCCACGGCAAGCAGAATATTCCCGACTTAAACAAAGTTGAGCTAAGCGAGGAGTTTCGAGGACGTCCCGAATTGACCATAACCGACTCTACTGAAGAGTTGGAAGCTGCCGCTGCGTTATGCCCTACCAAGGCAATAACCACCTCTCCTTTTACCCTTGACTTAGGTCGTTGCATGTTTTGCGGAGAGTGCGCATTGCGAGCGCCTCAGAATATTCGCTTCACCACAGACTACCGATTAGCAACTACCCGTCGTGAGGCATTGGTGATAACCCCCGAAACGCGACAAGTAGAGTTTCACGCCGAGGATGTAGACGACAAAAAGTCTAAACTCTTCCGCTCATCACTCAAGCTGCGTCAGGTTTCAGCCGGTGGCGACGCCTCAACCGAGATGGAGTTAAATGCTACGGGTAACGTAAACTTCGATTTCGGACGCTACGGCGTCGAGTTTACTGCATCCCCTCGCCACGCCGACGGCGTTGTTATCACAGGTCCCATCTCGGCAAATATGGCAGAGCCTTTGCAGATATGCTACGATGCGATTGCTGAGCCAAAACTTATTATCGTATGTGGCACCGATGCCTGCTCAGGAGGTCTTTTTGCCAACAGCAAGGCTGTAAATCGCGAGTTTCTAACACGCCACAAAGTAGATTTGTGGATGCCCGGCGCACCAACCCATCCTATGACTTTTATCGACGGTGTGATGAACTATTTGGGACGAAAGAAGCGATAAAGACTCAATTTCACCCCATACAAGCGGGCATCTCACCCCAAGAATATGGTCTTTGACCATTAACTGAAAATATTTTTTGCTCTTTACGCGTTATTTTTGTGACAAGAGCAGTAAATAATCTAAAACTAAAGAGTATGAAACTTAAAGTTTTAATGGCAACAGCTGCAATACTTATCAGTAGCGTTGCATTTGCACAACAAGATGTTGCACAGCAAGAGCAGAAACGCGAGGCTCCAACAGCCGAGCAGATTGCACAGAAGAAGGTCGAGTGGATGCGCAAGGAGTATCTTCTCAGCAAAGAGCAGTGTGAGAAGGTCTACAAAATCACATTGAAAAAGACCGAGAAGCAGTTAAAGCGCTGGGAGCAGGAGAAGAAGGAGCATGAGACCTTTGCCGAGGATATGAAGGGCATCCTTAATGACGCACAGTGGGAGCGTTTCGAGCAGCAACAGCAAAGACGTCATTTTGCACCCAAGGGTCGCATGCACAAAGCAGACAAGTTCAATGGCCGACGAGCTGCACGCCGACATCAACAAAAAGAGTGTACACAACAGCAGGAGTCTGCTCGCGTAAAAGGTCCTGCCGAGAAGAAAGAGTTTACCAGAGAGTTAGGAACGCATATGGAGCCTATTCAGGGTAAAGGTAAACCAAAGGCTACAAATGGTCCTCAGATGTAGAGATTAACATATAAAGTAAGGGGCGATACTGAAGTACCGCCCCTTACTTTATCCGCATATTTGATTACTCAGCAGAGATAGCCTCTGAAGGGCAAACACCTGCACAAGTACCACAATCGATACACTTATCAGGATCAATTACATAGATATCACCAGCTGTGATAGCCTCAACTGGACACTCGTCAATACATGTACCGCAAGCTACGCATGCGTCAGAAATTTTGTAAGCCATAATAGTTTATTTTAAGTGTTTGTTTATGAAATCTCTTTTGCAAATATAATACTTTATTTGATAATATCAAAACCTGTGTAAGGAATCAGCACCTCTGGGATACGGATACCCTCCTCTGTTTGATTATTCTCCAATAATGCTGCCACGATACGAGGCAATGCAAGTGAAGAGCCGTTGAGTGTATGCGCCAACTGTGTCTTCTTATTACCATCCTTATAGCGAAGCTTCAAGCGGTTAGCCTGGAATGACTCAAAGTTAGATACCGACGATACCTCCAACCAACGCTGCTGTGCCTCAGAATATACCTCAAAGTCGTAAGTCAAAGCCGATGTGAACGACATATCGCCACCACACAGACGCAAGATACGATATGGCAGGCCAAGCGATGCCACAATCTTCTCTACGTGTGCTACCATACCATCCAATGCCTCGTATGAGTTCTCTGGCAAAGCCAACTGCACGATTTCCACCTTATCGAACTGGTGCAGACGGTTCAAGCCACGCACATCCTTACCATACGAGCCGGCCTCACGACGGAAGCAAGGAGTGTATGCGGTCATCTTCACCGGAAAATCCTTCTCGTCAAGAATTACATCGCGGAAGATATTTGTCACAGGGACCTCAGCCGTAGGCACCAAATAGAAATTATCAGCAGTAGCATGATACATCTGGCCCTCCTTATCAGGCAACTGACCTGTACCAAAGCCCGACGCCTCGTTTACCATTACAGGTGGCTCTACCTCCTGATAACCTGCCGCTGTGTTGCAGTCGAGGAAGTAGTTAATCAAAGCGCGCTGCAAACGAGCACCCTGACCCTTATAGACAGGGAAACCTGCTCCTGTCAGCTTCACGCCCAAGTCAAAATCGATAATATCATATTTACGAGCCAACTCCCAGTGTGGAAGCGGGTTCTCTGGCAACTCAGTATAGTTCTCCACCAACTTAACCACCACGTTATCCTCTGCGGTCTTACCCTCAGGAACAATATCTGCTGGGAAGTTTGGCAACAATACGATTTGTGCCTGCAACTCTGCATTTACCTTTTGGTGCTCAGCATCCAACTCCGATGAACGAGCCTTGAGTGAAGCAACCTGCTGCTTCATCTGCTCAGCCTCATCACGCTTACCCTGTCCCATCAGGGCACCAATCTGTTTTGCCGCTTTATTCTGCTCGGCAAGGCAGTTATCCAATTCAGCCTGGATAGCTTTACGCTTATCATCCAGCTCTTCTATCTTAGCGATGATAGGTGCCGCATCCACACCCTTCTTAGCCAGGCGAGCAATCGCCAACTGCTTATCATCACGAAGTTGTTTTAGTGTCAGCATAAACTTATAACGTTAATTCGGTTTACAACTCACAAAGGTAAGAAAAAACTCGATTGGTTATTCTCTTCAAGGCCTATTTTTTACAAACAAACACATCACATAACAAAAAGATTGCACAAAGCGCTACGATTTGCCACTTTCTTTACTATTTTTGCATTAAAGTTTTACCATGCAGAAAAAGCGCTCCATAGAGTTACTTGCTCCGGCAAAGAATGTAACATGCGCCAAAGTCGCTATCGACTCTGGTGCCGATGCCGTATACATCGGAGCCCCATCGTTTGGAGCACGCAAAAGTGCCGGTAACACTATCGAGGATATTGCCTCGGTTGTGGCATACGCTCATCAGTTCGGAGTACGTGTCCATGCTACGATGAACACCGTTCTATATGACAACGAATTGGCAGCCGCCGAACATCAGGCCAGAGCCCTCATTGATGCGGGTGTCGATGCCCTTATCATCCAGGATATGGCTCTGCGCGCGATGAACCTCCCCATAGAGCTACACGCCTCAACGCAGGTCGGCATAGCCTCCGCAGAGGATGCACGTTTTTATGAGCAATGCGGTTTTTCGCGCCTTATTTTGGAGCGAGCCTTGTCTTTAGAGCAGATTCGCGCCATTCGCGAGGCTACCACTGCCGAGTTAGAGTGTTTTATCCACGGTGCAATCTGTGTCGGCCACAGTGGTCGTTGCTTTCTCTCACGTACCACCTCGCAACGTAGCGGTAATCGTGGCGAGTGTTCACAACCTTGTCGCCTACCATACGATTTAGTGGACGCCTCAGGCAGAAAAATCCTCTCCGGAAAACATCTTCTATCGGTACGTGACTTTAACCTTTCGGCAAGCATTGAGGAGCTGATTGATGCAGGAGTCAGCTCTTTTAAGATTGAAGGCCGACTCAAGGATGAGAGTTATGTTCGTAACGTTGTCAGCCACTATCGCTGCCTGTTAGACAGCATTATTGCACGCCGCGAGGAGTTTGTCCGCCCATCATCAGGTCGCTCTATTATCGACTTTACGCCTAATCCCGATAAGAGTTTTACCCGCGGAGCATCCAGCTATATGCTCTATGGTAAGCAACAAGGCGTTGCCTCCTTCAATACCCCCAAAGCTATTGGAGAATATGTCGGCAAAGTGACACAAACCTCGCGCTCCACTTTTACGATTGACTCTGCAACGGAACTTGCTGCGGGCGATGGTATTTGTATCATCAAGAATCAGCAGATAATAGGCACCAATATAAATAGTGTGGATGGAAAAGTTATCACACCCAACCGCATGGACGGCATTGTAACAGGTGACAGCATATACCGCAATTATGACCACCGCTTCACGGTGGCCCTCACGCGCTCCCGCACTCGACGCGTCATAGATGCTTCGGCTACGCTCCACCTACAAGAGAGTGGTGCCGAACTAACGATAACAGATTGTGATAAAAATAGTTGCACGATACAGCGGGAAGTGAAACTTACCCCTACTACCAATGCCGAGAAGATGATTCAAACCGCCACCAAAACCATCAATAAGAGCGGCGGAACAATCTTTGAGCTCACAGATACTCACATCAACGGTAGCGAATGGTTTATCCCTGCCAGTATCCTCAGCGATATGCGACGCGAGGCGTTGGAGCAACTAACACAGATTCGTTCCCAACAAGAACCCACAAAACGTATCGCTCCTGACAATGGCACAGCTCACTTCCCTCGCAAGATTGTCAGTCGCTACGAGAACGTAACAAACCGTCTTGCACGAGAGTTCTACCTTCGTCATGGCGCAGAGCAGATAGAGCAAGCTTTGGAGACTAAATCGACATACGGCGAGCGCGTTATGCTTTCAAGCTACTGCATCCGTCGCGAGATTGGCGAGTGTTTGCTTCAGAATCCGACGCTCAAGGGTGAGCTATACATCGAGCACGGCACCTCTCGCTACAAACTTGAGTTTGACTGCGCACGATGTATGATGGCGCTTTATGACCAAACCCAGCAAAACAAACAATAGATATGAACCAACTGCTTACACCACACTTCCCCGACTACGAACTTATCGATTCGGGTGATTTCGAGAAATTGGAACGTTTCGGCGAGTTCGTAACTCGTCGTCCTGAGCCACAAGCTATATGGCATAAGTCGCTTAGCGACCAGGAGTGGCAACAACGCTCCGATGCATCTTTCCTACGCGCCTCTACATCTAAGAGCGACGAGCGAGGCGAGTGGCACAACAAGCCCCACATGAAGGAACGTTGGTGGATAAGCTATGATTATAAGCAGATGCACCTAAAGATGCGTCTTGGACTCACCTCATTCAAGCATGTCGGCATCTTCCCTGAGCAGGGTGCTAATTGGAACTACATCTACGACCAGATTGAAAAGCAGAAAGCTGACGGCTCAACGCCTAAGATACTCAACCTATTTGCTTACACAGGCGGAGCTACTCTTGCAGCACGTAGTGCCGGAGCAGATGTCACACACGTCGATTCCGTCAAGCAGGTCGTTAGTTGGGCACGTGAGAATATGGAGCAGAGCGGTTTGGATGGCGTAAGATGGATTGTCGAGGATGCCCTCAAGTTTGTTCGTCGTGAGGTGCGCCGCGGCAACCGCTATGACGGCATCATTCTTGACCCTCCGGCATACGGCCGTGGAGCAAATGGTGAGAAGTGGGTTTTGGAGGAGAATATCTGCGAGATGCTGGAGTGCTGCGCTCAGCTTCTTGACCCCAAGAGAGGTTTTCTGGTCCTAAACCTCTACTCTATGGGGCTCTCGGCGACACTTGCCCGCACAGCACTTCGTCAAACCTTCGGAGATACAGGTCAAGAGGAGTTGGGTGAGCTATACTTCAAAGATAGCTTCAATAAGGAGCTGCCACTTGGTACATTCTGTCGTTTCTCAAGGATGAAATAGTGATATGAAAAAATTTGCGGAGTTGTTTTGGTCCTTCTTTAAGATTGGACTCTTCACTTTCGGCGGTGGCTATGCAATGATATCCATCATCGAGAGAGAGGTCATACGCCGCAAAGGATGGATTGAGCAGAAAGAGTTTTTAGACCTTCTAACTCTCGCACAATCGGCCCCCGGTCCTATCGCGCTGAATACATCTGTCTTCGTAGGCTATAAGATGTATGGCTATCGTGGTGCACTCTCGGCGCTGTTAGGTGTTGCACTCCCCTCTTTTCTGATTATTTTATTGATAGCCATATTCTTTGCTCAGTTCCGCCACAACCCCGTTGTTGATGCAGCATTCAAAGGTATGCGCCCGGCCGTTGTAGCCCTCATTATTGCACCGATTCTTGGATTCACTAAAGGGATGAAGTGGTATCTGCTTGCCGTAGCAGCCGCCGTTGCTTTGGCCGTTTGGTATTTGGGCATATCACCTATATACATATTATTGGCAGCTGCCCTCATTGGTTTGACCATAGCAGCACGCCGCGGAAAGGAGGTTGAGCAATGATTTACCTTCAACTCTTCATCAGCTACCTTAAGATAGGTTTCTTCGGCTTTGGCGGAGGATATGCTATGCTATCACTCATACAGAATGAGGTTGTCGTACAAAACCAATGGCTGACCAACGCTGAGTTTACCGATATTGTCGCTGTCTCACAGATGACCCCTGGCCCCATAGCCATCAACTCTGCCACCTACGTTGGCTATGAGGTTGCAGGCTTTTGGGGAGCTGTAGTTGCTACTTTTGCGGTCTGCCTTCCTGCGCTTACCTTGATGATTCTACTTACGAAATTTTACCTAAAACTTCGTAAAAATCGCTATATGCAGACCACTATCGGTGCTATGCACCCTGTTATTATCGGTATGATTCTCGCAGCCGCACTGATGCTTATCTTCCCCGACAGCACCGATGCTGCAAGTTTTATAGATGGCTGGAGTTGGCTGCTTTTCTTCGGAACGCTTGTAGCTTGTTATAAAAAAGTAAACCCGATATTGCTTATCGCATTATCGGGCGTTATGGGAATCGTCATTTACTACCTCCCGTCACTACTCTGCATATAGCAGATATTGACGACGCAGAGCCTTATACTCCTCCAGCTCTGCTTGCCACTTCGCCTCAATCTCTTCAGCGCTATGACCGGCAATAATCATCTCCTTGACGTAACCGACACCTACCAATAGGTCAAACATTCTATTAAAGAACTTTTCGCCTATTGCTAAATTGCGATAAGCATCTATCACATACTCAAGATTAAAACCACTCTCGATTACCTGCTCATCATCTATCTCTCTCAAATCCACACCCCAACACTCTACATCTTTTAATGGTGGATTCTTAGCTCCCGCACGCGAGCGAGGGGTAAAACTAAACTTGGAACCTTTATAGTCGGGATGACCATAAACCTCAAAAGGCATATCTGTTCCTCTACCCAACGAGCACACCGTACCTTCAAACAGACATACCGACGGATATAGATATATGGAGTGCTGTGTAGGCAAATTTGGCGATGGTGCATACGGCAACACATATCGTGTCGTGTGCGTATAGTTCTCACAAGTCACTACCTCCACATCACACTCCTTGACCCAACCTTCTCCTACCGCCATTTGGGCTATCTCTCCCATCGTAAGGCCATGCACAACAGGAATAGGTAACGCTCCGACACCCGACTTATACTTCATATCGAGTATCGGTCCTGCCACATACATACCGTTAGGATTAGGTCTATCCAAAACAATCACTTTCAAGCCATACTCTGCACACGTATCAATCATGCGAATCATAGAGATATAATAGGTATAGAAACGCAATCCCACATCCTGCATATCGACCAACAACACATCAAACTGACGCATCACATCATCCGACGGGCGATTTGTTTTACCATCATACAACGACCAAATCTGCACACCGGTCTTCTCATCCACCGAGTTTGCAACATGCTCTCCCGCATCTGCGCCACCTCTAAAGCCATGCTCAGGAGCAAATATTCCTTGTAAATCAACACCTTTCTCGCATAACATATCTACCAAATGTTGCTCGCCAACCATAGCTGTATGGTTTGCCAGCACCGCAACGCGCTTGCCTTGTAGTTTGTCGATATACTCCTCCACTCGCTCAGCCCCGACTTGCACCTGTGGCTGCGACTGTGCATCCGTCTGAGGTTTCGTCTGAGGTTTAATCTGCGTTGTGCCACACGCCACCGTCGAAAGTAGCGTGAAGAGAATAATAAAATATGTTGCTATTGATTTCATACTACGACGCACCTCCGAACTGCATCAGATACTCCTTAATGAATCCGTCCAAGTCGCCATCCATCACAGCATCAACATTCGAGGTTTGAAAACCTGTACGATGGTCCTTCACTCGCCTATCATCAAAGACGTATGAACGAATCTGCGAACCCCACTCGATACGTTTCTTTGTCGCCTCCAACGCCTGCTGCGTCGCCATACGCTTATCCAACTCGCGCTGATAAAGTTTCGAACGCAAGATACGCATCGCATTCTCACGGTTCATCAGCTGTGAGCGCGTCTCGCTATTCTCGATAAGGAACTCCACCGCCTCGCCTGTGTCGGCATCCTTACCGTGATAACGCAGACGTACAGCCGTCTCGACCTTATTTACATTCTGACCTCCTGCACCACTCGAACGATATGTATCCCACTCGTAATCCGACGGATTTATAACCACCTCGATACTATCATCTACGGCAGGAGTCACAAATACCGATGCAAATGTTGTTTGACGTTTATTGTTGGCATTAAATGGCGAAAGACGCACCATACGATGCACGCCATTCTCACTCTTTAGATATCCGTATGCATACTCTCCCTCTATCTCCAGCGTACAGGACTTCACGCCGACCTCATCGCCCGCCTGATAGTCCATCATACGATACTTATAACCTCTGGAGTCGCACCAGCGGGTATACATTCTCAGCAGCATCGAAGCCCAATCCAGAGCCTCCGTACCACCCGCGCCGGCATTTATATCAAGAATAGCCCCCATCTTGTCCTCTTCGCCACGCAACATATTACGTAGCTCCAAGGCCTCGATAAGTTCGATTGCTTTAGCATATTGGGCTTCGACCTCCTCCTCTGACGCAAGTCCTGCTTCAATAAATTCCGGCATTAGGTTGAGTTCCTCGACAGCCTTACACACAGCGTCGTAGTCATCCACCCAACTCTTTATACCGGCCACTTTGCGCAACTGCTTCTGTGCTGCGTCAGCATCCTCCCAGAAATCGGGAACTTGCGTCTTCTCCTGCTCGTTTTGCAGGTCTATTCTTCGCTGTTCGATGTCAAAGACACCTCCCCAACGAATCCTGTCGTCTTATAGCCTCTTTAATATGTTCCTCAGCAATCATTTATCTATCTTATTTGTCTTAAACTACTTGGCGTAAATGAGCATTTTGAGGGCAAGCGTAAGGTTGCGATTAAGCCATACGCATAGGCTGCTTGCAGACTATGATATGGCGGAGCAACCAAAAGGAACTTAACGCCGAAATCACCCATTAGAAGCATTTATATTACTCTATCTCCCAATCAACCCCATCCTTACGATCCTTCACACGAATACCAATCTCGGTGAGTGAATTACGAATCTTATCCGATGTAGCCCAATCCTTATTAGCTTTAGCCTCCTGACGAATTGCAAGCAACATATCCACGAGTTGTGGCACCATATTGTTGCCGCCTGCACCCTCCTGCTTCTCGTTACGCAGACCAAGCACATCGAATACGTAGAGGGTTACCACGCGACGCAACTCATCCAAATCCTCAGCCGATATAGTCTGCTGACCCTCAGCTATCTGGTTAATCAGGCGCACCCAATCAAACAGAGCCGAGATAACCATTGGAGAGTTCAAATCGTCATTCATAGCATCCTGGCAACGCTTCTCCAACTCCTTCACATCCACAGTTGATGTAGCCGAAGCCTTCAACTTACCGAGTGTCTCCACGCCCTTCATCAAGCGGTCATAGCCCTTCTCGGCAGCCAGCAGTGCATCATTCGAGAAATCCATTGTCGAACGATAATGTGCCTGCAACACAAAGAAACGCACCGTCATAGGCGAATACGCCTGATTGAGCAATGGGTGTGTACCACCAAACATCTCCTCCAGCGTGATAAAGTTACCGTACGACTTACCCATCTTGCGACCCTCGATAGTAATCATGTTGTTATGCACCCAATAGCGAGCCGAATCCTTACCCAACGCTGCCGTAGCCTGAGCTATCTCGCACTCGTGGTGTGGGAACATTAAGTCCATGCCGCCACCATGAATATCGAACTGCTCACCCAGATACTTGCAACCCATAGCCGAGCACTCCATATGCCAACCTGGGAAACCCTCACTCCAAGGTGAAGGCCAACGCATGATATGCTCTGCCGATGCTTTCTTCCATAGAGCAAAGTCGTAAGAGTGCTTTTTATCATCCTGACCATCGAGATTACGTGTATTCTCCACTATATCGTCAAGATTACGTCCTGATAGCTTACCATAGTGGTAGTCCTTGTTGTACTTCTCGGCATCGAAATATACCGAGCCATTTGACTCATAGGCATATCCCGCATCAAAAATCTTCTTTACGAACTCAATCTGCTCGATTATGTGTCCCGAAGCGTGTGGCTCAATCGAAGGAGTCAAAACATTCAACTCATCCATTGCACGGTGGTAACGCTCCGTATAGTAGTGCGCCACCTCCATAGGCTCCAACTGCTCCAGACGAGCCTTCTTAGCAATCTTATCCTCGCCCTCATCCGCATCGTGCTCCAAGTGACCTACATCGGTAATATTACGCACATAACGCACTTTGTATCCCAATGCCTTGAGGTATCGGAACATCAAATCGAAGGTTACAGCAGGACGGGCATGTCCCAGATGTGGGTCGCCATAAACGGTAGGACCGCACACATACATACCGACATGCTCTGCATTAATAGGTACAAACTCCTCCTTACGACGAGTCAGGGTGTTGTATAAGAATAGTTTAGAATCCATAGTCATATAATTTTCCACAAAAGTAACTATTTTTCCCCGAATAAAAACCTCTTCGGCAAAATCTTTTCTTTTCAAACACTCTTAACCCCCATTTATGCTCTAATATTTTATGGATTAACCCATATTTTCCAAAATATTACCGTTGGTTTAGCGTTAAATTACTATCTTTGCCTAATATTATCGAATCTATAAATTAGAAACTATAAAGATATGACATTTAAGGGATGGAACAGAGTTGTCGGCTGGAGCGTCTTCGCTATCGCGCTGCTGACCTATCTGCTCACTATGGAGCCTGTGGCAAGCCTTTGGGACTGCTCGGAGTTTATTGCAACATCTTATAAGCTGGAGGTTGGCCACCCACCGGGAGCACCGCTCTTTATGTTACTGGCACGTATTGCGGCAATTTTTGCTCCATCACCGGAGTATGTTCCACATATGGTCAATGGCATGAACTGTTTGGCAAGTGCTTTTTGTATCTTGTTTCTCTTTTGGAGCATCACTCATATCGCTCGACGTATCGCCATGCAGGGACAGAGTGTAATGACCACTGCCACTCGAATAGCTATTTTAGGTGCCGGAGCAGTAGGTGCATTGGCCTACACCTTTACCGACACATTCTGGTTCTCGGCTGTCGAGGGTGAGGTATATGCCCTGTCGTCGATGTTTACGGCTCTTGTTGTTTGGTTGATGCTCAAGTGGGAGGAGCATGCTGACGAGCCGGGTGCAAACCGCTGGATTCTGCTTATTGCATACCTTATGGGACTCTCCATAGGTGTCCACATCCTCAACCTGCTGACTATCCCTGCATTGGTATTCATCTACTATTTCCGTAAGCACTACAAGTCAGACAGGGTGAATTTCCTCGGAATGGTTATTGCCACCCTCTGTGCATTGCTTATTTTAGGTGTTATCAACGGCATCATCATCCCATATACAGTCTACATAGGCGCGATGATTGACGTATTCTTTGTCAATGTAATGGGTGCTCCGGTTAATTCGGGTATCATATTCTACGCATTGTTTGTTCTTGCGAGTCTATCCTTCCTTATCTTCATTACACATAAGTACAAGCTACGCCTGCTGAACTTCATAACTTTGTGCTTGACGATGATTCTTATCGGTTTCTCGTCGTACGCCACTGTCACCATCCGCGCCGTAGCCAACCCTCCGATGAATAGTAACAACCCCGACAATCCACACGCTTTGTTGGCGTTACTGAATCGTGACCAATATGGTAATCGTCCATTGCTCTACGGCCCTCAAGTCACTTTTGTCGAGGAGATAGACCAGCAAACGGGCGAGAAGAGACTTTCGCCATATAGCGCTGCTAAGGGTGTTACAGAGGAGGAGACATACAGCTATAACCCCGAAACCGGCAAATACGATGTTGTCAAGAAGTTGGTAGATTACGATTACTACAATGAGAGTATGAGTTTCTTCCCTCGTATGTGGAACACCACCAAAGCTAACGAATATAAAGTTTGGGGTGCATACCGCGAGGAGGAGATAACCCAACGCGACCAATATGGTAATGCTCAACAAGTTACCGTAAAGGTCTTTGGCGAGCAGGTCGATAACCCTTTATTTACCAACAAAAAAGAGCGCTACGAAGATACGCCACGAAAGATTATTGAGCCTACATTTGGCGAGAATCTCAATTTCTTCTTCAAGTACCAACTCAACTACATGTATTGGCGCTACTTTATGTGGAACTTTGTAGGTCGTCAGGATGATATTCAGGCCGGTGAAGATACACTTCTACACGGCAATTGGATTTCCGGTATCGAATGGATGGATAGTGCGCGTTTAGGGCCTCAGGACAACCTGCCTAAAGAGATGCAGAACAACCCTGCGCGCAACACCTACTTCTACCTTCCACTCCTGCTCGGATTGCTGGGTATGCTCTATCAGTTGCTGCGTGATGGACGTTACTTCATTGTCGTCTTGACCCTCTTTGTTATGATGGGTATTGCGCTGGTGGTCTATTTCAATACAGGCCCATCCGAGCCTCGTGAACGTGACTATGTATACGCCGGCTCATTCTACGCCTTCTGTATATGGATAGGTTTGGGAGTGCTTACCTTACGTGATTTCATCTCTGTCGTATGTCGTAACCGTGCTAAAGTCACCGCTTCGGTTTGCGCCACCCTTTTAGGACTTGGTATACCGACTATATTAGCTGCACAAAACTGGGACGACCATGACCGTTCGGGTAGAACATACTCCCACGATATAGGTTGGAATTACCTGGCCTCTACCCCTAAGAATGCCATTATCATCAACTACGGTGATAACGACACCTTCCCTCTTTGGTACGCTCAAGAGGTCGAGGAGTACCGCCCCGATGTACGCATCATGAACTCATCGTACCTGAGTGGCGACTGGTATATCGACCAGATGAAACAAGCGGCCAACAAAGCCCAGGGTGTTCCATTCTCACTTCCTCGCAGCAAATATGTAGGCGACGAGAACAACCACCTCTATATTATTCCACCAAGCTATTGGGGTGGCAATGATGACGAGGCGTGGTACATCCAAGATGCTATCGATTTTGTCAAGAGCGACGAGGAGTATACCAAATGGGATTTCGGCAACAACGAAAAGCTCGATTTCCTCCCTACTCAGCACCTCATCCTGCCTGTCAATAAGCAGAATGTTCTCGATGCAGGCATCGTGAAGCCGGAGGACGAGGACCTCATCCTCGACGAGATTGTCTTTACAATCAAGAAGGACCACATCCTCAAGAGTGAAATGATGCTCTTGGATATGTTGGCAAACTTTGATTGGAAACGCCCTATCTGTTTCACTCAAGTATATGTTCTTGACAATCTGGGCCTTTTGGATTATCTTCAGTTTGATGGTTTCTCATATCGTCTTGTTCCAATCCGCACGCCATACTATTCATCATGGGATATTGGCCGTATTGATACCGACTTGACTTATGATTTAATGATGAACAAGTTCCGTTATGGTAATCTCGCCGACGAAGATGTGCTTGTAGACTACTTTACAACCTACAATATGGCAGCATCTAAGACGCGCGAAGGCTTTGCCCGCTTAGCTAAGGCTTTAATTAACGAGGGTGACAACGAGAGAGCCCGCAAGGTTCTGAAGAAGGGCCTCGAGGTCTACCCTATTGAGAAGGTTCGCTACTCCGACGCCAACACCATACCATTCATCGAGAGCTACTACCTGATGGGGGATAATCAGGCTGGTGATAAGATGTTGCGCGACTACGCCAACCATTTGATGGAGCATTTGAACTACTATCTCCGCTTCCCTGCGCACCAGCAGGAGCTTATCCTGAGCGAGATTGCAAGCAAAGAGAACAGCATTGAGAATCTGCTCTACAACGTCGCTATCAAGCATAATCGCCAATCTATGGTCAAGACTCTACAAGAGCAGCTCACTTCGTATTACGCCAAGGCTAAATACGACACCAATGAGATACCATATCTAATTGCCGAGAGCTATTATTACTACAATAATGTGAACCAGGGCGATGTGCTATGTCAAGAGATCTTCGACAAGAGTGCTGCTGTTATCGACGCCTTCGCACTCCTTCCTGAGGATGCTCTGACCACCCCTGCACAGGAGCAGCAAGTCGTAGATGCAATGATAACTTTGGAGAGCACCTATTCAATGGTCAAGAAGTATGGCCGTGAGCAGCTCACTCAGATCCTCTACACCTATCTTCTCTCATTGGGCTATGAGGATGCAGACTTGCAGAGCTTATAGTAGTGCATAGCTACAATACAAATTAAGAGCCTGTCCAACACATGTTAGACAGGCTCTTAATTATATATAGGGTATATCCTACTTATAAATCTCCTCCAACAGGAACGCCAGACGCACACCGGCCTTCAACAGCTGACGCTCAACGACTGGCGCATAATAAGCCACCTCGTCGTACGATAGGTTTTTACCCTCTGGTATCTCCTCATAGATTTTTTGAGCCTCTGCTACCGTCTCGGCAAACCAATCCTCTACGGTTCCCTTGCAAATCTCGTCTATCTCCTCCTGTGAGAGGCGGTCAATCTGCTGCTGCCACTCGGTGTAGCTCCAAGCGTGTGCCGACTCCAAAATCTGGCTATCCCACACGCGGTGCAAGTTTGTATTCTTGTTGAAGAACTTAATCTGCACACGGTTGCCACCCACATCGCTCTTACGACCTGCGTGCATTGGGCAGTGCATGTCGCCTACCAAGTGGATAAGCATACGCACAGCCTCATTCTCCTGCTCTGCTGTGAGCTCGCCGCTGCAAAGCTGTGTAACGATAGACTTCACCGCACCCACTACGTCGCCCTTCTCGTTGCGAGGCATTGTCTCGTAGGTGTAGCCCTCATCCACATTTGCATAGTGCCAAGTCGATGTATAGGCATATTTTGGCGTGTGGCTTGCGTTATCGAGCCAGTTGGCATAATATACCAACGAGTGACCCTCCAACACGTCTGTAACCTTCTGTGCCACCTTCTTTGAAAGGTGCTGCTCGGCAATATATGCCGCGATGTCGTGGCCCTTCTGTCCCCAGCCAAACACCTGTGTCGTGCAGAGCAGAGCCACGCTAAGTAAAAATAACGCTTTCTTCATTTTCGTATCTTGTTTATTGGTTCATTGTCGCTAAGAACTCCTCATTATCCTGAGTCATTCCCATCTGTTTTTGCAGGAACTCCATCGCCTCTACGGTTGTCATCTCCGACAAGTACTTACGCATCACCCACGTACGGTTCATCACCTCACGCGAGAGCAGCAAATCCTCGCGTCGTGTACCCGACGAAATCACATCCACCGCAGGATATACACGTTTGTTCGAGAGCTTACGGTCGAGCTGCAACTCCATATTACCCGTACCCTTGAACTCCTCGAAAATCACCTCGTCCATCTTCGAGCCGGTGTCTATGAGGGCTGTCGCTATTATTGTCAGCGAGCCCTTCTCCTCGGTGTTACGTGCTGCACCGAAGAAACGCTTTGGTTTGTGCAGTGCGTTGGCATCCACACCTCCCGAGAGCACCTTACCCGACGCTGGCTGCACCGAGTTGTACGCACGTGCCAGGCGTGTTATCGAGTCGAGGAATATCACCACGTCGTGTCCGCACTCCACCATACGTTTTGCCTTCTCGAGCACCATTTCAGCCACCTTCACGTGGCGTGATGCCTGCTCGTCAAATGTCGATGCTACCACCTCTGCCTTCACGTTACGTGCCATCTCGGTAACCTCCTCGGGTCGCTCATCTATGAGCAGCACAATCATATACACCTCGGGGTGGTTATCTGCTATTGCGTTTGCTATCGACTGCAGGAGCATTGTCTTACCCGTCTTGGGCTGTGCCACGATAAGTCCTCGCTGACCCTTTCCAATAGGCGAGAAGAGGTCTACCACACGATTTGAGAGTGAGTTATGTCCTTTTCCCGTCAGGTTGAACTTCTCGCTTGGGAAGAGCGGTGTCATATACTCAAACTGCACGCGGTCGCGGATATACTCTGGCGAGAGTCCGTTTATCTCGTTCACACGCACCAGAGGGAAATACTTCTCGCCCTCCTTTGGTGGGTGTATCACTCCGCTTATGGTGTCGCCTGGCTTCAATCCGAAGAGCTTAATCTGCGATGGCGACACATATATGTCGTCGGGCGAGTTCAGATAGTTATAATCTGCCGAACGCAGGAATCCGTAACCATCCTGCATCACCTCCAACACGCCTTCGCCTATTATCTCGCCTGCGAAATACTCTTTCTGAGGCTCTTTCGGCTGTGTGGGAGCTTTCGCTGCGGGCTCTGCTACCGCCTCTTCGGCTACTGCGGGCTCTGCTTTTGGCTGCTCCACCGTTTGCGACGCTTGTTGATTCTTCGGCTTTCTGCCACGACGTTTTGGCTCGGGCTTTGGCTCGTTTGCAGATTCCGCTTTTGACTCTGACTGCTGCTGTGCTGCCTCCATATTTTGCTTTGGCTCGGCTGTCTGCTGCTCGGCAGTCGCCACGGGCTCTGCTATCGTTTTTTCTACTTGTGGCTCTGACTGTGGCTTATTCTCCTCCACACGCACCGAGCTCATTCGTGGGCGGCGACCACGCTTCGCCTGCTGTGGTGCAGCCTGCTGTGGCACAGCCTCACCACCCGTTGCAGCCTCCTCTGCGGGCTCCTGCATTGCCACCTGCATAATACGCTCCAATAACTCGCGTTTCTTTAGCGTCATATCGGTTATACCCAACACTTTCGCTATCTCACGCAATTCTCCGGCGGACTTACCCTCGAGAGCTATCTTTTCTTGCATAATAAAAGTACTTTAGTTCTGATTTTAACGGATGATCGAACGACCACCACCATTGACACTGCAAATATAATACATTTTTTTATTTTGCAAAAAAATCTCCCTCTCACTCACCCCACCCCTCACACAAAAAAAAGACTGCGTTCCCTCTCGGAAACGCAGTCTAATATTATATGGGGTAACAACCTTACTGAATATTTACACCATCAATTACAAGTGTACCTGTGCCAGATGGAACGAAACGACCGTAGTAGTGACGCTTTGCATCACCCTCTGGAGCTGTCTTACCAACCTGCTCCAAAGTGTTACCGCTCTCAGTGATGTTCTTAATCACACACTGACCGTTGTTTGCAGTACCAACTACAACACCTACTCTCCAACCACCATCATCGGTTGAGATAAAGTGGTTGTTTGTAACTGTACAATTCTCAATAGTAGTGAATGTTGCAGCATTAGCTCCTGCATGACCGCAAATACCACCAATTGAACCAAAACCCTTAATTGTACAACCTACAACAGAGCAATCCTTAATAGTGATGTATGAATCTACTGGACCATCGTTCTGATTATTGTAACCAGCAGTCCAACCTACCAAACCACCGATACGAGAGCTATTAGCACCATCATTTGGAGTAATGATTGTAGAGTTCTTCAAGTGGCAGTTGATAAGAGTAATCTCATCCATTGAGTCTGCACAATTTACAAATG
The DNA here is from genome assembly GCA_017623505.1 of Alistipes sp. GTDB lineage: Bacteria > Bacteroidota > Bacteroidia > Bacteroidales > Rikenellaceae > Alistipes. The sequence goes on from JAGAOZ010000007.1 coordinate 55,969, forward strand.
CACCATAACCCTGAGTGTTATCAGCAACGATTGTAGCATCCTCAATTGTCAAATCCTTGATTACAATACCAGAGCCACCTGCGAAACCGCCTGCAAACAAAGCACCCTTAAGACCCTTGATAGTAGCATTGTTACCATTCAAAGTTACAATATCAGCACCGTTATAACCATCAACCTTGATTGGAGTCCAATCTGCTGGAGCTTCGTATGTACCCTCAGCAAACTCAATTACTGTGTTACCTGCACCAGCTGTACCTGCGTCTACCAAGGCCTCCTTCAACTCTTCTACTGTACTTACCTCCTCGATAGTAACAACAGTACCCTCAACCTTAACATTAGCACCATTTACAACGACCTTTGCTGCGTGAGCCTTAGAAGCCTCGTCAACCCATACTGCAAACTCAGTATCAGCAGCAACTGCTGTAATGTCAATCTCAGATACGTTAATCTCAGCACCAGCTACTGACTTAACCAAGATAGCAGCCTTCTCCTCAGTCTTGAATACAGTCTTCGATACGTTCAAGATAACCTTCTCAGGAGCACTTACATACTGCTCGTCAATCTTGATACCGCGACCATCTGAGCAGTCGAGCATATCGATTGTACAATCTGTGAGAGTTACAGTCTGTCCGTTAGGCTGAATCCACAAAGCGTAAGTGTCAGAAGTGTTCTTATCGTTGATAGTAACCTTATTCAACTTACCACCTGCCTTCAAAGCAATAGCCTTGTCAGAGAATACATTATCGAGCTCTACATCGCAAGCGAAGTTCAAGTCGTGGCGATTCCAAGGACCGTCGTTATAACCTGCGTTAGTAAGTGTAGCATTCTTAATGATAAGCTTAGCACCATTAGCAACTGTGATATTGTTCCAATCGCTGTTTGTCTGGTTGAAAGTAAGCTTCTTATCGTTACCCTCGATAGCAATAGACTTAGTCTTATCACCACCAAAAGCCAATGTTTCCCAAGCTGTAACATCAACTGTTGCATTCTCAGCCAACACGACATTGATATTCTCAACATTCTGCTTCAGTGCAAAATTCAACGCCTTATTATTAACCTGGTTCTTGATTGTTACATTTGAAGCCTGGCAAGAAGACAAGTCAACACCCTTACTGTTACGACCTACGATCTCACCTGCGTTGAAAGCCTTATCCTCCTTATAAGCAACGCTCTGGTCAGCGATAACAGTTACGTTCTCAACCTTGCCATTTGTAACAACAGCAGCCTTGCTACCAGTAACAGTACCAACCAAACCTGCAACATCACGATATGCAGATACAGTAAGATTCTTTACAGAACAATCCTTAACAGATGCAGTAGTCTCTGCAGAGAGATAACCTACGATACCACCTGCGTGGTTACCGTCATCCTCGTTGAGAGGAGTAATAACGATACTACCACCATCTACGTGGCAATTCTCGACGTGTGAGCACAAACCATCACCAACGATAGCACCAGCCTTGTAGTGACCTACGATATCTACGTTCTTAATTGTTACATTCTTAATCAAGCCACGAGACTTTGCAAACAAACCTACAGGGCTCTTATCAGTTGCAACAACCTGGAGGTTAGAGATAGTCTTACCGTTACCATCAAAAGTACCACGGAATACTTTGCTGCCAGATGCGATTGGAGTCCAAGCCTCACCAGCCAAATCCATATCAGCACCCAAAACAACCTTGTAACCCTTGAACTCACCACCGTTTGTGTCGAAAGTAGCCTCAGCACGAGTTACACCGTCAGTCTGCTCTGCAAACCACTTCAAACCTGCTACAGAAGTAAGAGTATAAGTCTTCTCTACGATGTTGTACAACACACCCTTAGCAACCTCAATAGCATCGCTATCATACTCATCTGCGAAGATAGGATTAATCTCGATAGTGAAGTCGTAAGTGCTTGTCAACAAGTTACCAATGATATTGGTCTTGTAGTTACGCTGCAAAGGTACATTGTTGTAAGTGAACTCCTCCTCAAATGTGCCGTTCTTTACTGTGAACTTTACAATCTCCAACTCCTTAGCATTTACCAACAAGTAGTTCATTGACAAGAGGTCATACTTCTTACCACCTACCTCGATAGTCTCGCCAGTGAGGATGTCAGCCATAGCGTAAGTACGCTCTGCCTCGTCAGCTACTGAGCCATCTACAAGGTTCAAAGTCTTGTAAGCAGGAACAACAACCTTTGTCTGCTTAACTACCAAACCGCCATCAGCAGCCTTCTGAGTGTCAGCAGTAGCGATGTTGAGCTGAGCAAAAGGACGTGTCAAAACAATAGTCTGGGTGCGTGGACCAGCTACCTCAGCAATAGTCTCGTACTTGTAGAAAGCATCGTAAGCCTCCTGGTTTGCTGTCAAAGCATCAGCCACGGTAACCTTCTTCGCAGCCTTGTTAAATGTGTAAGGTGCACCTGGAGCCTGTGCCCAGAAGATTACTGCATACTTCTTACCATTTACCAGTTCAATCTCAACATTAGCCTTCAATGAAGAGAAAGCACCAGCCTTAGAGCCACTCAAAGCCTCAAGATAAGTGCCGTCCTCAGCATAAACTGCCCAAGACAAATCAACAGCAGTAGTACCATCGCCCAATGCACGGGTAGCCATAACCGGAGCCTCAACGGCGAAAGTAACTGTCGACGTCTCACCACCTACAACAGTAGAGGCGTCGTCCTTTGAACAAGATGTTGCAAGCATAGCGATAGCTGCAACAGCTACAAAAAACAGTTTTTTCATACGTAAAATTAATTTAAAAAATAAAAAAGTTAAAATGTATAAAATGTGTAAAAGTATATGCACACTTTTGGTATTAATAAGGTTTAGCAAAGTTAAACATTTTTTCATTAACTGCAACAGTAATTTGCAATAAATTTTTCATTTTACCCCCCCTATAATTTTAGTGCTGAATATCAATTATTTAGCCAAAAAATTATTTTGAAATATTTTTTCATTTTGAATGATAAAAATGCCAAAAAATGCTATAACCTCCCCTATTTCGCCTCTCCGCCTTCCTGGCAAGCCACTTAAACGCATAGCCAAAATTTCTAAACAAACCCACCATTTTGGAGCAAATCTCCACACCTGCCTATACCGACAAAAAAAAGAGCCGCCTGACCGCAAAGTCAAACAGCTCCCGATAGCTACAAATATAGTACTAAATTCTCTCGACGAATCTTTATTTCGCCATCACAGGACGGATTGGACGAGCGTAGTTTCGCTCAACACCAAATATAGATGGTCGTTTGAAGCCCGTAGACTCATTAATCTGCATTTCACGCAGCGAATAAGAGTCATAGGCTACACCCCAATCCAGATATGGCTGCACCGAGGAAGTCCAATAAAAACAGTGTTTGTTATCATCATTAGGGAAATCATCCCACCGCAACGTGCCCGAAGAATAGTTGCCGGCAGCAGGGAGGAAAATCCAGTTACCATTGATGCGGCTTGTGATTCTAAATCCGTAACGACCGCTCATCATGACAATCTCCCAGTCGCAGTTATTAGCGAGCTCGACTAACTGTGCCTTGGTAGGTGTCTGCCATCCGTCACCCCACTGTGCGGTAGCCGCATCGTAAGCAGGGTTGGCTGTAATATCTTTTATATCTCTGTTTTGGTGAAGATTGTTACGTTTGCGAACAGGAGTAAAAATATCTTTAGGCTCTCCCCACTGGAAGTAGAGACCATTTGCATCTGGATATTCAGCACCTATGTTACAGGTTGCCCACTTAGTACCCGAAGGCAGGCCCAAATCCACCCACGCGTGACCATTGGTCTCTCCCGAGGCAGGACAATCAATGTGGTCGGGCTTACTCAGCACCGCACGCACCGAGTTACCATAGTAACGTGAAGCACCACCCATCTCACCCAGAGCAGCACCATAGTGATAACTGAAAGCTCCGGTGAAACCGTCAGCTGTCGATGTCCAATAGTTACCGCAGGTGGTAGCGTTACTTGTTGAAGTACCATCCTTAAATCCGGCAGCAGGAAGAACAATACTGCGACCATTAATCATACTTGTAATAACGTGAGCATAACGACCGCCTACTTTCTCATACTTTGCGAAGCTGTAACGTAGCAACTCGGCGAACTCTACGTTTGTCGGCATACGCCATCCGTTACCCCACTTGGCAGCAGCCACATCGCTACTCTTGTCGTTAGAAATCTCCCATACATCCTGATCGTGTGTCTTACTGTTAGACTCTGTGTATGAGCTCTTGGTCGCAACCTCACCCCACGCATAGTGTCCTCCTGGCTGCTCGGGCGATGTAGCACCAATGTTGCAGGTTGCCCACAATGTTCCCGAAGGCAGACCCATATCTACCCACGCGTGACCGCCCGTAGTACCTGTCTCGGGACGCTTTGGCTCCGGCTTCATCGGAGAGGTCACAGGCTGCAAATCATTATTCACACCTTTAGTCTGACCACTCTGATTCTGAGCCTGATTTTGATTTTGAGCCACAGCCTGCTTTGTTGGCTGCTCAGCCTGCTTTGCAGAAGCCTCTCCCCAATTTGACTGCTCAGCCTGCTGATGTGATTGTTTAGGCTCTGAATTCACCGCTTTGGCGACCTCATTCTTCACAGCCTTACCCAATCGCTTGAGCAATCCTTGTGCTGATGTATCTGCCGCACCCGCCAATAACATAACCAATGCGACTACTAAAAACTTTCTCATAACAAACGATATATTGTTTATATTTCTTTATCTAAATCTCACTTTTGGAGTATCACCACAATTTGACAGCTACTCGAAGTCCTCGGAAGCGGAGCATACTCGGCGTATGTGAGCATTGCGAGGGCAAGGCAGATGCCGAAGGAGTGCCGCTTAGAGGATTTCTCACAATTAAATAAGCCCCTCTCCGCAGTAGAAATTCTATAAGTGGTACTAATTTGGTAGCTGCTCGAAGAGAACAAAACCGCAGTTTACTTGGGGTAAATGAGGATTTTGGGCTCAAGGCAGATGCCGAAGGAGTGCTGCTTAGAGGATTTCCCACAATTAAATAGAGTGCGTAAGTACAAGGCTTGCGAAAATGCGACAAGCGGAGCATACTTGACGTATGTGAGCATTTCGAGGGCAAGGCAGATGCCGAAGGAGTGCCGCTTAGAGGATTTCTACAGAGAGGATAAGGTCGCCCGGACGTATATCATCAATCACTTCCAACCCCTCAACCACCTTACCAAAGCAGGTATGAACACCGTCAAGGTGCTGAGTATTAGTTCGGTTATGACAGATAAAGAATTGAGAGCCACCGGTATCTTTGCCACGATGAGCCATTGAGAGTACTCCACGGTCGTGATACTGACGTGGGGCAGAGGTCTCACACTTAATGGTGTAGCCAGGACCACCTGCACCGTTGCCGATAGGGCAACCGCCCTGAATCACAAAGTCGGGGATAACACGATGGAAAGTGAGTCCATCATAGAAACGGCTCTCGGCGAGCTTGATAAAGTTTGCCACGGTGATAGGTGTCTCTTTCTCGTAGAGTTCCACCTTCATATCACCCTTCTCAGTCGAAATAATTGCGTATTTCATAGGCGATTCGTATTTATAACATCAAAGGTAATGATTTATTCCCAGAAATCAAACGATTATCACCTACAAATTTTCGCCTTTAATCGTCTTATCTCACTCCAATATAACTCTTCAGCGACTCGACATACTCCTCAAAGGCTGCGATGCCCTGCTCTGTGATACGGCACGTAGTGCAAGGCATCTTGCCCTTAAAGCCCTTCTCCACAGTAATATAACCCGCCTTCTGGAGTTTATCTATCTGCACACTCAGATTGCCAGCCGAGGCCCCTGTCTGCTCACGCAAGAAGACAAAGTCGGCACTCTCGACACCGACAAGTATCGACACCACAGCCAAGCGTAACTCGGAGTGTAGCAGAGGATTAAGCGACTTAAACATTACTCACTGAATTTATGATTAAGAATATGTCCTGGGATAACCATCATCACCAAGAATATCGCCGCAAAGATAAGAATATCCCAGCCAAACCACAAATCGGGCATAAATTTATCAATAGCAGGGAAGATAAGCGAGGTAAGCATACCGATAAAGCCTCCCCACATTGTTACTTTGTGGCTGATAACCAGACCTGTGATAAGTGTTCCCATACCCATCGTCAGCACCACCAAGAATAGCAGAGGTATTTGATATACCAAAGCTGCAAGGTACAACCACACGAACGACACACCAAAGACAATCCATATTGCCGACACCACCCTATCCAGATAGTTTCGACCTCCTCTCTCACGGTCGTTCTTACGACAGAAAATCATCATAAGTAGCCAACCCAAAATCGGAATAGCAAACCAACCAAACAACAAGATTTTTGGCAAGTTGCAATACAGAACAAAAAATTCAAAAATAGAAACCAAAACTGCGATATAACCCCAAATCAAAAAAGGTGTACCGGAATTACGCGCGAGACGATGACGCGAATCGTTAATCATCTGCGAAATCAGCGAGAGGCTCTGGGCCTCGTTCATCTTCAAGTTTTCCATACGAAACAGAGGTTTTAAGTTACCAAATCAACATTTTTACGAACGAAACGAGGTGTTTTAGGTACCATTTCACACCCAATTTGCCGCCTTTTCAATTGCAAATATAAAGTAGTTTATTTTATAAACCTAATAAAATGGGCAAAAATTTTAGGGGTGGATGAAAATTTTTACGAAGCAAGGGCAGGCAGTGAAGATGGCAAGGGCAGGCGGTGGAGATGGCAAGGGCAGGCGGTGGAGATGGCGAGATTGGTGGCTGGGATGGCAAAGCCGTTAGGAGAATAAATTCTAAAGGCCAATAAAAATAAAAAACCAAAACAGCAATTATATATTAAAGTAATGCCAACAAAAGATGGGAAAATACAGCGCCATAAACACAATGTATAAAAAAAGAGGGCTGGACTCACGCATCCCCCTCCTATGTCATATTCCTCGCAAATGAGTGCCTTGGCGTGAAATGAGCCATTCCCAATAATGGAATATTGACATCGCAAAAATAAATAATAAAAACTATAAAAACAATAAACGGCGGTGAAACGGCGGTAAGATACACGCAGAAATCGGTTAGCAATGTCAAACAACAAGAACATAGCAGAGGATGGTAGGGCTACACGATTTTCGTCAACTAATCAACCAGCCAATAGGGGACGTAAGAAGTCGCTATACAAGCGATTGAAAGAGTTGGTAAAGAAAAACGATGTTCAGCTCACAAAGGAGGATTTCTGTAAAATTGAGTGTGTTTGATATGTCTAAGATACAAATTCAAAAGCAAATTATAGTATAAGGTATGGCGTTACAGCATCATAGCCAGTATTGGGATGGGGAGTTTGCCGGAGAGGGTGAGCAAGATATCGCTCGAATAGGTGGAGCGGCCACGGTAGATGTGCTTGGAGTCGATAGTATAGAGCGTATCGCTTGAATAGGTCGAACGGCCTTTATAAAGGCGTAAGCCATCCCACGTAAGGACCACATCGCTCGAATAGTTGGAACGCCCACGATAGATATATTTTCCGTCCCAAGTAGCCAATATATCACTCGAATAGGTGGAGTTACCTTGATAGAGATATTTGCCGTCCCAGGTGTATAAAATATCGCTTGAGTAGGTTGAATTACCGCGATAGAGATGCTTGCCGTCCCACGTATAAAGCACGTCAGACGAATAAGTTGAATTGCCACGATAGACCCTACTCTGCGCAAAGCCACAAAGCGGAATCAAGGCAAACAATATGAGCAGAAACTTTCTCATAGTGCAGTCATACTACCCAAAAACTATTGTGGTTTTTTCATACAATAGCTCTCTGCAACATAGTACTTACCGTCGTACTCATGGATACTCAGCTCCACACGTTTTCTCCTATCTCCATCTTGATAGAAATGAGCCTCATAAACCTTCTCCTTTTCCCAAATACCCTCGACGATATCCTCTCCCTCAGGGATTTTCTTATTTTGTGGGTCTGCCGTATAGTTAGGGTTATTGTTAAACTCATCAAGCATATCATTGAATAGTTTTCCTACCTCATCTGCTGTACACATATACTCATCGGTTGGTATAACAACCACCGCCGTTGCCATCTGTGTATCACGGTTATAGAGGATATTTATTTTAACTATCATGTCACGATACTCGCCATACACCGTTTTGCTGGTCTTTATCCTCGGCTTATAGCCTTTTTCTGCATATTGCTGCAAAACCTTATCGATATTATCAATAATGGGAACTCCAAGAAAAGTAAGAGGTTTGCTCTGTGCAAACAAATTAGTGGCAAATAGTAACGCAATGACAAAAGTAAGTAGCTTCTTCATAATACTTATATATTAATGTTGATGATTTTTTAATGCCGATAAGGTTAATCAATAATTGCACGAACGGTAAGACCTGTACCCAAATACTCCGTAGAGTAATCTGCGCCACCGGTTGCAAAAAAGGAGAGCGTCTGAGTCCTTACAGTCGAGCCCTGCTGTGGCGTTGAACTCCAATATTTACCTCGTACATTAATTTCTTCACTCTTACTTAGCGTCTTATGGCCAGAGTGCGGCAAAAAGATAAAGTTTCCATTAACTTTGCTTACAATGCGCTTAACATCCTTACCATTAATTGTTACGCTCTCCCAACGGCAATACTTTGCCAACTCACGCCACTCGTTAATGGTAGGCATACGCCAACCGCCACCCCATCTGGCTGCGGCAACGTCATAGTTACTGTTTCCGCTTATATCGCCTACTCTCTGCTCATAGGTCTTACTAACCTTAGGCTCGTAGCTGGATTTTTCCTCCATTTCGGCCCAAGAGAGATACCAGCCACTCTGTTCGGGCGACGAAGCACCGATGTTACATGTAGCCCACTTCTTGCCCGAAGGTAACCCCAAATCAACCCACTGATGTCCATTCACCTCACCACGAGAGCCATTATTTGCAAACTCAATCTTATCGAAAGGGAGTTCCTCGCAACCGTGGAATGCCGTAGAGCTGATTGACTCTATTTGGTCGGGAATCTTAACCGAGGTAAGGCCACTGCTGGCGAAGGCTCTGTCCTTAATTACAGAGAGCGTATTGGGCATAGTGACGCTCGTCAAGGAGCTACACGAAGAGAAGGCTCTCTCGCAAATTGTCGTTACATTATCGGGAATAACAACCGACTTAAGCGAAGAACATCCACTAAATGCCGCCTTATCTATTATGGTAACCGAATCGGGAATCTTAATCGAGGTAAGAGATGAACAACCATTACATAATCTTTCCACAATAGAGGTAATGCCGTTAGGGATATTGATGGCTTTCAGTTCACGGCATCCGCTGAATGCGGCAACACCCAATTCGGTAACGCTATCTGGAATAGTGATAGACGTAACGGCAGTACAATTCATAAATGCCATCTCGCCTATTCTAACTATGCCTTGAGGTAGAGTGACGGATGTCACCTTCCAACACATATCAAAAGCGAGGTCGCCTACCGCCACAACACGATAAGTAGTTGCCTCGTGAGTGACCGTTGCGGGAATTACCACATCGCCCGTGTAGGCATTAGCGTTAGCTCGCTGTAAATCTAAATATGTAACCTCTACTTGATTATCCGAGAGTTTATTATAGTATATACCATTGTTTTGGAAATCGTAACCATAGACAGTAACTGAGCATATTGCACAAACTATCACCAACAAAAACCTCTTCATATTCAACCAATTTTACGTTCTACTACAACATCAGCCAACCAGCCATATACAAAATGTTAAATCAATCCCAGAATATTACTTATCCAAATAGTAAGACTCTCCCACATAATACTTACCATCGTACTCATGGATGCTCATCGATAAACATTTACGTCTATCGCCGTCTTGATAGAAATATGCATAGTAGGTTTTATCATTAAGCATAGCCTGAGCAACATCCTCACCTGCCGGAACTCTCTTATTCTTAGGGTCTGCAGTATAGTTAGGGTTAGCATTAAACTCATCAAGCATATCATTATAACGCTTAGCAGCTTCTTCTGCAGAATACATTTGATCATCAACAGGGATAATAATAATTCCCGTTGCCATACCGGTACTGCGCGAATAGTTTATAAGTAATTTTACCGTCAGTCCTCGATACTGACCTTCTAGCAAATATCCTGTACTAAAAACAGGAGCAAAACCTCTCTCCATGAACTGCTCTTTTACCGTATCAGCAAGGTCAATAATTTTAACACCCTGGAAGGTTAAAGGCTTCTCTTGTGCATACAAATTAGTTGCAATAAACAACGCTGCTACAATGGCTAATAACTTTTTCATAACGTACAAATTAAATATTATATAATCTCCTCACCAAAGAGTGTTGCCGAAGAACATCCCGTAACTTTCACTCGAACGTAGTCGCCTACCTTATGGTCACCGCGGTCAAAAACTACAACCTTATTCTGGGAAGTGCGACCAAAGAGTTGCTCATCACTACGTTTAGACAATCCCTCAACCAAGACTTCAAACTCCTTACCTACATCCCGCTTATTGCTCTGTTCCGAAAGTCGGTTTTGGAGGTTGATTATCTCCGTCAAACGCGCTGTCTTCACATCATCGGCAATATCATCGGGAAGGTGTCGGTGTGCAAAGGTACCCGGACGCTCAGAATACTTGAACATAAAGGCAAACTCATATCCGACCTGTTCCATAAGCGAGAGCGTCTGCTTGTGATCCTCCTCTGTCTCACCTGAGAAACCGGCGATAATATCGGTAGTGATAGCGCAATCGGGCATATAGCGGCGGATAGCTGCTATACGGTCCAAATACCACTCACGTGTATACTTACGGTTCATCTTCTCCAACATCACCGTAGAGCCTGACTGCGCAGGGAGATGAATAGCCTTACAGATATTAGGCATCGAGGCCATAACCTCCAACAACTTATCGCTCATATCCTTAGGATGCGACGTGGCGAAACGCACACGCAACAATGGCGAAATCTCCGCCACTTTTTTCAGCAGGGTTGGGAAATCTGTATCATCGGCACGATAAGAATTTACATTCTGACCCAAAAGAGTCACCTCACGGTAGCCATTCTCGAAGAGCGAGCGCGCCTCGGCCAAAATAGTCTCCGGAGTTCTGCTTCGCTCACGACCACGCGTATAGGGGACAACACAATAGGAGCAGAAATTATCGCAACCGCGCATAATAGCTATATAGGCACTCACTCCATTCTTATCCAACCTTACAGGGGCAATCTCAGCGTAGGTCTCCTCGGTAGAGAGCAAGGTATTAACACCTCGGCCACCACCCTCTGCCTCGCGCACAAGCTTTGGCAAATCACGATAAGCATCGGGGCCTGCGACAACATCAACAGCCAGCTCACCCTCGGTAAGTTGCTCCTTCAAACGCTCTGCCATACAGCCTATAATGCCGACTATAAGCGAGGGTTTCTGCTTACGTAAACGTCGCATTTCGGTCAAACGGCCCCAGATACGCTGCTCGGCGTTATCGCGTATAGAGCAGGTATTGATAAGGATAATATCAGCCTCGGAGATATTTTCTGTATAGCAATAGCCCTCATCCTGCATAATCGAGACAACAATCTCCGTGTCGCCAACATTCATCTGGCAACCGTAGGTCTCAATGAAGAGTTTACGGCCTGAATTAAGTATGGGACGTAATTTATTTACTTGAATCATGTGTGTTTAAAACTAATTATTTTCTACAACAGACTCCTTTTCAGGGAATGGCTTAAAGCCCTCACCGTACGTGTCATAGGCATCCGTTACGACAAGGAAAGCCTTGGGGTCAATAACCTTAATCTTACGTTGTACGCGAGATAGCTGACGACGAGAGACAACCAAGAAAATCATCTCCTTATCGTTGCCACTATACATACCACGTGACTTGATATAGGTTGCACCTCGGTCCAAATCATTAATGATGAAATCACGCAACTCACCATGCTTATCGCTGATAATAAAGAGCAATTTATCGTACGAAGCACCATCAATAGCGTAGTCAATAACACGCGATGATACGTAGATGCAGACCAGCGAATAGAGCGAAAGTGTCAAACCTTTCATTGCAGAGTCATCGGTAGCATCAAGTCCGACGCCAAAGCCAATAACAACAACACCCGCCAAGACAACGAATGAGTCAGCGATAAGAACTCCATTGGAGAACTTAATCTTAGCGAAACGGTTGATAATCATAGCAACAATGTCGGTGCCACCGGTCGTTGCATTACTGCGAATAGCAAAGCCAAGGCCTATACCTACGATAGTACCGCCGATAAGCGATGCGAGCATCAAATCATCCGATAGATTCAACATGCCGCCTGCAAGTTGCGCAGGGTCCAAACTCGCCAAAGCCTCACGCGAAGGATAAGCTAAGTACGAGATAAGGTTCATCAAACCGGGTGTAAGTAGTGCGGCAAAGAGTGTACGACCACCAAAGCTTCTACCAAAGAGCCACATCGCCGTAGCCAATAACGGCACATCGAACATATAGCCAAAGGTTCCCACCTGAATAAATGGGAATATTTTGTGTAGTACGATGCCCATACCATAGACACCTCCCGGAACGATATCGTAAGGGTTGATGAAGAAAACGAAGCCGACAGATACTAACGTACAGCCAATTACAATCGAAATCATATCTTTCCACCAATACCAGCTTCCAATGCGCTTAGTAAACTCGTTATAAATCGACATAGTGTTATTATTTAGTGTTTCGGGTGTAAAGATAATATTTTTTTGGAAATATCAATATCATACTGCATTTACTTTTGCGGAAATATTCCAATGCAAAAGGGGCTCAAAGATACGGACTCATAAAAAATATTTCGGCGTATATTAAGGAAACTATCGGTTAAACACAGAGTTAATTTCGCCACTAAAAAGAGTGGATTTGCCACAAAAAATGTCTTTTGCAACAGATAAAGAGCCTTAATCACATATTTTTTGCCGTCTGCTAAAAATAGCAGATTTTTGCAGCCGATTTCTCGACAAAACAAGGCTCAAAAAAAATTAAATCTACCTCGTTTTTGGTCCGATAGATAAATTTTACTATATTTGTAAAACGTATGGACTCTAACGAAGAGTTATTTGTCCGTGAGAGTAGAAATAAAAGTTTTACAAAAGAGTGAATTATGATGGAAATGCTTAACATAATGCGATGGGATGCAATCTCGTTTTACTGTGCAATAACAATGTTGATAATTGCCTACGTGCTAGGCTCTATACCAAGCGCAGTTTGGATTGGCAAAAAGTATTATGGAATAGATATTCGTGAGCATGGAAGTAAAAATGCGGGAACGACAAACATGTTGCGAGTATTGGGTAAGAAGGCAGCGCTACCTGTATTTGCGCTCGATTTTTTCAAAGGTTTTGTAGCGGTGATTCTTATCAACTTGTTACACGCCGATATCCACATCTCGGATGCATGGCTGACAAACCTCAAAATCATGGCGGTATTTGCAGCTGTGTTGGGCCACATTTTCCCGGTTTTTGCCAACTTTAAGGGTGGCAAGGGTGTAGCGACGATGGTAGGTGCTGTGATGGGTATTAATCCGCCGGTAGTTCTTTTGTGTTTTGCAGTATGGACCGTGGTGTTTATCATCTCGCACTATGTATCGTTGGCATCAATGATAGCAGGATGTTCGTTCCCTGTTTTGGTATTGATAAGTCAGTCTACTCGCTGGATGCGCACGGAGGATGTCTCACTGACCTATATCGTATTCTCGTTCGTGGTCGCAGGGTTGCTGATTTGGACGCACAGAAAAAATATTGGTCGCCTGAAAAACGGAACCGAGTCGAAGATATATATCTGGCAAAGGCCGGATGGAAGCCCGACAGAATGTAGATTCGAATGTGACTGCAAAACATCCGAAGAAGCAGACCAAAAGCAAGAATAGGGCAATAGAATAGAGTTAGAATAGAAGAATAGAATAGTTTTTAGAACATGTTACAAGACAATTTAATTAAGATGTACGAGGCAAGTTTCCGCCAACATGGCAACTTGCCCGTTTTGACAGATTATTTTAGTAAACAGACCTTGACCTATTCCCAGATGTCGGAGCAGGTGGCAAAGTTGCATATCTTCTTCGAAAAGACGGGAATTAAGGCCGGCGATAAGGTAGCACTTATCGGCCGCAACAACATCAACTGGTGCGTCTGCTATATCGCAACAATCACATACGGCGCAGTTATCGTTCCTATACTCCAGGATTTTAATCCCGCAGCTGTAGAGAACATCGTTACACACTCCGAGAGCCGTATTATATTCACCGGAGAAAATTTCTGGCAGCAATACGATGCAGACCGTATGCCACTTCTGGAGGCAGCGATATCATTCAGTAAGTTTGAGGTAGAGTACCAACGTGAGGATGTTACAATATATGCTGAGGTAATCAACGATTTGGATAACCTGTTTGTACAAAAGTATCCTCAGGGTTTCACCGCCGATGATATTAAATATGCCGACGTGCCTAACGAGAATATGATTCTTTTGAATTACACATCGGGAACGACAGGTGCGTCAAAGGGTGTTATGTTGTCGGTAAACAACCTTACGGGTAATATGGTCTTTGCTCGCGATATGGATAACCCTGTGACCGGTAAAAAATACTTCTATCCTGAGTGTCGTTCACTATCATTCTTACCACTGGCTCATGCCTACGGATGTGCTTTTGATTTCCTTGCGCCATTGGTTGTAGGAGGACATATCACATTGCTGGGCAAGATGCCTTCGCCAAAGATTTTGGTCGATGCTATGCAGAATGTGAAGCCTACGGTTATTTGTAGTGTGCCGCTGGTATTGGAGAAGGTCTATCGCAAGATGATATTGCCAATGTTGGAGAAGGGGCCGATGAGTATTGCAATGAAGATTCCGTTGCTCAATACAGCCCTCTACACCATCATCCGCTCTAAGTTGATGGCATCGTTTGGTGGTGAGACACAGATTTTCATCGTTGGAGGTGCACCAATGAATATGGAGACTGAGGCATTTTTGCGCAAGATTAATTTTCCACTAACGATTGGTTACGGTATGACGGAGTGCGCTCCGCTGATTAGCTTCGAGCATCCAAGTCTCTTTAAAACAGGCTCGTGTGGTAAGGGTCTGCCGGGTATAATGGATATAAAGATTATATCTCCGGACCCACAAAACATCGCAGGCGAGATTTTGGTTAAGGGCGAGAACGTCATGATGGGCTACTACAAGAACGAGGAGGCCACAAAGGCTGTATTGCTCGATGACGGCTGGTTGCGTACGGGTGATATGGGTATTATGGATGAGGAGGGCAACCTCTTTATCCGCGGACGTTGCAAGACTATGATTTTGACAGCTAACGGCCAGAATATCTATCCGGAGGAGATTGAGGATAAGCTCAACAACCTGCCTATGGTTTTGGAGTCGCTTATCGTAGAGCGCAGTGGCGTCTTGACGGCCCTGATTGTGCCAGATTATGACCAGGCAAAGGTTGAGGGTATCGGTCAGGAGGAGTTGAAGGCTATTATCGAGGATAATATCAAGAAACTCAACACAATGGTAAACTCATACGAGAAGGTCGGTCGTTACGAGATAATGGAGCACGAGTTTGAGAAGACTCCAAAGCGCAGTATTAAGCGTTACTTGTATCAGGCGAAATAGAATATTTACATAAATTTTAAGACACTTCTCTTTGAGGAAGTGTCTTTTTTATTTTTGTAGTTGATATATTTTTTGTATATTTGTAACATCAAAGATTGCATTCTTTGATGGACATATTTTAAAGAAAGTGTTTTCGCTTTTGTCTGAAACAAGAAATGTGGAAGTTTCGATAATAGAAAGACAAACGAGATGCACTCATTCCTTGTGTAGTTATGTGGGGAGTACTTATTGTATACTCTTTGCCCCATACTATTCAAGTGTGGGGTATTTGCGTTTATTTCTATTAGGGTCTTTCCACAACCTCTTGTTTGATAAACGATTCGGCTCCACACTTTCTGTTTATAGAGATCACATCGGGAGCTGGTGTGAGGTAAAAACATCACAAAATGAAAAAGTTTCTTTTGATTGCTGTTGCAGCATTTGGAATGTTGATGACAGCGTGTTCGAAGGACGAGGTTGCTCAGCCTGTGGCAGAGAAGTCTACAGTTACTTTCACTGTTGCTGCTCCTGAATTGGCAACCCGTGCTGACTTGGGTGACGGTACAACTGCTACCCAGCTCTCTTGGGCAGTTTATGACAAGAACCACACCCTGCTTTTCCAGAGCAGCGAGGTTACTGTTATGAGCGACTTGAAGGCAACCGTTGAGATTCCTTTCGTAAACGGTATGGAGTACAACATCCTTTTCTGGGCAGAGGCTGTACAGTCTCCTTACTCTGTAGATTGGGCTAACTTGGAGGTTGGTTACACTAATGCTGCTGCATTGGTTTCTAACTCTGAGAAGTACGATGCTTTCTACTGCTACTTCACTGAGCTTGATGAGGTTACAGGTCCTGTAAACGAGGAAGTAGAGTTGAAGCGTCCTTTTGCTCAGCTTAACATCAAGACCAACGACCACGACAACGCAGTAAAGTCTGGTTTGAATGTTGATCAGGTGAGCGTTGAAATCTCTGAGGGTTGCGACAAGTTCAGCCTTGCAAACGGTGAGGGTATTAAGGCTGCTACTGGCACAAAGATTACTTTTGGCAATGCTACTAAGGTTGCTAACGACCATTTGGCTGTAAACTACCTCTTTACATGTGGTCAGAAGTCTTTGATTAACGTAAAATTCAGCTACACCGATGGCGACCTCACAAAGGGTGGTGATGCAAGTGGCTCTATGGAGTTCGCTGCAGTTCCTGTACAGCGTAACTATCGTACAAATATCGTAGGTAGCCTACTCACAAGCGACGGTACATTTGAGGTTGAGATTAAGCCTGGATTTGAGGGTGAATATGCATTTCAAGCCATTGAGGATAATAATAGTGCAATTGTATATGAGGCACCTTATATGATTAACGTGTCATCACACGATTTTGATAGTAATATTAAATCACATATTTGGAATGAGGAAACAGGAGTCGGTCATATTAATTTCGATAACCCTATCACTACTATTGAGTATGGAGCTTTTCAAAATTGCGGATTGACAAGTATTAAGTTGCCTAAGAGTGTAACAACTTTATCTGCCTATGCTTTTGCAGGTACCTATATTGAATATATTGATATTCCAAGTGGAGTGACTAACATAGGTATGTATTGTTTTTATAGCTGTGTAAAACTGAAGAATGTAAATATAGGTGAGAACGTTCGAGTAATTGAAGGAGCCGCATTTTTTAACTGTAGAGAACTATTACGTGTGGAAATTCCTGATAACGTGGAGGTAATAGATGCAGCTGCGTTTGCAGATTGTTCCAAATTAGAAAGTGTCAAGCTATCAGCAAATTTAAGCAATCTGGGACCTCAAGTATTTAGAGATTGTGACTCTTTAAAAGAGATATATTGTAAATCAGTTGTTCCGTATTCAATCTATGACATATTTTATGGTGTATCGTCAGCTTTTATCATTTACGTGCCTACAGAAGCGGTGGAAGACTATAAAAATGCAAATATTTGGAGAAATTATGCTGATAGGATTGTAGGCTATCAATTTTAATAAATTGCAAACTTATACTCGAAGGTGCTCTCGCAAAAGAGCACCTTATTTTATACTATTTGCAAAAGGGTGTGCGTTTGTATGTGAAAAATCACTACCTTTGTGGTTATGAGAGCGCAACATAACAAACCCCTTATTGGCGAAACCCTGCTATATTTTATGGTGTGGTCGCTCGTGCTTTTGGTGCCTATCCTCAACTCGAAGATGATGGCCGAGGAGCACGTACAGTTGAGCAATATACTCACGGCATGGAGTAAGGTTCTGCCCTACATCGTCATCTTCCTGATAAACAACTTATTCTTAGCTCCGCGATTATTGATGCGTCGCCGCTATCTACTCTATTTGGGTGCGGCAGTGGCATTGTTGTCGGCAATGTTCTTGGGTGTCGAGTACTATCAATCAAATATTCGAACGATACCTTACGGCGAGACGACATTGGTAATGCATGGTAAGGCGTCGTTTACCGACTTGCAGTGGTATTGGAACGTCTTGCTCGGATTGTTCCTCTGCGGAGCGAACTCGCTGATTAAGATGATGTTTGCATCAATACGCGACGAGCAGAGAATGGCGGAGTTAGAGCGTCACCGTCTACAAACAGAGATGGACTATCTGAAGTATCAGATTAATCCTCACTTCTTTATGAACACCCTAAACAATATTCACGCATTGATAGACATTGACCAAACGGCAGCACAGAAGAGTGTGATAGAGCTATCGAAGATGATGCGTTATGTATTGTACGAGTCAGATAATGCCACGATAGGCATAATAGACGAGGTTCGATTTATCGAAAATTACATTGCTCTGATGAAGATTCGATACACGGAGGATGTAGAGGTGCGATTAAAGGTGCAGGACCCTCTGCCTTCGAGCGTAAAGATTCCACCACTGCTGTTGATTGTGCTTGTCGAAAATGCCTTCAAGCACGGCGTGAGCTACAACAAATCCTCCTATGTACATATCTCGATAGCATGTACAGCATCTGAGGTGGTGTGCCACGTAGAGAACTCACGCCATAACGAACAGCGCACAGATAAGAAGAGTAGCGGATTGGGATTAGAGAATATGCAAAAACGCCTTGATTTGCTATTTGGAGATAAATATCACCTACTTATCAACGACGTAGATAAGCAGGTGTATAGTGTCACATTGAAAATGCCGATAAAAGATGATGAGGTGTATAGCAATAGATGATGAACCGCTTGCATTAAGGCAGCTAAAATCATACATCGCCAAAATAGGTGAATTGGAGCTACTCGACACATTTAAGAGTGCAGTAGAGGCTCAGATTTTTCTCGAACGGAGCGAAGTGGACCTGATATTTGTGGATATCAATATGCCGGATTTGAACGGCATAGAGTTCGTGAGAGGTTTGAAAAATCCTCCACTTGTAGTATTCACCACAGCATACTCGGAATATGCCATAGAGGGATTTCGTCTTGATGCTGTGGATTATCTACTCAAGCCGTTCTCATTCGATGAGTTTGCCCGTTCGGTAAAGAAGGCTGCATCGCTAATAGAGCTGGCACAACTGCGTAATACAATATCGGAAGAGATAATAGATGGTCAAATCTCCGCCGAGGAGAATCAGGCAGAGGAGAATGCAGATTATATATCTATAAAAGCAGATTACAAAGTATCGTTGGTGCGACATGCCGATATTGTATATATGGAGAGTGTGGGAGAGTATGTGAGGTTGCATCTGACAGATGACTCCACATTAACGACACTCTTTAGATTAAAGAACATGGAGAGTGCGCTGCCTGACGAGAAATTTATGCGAATACACCGCTCGTATATCATAAACCTTAGCCATATCGCAGGCTACACGAAGGGAAAGGTATATATGGATAATAGGGAGGATTTGCCAATCGGAGCAAACTACAAGGAGGCCTTTAAAGAGTATACCGAGCGACTGGGTGAATAGCTATTCAAAGCTTGGAAAATTATTCATTTGACGATAGCTATCCTCAACTCGCTCGAAGCAATAGTGCTTTAGACCATTGGTGATGATGATATATCGGGCTTGCACCACAGCATTATAACGCAGAGCTTGGTCAATCACTTGACGCGTAATTTTAACCTGCGGAGCTTTACACTCTACCAAAATGTAGGGGTGAGCCTGACGGTCAAAAACGACAATATCGGCACGCTGCGCTGTCGAGTTAATATTGACAGGAAACTCCTCGGTAATAAGCAGACGCGGAACTCGGCAATGGGTCGTAAGAAACTCCACAGCATGACGACGCACCCACTCCTCCGGAGTTAAGACAACATAGATATTGCGGATGGTATCAAGGACTAAAGTCTTTCCATCGCGCTCTATGGCAGAGAGTTTAATGGGTGGAAATTGCAGTTTAGGAGTTTTTTCCATCGTTAGAATAAAATTTTTTATAACTTTGACCTTACAAATATAACAAATTTAGACGATATGAAATATTTTGCAACAATCATAGCCGCAATTTTTGCCCTCACAGCCTATGCTCAAGAGTACAATGTCGGCGAAGGCAGCCAAACAGCACGTATGACAATAGTGCCATACGCAACAGCTGCTGAGGCCGAGGCTGCAAATGGGGCTGTTGTACAAAATAAGTACGTACGTACGATGACTCAATGGACACAAACTCAGGAGCAGAATGTTACAATACATATGTCACAATTTGCATTTCCTTTTGCATGGCTGAATCGTTTGGTGTTGATTCATATAGACCCCGTTGGCGCAGCGTACGAAGTATATCTGAATGGGGAGTTGGTCGGAAGCGTAACAAATGGCTATGCACCATCAGAGTTTAATGTTACCAACGATGTGCAGGAAGATATGAATAGTGTAGAGATTCGTGTTGCAAATGCGCATTGGTCACAAACCTTAGAGTGCTTTGATAATAAGATAGAACCTAAGCAGCCAAGCGCATACGTACTCTCACAACCTGTGATACGTGTGCGCGACATAACTCACAACGCACGAATAGATGCTACGGGTAAGATGGCTAACGTCGAGGTGGGTTTGGTTGTCAAAACCGAGGCTTTGAATCCTAAAAAAGCTCGTGTGCATTATGAGCTTATTAGTCGCGACACAACTGTTGTTGAGCACGGCTACCGCGATGTTTACCTCGAACAAAAAGGCGAAGATACAGTAAAGTTTATGGCTCGAATCCCTGTCAAAGAGCTTTGGTCGGCGGATTCTCCTACGCTATACAAGGTCAATGTAAAGACTCAAATTGAGGGCCGATATGCTGAATATCAGTCACACAGCGTTGGATTCAGAGAGTTATCATACAAGGATAACAAGTTGGTAATCAATGGTGAGAATGTGGGACTTAAGGTTGGTGAGATTGATGCTCAAACGGCTCAAATCGACGAGCTAAAAAAGTTGAAAAAGAGTGGATTCAATGCGGTACGAGTTATAGCCGGCGTGGCACCGACGTCGTTCTATCAGATGTGCGACAAGGTAGGTTTGTATGTTGTTGTAGTGGCTCCTATCAACACCTCGAAGAGCGGAACATCGCGCAAGATAGGAGGCAATCCGACAAACGATATTGCATGGCGTACAGTATATTTGGACCGCACGCAGAGTGCATATCGCACAACACGCGATTATGCATCGGTAGTTGCCTATCAGTTAGCTCAGAAGTCCGCGAATGGAATCAATCTATACGAGAGCTATTTGTTGCTCAAGCAGCTCGAAAAGCAGCGTCCAATCATCTATCCGGACGGCGGTAAAGAGTGGAATAATGATGTGATAGAATAAAAAATGTAAAAAAAAGTTCGAAAAACTTGCACGAATAAAAAAAGTGCCCTATATTTGCACTCGCAATTAGCAAATAATTGATGCCTCTTTAGCTCAGTTGGTAGAGCACGACACTCTTAATGTTGGGGTCCAGGGTTCGAGCCCCTGAGGGGGTACAGAAGCGAGAAACGGAAGTTTCTCGCTTTTTTGTTTTGTGGCAGCTGTACGCGGTGCGTGTAATGAATAGAGTGATGATAGGTCAGCGCACAAGTTCGCACCTATCATCACTCTACTCATATTCTGCTGATGCAGAACAACATCTGCCCCAAAACAATCTACCCCGTTAGTGGACTCGAATTTAGGGAGGGATTAAAGGGTCGCGGGGGCGTGGGTGAGGAGCTCGTAGAGGACATAGAGCCAATGGGCAATGACGGCAGCGATCAGGCCTCCGATAAAGTGGGATAAGATTGCCTTAGAGATAAGGTTACGGTATCCGAGCGTGTCAAGCATAGCTGTATGAGTGCTCAAAAAACCACTCCAACACATACCAATAGCTGTAAAGACTGCTATGGCATTACCGTCAATCCAGCCCTCTTTAATGAAGCTCGGAATAAGACCTAAGGCCGCTCCAACAGCACCCAAGGCTGTAATAGGAAAGGCTATGAGGTGAGGGTCGGTGAAGCCAAACAACCACTCAAAGACAACCTGACACTTAGAACCCAGCCACGGCAATAGCTCTGTGCCTTGATAAGCAGCTCCTGTATATGTACCAGAGCTATCGGGACCAAAAGTGAGAATCATAACCAAGGTAGAGATAATCAACACTCCAGGAATAATAGCCAGACCAATATCTACTCCACTCTTACCTCCATCAAGCAAGGCATTAAGTACGCGTTGGAACAGAGGCTCCTTAGTGGCTTGCACCTCTTGAACAGACTCCTGCTCATCAACGCTATCAACCCATTCATCACGATACTGAGGATAGGCTTTTATAATAAAACGTTGCATCAGACGAGTAGAGATAATAGCTCCGCAGATAGCACCAACAAAGCCAATAAGCGGCGCCGCGTAATAGCCCTGACCAAACATAAAGATAATAACCAAAAGGCCCATACCAAAGGCTGTTCCAAAGTTGGTTATAGAGATGTACTGATACTTCTTAAAATAGGCCTTGAAACCCTTCTCCTTAGCCAAAGATATAATTGCAGGATTATCCGACAGGAAGGTCACGACAGCACCCAACGAGGCTGCTCCAGGCAGACCGAAGAGCGGCTTCATAAAGGGTCGAAGCAGACGTTCCATAAGCTTAACAACGCCGAAATCGACAAACAGACGGCCCAACGCTCCTGTAATAACACAAACAGCCATCAAGAAGAATACCGTGTTAAGCAATAGGTCATGAGCGGTATTCATAATGGTATTAATCATTGGACCGGCACCCATACGAGAGCCTAAGTAGCCAAACAACAATCCCAATACCAACAGGCATATAATACCGGCAGGAATAGCTTTATAAAGGCGTTTGAGTAGTTTCATCGTTTCTATCGTTTAAGTAGTGATACCTTCCAAGTCAAACCCACGTCGGTAATAAGGCCATTGGGGCGTATCGGGTTTGTCGGATGAGGATTATCTCCGTGCGAATAGTAGGTATTAAGATGCAAACGCACGTTGCGCTTACCCTTGATAGGGAAGAACTCTACGCCACCACCAAAACGAACAAACTCGGTATCGGGGAAGATGCCCATATCGTAAGCACTACCCTCTCGGTTTTTATCATAGGTAGCTTTGGCGAACAGAGATACTCTATCCGACACATCGTAGACGAGCTTACCTACAATGCTGAAATTCTTAAACAGTGAGTAATCACCCAAACAAGCGCGGTGATAGAGGTCAAGTTCTGCGAAAGCCTTACCAAAATTTAAGCGGTTACCCAAAATAATATGGTTTACAAACTCCCCATCGGTATATTCTGCAAAATTAACAGAGTAGCGAGTCTGAAAAAAGCCAAAATCACCTTGCCACAGCATATTGTAACCATACCAATTGGCACTATTGCCGGCGTAGGGACTTTGAGTAATTTGAGCCAAAAGCGTATGCTTGCCATTATCGGTGGTATAGCTACCCGATACACCAAACTGATAGCAGGCTATATTGTTCCAAAACAGGGATGCATAGTAGATATCAATCGGAGCATTATAATACTCATAACCACCCATCTCGTAGACCTGCTTACCCGCAGAGATGGTCCAATTGGAATGGGTATAGGTCAAGTACACCCAATCGGTAGCGTTGAAGGGATTATCGGAAGTAGGCGCTTTATTCAATCGCTGGCGCAGAGCATAAGAGAAATTATCGTTTATGCGACCATTGACATCTAAATTGAGGTACTTGCCGCGAAAACCTGTGTCTACGGCATCATCGTGATTCCAATCGTATTGATAATCGGCTCTAACGCTCAAACCGATATTAATCCATTCCTGAGCTTGGGCACAGAATGCACCAAAGATAAGTAACAAAGAGAATAGTAGTTTTCGTATCATAGACATAGTATGGGTTGTTAGTAGTAGCGTCAAACATAGCATCTTCCAAATAACAAATATAAGAAAAAAGTTGGGCTTTGATATGTTTTGTCAAAAAAAATAGTGCAAAAAGTATGAAATACAGAATGATAATGGATAACGAGAACTAAAACTAATTATATTTGCGTCAATCAAACATACAGAGATATGATACGTAAATTTTTTGAGAAGTATATCATCAACGCTATGAGCCACATGGCCATTGGTTTATTCTGTTCATTAATCATCGGTCTTATATTTGAGCAACTCGCAAAAATACCCGGATGCGCAGAATTTTTGGGCCCAATAGCTCAAGTCTTAAATCCTAAGTCACCACTTATCGGAGCATGTATCGGATTCGCAATAGCGAACGGCATGAAGTGCGATACGTTGGTAAATATATCATCGGCAATCGTAGGTGCTTTGGGTTATCAACTCGGTGGACCTATTGGAGCATACTTGGCTACGATATTGGGAGCAGAGGCGGGAATGTTAATCTCGAAAAAGACACCTGTCGATATTATCCTCACTCCACTGCTTACAATATGCATAGGAGGTCTGTTTGCAATTTATTGCTGTCCACCGATAAATGAATTTGTGATGCGCTTAGGCACTATAATCAACGATGCAACGGAGCTTAATCCGCTGCTGATGGGTATTGCGGTTGCAACACTTGTCGGATGCGCCCTAACTGCGCCAATAAGCTCGGCAGCGATATGTATAACGCTCGGCATCAGTGGACTGGCAGCAGGAGCAGCAACAGCCGGATGTTGCGCACAAATGATAGGCTTTGCTGTCATAAGCTACAAGGATAATGGTGTAGGTGGACTCATATCTCAAGGTGTGGGAACATCAATGCTTCAGATAGGAAATATCATGCGTAAGCCTATAATTTGGTTAGCTCCAACGCTCACTTCTGCGATTTTAGGCCCTATATCGACTATGGTGCTAAAGATGGAGAGTAGCGCAGTAGGTGCAGGAATGGGTACTGCCGGCCTGGTCGGTCCTATCGATACATTTGACACGATGTCGGCAACAACAGACACAGGCGTTCTGATTGCAATGATTATAGGATTATACATTATCGCTCCTGCCATAATCTGCTATGCTATACATAGTGTTATGATGCGATTGGGTTGGGTAAAACCTGGAGATATGAAGCTCCGTAACGAATAGCACAGATGGCGAGGAAGGTGTATCATCTTGTAATACTCCTAACGTTGCTTTTATCATCGGCAGGTGGTTGCAAGTCATTCGACACCCCAGAGCTAAACTTTGGGGAGTATGACGCAGAGTGCATATCTATCGCTACACTATGCTCACAAATTGATGACAAGCCTATAACAATCACCGAGGATTTGGTTATCGAAGGGTATGTTGTATCGGATGATAAAGAATCAAACTTTCATAAGACTTTTGTTATCAATGACAAATTTGGTGGTGTCGAGATAATGGCCGGCATATATGACCTGCACGATATATACCCTGAAGGGGAGAAACTCTATATCGCACTGAAAGATTGCACACTTGCACGGCACTACGGAGTGGTGCAAGTAGGTATGAAAAGTGAGTCATACAGCGGTTTTCAAACAGATTACTTTGCAAGTCGTGTATTGCTCGACAAGCATATCATACGCAGCTCAGAGATGACAACGACAAGCCCTAAAGAGTTGAAAATAGAGGAGCTTCGAGCAGAAGATTGTGGGCTGCTGGTCAAGGTCAGCAACGTGAAACTCATCTCTGAGGAGTTTACCGAGCAATGGGAGATTAACACTGAAGGGAAATGGCAGGGTTATAACATCTTCAGCGACGAAAATGGCAACAAAATAGCAGTATACACATCTGATTATGCCTCGTATGCCAAGGAGTATATTCCATCAGGCACACTATCAATAACAGGCATATTGCAGCATGGCACAGCTGCCGGAGAGGATATGTTCATGATAAAAATGCGAAGAAAAGATGATTGCAGGGGCGAGTTATAAATGGTTGGTATCTACACTACTCTGCATCGGAATAGTCTCTTGTAGTGATAAGGTCGAGAGCTATCTTACTCAAGAAGAGAACATCATATCAATAGCGCACCTGCGAGCGCAACTACGCTCACAAGCAACACCGATAACGGAGGACTACATCATAGAGGGTTACATCGTTGCCAATGACCACTACGGAGAGTATTACAAGAAATTGATAATATCGGACGGAACGGGAGGGATAGAGATCGCGATAGATGCCGAGGAGCTATATCGAGATTTTCCGCTTTACAGCAGCGTAACACTTAACTGCTCAACGTTATGGATAGGCGACTATGGCGGCAGGATAATCATGGGAGCGCGTCCTACGGGAGAATATACGGTAGATAGAATCCCTCAAGAGGAGCTTAGTCGTTACTTACGATGCAGTAGTCAGGATGAAGTAATGCAATATCCGGAGTACATCGCCATAAATCAAATCACGGCCCACAACTGCGGAAACATCTATCGCATAGCCGATGTAAGTTTCAAAGAGCAGAGCGGTATGAGTTGGTGTGAATATGATGCTGAGAGCGAACAGTATGTTACAACCGAGCGATTGTTATACGACAAAGAGGGGAACAGCATACCGCTGAGGATTCCCGGAGAGTGTCACTACGCAGAGCAGATAATACCTGACGGATGGGGCTCAATAGTGGTCATAGTAGAGTCGTTCAACGGGGTATTTTCACTCTCGCCAACAGGATATAGGATGCATTTTGAATAAAAAAAGAGGTTGCCACTGCACCGACAACCTCACGCTATATGGTTTATTCGCGTAGACTACTGCTCGCTAACCTCAACATCCTTAAAAGCCTCGCGAATCTTATCGCAAACGCCACTCTCGATATTACGCTCCATAGCAACAATCATCGAACTGATAGCCTTAGCAGAAGAGCCTCCGTGGCCGATAATCACCGGTTTATTGACACCGATAACGATTGTTCCGCCGATGCTCTCATAGTTAATTGCATTCCAGAAGTTTTCGTGATAATACAACTTCTCACACATTGGCTCCAAAATAGGGCGTAACAACTGCAACAACCATGGACGAGTAGGACGCAGACGCTTATTGATACGGTACATAGCCTCGGCCATCTTCAAGATAACATTACCGACAAAACCATCGGTAACAACGACGTCGCAAGTTCTACCTGTAAAGATATATGATGACTCCACATTACCTACGAAGTTGATATTATTCATCTGCTTAAGCAAATCATAGGTCGCCTTCGACTGAGCATTACCTTTACCCTCCTCTTCGCCAATATTCAAAAGAGCAACACGTGGCTTGTCAATCTTCAATACAGCCTCAGCAAAGATAGAACCCAAAAGACCATACTGGGCCAAAACCTCAGGCTTAGCATCAACATTTAAACCTACATCGAGAATCAAGCCTTGCTTATTCTTAACGATAGGCATAAAGGTCGAAATAACAGGACGAATAACACCCTTGATTGTACCGATAATAGTGGTACAGCCAACCATCATTGCTCCGGTAGAGCCTGCACTCGCAAAACCATCGACTTTGCCCTCAGCCAAGTGATGGAAACCAACGACCATACTTGAGTCCTTCTTCGAAACGAAAGCTCGAGCCGGATGATCTCCCATCTCCACAACTTGGGTTGTACCGACAATCTGAATCTTATCTGAATTGCATTTATGCTTCTTGAGGAGCTCTCGGATACGACCCTCGTCACCAAAAAGCACAATCTGACTATCCCCCTTAATACGCTTCAATGCCATAACGGCACCTTCAACAACTACATCGGGAGCATAATCTCCACCCATAGCATCAATACCGATTCTCAACATAAATCCTCTATTTAACCTCGGTTATAAAAAAATAAGAGAGAGCACACCCTGTGAGCTCTCCCTTTGTCATCAGAAAAACTACTCAGCCTTCTTCTCGATTGCCAACTTGCCACGGTAGAAACCGCACTCAGGGCATACACGGTGATAAAGAACCGCAGCGCCACAGTTAGAGCAAGTAACAACAGTAGGAACTACTGCCTTGTAGTGAGTTCTTCTCTTGTCGCGTCGTGTAGACGACACTTTGTGTTTTGGATGTGCCATTTTACAATATAAATTTTAAGTTATCGTTTGTTCATATACTCTAATTCTTTGCCGCCTCGTCTTCTAACTGAGCCTTCAATGCTGCCAACTTATTGAAGTCGTCCTTAGCGATTCCACCCTCCGAATCACCTTGTGCCTGAGCCTCAAGTGTGGCAAGCTCCTCGGCACTGATGATGCTAAAACGTGCAATCATATCAGGATCACATTCACCTTCGGGATGAACTCTCTGATAAGGAAGTGAAAGAACTATACTCTCGTAGATATATTGTGTCAAATTAACCTCATTCTCCGAAGGCGACAACCACATAACTTCGCCATCGTACTCACCTTGCGCATCCGACAAACGAACAAGCAAGTGACCTTTGTACTCGATTGCAACCGCACAATCCTCCAAGCAGCGGTCACACTCACAAACAACAGAGCCGGAAATCTCAAAATCGAAGTCTAATTGACTATCCGACTTAAGCATCGTAGCCTTAACCAAGCAATTACCACCCTTAATATCACGACTTTCGTAGTGCGCAAAAAGGGCGTCATCAACCTCAAAACTAAGGTCGTATGCGCTGTTTTTCAGGCCTTTATACTCTACTGAATATCTCTTTTCAAGCTCCATTCCGGTACAAATAGCAGGCAAATTTATAAAAAAAAGGGGAATTGTGCAAATATTTACTATTTTTGTGGTAATTATTGAAGATTCTTTGCAAGTAAGCAAAAGAACTGTCATCCAATGAGGTAAGAAAAAAGTATATGGAGCAGATTTTCAGAGTAGAAATAAGTAGCAAGTTTGAAGAGCTATGGCGTTATAATATAGTCCTAATGGGCGGTGGCTTTAACGCCAAAGGCGAACAAGTGGATTTTGCATCCAGCACAGCACAAATAGCAAAAGTAGGAACGAACTTTACCGAGAAACCGGCGCAATTAGAGGATATGCCGAGGGAGTATAAGATTACGCTCTCGAATTGT
The DNA here is from genome assembly GCA_017623505.1 of Alistipes sp. GTDB lineage: Bacteria > Bacteroidota > Bacteroidia > Bacteroidales > Rikenellaceae > Alistipes. The sequence continues at coordinate 84,864 of JAGAOZ010000007.1, forward strand.
GACAACATAGCTACATATATCTATTTAGTGCCTCACACTCTGCCTTTCAGTAATGAGATAGGCACTGCTGAACCTTTTGACTTAAAGGTGGAGGTTTGGTGCGATGATGAAAAAATATACAGTCAGCGACACAAAATCAACCAATGGTCAGGAGCATCAATTGAATTGAAACTCCCAAAGAAAGAGGAGGAAGAGAAATAGACGGCCGCACACAGAGAAAAACAAATCGGGACACCCATGAGGGATGTCCCGATTTCTTATCTTGTGAGTAAAGACTACTTGTTGTAAGCCTTCATTACTGAAATAAGGTCGAGAACCTTGTTTGAGTAACCCCACTCGTTGTCATACCATGAAACAACCTTAACGAAAGTATCAGTAAGAGCGATACCTGCCTTAGCGTCGAAGATTGAAGTACGAGCATCACCCAAGAAATCAGATGATACAACAGCCTCCTCAGTGTAACCGAGAACACCTGCCAACTCACCCTCAGATGCAGCCTTCATAGCAGCGCAAATCTCAGCATAAGTAGCTGGCTTAGACAAATTAACTGTCAAATCAACAACTGATACGTCCAAAGTAGGAACACGCATAGCCATACCTGTAAGCTTACCGTTCAACTCAGGAAGAACAACACCTACTGCCTTAGCAGCACCTGTTGAAGATGGGATGATGTTACCTGCAGCTGCACGACCACCACGCCAGTCCTTCAAAGATGGACCATCAACAGTCTTCTGAGTAGCAGTTGTAGCGTGAACAGTTGTCATCAAACCGTCAGCGATACCCCAGTTGTCGTTCAAAACCTTAGCGATAGGAGCCAAGCAGTTTGTAGTACATGATGCGTTAGAAACGATCTGCTGACCAGCGTAAGTGTTAGTATTAACACCGCATACGAACATAGGAGTCTTATCCTTTGCAGGAGCTGACATAACTACGTACTTAGCACCAGCCTTGATGTGAGCCTGAGCCTTCTCCTCTGTGAGGAACAAACCTGTAGACTCAACTACATACTCTGCCTCAACCTCGTTCCACTTCAAATCCTCTGGGTTACGCTCTGCAGTAACGCGGATAGCCTTACCATTAACGATAAGCAAGCTCTTCTCAACGTCGAAATCGATAGTACCCTGGAACTGACCGTGCATAGTGTCATACCTAAGCATATATGCCAAGTAATCTACTGGGCAAAGGTCGTTAATACCTACTACATCGTACTTGTCAGTCTGAGTGCAAGCTGCACGGAATACCATACGGCCGATACGTCCGAAACCGTTGATACCAATCTTAATCTGTGCCATAATTCTTAAATTATAATTTAGTTAAAACTTCTGTCGCAAATTTTGACGGTGCAAAATTATATACTTTATATATAATTAGCAAATTTAAACACTTAAATTTTGAAGATTTTTTATAAATGCCTCCTCCAACCTTGAAAACTACTTAACAGCCAACTTGGCACGCTTAGCCATAGCCGAAGCAAAGACAAAATCCTCAAGCTCCCGATTATCGGCATGGAGGATATCGTCCTTCGAGCCTTCCCACCACTTATTACCTTCGTAGATAAATACAATCTTCTCGCCAATCTCCATCACGGAGTTCATATCGTGAGTGTTAATAATGGTCGTAATATTATACTCTTTGGTAATATCGTGGATAAGATTATCAATAACAATTGAGGTCTGAGGGTCCAAACCTGAGTTAGGCTCATCGCAGAACAAATAGCGAGGATTCATCACAATAGCACGAGCAATAGCAGCACGCTTAATCATACCACCACTAAGTTCCGAAGGATAGAGGTGATGTGCATTGTCGAGATTAACACGGTTAAGACAGAAATTCACTCGTTCCATCTTCTCCTCCTCGCTCTGCGTGGTAAACAAGTCAAGCGGCAACTTAACATTCTGCGCAACGGTAGAGGCATCGAGCAATGCTCCACCCTGGAAAATCATACCCACATCCTTACGGATGGCTTTGCGAGCCTTGAAATCCAACTCCGAGAAGCAGACATCATCATAATAGATGGCACCCGAGTCAATATTGTGCAATCCAACCAAACTCTTCAACAGGACGGTCTTACCCGAACCACTACGACCAATGATAAGATTGGTCTGACCGGTAGCAAACTCTACCGAGATATCCTTCAGCACCGTACGGTCACCGAACGACTTAATAACATTCTGAGCCTTAATCATGTGAGCAAAAGTTGGGTAAGAATAAGGTTGAAAATCATAATAACAATCGAGCTGAGTACAACGGCACGCGTAGAGGCCTTACCTACCTCCAAAGAGTTACCTTTGGCGTAGTAGCCACAATAAGCCGAGATACTTGTAATGATAAATGCAAATACCGCAATCTTAATCAATGAGTAGATAACCTCCCACATAACAAAGCAATACTGCAAACCCTCGATATAATCAGCCGGAATCATAATTCCCGTAACCACAGCAATAACATAACCTCCGGCAATACCGATAAGCATACTAAAGATGGTAAGAAAAGGGAAGAAGAAAACCGTCGCAACAATCTTCGGAAGGATAAGGTAGGATGCGGAATTCACACCCATAATCTCAAGGGCATCAATCTGCTCGGTAATACGCATCGTACCTATCTCAGAGGCGATATTCGAGCCAACCTTACCCGCCAGAATCAGTGCTACAACCGTAGAGGAGAACTCCAAGGTCATAGTCTCACGGGTAGCGTAACCGATAAGGTATTGCGGAATAAACGGCGACTCCAAGCTAATGGACATCTGCAAGGTAATGGCAGCACCGATAAAGACCGAAATAATGGCCGTCAAGCCGATAGAATTGAGGCCCAAAGCCTCCACCTCGTACATGATGCGCTCACGATAGATGCGCATCTTCTCAGGACGAGAGAAGACCTTCTTCATCAGCAGAGTGTATCTGCCTATGGATTCAAACAACGAAAACATCTATATCTTACTTTTTATCACTATCAACCTCCTCAAACTCAACGTAGTCACCAACGTCGCTGCTTACTTTCTTCTGCTGAGCCGAGCCTACATGAACCTTCACATTGCCTTCACCCTGAGAGCTGTGCGACTGCTGCGATTGAGCGCGGTAGTTAAAACCTCCCGCAGCCTGACGGAACTGCTCCTCCATCTGGCGAGTCATACGTCGCACCTTCAAAGCAATGAAAATAGGTACCGAGATTATAAGCAGAATGCCCAACAAAAAGATAGATGCAAATATTTTGAAGAAGAGGTCTCCAAATATTATCACAAGTATCAAAACGATAAGTATGAAGGCATACTTACGAATAAGGGCAAATATAAGGTCTGAAATTCCTGGAAAATTATTCATATCGTACTAATTTGGCGCTATTACACCGATGCAAAATTACAAAAAATTATTCGAATACCACAAGTTATACCATTTTTATATAGTAGCAGATGTGCGTATATTGAATTATTTGTATTAATTTTGGTGCCAAATAAACATAATACGAATCAAAATATGTCACATCAACTGCTTTCAATCTCCCCTATTGACGGTCGCTACAACAAAGTAACGTCACAACTTTCGGATTATTTTTCGGAGTATGCTCTAATTCGCTACCGTGTGCTGGTAGAGGTAGAATATTTTATTGCTCTATGTCAATTACCACTACCTCAACTTAAAGAGGTACCCGAATCAGCATTTGAACAGCTACGCTCTCTTTATGAGAACTTCTCTATTGAGGATGCGCAGCACGTAAAAGAGATAGAGAGCGTGACAAACCACGATGTAAAGGCTGTGGAGTATCTTCTAAAGGAGAAATTGGAGGCACTCGGCTTGGATAAGTATCGTGAGTTCGTACACTTCGGACTTACATCACAGGATATAAACAACACCGCTACTCCACTGCTCTTGGAGGAGGCTTTGGTAGAGGTTTATTTCCCTGCTCTGCAAGAGTTGGTCGATAAGATTTACGCTCTGGCTGAGCAGTGGGAAGATGTTGCAATGTTGGCTCACACCCACGGACAGCCGGCATCTCCAACCCGCTTGGGCAAGGAGCTGAAGGTCTTTGTGGAGCGTTTGGAGCGTCAGATTGAACAATTGGAGAATATCGAGCCTATGGCTAAGTTCGGCGGTGCAACGGGAGGATTCAATGCTCACCACGTAGCATACCCGGAGATTGATTGGGTAGCTTTTGGAGATGAATTTGTCTACTCACTCGGTTTGCGTCGCGCCCACTACACAACGCAGATTGAGCATTACGACAATCTCGCCTCAACGTTCGATGCGATGAAGCGCATCAACAATATTTTGATTGACTTGGCTCGCGATATGTGGACCTATATCTCAATGGAGTACTTCCGTCAGCAGGTCAAGAAGGGAGAGGTCGGCTCGTCGGCGATGCCACACAAGGTAAATCCTATCGATTTCGAGAATGCAGAGGGTAACTTCGGTATGGCAAATGCAGTTTTCGAGTTCTTGGCAGCAAAGCTTCCAATATCGCGTATGCAGCGTGACCTGACAGACTCTACCGTCTTGCGAAATGTTGGCGTACCTGTTGCTCATACACTTATCGGTTTGAGCTCTTTACAGAAGGGTTTGGGCAAAATTATCCTCAACGAGCAGGCTTTAGCGAACGATTTGGAGGACAATTGGGCGGTTGTAGCTGAGGCTATGCAGACTATTCTGCGACGCGAGGCATACCCTAACCCATACGAGGCTCTGAAGGCCCTCACCCGTACAGGTGGCCACATTACCGAGCAGACTATCAAGGAGTTTGTTGAGGGATTGGATGTCAGCAAAAGTGTCAAAGCAGAACTTCGTGCCATCACCCCACACAACTATACCGGAATGGTGAAATAACACTATATTATTAAGAGGTCGCTTTTTTGAAAGCGACCTCTTACTTTTTTGGCTCTTTTTGGAAGGCCTCGCGAGGGGTGCCGTTGTGGCAATATATTACACCACAACGAGTAAAGTCCTCTTTTTCAAGGAGATGTAGCATAGGCAGATTGTCCTTATGCGTATCAATTCGCATATTGGGGCAGCGTTCCAAAGCCCAACACAGAACAGCGTGAAAAACACCTCGCTGCGTACCGTCACTCGCTATGCGATGGATAGTGCCATAAGGGTTATTATTGAGCCATTTGCCCTCTATCTTCTCATACGTAGGGTCGTCACCCAAAATGTGGCAGAATGTTGCGCACACTGCCCCACTCTCATCCTCGACAACAAAGGCGTTACCTGCCTCTATGTCACTCAAGACAAGTTCGCGGCTCGGATACCCACTACCCCACTGACCCGCATTGCCATACGAGGCCATAAATTCACGGGCGCAGGCAAAGATTCTCAGCATCGAGTCTATATCGCTATATTCTGCTCTTCGAATATTCATAACACAACAAAGATAGTGCTTTGTGGGGAAACTCACAGGTCTATTGTGAAAAAATTTTGTGACAGACGGTTGTCAATAATCGGTTGCGGGCAAAATTTTTGACACAAATAGACAATATTTATTCGAAAAAGTTTTGAGTCATAGTAAAAATATGGTACATTTGTAAAAATTGCTTCAACTATGGACCAACCTAAAATCGAGAGAGTGCTGCGTCTGATGAAGATGATGACGGGCAATGTGAACTACACCGTAGAAGATTTGGCAGAGCGACTGGAGACCTCGCCACGTTCGATATACCGCTACATCGAGACATTTAAAGATGCCGGTTTTGTGGTACAGAAAATCGAGGGAGGAGTCTATCGTTTAGGCAAGGAGAGCAAATATTTCAAGAGCATATCGCAGCTGATTCACTTTACGGACGAGGAGGCCCATATAGTAAACCAACTTATTGAGGCTCTGGATGATACAAATATGCTTAAGCAGAATCTACGCAAGAAACTCACATCGGTTTACAACTGTACGTCGATGGCAAACAGTATAGTCAAAGGCAAGAATGCAATTAACATCAACCACATAATTGAGGCTATTGACAGCAGACGTCAAGTGGTGCTAAAGAACTACTCATCGTCACATACAGGTATCATCCGCGATAGGCTGGTTGAGCCATTTGGATTTACGACCAATTATATACAGATTTGGTGCTATGAGCCTGAAAGCGGAATGAATAAGTTGTTCAACACTGCCCGAATAGGCTCTGTCGAGGTACAATCCCAAGAGTGGCAGCACACAACAGAACACCGCGAGGGATATATCGACGTATTCCGTATGATGGGCTTTGAGCAGAAACGCGTACAACTCAAATTAGGGGTTTTGGCTCGCAATCTTATAACCGAGGAGTACCCTCTGTCGGAGCGAGATTTGACCCAAATAGATGACAACCATTGGTTGCTTGACACGATGGTATGTAACTACATCGGTATCGGACGTTTTGTTATGGGACTAAGTGATGATATAGAGATTGTAGATTCACCAAAATTTGAAAAATTTTTACGCAAAGAAATCGAGGCCATAAATGCAAAATTCTTGTTGAAAACAAACAAGAAATAAAAAATCACAAACATTCTGATAGGGTTTAATTATATGATATTCAGATATTTTAAGAATAAAATATTTTGTTTATCTATACTTTTTTCATACCTTTGTTTTATAAGAACAATGCGTATCGCTGAATAGATATGTGATAAAATAATAGATTTACCCTTCTCTATAAGCAAAACCTTATAGGGGGGGGTAAAAGTGTCTATATAAGATATTGATAAACAGATAATTAAACAATTTTAAACCTTTAAATTAATTTTTTAACTATGAAAAAGATTCTTTTGATGGCTGTTGCAGCAATCGGTTTGCTTGCAACATCATGCTCAAAGGACGAGGTTGCTCAGCCAGTGGTTGAGAAGTCTACAGTGACTTTCACCGTTGAGGCTCCTATGATGGCAACACGTGCATTGGGCGATGGTACTACTGCCGTTGATTTGTCTTGGGCAGTTTATGCTGCTGATGGCACTTATCTTGAGGCTTTGAGTGGCTCTAAGGCTGGTGCTTTCTCTTCATTGAAGGCTAATGTTGAGATTGAGCTGGTAAATGGTAAGGAGTATGCAGTAATCTTCTGGGCACAGGCTCCAGATGCACCTTACACATTTAAAAAGGCTGATAAGAAGGTTACCGTGGCTGATGCTTTGACTTCAAACAAGGAGGCTTACGATGCTTTCTACAAGTACGAGACTATTGCTGAGGTATCAGGTCCACGCACTCAGACTATTGTTTTGACTCGTCCTTTTGCTCAGCTTAACATCGCTACTGCTGACACAGCAAAGGCTGCTGATGGTGGTTTGGTTGTAGCTCAGACAAAGGTTGTTGTTCCTGCTTACAAGACTTTGAACTTGGTAGATGGTTCAGTAGCTGACGAGGCAGAGCGTACTTACGCTATGGCTGACATCCTCACTGGTGAGACTATCGCGGTAGGCGGTAAGACTTATGACCTCTTGTCAATGAACTACCTGTTGGTAAATGCTAAGGAGTTGGAGACTGTAAAGTTTACAGTAAAGAACGGCACATTTGAGGAGGAGTTCACTTACAACAATGTACCTTTGCAGCGTAACTACAAGACCAACATCATTGGTAACCTCTTGACAAGCACTTACGACTTCACTATCGAGATTGATCCTATCTTCGCAGAGCCTAACTATGAGGGTTACTATGTTGAGGATGGTAAGGTTGTTGTTGTTTCAGCAGAGGGATTGCAAGCAGTAGCAGAGGCTATGGCAAATGACGACGCTACCGATGGCTTTGATATGGATATGGATATCGTTTTGGATGGCGATATTGACCTCTCAGCTCTTACACGTGCGGCTACATCAAATTGGACTCCTATTGGAACTTCTGAGAAGCCTTTCACCGGTAGTTTGGATGGTAAGGGTTTCTCTATCAAGAACCTTAATATCGTTGAGACTGAGGCTAAGGAGGGTAAGGCATACATCGGCTTCTTCGGTTATGCAAAGGATGTAACTATCAAGAACGTTGTATTTGAGAATGTAAACTTGAACGTTCCTTGTTTGGATATCGACCACAGCCAGGGTCATATCGGTGCTGTTGCAGGTTCTCTGGAGGGTACTTCAACAATCGAGAACGTAACTGTTAAGGGTGACATCAAGGTTTATGCTACACAGGATGCTAACGGTGCAAGCCGTGTTGCTGTTGTTGCTGGTGGTAACTCTTACGGTAATGTAACTATGAAGAACGTTCACGTTATTGCTAACGAGGGTAGCTACCTTATCGCAAATAACAACACTGGTGCTTTGGCTGGTCAGTTGCAGGGTAAGAACGTATTTGAGAACTGTTCTTCTAACATCGACGTAACTGTAAATAAGTTCTTCGCAGGTGGTATCATCGGTTTGGCTGCAGGTGACTCTAAGTTCGTAAACTGCCATACTACAGGTGACATTGCTGTTGTTGCAGGTCGCGAGGGTCGTGCACACGACCAGTACCGTGTAGGTGGTATCGCAGGTGGTTGGGCAGATAATGTAAAGACCCCTTGTGTTCTTGAGAATTGCTCTTACACAGGTAAGATTTCTGGTAAGAACTCTGACGGCTCAGTTGCTAACCCACTTGATTATGCAGGTTATGTAGGTCGCGGTTACACTTTGGCAGGTTGCCAGGGAAGTACTGTAATCATCGACGGTGTTAAGTATGTTCAGAAGTACAACACTGCTGCTGAGGCTGGTATCTACACTGTTGATGGTGTTCTTGTAAATTATGTTAGCACTTTGGCTGAGCTTCAGGAGAAGTTGAATAGCGAGGAGTCTATCAATATTGTATTCTTGGAGAATATCGCAGGTGAGGTTATGTTGGCACAGAAGGATGATATCAACGTAACTATCGACGGTAATGGCAAGAAGTATGATGGTCAGATTAAGATTCACGGTAACTCAGGCTACCGTTCAGGTACTACTACTATCAAGAATGTAAACTTTGAGACTGCAACACCAAAGGTAAACTTTGTATATGCTACTGATTTTGGTAATGCTTTGCGTTACTCAAGTAATATCACTGTTAAGGATTGTACTTTTACTGCTACTGCTACTGCTACTGAGGACGTAGTAGGTGTACAGGTTAAGTCATCAAAGAATCTCGTTATCAGCAACTGTACTGCTAACGGTTTGCACTCTTTGCTTCAGGCTCAGAGCTGCGACGCAAATATCTTGGTTGAGAAGGTAACCGTAGAGGGTGGTAAGAATGGTATCTCACTGGGTAACACAGCTAATCCTACTATCAAGAACTCAACAATTGTTGCTCGCGAGTATGGTGTTCGTGCTGACGGCAACGCATCACGCGGCAACCTTAATATCGAGAACACAACAATCACAGCTAAGCAACCTATTATAGTTCGCAAGGTTACTACTGATGGTTATGCTGTAAGCTTGGGCAATGGCGTTGAGTTGAATACTGAGGAGCTATACGATGTAATCTTTACTAAAGGTAGCGATGACGTTGCATATGTAGATCCAGAGGTAGCATTTGCTTATTCAAGTGTTAAGAACTTCAATGTATTCCCTGTAGAGGAGGGTGCTGTTTTGAACGCTTCATCTGCTGCTCAGCTCGATGGTTTGTTGAATGGTGAGAGTGCAGAGGTTGTTCTTACAGGAGATGTAACTGCAAGTGCTTCTGAGACTGAAGCAAATAGCGGTTATGGTGCAACTGGTTTTAAGGTAGCCGCAGGTGATGTTCTTAACGGTAATGGTAATACAATCACAGTAAATGGCGCGAATGGCACTTGGGACTGTGCGGTAGCTGCTACAGGTGGTACTATCAAGAATGTAACCGTTAAGGGTGCAATGCGTGGTATCTTTATGCCAGGTGCAGATGGTGATTTGCACATCGACAACGTAATTTTTGAGGATGTTATTTATACATTCAACTCAGATGCAGGTAACAAGAAGTATGGTGTATATATCTCAAACTCAACTATCAACGGTTGGACTTCACACAGTGATGTTCACAAGGAGGTAGTATACACAAACTGCTCATTTGGTAAGGGTAGTGGTTATGCGTTTGCTCGTCCTTATGGTGCTACTTCATATGTTAACTGCGATTTCGCTGAGGGCTTCAAGGTTGACGCAGTTGGTAAAATCAAGTTTGACAACTGCCGTCTTAACGGTGTAGCTTTGACAGCAGATAACATTGCAACACTTGTTACATCTAAGGTAGAGAATGTTGTTGAGGTTAAGTAATTTACTTTACCCTATATAATATATAGACTGCGTTTCCGAAAGGGAACGCAGTTTTTTTTGTGAAATGGAAGGTTGCTGAGAAAATATGCTTTGACATAAGTTGTCAAAACAGACGAATATCTTTGTCCCTGTAATCATCAAGATTATGGGGATATTTTTTGACAACAAGTAAAAACTAAGGATATAATGGAGCACAGAACAGAGGACAAGATGACTATCAAGTCAAGAAAAGAGCAGACATTTCTGGTTATGTGGAACCGTAATGAGCCACATTTTACTATGAACGATTTCGACCAAATATTGGCAGATTGGGGCGAGGCTAACAATGAGAAGAGAATAGTATGGCCAAAAGATAATCAAGCAATAAACAGCGGGGATTGGTTCTACATTATAGACTCTGCGAGCAAACCTCAAGGCATAGCTTTGGTAGGGCAAGTCATAGGTGTTGATGACGAAGCAAGCGCGAAAATAGAGCTAAAGGCGATGTTTCACCCCGAGCACTCACCTATGCTATACATCGACGAGATGAAGGCTCACCTGAAAGGCGTAGATTGGAGCGAGAGTGTTGCAATGAAGCTGCTAACAGAGCCCCAGACAGAGCGGTTGGGGAAGATATGGAGGGCCTTTATAGCCAATAATCGCGACCTGTTCAGACCTCGCGCTGTGATATGCGACGAGTGGTACGAAGAGCAACGACAGGCCTCACTAATCGACAGAGCAATAGCACTTGCAGTAGAAGCCCACTCCTCAGATATAGACTTAGATGGTAATCCAACAATATTACACGCGCTATCAGTAGGAATGGCCGGAGAGAGCGACAACGAGAAAATTGCAGGGTTTTTGCATGACGTAGTTGAGGACACCCCTTACACATTTGAAGATATAGCAGCTGAGGGGTTTGACGATAATACAATGGAGGCTCTACACCTGCTGACCCATGACAAACAAATACCTTATATGGAATATATAGCGAAAATTTGTAATTCAGGCAACAAAACAGCTATAAACGTAAAGCTCAATGACCTGAATCATAACCTGAAAAGAGGTAGCGAAGGTGGTCATCTGCAATTCCGAAGCAAGCACTTAGCAGCACGGGAATATATAGAAAATTACCAAGCAAGAACGGCGCTCGGATAAATAATTATCGCTATGGAGTACAAGATTTTTATCGAGTTTTTGCGGGAAAATAACTGCTCGGAAGAGTTTAATCGAAACTTCCAAGAGTACAACGACCATACACTGTTCGACAGACAAATGTGGGACGCAATAGAGGAGAAGTGTCTACTCTTTGGAAAGGTTTTTAATTGGAGAAAAAGTAAAGAAGGGCACAAATATTGGAGTAAAATAGATGCAAAATGGCATGCTTACAACAAAAAATATTTTATCGCTGTTTAGTATATTTTTAAACCATTTTTCTATTATTTTGACAGAGGTAGAGATATGCTTCGAATTAAGCCCAAACAGCAGGCTTGGTCTAAAGGCGAGAAATATATGAAGCTAAAAGGAAAAATAGATATAATCACAGCGCTAATAAACAGGAGATATTGAGCGAAAAAGTTGAAGAAATCACACATCGCAACAACCTATAATACAGCACCTTAACCGATTTTGGCATTTTTTAGACGCTTTTTTCGATTAAATCTTTTGCTTTTTCGATATTTTTATCATACCTTTGCGTTGATTAAACAATAATGCCCTCGACAGAGGTTTTACAAAGTTCGGATTAATGAAAATTTGGAAGAGAATAATATTGCTCATCGTAGCGGGTCTCACGTGTGCATACGCACACGCTCAAGAGCACCGTATCGAGGCGGGTATTATCTTCCGTCAGAGCCAAAGCGTAATTGACAAGGATTTCGCAAACAATACCGAACAGTTGGCAAAAATTACCCACTTATTGGATTCGATGCGTCACGATGAGCGAATAGAGATTCGCAGCATCGAGTTTTGTGGTGCGGCCTCTCCAGAGGGAAGTAGTACAATTAATAAGCGATTGAGTAATGCCCGTTTGAAAGCGCTGGAGAATTTTGTTCGCAGCCACGCTGACGAGGAGATTCCTGAAGAGCTTATTATTCGCAACGACCATTACATTCCTTGGGCAACATTGGCAGAGCAGGTAGCAGAATCGGATGCTTGGTACAAGGATGAGGTGCTTGAAATCATCAACACGCCTGTCGGCGAGACAACAGACGCAGCAGGCAATCCAATAGATGGCCGTATTCCTCTCTTGCGAGAGATTGAAGACGGAGCAGCGTGGAGAGAGATGTTCCAGCTCTACTTTGCCGAGATGCGTAACGCTTATATGGTTATGGTGACATACGTTCGCCATCCAAACGTTACGACACGAAGCATTGCCCCACATGAGCAGTACCCATTCCCACCAACCGACATCGTTACGGAGTACCCTGCGCCAACGAAGCCTTATCCACGTCATCTGTATATCAAAACAAACGGCATCGGCTGGCTGATGGCAGTGACAAATGTGGCTGTGGAGGTCGATTTTGCAAAGAAATGGTCTTTCCAATTGCCAATCTATTATTCGGCGTATAACTATTTTACATCGACGATAAAATTCCGTACATTCACAATTCAGCCAGAGATTCGTTACTGGTTCTCAGACAACGTGAATGATAAGTTCTTCCTCGGAGCACACTTCGGATTGTCTTACTACAACTTCGCAATAGAGGGTAAGTATCGTATCCAAGATAAGGATGGCGAGACCCCTGCGTTGGGTGGAGGTTTGAGCGTAGGTTACAGAATGCCTATCAGCAAAAATGGACGTTGGAAGATGGAGTTCTCACTGGGAGCCGGTGTATATGCTTTGAAGTATGACAAGTTCTTCAACACCGACCGCACATCGGACGGAGAGCTTTCACACACAATAAATAAGACATGGTTCGGACTGGATCACGCTGCAGTTTCGTTCTCATATATGTTTAACCTCAACAAGAAGAACAGATAATGAGAGCAATGAACTACATACAGAGAATAGCTGCGATGATGGCGGTGATGTTTGTTGCTGTCTTCACATCATGTTCTGTTCACGAGTGGCCAGAGGAGAAGAAGCCTGAGTATTATAAGTTCGTACTGAATCTCGATTATAGTACAGAGCTTCCTTTGTACCAGATTGTTGAGCACCAGATGAGCCGTGCGGAAATTGAGGACTTCTATGATGTGCGCTATACAATAGAGGTATATGTCAATCGTTATGAGCGTAGCACATCATACGAGTTGGTTGAGCGCAAGGTGGTAAACCGTGACGACGTGACAGCATCATTGAACCACTCTGTTGAGATGATGTTGAAGCCTGGTAGATATATGTTCAAGGTTTGGACCGACTATGTGGATGCAAACAGCACTGAGCACCGTTTCTACAACAATGATAACTTCGAGGCTATCGTTTATCATGGCAACTACGAGGCTAACAATGATTTCCGCGACGCATTCGTAGGCACATTGGAGGCTGATGTTACCGAAGAGACAAGGGTCTTGACCGTACCTAATGAGCGTCCTCTCGCTAAGTTTAACTTCATCACAACAGACTTGGAGGAGTTTGTAGAGCACATGCTTGAGCTGAAATCTAAGGAGAACGAGGAGAGTGAGGCAAGTGACAACGGTAACGCTCCAGTGGACGGTAGTGAGGATAGCACACCTACTGACCAAGGTCCGACACGCGTTATTGATATTTCAGACTATACAATTGTATTTACATACGTATCGAACTTGCCAAACGAGTTCCACATGTTCCAGAATGAGCCTGTCGATGTGGCTAATCCTAAGACTATATCGTTTGAGTCGTCAATCAAGAAACTCAACGACAATGAGGCTGAGTTGGGATTTGACTACGTGATGTCAGGAGATAAACTTACTGTGGATGTGGTAATTGAGGTCCGAGATAAAGATGGTACATCACTCTCTCAGACCAATAAGATACCTGTTCCGCTGGAGAGAAGTAAGCTGACGACTATTCGTGGTAAGTTCCTTACAACACAGGCATCCGGAGGTATCGGTATCAACCCTGGATTTGACGGTCCGGACTTCATCTACGAGGCAGACTAAATAGGGCAATAATCTAACACAAAAGATTCAAGTGAGGAATATAGCGCAAACGAGCGCATACACATATAAACGCATACATATATAATATATATAATATAAGCAAAAAAGATAGGACACCGATATTATAACATACACGCCTCGCTATGGTCTTGAACCATGGTGAGGATTTAGATTTGCAACAATTTACACCTAATTCTATAAACCAATTTTATTAAACACTATGAAAAAGTTTTTACTTGCTGTCGCAGCATTGGGAATGCTGATGACATCGTGTTCAAACGACGACACTGTACAGGGCGATAATAGTGCATCTGTAAAGTTCGTGGTTTCAACACCAGAGTTGAAGACTCGTGCCGACATTGCTGATGTTTACGGTACAGGTTTTACAGCTAACGACTTGGAGTATGCTATTTTCGAGTGTGACGCTGAGGGTAACCTCAAGAGCACAACTCCTAACATCTCTAAGGAGATTGCAGGTGCTTTCGCCGGAAACGTTCTTGAGACTACATTCTCAGAGCGTTTGGTAAATGGCAAGCACTATGTTATTTTGTTCTGGGCTGACGCTGAGACAGATCCTTACAAGGTTGATTGGACTACTCAGTCAATCTCTATCGAGGACCCAACAGCTTTGAAGGCACAGGATGAGAACTTGGACGCTTTCTTTGCAAAGGTTCAGTTCACTGTTAAGAACGGCATGTTGGAGCAGACTGTAGAGTTGAAGCGTCCTTTCGCTCAGCTCAATGTTGGTGTATCTGATACTGCTGCTGCAGCTACCGCAGGTTTGGAGGTTGAGAAGACTCAGGTTAAGGTTAAGGCTTACACCACTTTGAATCTCTTTGACGGTACAGTAAGCGGTCAGCAGGAGCTTACTTATGCTTTGGCAGACGTTCCTACTGACGTTACTTTCACTGACCCTGATAGTAATGTGTACGATATCATCTCAATGAACTACTTGCTCGTAAACGAGAAGGAGTTGAATGATGTAACATTCACTTACACTGATAAGGGTGATGCACAGGCTATCCCAGAGCGTACATTCTCTTTGGTTCCTGTACAGCGTAACCACCGTACATTCGTAGTTGGTGACTTGCTCACTACTGCTGTTAATGTTAAGGTTATTATCCTTCCTGGTTTCGACAACGACTACATCTATCCTACAAGCATCGCTTTGGCTCTTACTGAGGGAGGTTTGTTCAAGTTGCAGGATAACACTATTTTGGATAAGAACTACACTCTTTCTAAGGCTACAACTATCGATTTGAACGGTTACGACTTGACTTATACCGGCTCTGATGCTATTATGATTCGCGTTGCTGATGGTGGTTCACTCACAATCACTGGCGAGGGTAATGTTGATGCAGGCGAGAGCTATATTGCTTCAGCTAACGCAGGTGGTATAATCACCGTTGAGGGTGGTAACTTCACAACTACCGGTCCTACTTTGTTCCAGGCTAATGGTGGTAAGGTTTACATCTCTGGTGGCTACTTCGAGGTAAATGACGCACAGTACGGTACTACTTACACACTTAACCACATCGACTCTAAGAAGAATGAGGGTCTTATCGAGGTTACCGGTGGTCAGTTCGTTGATTACAACCCAGCTGCAAGTAAGAGTGAGAACCCTGTTATGAGCTTCGTACCAGATGGTTACGCTGCATCTATTACAGGTACAAACGCTGATGGTGAGTCTATCTATAAGGTTCAGAAGGCTGTTCCTATGACTGGTTTGACAGCTGCTCCTGCACAGGTATATCAGGCTGCTACTCTCTCTTGGGACGCTGTTGCCGGTGCTAAGAAGTATGTTGTTAAGTACAATGGCGTACAGGTTGGTGAGACTGACACAACTACTATAACTACTGCTGAGGGTGGTGTTGCAGACGCTGCTGTTGCTAAGTTCACTGTTGAGGCACTCGACGATAACGGCGGTATGGTAGGTGTTGGTGAGACTCCTGAGACTAAGGTCTTCACTTTGCTTAACCGTCCAGAGCCTGCTGTATATTTGGCTAACGGTCAGCTCATCGTTGAGAATAAGGAGCTGAACCCAGGTGAGGCTAAGAAGAGTAACTTTGACCTTAACGCTATCCTTTTGGAGGCTGAGGTTTACTTCTATAAGGATGGTGCTACTACTCCTACTTACACAGCAGTAGGTTCATATCAGGACACCTATCCAGCAGCTAATCTTCCATTGTCAATCACTGAGAAGAAGATTAAGAACAACGTAGCTGGTTCATACAACACTTGGAAGTGGAACGGTGGTGCAGCAACTGCAACTGCTCCAGAGTTCGAGCCTGGTACATATACTATCAAGTATAAGGCTGGTTACTATCCAGTAATGAACGCTCAGTTCGACCGCAATCCTACTGACCGTATCATCTACGGTGCTGAGTCTGATGTTTTGGCAACTATGATTTACCGTGAGGGTGAGGTTGAGAATGGCTTCACTGTTGAGGATCTTGGCTTGAAGGCTGTTAAGGCCGGTTACCAGGGTGCTAAACTTACTTGGGGTAATGTAAATGGTGCAGCATCTTATAAGGTATTTGCTAACGGAGCTGAGAAGGCTACTGTAAATACTAACGAGGCAGATTTGAACTTGACAGATGCAAGAACATACGAGTTTGAGGTTAAGGCATACGATAGCAACGGTAACGTTATCGGAACCGACAAGACTGAGGCTATGCAGGTATGGACTTTGGTAGATGTTAAGGAGCCTACTGTAACATTTGATGCAAATGCATATAAGTTGTCTGTATCAGACGCTTTGGACTTTGGCGGAACAATTGTTAAGATGGAGGTTGAGTTCTATAAGGATGGTGCTACTTCTCCTGTTTTGACTGCTGTTTATGATAAGGTTAATGCTACATACAACATTCCTAACCATATCAACTCTAAACGTTTCACTAAAGCATTCTTTAATACACTTCCAGCTGGTGACATTCAGGTTAATTGGGTATGGAATGGTTATGAGCTTGCAGTTCCTGAGTTTGAGGGTGGTTCATATACAATGAAGTACAAGGCATACTACTATCCTATCGTTGACGGATACTGGGCAGACAGCAATAAGCAGCCAACCAGCAATCCTGCAGCTTACAACCGCGTAATGTTCCCAGCCGTTGAGAGCGTACTTCAGGAGCCACAGATGCGCGAGGGCGAGGTAGCTGGTGCAATTACCGTAGCAGCTAACAATATTCCAATGGAGTTGTCTGCAAAGGCAAGTGTTGATGTTGTTGAGTTGGCTTGGACTCCAGTAGCAGGAAACACAGGTTTCAAGATTTCTGCAAATGGTGCTGAGGTTGCAACCGTAGCTAACAATGTTGGTACATATACTTACAATACAAACGGCACAGGTGACTTTAACATGACAGTAGAGGCTCTTGGCACAACAAAGAGTGCAACTGCTTCTGCAAAGGTTGAGTTCACAATCGCTAATTGGGAGCAGCCAGTTATCAATGTAAATAAGGTTGCGGAAGGCTATCAGGTTGTTGCTTCTAACTTGTGTAACTTGAACTACGCTTACGCTGGTGGTGCAACCGTTAAGTTCATTAAGGATGGCAAGGTTGTTTACTCATTGTTCAACACAACAGGTGATGGAACCATCGTATCATGGGCTGGTTACGGTCGTTGGGCACTCAATGCTATGGATAATCGTAAGGATTGGAAGTGGACTGTAAATGGTGTTCAGGAGGCTAACGAGGTTAATACTCACGCTATGGAGGCTGGCACATACACTGTTGAGTGGCAGTGGGACTATGTAGTAAACAAGAATGGTCAGTGGGCTACACACAATGGTAGCTTCGTACCACAGGCTAACAAGGAGGGTGCAACTCACGTTTACTTCTCTGGCGGTGCAGCAGATGTATGCTGGGTAAGCTCAGGTGTACCTTATCGTGCAACAAAGAGCGGAACTACAACTATTACTGTTCAGTAATAAAAAACTCTAAATACTCTATGTGGGGCGTGAGTTCCGCGTAGAGGAAAGCAAAGTCCGAAGGGGAAACTCTTCGGACTTTTTTTTGTTTATGGAGGAGAAGGGAGATTAAAGGAACAGCAGGTGTGGCAAAATTGCGAGTAAGGTAAAAAATAGGTATCTTTGTGAGTAAATAGACTCAAGATGGAAGCAATAGCAAAAAATAGCAGTATAAAAACCCTCGTATGGGGTTTTGTGGGTGTAGCACTATTCTCAATAGCCACAGGCGTAGAGCAGACCTGGCTCAGTAAATACATAGCCGAGCAGGGTATGGATAATGAGCTGCTGTTTGTGATATATGGCGTAGCGGTGGCGGTATCATCGTGGCTCTCAGGCGTGATAGCCGAGACAATAGGCGTAAGGCGTACGATGATGGCGGGATACGCGATATTCGTGGCAGGAATGGCGGCGTTGGCAGGCGTGGGAATGGCACAAATGAGCTACCCGATAATAGTGGCGACGTACATCCTTAAAGGTCTGGGTTATCCGCTATTTATCTACACCTTTATCGTATGGATAACATACCGCATAGGCAAAGAGCGATTAGGAACAGCATTAGGCTGGTTTTGGGTGATGTGCACAGGAGGTATGGACGTCGTAGGAGCATACTACGGTGTGGCAGCAAAGAGCCTGATGGGTGTTGTGCCGACACTCTGGACGACACTCGCATTTGCCACCGCAGGAGCACTGCTCGCACTATGGGTAAACCGTTCGGCAGATAGTAACCGCTTTGCCGAGGGCGAGGTGGCAGAGTCTAAAAAAGAGTCGAAGATAGCACAGTTGCTGCGGGGATTGGCAATAATAAAGCACGAGCCAAGGGTAGCCGTAGGAGGCGTTGTGCGAATGATAAACACACTATCCTACTCCGCATTTTTAGTGTTTATGCCACTATACCTGATGCAGTACGGCATAGATGACACTGAGTGGGCAACCATATGGGGCACAGCATTCAGCTGCAACATAGTCTGCAACGTGATATTTGGCACGCTGAGCGACCGCATAGGCTGGGCAAAGACAATAATGGGCTTCGGTGGCGTAGGATGTGCGGTGGCGGTGGCACTATTCTACTACTCGCCGCTAATTTGCAACGACTTCTTCTTCATACTGCTCTGCGGCTCTCTATGGGGTGTGATGTTAGCGGGATTTGTGCCACTGGGAGCATTGGTGCCATCGCTGGTCGAGAAGAACAAGGGAGCGGCTGTATCGGTGCTCAACCTCGGTGCGGGAATGGCGTCGTTCTGCGGTCCACTGCTCGTAAAAGCCATCAGTGGCTGGGCGGGCTATCAAGGTGTGGCGTGGGCTCTTGTGGCGATATATCTCTCGAGTGTGGGAATGACGTGGTGGATATCGCGAGAAAAAAGGGCATAAGGTTTGCTAAGTCGAAGATAATGACTACCTTTAACAAAACAATTAGCGTATGCTGAAGAAGATATTGACAAATCTCGGATTCTGGATTTTGGCGGCAATGGTCGCAGGAATAGTTGTCGGAGTGGCGATGGGCGACTGTGCAGCAATGTTCAAGCCGCTGGGCGATGTATTCATACAGCTGATAAAGATGTTGGTAGTACCTTTGGTGGCTGTTTCGATAATCTCAGGCGCAGCAACATTGGGCGGCAGCCGCTCGGCAGGCAGGATAGGTGTGGTGAGCATCGGATATATTATGCTGACAACACTCTTGGCGGTAGGTGTGGCAATCGTGGCAGGACTCATATTTCAGCCCGGAGCAGACCTCAGCGCAGAGAGCATATCACTACTAAACAATCAGCCACAGACATCGGAAAGTGTGCCAGAGATGACTTTCTGGGGCACAATAATAGATATGATACCTGCCAACCCTATTGAGGCCCTTGCAACAGGAAATATCCTGCAAATAATCATATTCGGACTATTCCTCGGCTTTGGAATAGCCGCCATAGCCAAAGAGAAGCGCGAAAAGGTTATAAATGGACTGAACTACGTATTGGAGGCACTTATCTGGTGCATCGGCAAGGTGATGTGGGTGGCTCCTATTGGAGTATTCGGATTGATGGCAGACGCCACGGGAACATTCGGATTCGGAATCCTGGTCAAGGTGGCTAATCTGCTGTGGGTGGATTTGATAGCTGTGGCGATAATGGGATTGCTACTCTATCCTCTGACAGTAAAACTTATCTCACGCATACCTCTTAAGGAGTTCTTCCGCAACATGGTGCGTCCACAGATTATCGCATTCTCAACAGCATCGTCAATGGCTACCCTACCCCTGACGATGAAGGCGTGCGACGACATGGGCATATCGAAGCAGACGAGCGGATTTGTGGTGCCACTGGGTGCGACAATCAACATGACGGGAAATGCTATATACTACACTCTTGTAGCGATGTTCTTCGCTCAATTTTACGGCATAGAGCTCGGAATGGGGCAATATATAGCAATAGCCGTAACGTCCTCGCTGGGAAGCATAGGTCAGGCGGGTGTGCCAGGGCCGACGCTTCTGGTTGTAGCGGTATTGGTGGCTGCGGGAATACCTGTCGAGGGTTTGCCACTGCTATACGCATTGGATAGAATATTCGATATGATACGTACGGTACTAAACGTCACGGGAGATGCAGCTTGCGCTGCCGTTACGGACCGCTTTGCCAAAGAGTAACCGTAACGCATAACGCTAAATAACAAAAAGATAGAATTTTCAAGCCTTAAAATTGTGCCAACTCAAAAATTATTCTTATCTTTGGTAAGAAGGGTGTTTTAAACCAACCGACACCCGAAAATTAGAGAGTAAAACTACAACTTTTTGGCTATGAAAAGGCTTCTTCTGGGCGACGAGGCGATAGCTTTAGCAGCCCTACACGCAGGACTGTCGGGAGTGTATGCCTATCCGGGTACTCCATCGACTGAAATCACAGAATTCATACAACTACAACAAGCTCGCCGCAGTGAGGGTGAGCCCGTAGTGCATTGCCGCTGGGCAAGCAACGAGAAGACCGCGATGGAGGCGGCTCTCGGCATGTCATACATGGGTAAACGCGCTATGGTCTGCATGAAACATGTCGGAATGAACGTTGCCGCCGACGCCTTTGTGAACTCAGCAATGACAGGCGCAAACGGAGGATTGGTCGTAGTAGCAGCAGATGACCCATCGATGCACTCTTCGCAGAATGAGCAGGACTCACGTTTCTATGGCAAGTTTGCACTTATCCCAACATTTGAGCCCTCGTCACAGCAAGAGGCTTACGATATGACTCGATATGCGTTCGAATTCTCGGAGCGTTTCCAGATACCTGTACTGATGCGAATAACAACGCGTATGGCGCACTCTCGTGCCGTAGTGGAGCTTGCAGAACAAAGACTACAAAATGAGTGTTCGACACCTCAACGCCCTCGCCAATGGATTCTGCTGCCGGCGAACTCACGTATCAGGTATAACACTCTGCTTGAGGAGCAGGCTCTGTTCGAAAAGGATGCCGAAGAGTCACAGTATAACCGTCTGATTGATGGTGCGGATAAAAGTAAGGCTATCGTGGCGTGCGGCATAGCCTATAATTACTTGATGGAGAACTATCCTAAGGGATGCCCATATCCTGTGTTGAAACTATCGCAATATCCGTTGCCAAAGCAGCTTGTTGAACAAATAGTCGCACAAGGCGTAAAACAGATTATTGTGATGGAGGAGGGACAGCCTGTCGTGGAGGAGCAGTTGCGCGCCTTAGTGCCTTCGACAATAGATATCGCAGGTCGCTTAACAGGGCTTCTACCTCGCGCAGGAGAGCTTAACCCCGACTGCGTACGCAAGGCTCTTGGATTGGAGGCTTTGGCGACATACGACGCTGAGCCATTGGTAGCACCTCGACCACCTGCTCTCTGCCAAGGATGCGGACATCGCGATATGTATAATGCGCTGAACGAGGTGGCGCGTGAATACCCTTCACCACGTGTATTTGCCGACATCGGCTGCTACACACTCGGAGCGATGCCTCCATTCCGTGCAATAGATACTTGTGTGGAGATGGGAGCATCGATAACCATGGCCAAAGGTGCAGCCGAGGCGGGACAACACCCCTCGTTTGCAGTCATAGGCGACTCAACATTCACACACTCGGGAATAACCGGGTTGCTGGATTGTGTCAATGCTAAAGCAAATGTCGTTATTGTCATCTCGGACAACCTTACAACAGGAATGACCGGAGGTCAAGACTCGGCCGGCACAGGACGATTGGAGGCTATATGCGAAGGTGTAGGCGTTGAGAAGGAGCATATACGCGTAGTGGTGCCACTACCAAAGAATATGGAGCAGATTAAACAAATACTGCGTGAAGAGATTGCTTACGAGGGCGTATCGGTAGTAATACCTCGAAGAGAGTGTATACAGACTCTCAAACGTCACGCCAAGCAGCAGAAGAAGTAAGTGATAGAAAACCTTAAAAACCGAACAGAGATGAAAAAAGATATTATATTGGCAGGAGTGGGAGGTCAAGGTATTCTCTCTATTGCTACAATCATAGGCGAAGCAGCCATAGCAGACAATCTCTATATAAAGCAGGCCGAGGTACACGGTATGAGCCAACGAGGAGGTGACGTGCAGTCAAATCTACGCCTTGCATCATCGCCAATTGCAAGCGACCTGATTCCTAAGGGAGGAGCAGACATAATCATTTCGCTGGAGCCCATGGAGGCACTGAGATACTTGCCTTATTTGAAGCAAGATGGTTGGATTGTGACAAACTCAGTACCTTTTATAAATATTGATAACTATCCCGATACGGAGGCTCTATACGCCCGCTTAAACGCTCTTCCACAGGTAGTAATGCTCAACGTAGAACAACTCGCTAAAGAGGCCGGAGCGCCTTTACAGGCGGCAAATATGGTTTTGCTCGGAGCAGCAATACCCATGCTCGGCATCGAGGCGGAGAAGATAAAGGCGGGTGTGGAGCGTATATTCTCTCGCAAAGGTGCAGATGTGGTGGCGAAAAATCTCGCAGCACTACAAGCAGGAATAGATAACAGCATTAAATAGCCAAGAGTATGAATTCCCCACTAAATAAAGAGTTGGTAGATGCTATATGTATCGCCAATGGCTTGCGCAACGCCAAAGAGTTGGGCAACACAACTATTCGTCAATTGGTGAGCGTCGTATCTGATATAGAACGTGCCACAGGCGAGCGTTACGTACGTATGGAGATGGGTGTACCAGGCTTGGAGCCATCGAAGATAGGCATAGAAGCTGAGCAAAGGGCTATACAAACAGGTATCGCCGCAAAATATCCTGCCATTATGGGTATTGATGAACTAAAGCGCGAAGCATCACGATTTATCAAGGCTTTTATCAATATTGACGTACCCGACAAATGTATAGTGCCAACAGTAGGCTCTATGCAGGGCGCTTTCACTGCTCTACTCGCATGTAAGCAGATGCGTGACGACAGAGATACTATTCTCTTCTTGGACCCCGGATTCCCAGTACAGAAGCAACAGTGTCAGGTAATGGAGATTCCATATCTATCGTTCGACGTTGCCGACTACCGTGACGAGAAACTTGGACCAAAGATTGAGGAGTACCTAAGGAGTGGCAAGGTGGCAGCAATGCTCTTCTCTAACCCAAACAACCCATCGTGGATGTGTCTGAACGAGAGAGAGCTACGTACAATAGGAGAATTGGCGACAAAGTACGATGTGGTGGTAATAGAGGATTTGGCATACCTGAATATGGACTTCCGCGAGGACCGCTCAGTACCTTTTCAGCCGCCATTCCAACCGACAGTGGCACGTTATACCGATAACTATGTGCAGTTGCTCTCGGCTTCCAAGATATTCTCATACGCCGGACAGCGTGGCGCAATAATAGCTATCAGCGAGGGGCTATTTGAGAGAGAATTTGATGGCTTTGAGCGTCGTTACGGTAATGGACACTTCGGACGTTCACTAATACATAAGATTCTATATTGTCTATCTGCAGGAGTAACTCACACCGTACAATATGCAATGACGGCAATGTTCAAGGCTGCGTCCGACGGCGAATTCAACTACATAGAATCAGTCAAAGAGTATGGTCGCAGAGCACAGCGCGTCAAGGAGATTATGCTCCGCAATGGTTTTCACATCGTCTACGACAAGGATTGCGACCAAGAGGTGGGTGACGGCTTCTTCTTTACATTCGGATATAAGGATATGACGGGTGAGATGTTAATCAACAAACTCATATACTACGGTATAAGCGCTATTCCACTCGGTGGAACGGGAAGTGCACGCGAGGGTTTACGAGGCTGCACATCGTCAATTTCCGAGGTGCAATATGACGAGTTGGATAAGCGTTTGAAACTTTTTAGCAGAGATTACTAATGGCAGAGATAAAATATGTATCGGCACAAGAGGCTGTTCGACTGATAAAATCGGGCGACTCGGTCTATATTCAGGGTTCGACATCTATACCCGAGATACTCGTTCAGGCAATGACCGACCGAGCGTCGGAACTCAGAGGTGTGAAGGTCTATTCGGCATTCGCAATCGGTAAGCAGGATGCACCATACGCCACACGAGAGCTAATGGACTCATTTGAGACCAATAGTTTCTTCGTGGCCAACTGCGTCCGTAAAGCTATCAAAGAGGGCGTAGGACAAGCTATTCCGGCGTTCTTGGGCGAGATACCATTTCTGTTTCGAAGTGGTCAAATACCATTGGATGTTACACTGCTCAACGTTTCGGAGCCTGATGACGAGGGATACGTATCATACGGAATATCTGCCGATTTGGCATTCTCGGCTGCGGAGTGTTCCAAAACTATCATCGCCCAGGTAAACAAATATATGCCACGTACGTTTGGCGACCCTGTGATACATGTATCGAAGATTGCAGCACTTGTACGGGGTGATGAGCCGCTTGTGGAGTTGCCAATTGCTGTTCCCAACGAGATGGAGCGTAAGATAGGTAATTACATCGCGGCTGAAGTACCTGACGGCGCAACATTGCAGATTGGTGTAGGTGGTATACCTAATGCCGTACTCGATGCACTGCACGACCACAAACACCTGGGACTCCACACCGAAGCAATGACAGATGGCGTGGTACCACTTATCCAAAAGGGCATAATAGACAACTCGCTCAAAAAGCTCTACCCTGGGCAATCGTTAGCTTGTCTGGCATTGGGTAGTCGTCGTCTATATGATTATCTTGACAATAATCGTGATGTGGTCTTCCGTGATGTAGCATGGACAAACGACCCCCAAAATATTCGTCAAAATCCTAAGGTGATGGCGATAAACTCCGCTTTGGAGATAGACCTTACAGGACAGATATGTGCCGACTCGATAGGAACGACAATCTTTTCAGGTGTAGGTGGTCAGCACGACTTTATGTATGGAGGAGCACTGAGCGAAGGGGGAAAGTGTTTCATCGCACTCCCTTCGACGACAACCAAAGGCATATCGAAGATTGTGCCGACACTAACCCCAGGAGCAGGTGTGGTAACAACACGTTTTCAAACGCAGTATGTAGCCACAGAACACGGAATAGTATATCTGCGTAACAAAAACCTCGCTGAGCGCGCCAAAGCTCTGATTTCAATAGCCGACCCATCGGCACGCGAGATGTTGGAGCGGGCAGCTGTCGAGCGTTTCGGCATAGGATTCCTCCGCATAAAATAGATAAAAGGGGGAATGATGCAAAAAACTCTGGCCAAGTGCCAGAGTTTTTCTATTTCTCGCGCGAATTACGCCACTCGACAATTTCAGGTTTGAGTTCATCCTCCCTATCGGACCACACACCGCGACGCATCAAACGTTCCTTATCACGGTCCATACGATTTACGATACGGAATATAGGACGTTTACGAGAGTTACTTCTTTCGCGCATCGAAGGGCGTATCTCTCCATCGAAGATGGACTCCCTATCGGGTCGAAGCTCCGGCACCCACTTAAAATTAGGTAACCTGGTAGGTTGCGATGGCGGGACAAGAGCCAGCGGATAGATAGTGAACGGAACGTCATTACGATAGGTAATACCCTTGAGTTCCTGATTCTCCAAATAGAAAGACGCCGAAGCACTCTCCAGATATATCAAATCGGTGACAATCTTGGACTCCTCACTCTCTTGTTGGAAATAAATCGTCTGAACATTACCCTCGACATCATTACGATAGATATCGTTATCGCGGAAGAATGCTATCATCTTCTTACCTGTGACTTGATTATAATAGACGGTATCTATCTCGGCAATCATAATAGGATTTTCGAGGAACTCAACACGTTCAATCTGCTGATTCTTGGTATACATATCAACCTGCGTAGCGGCAATCTGGTTGAGATTATTCCACAGCACAGGCTCGATATACATACGCATAACCGAGTCGGTACTATTTCCGACCATAGAGTCACAAACAGCCTGCGCATCGGAACGGAAGATGCGAACATTGCGATAGGCTTTGATAAGACGATAGATAGAGTCTTGAGGCAGAGAGTCTGTAACCAAACTATCAGTCACAGGAGCCTCGTCAAACTCCTCAATCTCTTCGGTAGCGGTAGTATCTATAACAATCTCCTTGCGCAACTCATTCATCTTGATTGCATCCAGACTATCCTGCATATCAAGCTCCGAAACATCCTTACCACGAGCAACACGCTTGGCACGCTTTTGAGCACGGCGGATAGAGTCTTTCTGGTATTGGCGTAACTCATAGGCTCGCTCCTTCTCGTACTGCGCAATCATCTTGGCTTGACGCTTCTTAGCTATCGAATCAAGGAACATCTTACGCTCCTCAGCCTTCAGACGTAACGCCTCAGCCTTAGCCTCCGCCTCGCGTCGCTCAATTCGCTTCTGTAACTGAATAGGAGAAAGTATAGAGTCCGGGAACAGAGAGTCATTAACGATTGAATCCAGAGCCAACTTCATAGCAACAGAATCCAGCCGCGCACGCTCCTCAGCAGGGATTGTATCGGTCACGACCTGTCCATCAACAATACTATCTGCTACCTGCTGCTGCTCCGCCTCCGCCTTCTTATCGCGACGTGAGCGTTTCTCACGTCGAGCCTTGCGTTTATCTTTCTTCTCAGCAACCTGCTCCTCGACCTTTACGCTATCACTCTGAGCAGCTTGCTCAACAGTAGCATCAGAGGTAGTCGCTTGGCTAAGAGTATCTACTGTCTGGACTGTGTTATCAGTTGTAGGAGCTGCTGCATTATCTCCAGATGCGTTATCCTGCTCACTTGGAGCGACCTGCATCGTAGGAGTTATATCGCCTGATACACTCTCTGTTGCGGCCTGCTCAGCAGCCTTAGCTTGGGTAGCCTCTTGATGCTTCCGCTCAAGAATCTCTATCGCCTCAGCCTCATTCTCAGGAGTCGGAACAGCCTGCTCTGCAACGTTCGTGGCGGCATCTGCCTCAGCACCCGCTTTAGACTCTGCTTCAGCCTTAGCCTTGGCTGCCTCCTCCGCCATAGCCTTCTCACGAGCCTCAGACTCTGCCTTAGCAGCGGCTCTTGCTTGCGCCTCCTGCTCTGCCTTCAAGCGACGTTCCTCAACCATACGAATACTATCTTCGCGGGCACGGATAACCTCAGCTCGTTTATCAGCCTCACGATTACGGGTCTCCAGCCACATGGTATCGGCACGCACGAAGACAGAATCACTCTCGATGGTATCATAGCTGATAGCGATAGGTTGCTTAGTCAAGAAAGCACGCTCATCAGCCTTCCAATACTCGCCGTAGTCACCCATAGCAACGACTTTATTCTCAAAGTCATCCATCTGGATATTACGACGTGCGGTAATGTGCTCATTGGCTCTATCGTAAATCAATGTATCACCCCAAATCTCCTGTTCCGCTGTCAAGATATAACCGTCACGGGTCACGGTATATACGTTAAGGTTTTGGTCGTATGTACCCTCCTGTGCTGAGAGATAGTCGCCGTCGATATTCCAAATTTCGCTATTTGTAAAGAACTGCGCAAATTTAGTCTCGGTATTATAGATGACCGAATCACTCTTCAAATCGTAATCCGAGCCGTGAATCTCGACCTGATCAACACATATAATATCGTGGGTATCGGCATAATAATAACCGAAATATGACTCCAAAATATCGTTATCCTGAACCAAAACACCGCCATCGGTATAACGACCTATCTTGGTTGCGGTATTGAAGGTAAAGTTATAGGTGTAGAGCAGTGCATCGCCATCTACAACCTTAACGATAGGTGCATATACCTCTGCAAGGCTGATATTACCGTCATAAATGGCACTATCGCCGTAGATATAGATAGAGTCCTGGTTGATGATAACTTTGCTGTAAAAGCCCCAACGAGAGTCGTTGAAGCGTACCGCACTATCGCATGAGATGACCGCTCCATTGTGGTGCGCTGCAAAATTACCTGTAAAATAGACAATACTATCCTTACCGCGATAGAATGGTCGCACTTGGTCGGCCATAAAGTCGATTTTACGCTTCCTAACAACAGGCCTTGTCTCAGATTGTGCGACTGGCGTTACAGCCGGTGATGTCTGGGCTTGAAAGACCGGCTGCTCACTATACGATACATGAGTAAAGTCGCTCCCTTGAGCAAAGAGCATACCGGCAAAAATAATAGAGACGATTATGACTGATAATTTCTTCTGCACCTGTCAAAAATTTATTTTACCCAATTAGGGAAATCAAACTCTCCATTTCTAAATTCAGGATCGATAAAGACATAGATGCCGTCAATCTTCTCCTTTAACCACTCCCTAAAGACCTTCTCTTTCTTCTCATTCAGAGCCATCTCCTCAATGGTCAGATAGTCATCCTCAAGGGTTGCCGCATGGGTAGGAATAACCTCTAAAAGCTTGATAATCTTACTCAACTCATTACCCTTCAAGTCGGCAGTCATAAATGGATTAGAGACCTGTCCAACCTTCAAACTCGATATGGCAGCATAGTCTTGCAGGGATTTTCCATCACCGAAGCTCTCTCGGGTAAATTTCGTGTTGGAGTACTTCACGTTGGCGTAGCTTGGATTGCTCATCAAAATATCGTGATTGGTAACCAAACCGCCATTCTGCTTAGTCATATCATCCTGCGAGTGCTGCAATGCCGCCGCCTCAAAACTAATAGAGTCCGCACGAATGACCTTAGCCAAACTATCCAAGTAACGGTTAGGAGCCATGAGCTCTTCGTTGGTAAAGGTCGGCTTGAGCAGGATATGACGATAGTGGTAGAGATTATTCTTAGGCTCGTCAATCAACTCAATAATATGGAATCCGTAGTCTGTCTCTACAACCTCAGATATTTGCCCCGGCTTCAACTTAGAGAGAGCATCGGCAAAAGGAGGGGTAAGCTGCTCCAGCGGACCCGGAGGATACTCTCCACCTCGCATCGCAGAACCCGGATCAACAGAGTAGGTACGCGCCAATGTGGCAAGGCTCGACTTACCCGATATGACACGCTCACGCATCTCCAAAAGACGCTCCTTGGTACGTTGCTTAGCTGCCTCCTGCGAATCGGGATAACGAACAATATGAGCGTAGACGTACTGCTCAGGAATAAGCGGCACCTCCTCCTCAGTGAGGCCTTTGAAGTAACGTTCTACCTCGCCAGGGGTAACGATAACATCCTCAATCACATGATTCTGCATCGCTCTGGCACCCTCCTGCTCGGTGACTTTCTGACGTAGCATCTCTCGATAGTTAAAGATAGGCATGTGCTGCTTCTCCTCAAACTTAGCAATAGAGCCCTCCTCCTGAATCATTGCCTGCAAGCGTTGCTCGACAAATACACTGATATCGCCTCCAACAGAGACAGAATCCAGCAAAGACTGGTTGTAAAGCAATTTTTGACGCATCAGAGTCTCCAGCGCCTCATTCATAGGGTCTCGGTCAGAGGTATAGCCCTCGGCTCGACGCTGCTCAACCAAAGCATCGGCGTAATCTCGCACCTCAGAGTACAAAATAGATGAACCACCGACAATGGCAACTACCCTATCAAGCATAACTTGACGCTTCTGCGCCGCAGAGAGGCTCGGAATGAGCAATGATGCCAAAAGAAATGCTCCTGCAAAAAATCTTTTTGTAAACATATTTCGTGTTTTTATAATTCTACATAATAGGCTTAACAACCTGAGCATGACCACTTTGGAAAGCATCATCAAGGATAGTCTGCTCATGTTGCTTAATAATATCGGCTCGACGCTGAGTAATCAGAATCAAACGTATCTTATCGCTTACGACCTCCATAGGGGCTACATTGCCCTTACGGCAGGCCGACGTAATCATAAAGTAGTAGCGACTGTTACCAGAAACCAAATCCTGCACACCGACCTTATCAAGGATATGGTCGTAATTTTGTGACTTCGAGGTGGGAAGGTCAGACAGAAAATCTGAAAAATTTATCCACTCGCTTTGATGGTTGAACAATGTGTAACCATTCTTTTGGCAAGCATCCTCCAAAATCTGAATAGATGAAGAGGATGAACCTACACGCTCGATATTGTCACGTAGCTGATTATGCTTGTCCTTAGTGTTGCACTTAACAATTATACCCTTGACCATAGTTTCGTCCAAAAGAAAATTGGACTTATGTGAGTTATAGTATCGGGCAATCTCATCATCACTAAAATCCTCGCTCATCAACTGCTCAACGTGGTACTGATCCACACGACGCATCAACAGCGACTGACGATAATCCTCAACAAGCTGCTCAATCTCTTCCTCCTCACTTGAAAATAGAGTAGAAGCCTCCTCAACCTTAAGCTGTTTAACCAACCAATGATCGACATACATCTTAACAAATGAAAGACTATCATCGCCCGTAAGATTGGCAGGAGTAGATTGACTAATCGCCTCAATAGTCAAGACCTTATCTCCCACCTTGGCAACAACATTACTCTTCGGAGAAACAGAATGCATATCACGACAAGCAAAAAGGCTTACCGCAACAGCTACAAACGCTATGTTTAATATCGCACGCATAATATCCGACAAATATAGTTGATTTACTCCGAATAAACGCAAAAAGTGGCAATAATATTACATATTATCACCACTATTTGACTTTTTTAGACTCCTAAGAGTTCGGAACATCACCACTAACGCCACAACAAACACCGTAGCTGAAATGGCATATATTGTCCAATATATCGTATCGTTAGCAACCAACGTCTGCACACTCTTTTCGGCCACCCCGACACTCTTCATAAAGCAGACCGTCAGGTTATTCATTGCATGCAACATCACAACCTG
Source organism: Alistipes sp. (assembly GCA_017623505.1). Lineage (GTDB taxonomy): Bacteria > Bacteroidota > Bacteroidia > Bacteroidales > Rikenellaceae > Alistipes. The sequence continues at coordinate 116,199 of JAGAOZ010000007.1, forward strand.
CGCCAGCGAGCCATAACGCAGATAGTAAAAGCCTAATATTAAGCCTGCTACCATAGCTGTTATCATAGCTGAATAACCGCCATGAACCACAGCAAAAATAAGCGACGAGGCTACCCATGTAAAGATAAGTCCGAAGCGTTTTTTCAAGGCTCCGACAAGACAACCTCGAAATATTATTTCTTCGAAAAATGGAGCAAAAACAACAGTCGAGACCAACAACCATAAGCCACTGCCTAAATCTTGCGACTGAGCAGGCAACAGCATCGTTAAAGGCTCAACAATAATGCTTGCACACCAAATAAGAATGTAGCCCACAAGAAGCTTGAGCGGAGATGCCCATCCTTTGGCGAAAAACTTAACGTCAAAGCTAATCCGTCGCAAGGCAGAATATGCCAGAATCAAACCAACGGAGAGCATCATAGAGAGTAAATAGCCCATCGAGATTAATTTGGTAACTAAATTTTCTCCCTCAATCGTACCGTCATCATAGGCATTAACGTCGGGTCCGATTTGGGCCACTATCACTATTGAAGCGATAATTTGTGATAGTACAAACAAGAGAAAAACCATAAAAACATCATACCACGCAACACTTCTCTCTGACTTAGGTGTTGTATTGGTATTGGCACTATTCTCGATGATTGATGTCATATTACAGTATGTTAAAATTTCTATTTCACCACAAAGTTAAGCATTTTTTTGCAACGACTGCTTCTATTTAATTTAATTTCATTAAATTTGTCCGATTATTTTCATTCCTTTTCTCATAGAGAAACAAACACAGGATGAGGTAAATCATTAATAGACAAGTTAAATAGTTGCGCAAAATGGCAAAAATCATAGCTTTAGCAAATCAAAAAGGTGGTGTCGGCAAAACAACGACAGCAATAAACCTGGCAGCTTCGGTTGCGCTGTTGGGTAAAAAAGTATTGCTACTGGATGCCGATCCACAAGCAAATGCCACATCGGGACTCGGATTCGACAACGAAGCACCAGGAATATACGAGTGCATGGTTGGCGAAAAACGTGCCGAAGAGGTAATTATGCAGAGTCCGGATATAAAGAAATTGTGGGTGCTGCCTTCGAGTATTCAGTTGGTGGGAGCCGACACGGAGCTGCCAAAGATGGAGAATGCTCATTACATAATAAAAAACATTCTGGAGCCATTGCGAGATAAGTTCGATTATATCTTCATAGATTGCTCGCCATCGTTGGGTTACACGACTGTAAATATCTTGACAGCCTCGGATTCGGTACTGATACCTGTACAGTGTGAGTATCTGGCTTTGGAGGGATTGAGCAAGTTGCTTAACACGATTAAGATTGTCAAGGGCGGATTAAATCCCGATTTGGAGATTGAGGGTTTTGTTCTAACGATGTATATGCGCAACAGACTGAATAACCAAGTTGTAGCAGAGGTGAGAGAGCATTTCGGAGAGTTGGCTTTCGATACTGTGATTCAGCGCAACATCCGTTTGGGAGAGGCTCCTTCGCATGGAAAGCCTGTAATGTTGTACGATGCGTCGGCTGCCGGCTCAATCAGCTACTTGAACTTGGCAAAAGAATTTTTAAAGAGAAACCGTAAGAAAAAATAAGAAGATAACAAGATATGAAACAGAAGGGTTTGGGACGAGGTCTAAACGCTATATTTGGAGTAGACAATATAGCATCGAAGGTTACACCGATGAATCAGATGGCGGAAATACCCATCTCACAAATAGAGCGTAACCCGCTACAACCTCGTAGTGATTTTGACCAAGAGGCTCTGCAAGAGTTGGCAGACTCAATCCGACAGTTAGGTGTTATTCAGCCTATAACGGTGAAGAAAAGCGGTGATTCGAAGTATATAATCATCAGCGGCGAACGTCGCTGGAGAGCATCACAAATTGTTGGATTGGAGACTCTTCCCGCTTATATACGCGAGGTGGATGATGAAAATCTACACGCAATGGCTCTTGTTGAGAATATTCAACGACAGGACCTCAACGCGATAGAGATTGCATTGGGTATGCAGCGTCTAATCGAAGAGTGTGGACTAACACAAGAGGCTATGGCCGACAAGGTAGGCAAGAAGCGTTCGACAGTATCGAATTACATGCGTCTGCTGAACCTCCCAAATGAGGTGCAGCTGGCTCTTAAAGAGGGTTTGATTTCGATGGGTCACGCAAAAGCCATAGCAAGTGTGGCTCCAGAGCAACAAATTTGGGCCTTGAAGCGTTGTATTAAGCGAGGACTTTCGGTACGCCAGGCCGAGGAGCTTGCGCGTAAGGCTGCTACACCTGCAAAAGATAGAGTATTAGATGAGGAGTATCCTGAGTCATATTCTCGTTTGGTGGAGCAACTGGAGCCATACTTCTCACAAAATATCAGTATTAAACGCAGTAAGAGCGGAGGTGGCAAGATTGTTATCGATTTTACATCGGATGCTGATATCGATATGTTCATCGAACGATTTAGCGAAAAGAACTAATTTACTTGGGTAACGTTTTATTTATGACAACACGCACAACAGACTCCCAGCAGATATTAACCACCACTCCAGCAAGAGCATGGCGGAATATCGTAGCACTACTATCGCTCGTCGTGGTTGTGCTGGGCTGCTCACATACCCTTTCGGCACAAGATTTCCGTCGCGGAGATAAGAAGATGATTAGCGGCGGCGTTGTCCAGAAACCAGACTCGACAGCAATGGCTCAAGATTCATTATCAATAGCTATTGCAGACTCGATTGCCAGACACCAACCCACCGTTAAAGAGATAAAGCGAAGAGCCGACTCGCTGGCACGCGTAGAGCGTCGTCGTCTACGCGCTGAGCAAGCTGGTAGAATAGATGCACAGGGTAACATCATCCCTCCAGAGCCTTGGTTTGGAGATTCTACATCACTGTCAAAGGTCTGCTTGGTGAGTGCAGTATTGCCGGGATATGGACAGATATACAACAAGCAGTATTGGAAGCTTCCTATTCTATACACAACACTCGGCACTTCGTTAGGTTTGGCTATCCATTATGGTTCGGAATATAAACCTTTGAAGCAGCAATACAACCAAATGATTGTCGAGAATGGTCTGTACCGTACCGAAGAACTCAATACGCTGCAACGTAAGATGATACGCAAGAACACCACAAAACAGATTATGTGGGGTTTGGCGGCTGCATCATATATCTATTTCCTGGGGGATGCGGCGGTAAATTACAGCACAAATGATGTGTCAGACGTAAAAAAAGCGACGACACTCTCGTTGATATGCCCAGGAGCGGGTCAGATTTACAACAAGAGTTACTGGCGTGCGCCAATTGTAATTGGTGGTATGGCATCGATGATTTATGTCATCGACTGGAACAATAGAGGTTATCAACGATTCAAAGAGGCTTACAGACTACGTGCCGACTATGAGGTCAATCCCGGACGATACCCCGGAGGCTCAGCAGATGAGTTCCGAGGTCGTTATTCGGAAACATTCTTGAAGAATCTGCGAGATTCATATCGTCGAAGCCGAGATTTGAGTATAATATTGACCGTCGTGGTATACGCATTCCAGGCGGTGGATGCACACGTAGATGCACATCTGAGAGATTTCGACGTTTCGGACAACCTATCACTCTCAGTAGACCCACTATTTGATTATCAATACACACAGACACACGGAGGTAATCCCGTGTTCGGATTTAATGTCAATCTAAACTTTTAAAAAATAATAAAGAAGCACTCTATGGCGAACAAATTTCTTTTACCAGCAATTCTATGTTTTGCACTACTCTATTCTGTGGACTCACAGGCTCAGCTATTTGGTCCTAAGAAAAAAGAGCTACGTAAACAAGTTCAACAAAAACAACAAACTATTGATTCATTGCAAAACGTAATAAGCCAACTACGCCATAGGAACACAGCGTCAGCTTATGTAGCTGACAATAACTCAAATGATGCAGAGGCGTTCACACGTAATACTTTCAGCGTAGACTATACCCCTGCCGTAGCAGACTCATTGGCTCACGCATTGCAGTTGCGTCAATCCAACGATGCCTTTGATAGCTTCTTCAAAGAGTATATTTGCGAGCCTACGACACTGAGTGACGACAAATCATTGGACTCGCTTTATGAAGCCAGACTGAAGTGCATCGTAACGCCTATTAACCTGCCATACAATTCGGTTATACGTAGTTATATTCACACCTACACATCGAAGTACAGCGTTATGCACCGCGTTATGCCACTATCGAAGTATTACTTCCCGATGATAGATGAGGAGCTTACAAAGGCGGGGCTACCCATCGAATTACACGCCATGGCAATCATCGAGTCAGCACTAAACCCTACCATCACATCGAAGATGGGTGCGGGAGGTTTGTGGCAATTTATGCCAACAACAGGTAAGGCATACGGGCTGACGATTAACTCTATGGTGGACGAGCGTTTTGACCCTGTGAAATCTACACGTGCGGCGTGCCGTTACATGAAGGATTTGTACAACATGTATAACGATTGGGGCTTGGCTTTGGCAGCATATAATTGTGGTCCCGGAAATGTCAATAAAGCTCTGGCTGCCACCGGCGGAAACCCAAAGTCATTCTGGGAGGTATATTGGCACCTGCCAAGCGAGACCAGAGGCTATGTGCCTGCATTTGTCGCAGCACTATACGTCTACAACTACCACGAGGTACACAATATAAGTTGTGAGAATCCTCCTATGCCTTTGGCGGTTGATACGGTACACGTAAGCAAGTTGATGCACTTCGACCAGATTGCAACGACAATCGACGTGGATAAGCAGACTTTACAGATGCTTAATCCTCAATACAAACTGGATATAATCCCTGCTGTTGAGAAGGAGCAGACACTTATCTTGCCGACAAATCGTCTGACCGATTTTATAAATAGCAAAGAGGCTATATATGCTAAAGATTCCACATATTTGGGCGAATACCTCAATCCATCAACCGTAGCCAAAAAGATGGAGGAGACAAAGGTTGTGTTCTACAAGGTGAAGAAGGGTGATACGCTGGGTGCTATCGCTCGACGATACCACGTGACAACCAAGCAGATAATGAAGTGGAACAGGCTCAAAAATGCCGACAAGCTCAGCATTGGCCAAAAACTGCGTATCGAGCAGCGATAGATAATGATATATAACGACAGCGACACAATAGTAGCACCCGCAACAGCAACGGGTGGAGCTCTCTGCCTGATACGTATCAGTGGCGGGCAAGCAATCGCTATTGTCGATGATATATTTTGCGGCAAGCAACCTCTATCGCTCGTTGGCAGCCACAGAGCTGTATACGGCAACATTGTAGAGAATGGACGGGTGATAGATGACGTTGTAGTAACCATCTTCAAAGCCCCACACACCTATACCGGAGAGGATATTGTCGAAATATCGGCTCACGGCTCGCGCTATATCATCAATCGCATCATTTCAGCCATAACATCACGCGGGGCACGTATGGCCGAGGCGGGAGAGTTCACACGCCGAGCTTTTTTGGCAGGACGACTTGATTTGTCGCAGGCAGAGGCTGTTGCCGATATTATTGCTTCGGAGTCGCAGGCATCACATGCCATAGCATCGACACAGATGCGAGGTGGCTATTCCGATGAGTTGAAGGCGATGCGCCACGAGTTGGTAAATCTATGTTCATTACTGGAGTTGGAACTGGACTTCTCAGAGGAAGATGTAGAGTTCGCGGATAGGAGTCAGCTAAACAGCTTAGTAAAGGCATTATCAAATAAGGTAGATAGTCTGCGCCAGAGTTTTGCTCTCGGCAATGTTCTCAAAGAGGGCGTTACAGTTGCTATTGTTGGAGCTCCCAATGTAGGCAAAAGCACCCTACTCAACCGCTTAGCCGGAGAGGAGAGAGCTATGGTGTCGGATATTGCAGGAACAACACGCGACACGATAGAGGTAGTAACAAATATCGACGGGGTAATCTTCCGATTTATAGATACTGCCGGACTACACGCCACCGACGACAGATTGGAGCAGATGGGTATAGAGCGCACCCGGGAGGCGATCTCGAAGGCTCGCATAATCTTAGTAATGCGGGAGGCTTTTACGACAGATAGCGATGCGACACTGCTTGATTTCTCGCCGAATGAGCAACAGAGAGTATATCACGTTATAAACAAAATAGACCTGTGCAATAACTATCAAGCCGAAACGACGGATGATACTTTATTATATATATCGGCCAAAAGCGGCATCGGCATCGAGGAGCTAAAGGAACGACTGACCGAGGGTTTGGATTTGGCGGCAGCATACCGAGGCGATACGATTGTATCGTCACAAAGACACTACCAAGCACTAACACAAGCCTCGGAATCCCTGCAGGCGACGCTCTCGGCAATCAAGCGTGACACATCGGCAGACCTGCTGAGCGAGGAAATACGACAAGTAATGCACCACATCGGCACTATCACGGGCGAAATCTCTTCAGACGACATCCTGCATAATATTTTCTCGAAGTTCTGCATCGGCAAGTAGAGGCAATTAAATAAGACGACAAAAGCGGTAAGATCTAAAGACTTACCGCTTTTGGTGTGATATTGGGGTTGCATTACTGGGCGGGGGGTCCACTTGCAACGAACAGGAGAGATGATAGCTCCCTCATCCTTGAGTTGCTTCATGGCCTTATCAACCTCCTTACGGTCGATACCGCTCAACTCGGCAATCTTACCTGCATTCAGAGGCTCTCCTGCCTCCTTCATCACCTGCAATACTTTCTGTTTTGTTTCCATATACTAAATTTTACTACTTACTATTACAATTTTCGTACCTTATGGGCGGGGACCGTATTCGTTAGTATGTGGGTCTGAAGGTCTGATCATCCAAATAATCATAAAGATAAGTCCCACGATAGGAATACAGCCAATAAAGTAGAACCAGCCACTCTTACCTATATCATGCAGACGACGAACAAACATCGCTATCGTAGGTATCATAACCACAAAAGCACCAACACCAGTCATTGACAGAAGGCATGAGAAGAGGTACCACCACCAGAACTCCGAACGGCTGGCACGACCAGAGAATGTTGCATACTTGCTAAAACCAGCCTTGATTGCTTCTCCAAAGCTCATAATATCGCCAGAGGAATTCGACACCTTAGCAACCGGCTTAGGAGCTTTACCGCTCAAGCTGTGTCCACAACGTACACAAATCACAGCCAAAGGGTCGGGCTGTGCACCACAATTACCACAAAACTTAGTGCCTGCTCCAACAGGAACACCACACTTTAGGCAAACGACTGCGCCCTCACCGATAGGGGCACCACAATTCTTACAAAACATACGGCTACGACATTTATTCTATCGGCACCTCGATATTTGGTTAATACTATCGGAGATATGGTGCTACAAGCTTCTGCCGGCTTATTCCACACAGCATAAACATATATCTCCGACTTACTCTCTACAAAGTTAAATATTTTTTCACAAAAACAAAGCAATTTAAGCTCTCTTCTCCTTGATATAGGCATCTATCGCCTTAGCAGCCTTACGACCTGCACCCATAGCCAAAATCACCGTAGCAGCACCCGTCACAGCATCACCGCCAGCAAAGACTCCTTCACGTGTGGTTGCTCCGTTATCATCGGCAACGATACAACCTCGGCGATTGGTCTCCAAGCCTCGCGTCGTCTGCTTAAGTAATGGATTAGGGGATGTTCCAAGAGCCATAATTACCACGTCACACTCGACCTCAAAATCTGAGCCCTCAACAACAACAGGCGAACGACGACCACTCTCGTCAGGCTCTCCAAGTTCCATTCTAACGCAAGAGATTGCCTTAACCCAACCCCTATCATCGCCAATAACACGTGTTGGATTGGTAAGCATACGGAACTCTATACCCTCCTCCTTGGCATGGTGCACCTCCTCTTGGCGAGCAGGCAACTCAGCCTCACTACGGCGATAGACTATCGTAGCCTCAGCACCCAGACGCTTGGCAGTACGTACTGCATCCATAGCTACGTTACCGCCACCTACGACAACAACGCGTTTGCCGACATAGATAGGGGTATCATACGTCTGGTCGTAAGCACGCATCAAATTGGCACGAGTCAAGAACTCATTAGCCGAGACTACGCCATTGAGATTCTCACCCTCAATACCCATAAAGCGAGGCAAACCTGCTCCTGAGCCGATAAACACAGCATCAAAACCCTCCTGCTCAAACAGAGCATCGATAGTAATGGTTCGGCCGACAATAACATCACACTCGAATTTGACGCCCAAATCTTTGAGTTTACCTATTTCGCGTGCCACAATCTTCTCCTTAGGTAGGCGGAACTCCGGGATACCATAGACCAACACACCGCCAACCTTATGCAACGCCTCGAAAATAGTAACATCGTAACCCCACTTAGCCAAATCACTCGCACAAGCCAAACCGGCAGGGCCGCTACCGATAACTGCTACTTTATGACCGTTAGGCTCAGCTATGGCAGCATCCGCCGCTCCATTCTCAAGACTCCAGTCGCCCACAAAGCGTTCCAACTTACCGATAGCCACCGGCTCGGACTTAATGCCAACGATACAAGAGCCCTCACACTGAGTCTCCTGCGGACACACGCGGCCGCAAATGCTTGGCAACGAACTATCCGCAGCAATAATCGAGGCCGCACCTGCAAAATCACTCTCCAACACCTTATGAATAAAGGCCGGAATATCAATCCCAACAGGGCAAGCCGCAACACAACGAGGATTCTTACAACCCAAACAACGAGAAGCCTCCAAGATAGCCTCCTCACTATTATATCCGTAGCACACCTCCTCAAAATTGGTCGCGCGCAGGCGGGCATCCTGCTCACGAACTGCTACACGCGGTATCTTATTTGCCATAACAATTACACTCTTTATGTTTTTCGTCTGCAAACCTCTCCTGCTCACGATACATCGACTGACGACGCATAGCTTCATCAAAATCTACCTTATGGCCGTCAAACTCAGGGCCATCGACACACGTAAACAGCGTCTTGCCACCAACGCTCACGCGGCAGGCTCCACACATACCCGTACCATCGACCATCAACGCATTGAGCGACACGGTGGTAGGGAGCTCATACTTAGCAGTTGTCAAGCAGACAAACTTCATCATAATCATCGGACCAATAGCCACACACTCATCATAACTCTTCCCCTCATTGGCAATAAGCTCGTCAATCTTTGCTGTAACCAGACCCTTGAAACCCTTACTGCCGTCATCTGTCGCAATGTAAAGGTTGGTCGTAACCTTAGCCATCTCGTCGGTATAAATCAACATAGAGGCGGTCTTTGCACCAATAATAACATCGACCTTAGCACCATGCTCATAGAGCCACTTGACTTGAGGATATACCGGTGCAGTGCCTACTCCTCCGGCAACAAATAAGTAATGACGCGAACGCAACTCCTCCTCGCTAAGCGCAACAAAAGCCGACGGATTGCCCAATGGTCCGACAAAATCGGCAATGTAATCGCCAATCTGCATAGCACAAAGTTTACGCGTAGATAGCCCAATAGCCTGGATAACAATTGTCACAGAACCATCCTTCACATCGCTATCCGCTATCGTCAAAGGCACTCTTTCGCCATGCTCATCTACTCTCACTATCACAAACTGTCCCGGCAGAGCACTCTGCGCTACACGAGGAGCCTCAATTCGCAAGAGATAGATATTCTCTGACAATAGTCGCTTCTCTAAAATCTTAAACATATCTTATTATATCTTCTATTTGCTGACAACAATCGCTGTAACGCGCAACGACTGCATCGGCTGTACAACATCATTGGTAATAATTCTCACTCGCTCGGAATATGGACCATAATCACATTTCGAGCTGTTAAAGGTAAATCGCACCTTAAGCGAGCCCCCGGCAGGAATCCTATCTCCTGCCTTCAGCGAACAACTCAACGTCTGCGCGGGATACTCCACGGCTCTAATTATCAAGTCACTACCGCCCTCATTGCGCAATACTATCGAATCGTCACTCGCCGACAAAGGGTATTTAACCTCTGCGAATTTAACAATTTTTTTTGACATTTCCAGCGCAGGCAACGTAAGATCCTCCTCCATACGGTCATACCTATCCACCGCTATAACATTGGCACTAAGCTTCACGTGCGAGGTTTTTCCATCTACAACCACCTTGACAACATCATCGAGCGTACCATAAGTCTTGCTGCTTCGAGGTATCACATATCGCATCTTCAGCACACCGCTCTTACCTGCCGGTAACACCGATGGAGCATCAATCGTAAACAGACCGCTGGATTGCAATGATATAAATTCGATTCGCACATCTTTTGCAGAGGTATTAACCCACTCGACACTCTCCTCGACACTCTCGCCACGCCCAACGTAAGCAAAAGCATGAAAATTAGACGAGAAACGCACACCGGAGCCTATAACAAAAGGATATTGCTCCTCGATACTTTTCTTACGCGGGAGGGTTTTACCCTCCACAACCAACGTAATATCCTCGCCAGCTGAAGTCTTGACTGTAACATTCTTCGAGAAGATGCCGGGACGATACATAGGGTCGTAGACTACCTCTATCTCGCCTTTGGCACCAGGGGCAACAGGTTGGCGAGAAAAACTCGGAGTGGTACAACCACAGTTAGCAACCACACGGAGGATAGATACAGGCTGCTTACCGACATTTTTATATATAAAGGTGTGCGACACCTTGCCTCCATCTTCCGCAATATCGCCAAAGTCCCACGTAGCATGCTCAAACTGAATACATTGCTGCGCATAGAGATTCGACGCAAAGAGCAGCGAACAGACACAAATCAGCGTTTTAAAATGTAGTAATGTTCTCATATCAGATACAAAGATATATTTTTTTTGAAAATTTCTTTCAAAATTCTTGCACATTAAAAAAAAGCCCCTTATATTTGCACTCGCAAAACGCAAAAGACGTTCTTACAAATTGCCTGAATAGCTCAGTTGGTTAGAGCACATGACTGTTAATCATGGGGTCCTAGGTTCAAGTCCTTGTTCAGGCGCATCGCGAGGGATGGAGCGATTGGTTGTCCGCGCTGAGAGTTTTTAAATAAAACGTCAAAGCCTTTCAAAGATTGCACAAAGATTTGCAAATAATAAAATTTTGCATACCTTTGCACCACCCAAGCAACAATTTTGGGAGTTTAGCTCAGCTGGTTCAGAGCATCTGCCTTACAAGCAGAGGGTCGGCGGTTCGAATCCGTCAACTCCCACAAAAAACAGAAACGATCAAGATTTTTCTTGGTCGTTTTTTGTTTTTTTTGCATATTTACATTCCCTCCCCAACCCCTCCCTTTGACAAAGGGAGGGGCTTGGTCGCAGACAGAGCCTGCTCCAAGCTGTTTGCGGTGCGTTTGCGTTTTTTGGAGGAATTAGAGTTTAGAGCGGTTGCCGAAATAAAATATATTGGATTTCAGAGGTATTTCGGCTACGGCTGACGCTGTTCGAATCCGTCAACTCCCACAAAAACAAAAAGCGGTCGTTTACGATCGCTTTTTTGCTTTTGTGATTTATACATACATTCCCTCCCCTCTGTCCCCTCCCTTTAATAAAGGGAGGGGCTCTTTAGTTTGAAACCACAATAAGATATAACATAAAGCGGTCATTTTGATCGCTTTTTTGTTTTTGTGATTTATACATACATTCCCTCCCCAACCCCTCCCTTTGATAAAGGGAGAGGCTATTTAGTTTGAAACCACAATAAGATATACCATAAAGCGGTCATTTTGATCGCTTTTTTGTTTTTGTGATTCATATACATATTCCCTCCTAAATAGCAATAATAAAAGGTAGATTCCCATCGCCTTGCAGAGCAAGTCGGGGAATGACGTTTGATTCAATGAGTAATGAGAAATTAGTAAATAGTAATTAACTTTCACTTTTCAGTTTTCAAATTGGGTAGTAGGGGGTAGTAAAATAGCTACCCGCGCTACTTGGGAGGGCGGGATAGATGTAAATGGAGTGCAAGGAAAATTCGGGTAACTAATTGGTTACCCGCGTTACCGTGGGGATAATGCAATTAGTAATGAGTAATTAGTAATGAGTAATTGAGTTTTCAGGGGAATTAAAGGCTATTAAAGGATAGTAAAGTCTACGGTAGGGGCTGAGGGTGAATTGAAAATTTTTAAAGTTTTTTTGGTGGAAAAGATTTTTTGCATAACTTTGTAGTGCTGAGACTATAAGCTTTAGCAACAAAGACATATAATTTTTGGCGAGGATACTTTACCCTCCCCCTATCAGGAAATCCTATAGGGGGGGGTAAAATCGTAAATAGGATTTATAACTTTTTTATAACTATATTTTAATAAACACTTTTATTATGAAAAAATTTCTTTTGATTGCTGTTGCAGCATTTGGTATGTTGATGACAGCTTGTTCGAAGGACGAGGTTGCTCAGCCGGTAGTGGAGGAGTCTACGGTGACTTTCACCATCTCTGCTCCTGAGCTCGCAACTCGTGCACACGGCGACGGTTTGACAGCTACCGTTTTGAAGTATGCTGTTTACAACCGCGTTGGTGGCTCTAAGCTCTTTGAGGGACAGCCTGCAACTCTCACAAACAAAACTGCTACCGTGGAGATTCCTTTCGTAAACGGTATGGAGTACGATGTTCTCTTCTGGGCTGAGGCTCCTGCTTCGCCTTACACAGTGAATTGGGATGCTAAGACTGTTGGTTACAACCCAGCTGTTACTTTGGTTTCCAACTCTGAGGATTACGATGCGTTCTACTATTTCCTCACAGGCGATGAGCTCCCAGAGATTACAGGTCCTGTAACAAAGAGCGTTGAGCTCAAGCGTCCTTTCGCTCAGCTTAACATCAAGACCAATGACGCTGCTAAGGCTGCACAGTCTGGCGTTGTGGTTGAGGAGGTAAAGGTTGTTGTTAAGAAGGGTTACTCTTCTTTCAACCTTGCCGATGGTACTGGTGAGGATCAGGGCGACGTTACTTTCGGTTTCGCTACTACTGAGACTACAACAGATTTGTTGGCTGTAAACTACCTCTTCACAGGTGGTCAGAAGTCATTGGTTGATGTAGAGTTCACCTATACCGACGTTAACGGTAAGGTAGATGCTGCTGGTGAGGTTATGGAGTTCGCTGCTGTTCCTGTACAGCGTAACTACCGTACAAATATCGTAGGTAGCTTGCTCACAAGCGACGGTACATTCGAGGTTGAGATTAAGCCTGGATTTGATGGCGAGCCTGGACACGAGTATGGTGTAGTATCAACTGCTGAGGCTGCACAGTATGCACTTGACCACGCTGTTCCTGGTACTACTATTCATCTTGCTGAGGGTGTGAACTATGGTACTTTGTATCTCCGTCCTTCTGCAACCAATCCTTCTACAAAGGTTATCGACTGGGTAGGCAACAATTACCATTATGAGACATTGACAGTATATGATAATGTTACTATTGTCGGTGCAGAGGGTGCTACGGTTGACGCTATAAAGATTGAAGGTGGCACTTACTACAACACACCTCATTCTCAGTCAAGTACATATCCAGTAATGTTGAGCCTTATTGAGTTGAAGAACTTTGTTGTTGACGGTGTTACCTTTACCGGTAAGGGTGGATATGACCCACAGGGCTACGGCAACGCAATCAATTTGAGCGGAAACAATATCAAAGTAAACGGACTGACTGTTAAGAACTGTATTCTTGATAATAATGATAACAATGCTCGCTTTATATACAAGACCGAAGGTACTTCTCATGTTCATAACTATACCTACGATGGAGAAGCTCTCACCTTTATTCCTTCTCAAAAAGATATTACTATGACAGGTTGTACCTTAAACGGTGGTTATATTGGTATCGAGCTTCGTGAAACAGAGAATGTTACAATCACTAATAACACTTTCAATGTTGCCGATAGAAACATACTTCTTCCTGTAAACAGCGGCTTTACATATTCAGGCAATGTAAACATTATCGGTAATGTTTCTAACAAAGCTCAGGAGCGTTTCGTAAGAGCTGACGGTATGGGTGATGCTGTTGTCGTTATCAAGGATAACACTATTCTGGACTATGAGGCTGCCGATGCTGATTACATCAAGGTAACCAATGGTAACAATGTAACCATCGAGAATAATATTATGGGTAGAACTTATGGTAGCTTGATTCTCGTTCCAAATGGTACAAACTCTCAGATTATTGTCAGCGACAAAGAGGGTCTTTTGAAGCTGACAGAGTTGTTTGCAAATTGGGCTGCAGAGTTCACAGATGGAAACGGTGGAACCTATACCAACTATGCAAATGGTGCAGGTGCAGATTTCTATTATAGCGGCAATTGGACCATTAACCTTGTGGCAGATATTGATTTGAATAACGATACTATCGATCCTATCATCATTAAGCATCCTGTGAGTACAGGTGCATCTGTCTTCAATGGTAACAACCATCAGATTAAAAATGCAAAGATCATAACTGATGCAAATACCGAGAACGCGGCAGGTTTGTTCGATGCAAGTACCCGCATGGTTATGAAGAACTTGAAACTCGATAGCATCCACGTTACCGGTAGCAACGTAGGCAACTCTACCGCAGGTATTTTGTCTGGTAGTATAAGTTATGCCGTACAGGATATCACCATCACCAACTCTTCTGTTACAGATGGTAAGTACACAGGTGGTGTGGTAGGTTATGGTTACACAGACGTTCTTAACTGTGAGTTGAACAATGTTGTCGTTAAGGGCGGCTACAAGTTGGGTGGCCTTATTGGTTACATCTGTGCATCTAACGGCAATACCGGTGATGTTACCGGTAATACCTTGACCGACTGCAAGGTGAACGGTATCGGTGGCGGCGTATATGCAGGCGGTAAGAGCGAGTATATTATTGGTAAACTTGTAGGTAACTACGACTGCGATGGTACTTGCCAGAACAACACCGTTGTTAATATGACAACTGACGCAACCAGCAACATTGGTCAGATTGAGGCTAACAAGAATGTTGTTGAGTAATAGATAGTTGCTTAAATCTATAGGATTGCACCTCTTGGGTGGGGTGCAATCCACAAGGGACAATCAAAAGAAAGCCCTTCATATGTTAAGATTAATTAAATGTGGTGGAACGACAGAAAAGCAATTTTCTGTCGTTCCTGTTTTTCAAGAAGGGTATTAAGGGACATTAAAGTTTACGGCTAAGATAATTAGGAATTAAAGGAAGACAGTAAGAGTCGAGAACTTCGAGATAAAGCACCTCCCCGACCAGCGTCGCCTGGAGTGGTTAAAGAACAATCAGTAAATAGGGACAGAGATACTTCCTTATACACAAGGCCACCTATGGGTGGCTTTTTTATTCGATAGCATCAAACTGCTATAACTATTTATCACTGAAAAGTCACAAACATCTTTAAAATACCATATAAAACGATAAAAAAACTCTAAAATAGGCTATTTTATAATCAAAATACTCCAAATAGTATTTTTTTTAAAAGCATTAAATAGTTATTGAATCATAAAGATTTTTTACATCTAATACCCTCATTTTAGCCCGCTCACGGTTAGTTTTTGTAACCGTCCTCTATTGCATAATTTGATTGCAAATACTATCTTTGTCTTGGAAACAGTTAGGTTTATGAGAGCAAAATACTTCTTGGGCCTTACACAAAGGCTTGTAATACTGATTTTAACAATCAGTTGTTGGGGCGTTGTTATTTCGTGTGATAACGATGATGACCCAATAATTACAGAAGGCTTCACAGAGAAGGAGCAGACGACAATCCAATTCACAAATTGCCAAGTAGAATACATTGGTGACGATATTGGCGAGGCGACATCTGACGGTTGGCTCATCAAGTTCTATACCGATATGCAGACCAACGATATGGGTATGCTGGAGGGCGAGGGTTGCCTGATGCAGCTGTTGCTCAACGTGAAGTATGAGCCTGAGCAGACGCCTGAACTCGATAATTTGGTGGGCACATATCTCTCGCAATCCAATTCAGGCGACTTCAGTGCCAACACCTTTGTTTATGGTTATATGGACTATATAGACCTACCAGGTGGCAGAATAGAGCGAGCAGATGCTACATTCTATGGCGAGATTGCCGATGGCGCGACAGAGGAGGATATGGAGATTGACTTGATTGATGACGGCGTAGTCAATATCAAGGCTAACGACGACGGCACCCACACAGTGGAGGGTACGTTGGTAGGCAAGAAGTGTATCAAGCGAATATTCTCGTGGAGCGGAACGATTGAGCCTACATCACGCGTGGAGCCTACGATACCGAACTCTACTCTGACAAGCGACCTGACGCTTAACAACCTGACGCAGGGCGTTGTGGAGGATAGAGGAGATTACTTCTACCTCAAAGATGAGAGTTATCGCGACTACCTGATTTTCTTGGCAGAGGAGAGCGTAAACCTCTCGACAGGTCGTCCACAGGGCAGTGGTGATGTGTTGCGTCTGGAGCTGCTTGTTCCGTGGACGAGCAATATTGATGACGGCATCCCATCGGGCACTTATCCTATGGTGGTGCGTAACGCAGATACCTCAATCGACAAGGATAGCATTACCCCATTCCACTCTGTACCGGGTCTTCCAGACCGTTTCTCATACCCTTATTGGGCAGGAACGTGGTATGTAGATTTCGCTGACGGCGTGTGGGGTAATAGTTACGCCCGCATAGACCGAGGAAGCGTTACAATAGATAGAACAGAGGATGGCTCATACCATATTACATGCACATTTGAGGATAGCTCATCGCCAAGCCACAAGGTTAGCTGTGATGTGGTGATAGCTGAAGATAAGATGAAGATAATGAAATACGTATAATGGCAATGAAAAGATACACATATTATATATTAGTAGCTCTCTGCTCCCTGACGTTAGCAGCTTGCGGAGGCGATGATGATGCTCCGATTACTCCCGGAGGAGGCGACAACCCAGGCGGCGGTGTTGTAGAGACGCCTGTGGCGGCAAATCTCGATGTAAACTCGTATGCTCTTGCGGGCGAGGTTGCAGCGTTTGGCAGTGTCAAGGCGATGATGGTGGGCGAGAATCTCTCTATCGTGGCTACACCTCAGGCGGGCATTGCATCGGCAGAGGAGATTTTGGAGTGTGGCGAGTTTGTATATGGTGCTGTCAATCCGCTCCTGATAGGTAAGGAGTTTGACCTGATGACCGAGCAATCGCTATACACCTTTATCTCAACGATGGTTGGTGCAGAGCTGGAGAGTGTTGCACCCGGCCTGACCGACGAGATTGAGGCGGGAACGGCATTGTTTACCTATCAGAACAGTGTGCTCAACGTGAAAGCCGACTTGACACTTGTCGGCGGAGTTACCCTCTCGTTCCACGCTGAGACGACGATTGAGACGGTGATAAATGAGAACGTCATCAGCAGTATATATGGCGAGAAACCTTTGCGTGCAGCATTCTATTTGGAGGAGGATGGTGTAACATATCTCTATTTTACGCCAGCAGGCATATCGTACTTCGAGGAGCTTAGCATCGCTACTTGGTATCTCTATTTAGTAGCTGATAGCTCACTGCTCAATGGCGAGCAGGTCAATATCTCTGCCGATGTGCCATTTATCTTTGGTATGGTTGATAATTTCGATGATAGCAACTCTTTTGAGATTACAAACGACGATTTACACGGTGCGAGCGGAATGTTTAACATCAAACGCAACGGCGAGGGTGATTATACAGCGATTATCAATATCACATACGGCGGAGCTGCGTTTAATGTAGCCTTTACGGGCGAGTGCGTGTCGGCAAATGTGCAGATGCCTGTGGAGCAGAACTATGTGGTATATGAGGGCGAGAAACTGAATTTAAATGGTGCATCACTCACAAAGGCGGAGAGCGTTTGGAGAGTAGAACTCGATGTAGATAATGGCACAACAATCGTGGCGACAGCTCCCGCGACGTTCTTTGACGGCAACGCACGCGGATTCTCGCAGAGTGCCGACCTGACGGTAAGTTACGAGGGTGTAACATACAGCAAGGCTAACGGCTATTCGGGAACATTTACCGCTCTTTATGACGAGTCAGGCTCGACACTTAGCCTCTCGTTTACCAATTATGATAATTTAGAGCTTAGCTATGCAGGCTCAGTAACCATTAATGAATAAGGGGTATGTTAGCACAGAAGATACGATATGCAGCATTGTTGCTCGTTGCGGCTATTGCTTTTGTCGGTTGTAGCGATGATGACAACACCACCCTACCACTCCCTACGGAGGGTAGATATGGTTCGTACACCATTGACGAGGAGCAGATTCCCGTAAATTCCTACACGGTATCGGATGGGGATTGGTTTTTGGTGATGCTCACTCCTCTGGAGAGTACTGCCTCGGCAGGTACATACGCTGTTATCGGCGTACATCCGGAGTTGCTTGGTCAAGAGGTGGATGTCGAGTACGCCTATTGCAACTATGACTATGTGTTTGTGGTAGAGGACCCTACATACTATCACGCTGCGTTCCGAGCTCTACAAAACGGTAGTATAAAAATTGACATCAATGGTAATGCGGTAAGTATCAAGGCTGATGTTACCATTTTTGACGGTAAACACTTTACGTATCAGAACGACAATTTAGTAATTGAATAACATCTTAATTTACCTATTTATTAACTCTAAAAACTTTTGTACTATGAAAAAGTTATTAGCAATGTTTGCCATTTTGGCAAGTATCGGATTCGTTGCTTGTAGCGACGATGAGGATCCACAGGTAGGCCCTACGGGCGATCCTGAACTTAAACTTACATCGGAGTCTGTAATGAACTTTACAGCTGATGGAGGTAAGGGTACTATTACATTCCTTTTGAAAAACAAGGTTGATGGTGTTGAGCCAACTGCAACTTGTGCTGCTGATTGGGTATCAGACCTGAAGGTTGGTGCTGCTGTTACTTTTGCTGTTGCTGCCAACGAGGCTGAGGATGCACGCGAGGCTGATATTACAGTAGCGTATGGCGACCAAAGTTTCAAAGTAACTGTTAAGCAGGCTGGTGTAAAGGGCTTTGACTCGGATGTCGAGCTCTTAGTTCTCCAGGGAGAGTACTACTCTGACTTTGAGGAGTATGGCGTTTACAACTACAACATTTTCCTCTCAAAGAATGGTGTAACATTCACAAGCAACGGTATTAGTGTAAAACCAGGTGACAATATCTACTCTTTGGACCTCTATTCTGACGTAGCTCCTGCAGACCCTATGAGCGTACCTGTTGGTACATACGCTTTTGACGCTTCGGATAGCTGCGAGCCAGGTACTTTGGGTTCAGAGTATAGTTGGTATGCGGAGACAGACGCTAATGGTTCTGTTGTTGCTAATCCATCATACACCGCAGGAACTGTTACAGTAAGCGAGGGCCGTATCGAGGCTACCCTTACATTGGAGGATGGTAGTGTTCACCACATAGTTTACGAGGGCTCACTCGCACTTGAAGAGGAGGAGGTTGAGCCAACAGTATGGAGCAACCTTACAGCCGACGTTACATTCGAGGGCGTAGAGGCAACTGCTGAGGCTACAAATTATGGCGACTACTATGAGGTTGGTATGGATAACTATACTATTAAGCTGCTTTCTGCTACACACGGTATGAACCTTGAGTTGCTTGTTCCAACAGGCGCATCACTCGATGGCGAGTATGAGATTTTGGTTGGTACCCAGGTTGATCCTTCGAAGTACTATGCTCTTCCAGGTGATGTTGTTGAGCAGGAGGGTAAGCTCTATACGACATCTACTTGGTATTTGAACTCTGAAACTTCTGAGAGAGCTCCTATCGTAGGTGGTACAATGACTATTGCAACAGCAGATGGTGTAACTACTTATACTGTTGATGTGGTAGATGACGCTGGTTTCAGCATTAAGGGTTCATTTGTTACACCTGCTGAGGGTGGTGGCGACACACCTTCAGAGTCATTGAGCAACCTTACAGGTGATGTTGAGTTTATGGATGTGAATGCTGTCCAGCAGTTTACTGATTATGGTGACGTTTTTGAGATTGGTATGAACGTATTCCTTGGTCAGGCAGTGTCTGATTCTCACTCTATGACCTTCCAGCTTATCACTCCTAGTGATGCTGAGACTTTGGAAGGCGTATATGAGGTAGTGCCAGCAGATGGTCAGTTAGATCCTACAAAGTACTACTTCTTCCCAGGTGGCACAAACACTTCTGGTCAAATCACTGCAACTTGGTATCTTAATCAGGAAACCGATGAGATGGCTCCTATCGCAGGAGGTACTATTGAGATTCAGGTATGGGCAAGCGGCATCACATTCTACGATATTAACGTAGTAGATGATGCAGGTAACTCAATCAAGGGTACATTCCTCGCAGAGAATGTCGCTGAGGCTGGCGAGGGTGTAGAGCTCGACGTATATGACGGTATCGTTCAATTTGAGGACTATGGTGATGACTACGGCAACGGTATGAAGAATGTATGTATGTACCTGAATCCATCCGATGGTAATGGTATGTCGTTGATGATTGAGACCTTCATTCCACTCGATGCAGAGTCAGTAGTTGGCACATACAGCGTATATACAGACGAGACTGCAGCAACAGATTATGCGTTTGTTAAGGGTTCAGAGTTTGAGAGCTACTCATTGGGTTCTTGGGTTTTGAGTGTAACAGACTTTGAGATGGACGGAAATATCGCACTCTTCCTCGATGGTGGCACCTTCACAATCGAGCAGCAGGAAGATGGTGGCTATCTGTTCACATTTGACTGCGGAGATGAGACTGGTAGCCCTATCACAGGTACTTACCACGGCTACGACCCTGCAGCAGGAGAGGCTTCATCGAAGGTTAAGCCACAGCTCTCTACTTTGAAGAACATCAAGCAGAAGAAGGCTGACAGCAAGGTTGCACCTATGATGCAGCTGCAGCAGGTAGAGAAGATTCAGCAGGCTAAGCAGGCTAAGGAGCTTATGCCACTCAACATTAAGAGCGGTAAGCAGCGTACTTTGCTTGTGAAGTAAGCTGAAGAACGCAAAAACGACAAAGGGTTGGATTCTCGGAATCCAACCCTTTATCTTTACAACACCTAATCTGTTTAAAACCATGCACTTGGGTTGCATTGCTGCTTTACCTCGTCCTCGATAGCATCGTTCAGCGCAGGGAAGAATGTATAACCCGACTGACGCTCCAACTCGCTGATTGAGATATAGTCGCTCGTTTGGATGTTGCAAGTGCTCTTATGCTTAATAAGAATTGCGATAGCCTTAATCTCCGATGCGTTAGTGATATTCTTTATCGCCTTACCCGTATTTCCGTTCTTGGTACGAAGCAACACCTTGTAGTAGTGCGATGGAATAGGGCAAGTCTTACCATCACGGTCTGTTGTTGATTTAGCAATTGAAGAGTCGTTCGTTGTAAGGAACAACGCTCCCGTCACGACATAGAGCGTATCGCTACAAATCTCCGAACGCACATCATTCTCCAAAGTAGCCCAACCGCCCTGGTTAAACTGTGAAGCCTGAGGTGTCATATTGCTGTAATAGAAGGTTGGGCGATTCATCTCCTTAGAGCCTGTTCTGTCGCCCGAAGGAATCTGGTGTCCACGGTCATAGTTGCCGGTATAAGACTTCGACAAATTAGGCTGATATTGCGTTGGCACGCCAGGACCATACTGCCAATCCTCGGTACGACCTGTCGAGCCGATATGAGACTTATGCAGCGGATATGCCACCCACGTTGCTAATTTATGCTCTCGGTCAAAGCAGATAGTAAAGTTACGCTGGTTGCTCTTTCCACCAACAGTTATTCCTCCGTGAACGACATAGTCAAATCCGTCGCGCTCATCGCAGACAGGCAACTCTGCCCAATCGCGATAGAGCACAACATCGCCCACATCACCACTTCCGCCAGACTCCGGTTTAGCCTCCTGTGAGATAGTAAAGTTGAAGCTCTTGCCATCCGAGAACTCTACCGTAATCTTCGCCTGACGAGCCGCAGTCGCAGAGTTATACGCCACATTAACCTCAGCCTCAACGTTATTGCGATAGGCTGTCATCTCGCCACTTAGCGTTGTCACATTACCCTCGAACTTACACCAATCACTGCCAGATGTAACCTTAGCAACGTAAGTCTTACCCGCCGTTGCCGCCATAGTAAGTGTCAGTGCAGCACCTCCATAAGGAGCTGTTGTAGCCGATAACTTAGCCGATGAAGTAACCTCTACAATCTCAGCCTCGAGCGATACAACCTGTTCGCCAGAGCCTCCCGCCGTCAGCTTCACATCATCCAAGCGATGACCCTTCGACAAATCCGACACGAACATCACAGAGAGGTGTGAAGGGACCTCCTTCAGACGGAACGACGCTGTTGCCATATCGAAACGACCATTGGTATCGGCACCCGCAGGCATAGCGTAGTTAATCTCTACCCACGATGCACCATCCTGTGAGAGATAGACGTGGAACTCCGATTTGTCAAAAGTGTTATCGTCGCCACTCAGATATCGCTCCGCACCAAATGTAAGCTCGTACTTATCCTGCGTTGCTGGCAGAGAAATTTGATGAATCTCGAGGAATGCATCACTCTGGAAATGGAGGTTATTTACGCCCGAACCGGCATAATTTGAGTATCCGTCATCATCAGTAGGGATATTCGAACGTACCAGCATATTGCTGTATTCATAGAAGACATCCGCAGCTCCAGTACCCGCTGGATTCACATAATCTGCAACATAGCTATCACCGTTGTATGTAGCTGTCTGAGCATCAAAATCCTCATAGAAAATAACCTCGCCATCCTCACCGCCAGGATTATCGCTACCGCCACTCTGAGGCTTGCCACCCTGCACAAAGCGGAACTGCTCCGAGATATTATAATCAGCATTTGAGAGGGTAATAACAGCCTCTCGAACCTCCTCCGACTGGTTCTCAGAGTATACAAAGCTGAGGTTATTATCACTCTTCGATATTGTCAGCCAATCACTTTGGCTCTTACTGAACTTGAAATCGACATTTGTGCGTACAGCTATTGTCTTACTACCCGATTGATAATCCACCTCAATATCCTCTGGACATACCAAATCAACGGAATAACCATCCTGTACAACCTCTACGCGCTGAACGATGTTATAGGTCGAATTGCTAAAGATTATCGCTGCGGAACGTGTAGATGTAGTGGTGTTAGGGGCAATCTTAGCCACACACAGCTTATCGTCCAAGCCACCCTTTGTTCGTGACAGAGTTATCCAATCTACATTAACATCCGCCTCCCACATACAAGTTGCCGTAACGTTTATGTTACGCTCCTCACCCAAAGAGGAGATATTCAACTCAAGTGGAGTGACACTAATCGTGGGCTCTACTTTGACAGATGTAGAGTCATCACCGCAGGCAATAATACACAATGCAATAATTGCCGATGCAAAAAATACCAATTTCTTCATAATATTACTATACAATTGCCACAAAGGTAGCAAACATCTTCCGAAATACAAAAAATCGGATAGTCATAAATGACTACCCGATAAAATTTGCATTATTTTACAGCCCTCGCTTACATCGCATACGAGAGTGTTACACCCAACACGCGAGGCTTTCCGTAGCTGAAGAAGCTGTTGCCCACCGACTTGAAATAGAATGTGTTATACTCCGTATCAGTCAGATTCTGTCCCCACATTAAGAGCGAGAAATCGCCCTTACGAAGCTCCACCGATGCGCCCAACAGCGAATAGTAGTCTTGGTAGTGACTATTCATCTCGTCCCAATAGATGCGGCCTGCACCACGATAGTTCACACCCAGCACAATCGCATCCAACACCTTGCTATTCACCGCAATAGTATAGCTTGCAGAAGCCGATGCGGTATGTTGTGGAGCATAAGGCAAAAATTTGTCCGAATAGTCCGCCTGACCGTCGTTATACTCTGTGAACTTAGCATTTGTGTAGCCATAAGCACCCGATAGCTGCAAACCCCACTGTGTACGCCACTGCAACGACGCCTCAACACCACGACTACGTGATTGTCCTGCGTTCGACATCATACGACCTGTGGTTGTACCCTCCGGGAATACGGTCAGCTGTTGGTCTCGACACTCAATCCAAAACGCCGACACATCAAGCAGCAGTCGTCCTTCGATGAACTTCAGATGCGTTCCCACCTCATAGTTCCAGCTGTATTCGGGGTCGTATGTCGTAACCGACGCCTCGTCGTATGCTGCACCATCCGTTGGTTGCTGCGCAGCAGAGGTCGAAGGTTGTCCCGAAGGAGCTCCTCCAGGCATACCACCGCCACCCGGTGCTCCGCCACCCATACCTGCCATAGCGTCAGCCATAAGTGCCGTCTTCATCTTATTTTGCAGAATATCCGAGAAAATCTGCGTATTAAATCCTCCCGCCTTATATCCGCGCGTAACCGTAGCATATATATCTCCGACACCTGTGGTATAGTTCACAGCAAACTTTGGCAATAACTCCAAAAAGTCGAGCGACTCGCGACCCTTGAATGGCACCTCGACAGTTCTATCCAACACCGGCATATTAGGATTCATCGCCGACATATCAAATTTGTAATCCACCGCCGAGAAGTTATCATAATCCATTGTTGTCTTCTCGTAATCAAGACGCAGACCTGCCGTGAAACGCAAACGCTCTCCCGCACGAAGCGACGATTCATGATAAAGAGCCAGTCCATAAGTAGGAATATCAAAATTACTCTCTATATCAAACGGATTGACCTTCAAAAAACTCTTTATCTGCGGTGGCATATTACCAAGTATCAGGTTGTTGATACCGTCCTCCATAAACGACACGGGAGCTGCCATATCTATCTTCTTGTAGAAACCGTATGCACCTACAATCCACTGATAGCGTCGCCACTGCTCTGCCGAACGCAACACCAAATCCTCCGAGAAGGCGTGTTCGTGCTGCTCTTGGATAAGTGTAAAGAATGATGCAGGAGTGAAATCGTTATCAATATTCATCTTATCGTGCGTAAACTGATAACTTGTCTTCGAGAAGAAGTGTACTCTCTCGCCCAGATGCTCTACCGACAATCCGTCGCTCACCATCAGTCGCTCATAATTCGTTGGCGAGTTATACGAAGGCAACGATTGTACCCCGGTCTGCTCATCATACAGACCATACGCATAACCACCCTCGTTGGTGTAGCTTATCGACGCTACATTATCTATCTCCCAGCCTCTGCCGAGTGTCCATATCGTACGCAGGCGACCTCCGCTACTCTCACCCCAATCGCAGTTCTCGCCCGTTGTGAGGTTTTTGAAGTGTCCATCTGTGCTGTTGTAGTATCCCGCCAGCGAGAACGCAAATCTGTCGCTTACCTTATCGTATACCGACGTCTTCATGCGCCAAGTGTTACCCGTCGAGTACTCTACGGATGCACGCGAGCCCTGATACAGAAGTGGCGACACAGTATATACATTCATCTGACCTCCCATCGTATTACGGCCATAGAGTGTGCTCTGTGGGCCACGCAGGAACTCCACACGCTGCACGTCCAACATATCGAAGTCGTAGTTGTTCTTGTTCAGATATGGCACACCATCGACCAACATACCTATCACGGGCTGGTCGATACGTGTTCCAAAACCACGCACATATATCGACGATGTCATCTTTGAGCCGTAGTCCGGCTGGTAGAAGTTAGGCACCACTGCCGACAAATCCTTCACCGAGAGCACTCTCTCGCGCTCTATTTGACTCTGCTGCACTACTGTTGATGATATAGGCTGATAACGCAATCCGACGTGCTGCTTAGGGTTTTTCAGCACCACCACCTCATCCACTTCAATATGCTTCTGAATAGTAGTATCTGCCTCCACCTGTGGCACCTCCTCCATAGGACCACCCACAAGTGGTAACATTGCTAAAAGTAACTTCATTATATGGTATTGATTTAAATATTCTCGGCTGCAAAGGTAGCAAAACAAGGTTCACACATCAACTATCATTATTGATAGTTTTTCTTTATGATGAATTTTATTATCTTTGTAGCGATGAATAGTAGACCTCACATAGCAATTATCCATTCCAATTCGCTTTGCTGCCTGGCAATGCGAACTATACTCACGGATATAGCACCATTTGTCGGAGTCTTTCGTGATGTGGCTATTGAGAGCTACAACTCTATGGATGAGTATCTTGAGCAGAATCCAGAGCCCGTCATCCATTATTTTATCTCGGCCGATGTGTTGAGCGAGAATATCGAGTTTTTCGTACCTCTGGCTCGTCGTTGTATTGTGCTCACAGAGGGCGATAACAGCTTTGACGCATACACCTTCCGCTCGATTGATATCCGTCGGCCCGAACGCGAACTGCTGAAGGCATTTTTGATGATGCACAATGTTGAGCACTCCGCTCACGGCTTACAACACCACATCCACGAGGAGGAGATGTCGTTGCTCTCGGACCGCGAGAAGGATGTTTTGGCACTCTGCGTCAAAGGTTATATCAACAAGGAGATTGCCGACCGCCTCAATATCTCTACGCCAACGGTTATCTTCCACCGCCGCAACATCAGTGAGAAGATTGGCTCTAAGGCCATCGGTCGCCAGACTATCTATGCTGTGATGAATGGTATAGTCGATGTCAAGGATTTGTAACAAACCGCTAAAATATACACCTATGAAAAAACTCTTTGCGATAGCTATCTTGGCTACTATCATTTTAGGCACGTCGTGCCAACAGCAACAACCTGTAACACAGACACCTGAGCCTACTCCGGAGAGCAACACAACCATAGAAGATATACTTTCACGTCGCAGTATCCGCGCCTATAAGGAGCAGGACGTGCCTCGCGATTTGCTCAATCAGATTGTCGAGTGCGGCATCTGGGCTCCCAATGGAATGAATGCTCAGCAGTGGGAGGTGCGTATCGTGGATAGCAAAGAGTGGTTAGACAATATCACTGCGGCATACAAGGAGTCTGTCAAGGGTACACCTACTGAGCGTATGGTCGAGCAGCCCGAGTTCAAAAATATGTTTCGCAACGCTCCGGCAGTCATCTTCGTTGCTCACAAACCGGGCCACTGCACACAGGTTGATTGCGGACTTATGGCCGGCAATATGATGTTGGCAGCAACATCGCTCGACTTAGGTTCAATCTGCATGATGGGCCCTATCGGCTTCTTCCGCACCGAGGAGGGTAAGCCTTTCTTGGAGAGTCTCAACCTCAGCGAGGGTTATGAGCTGTTGCTCTGCGTAGGTATCGGCTATGCAGACGAGGAGCCAAAGCCTACACCACGAAATATGGATGTGGTGCAGTATGTAGAGTAATCCCCACTAACCTCGATATTATAAGAGGCTGTCCAACAAGTACGTTGCGACAGCCTCTTGATTTTTTCATTACACCAATTACTGCCTACTCTATCCAAGCCCAAATTTGGGTTTCTTTTCGTATCTCTTAGGATGCAAAAAACTGCGTTCCCAAGAAGGAAACGCAGCACACTTAATTAATTTTAGACAATAAAGGATATCTCTTGATTGGCATCCTTTGGGGTAAGAACTTGTCGTTCTTGTTTTGCCTGCTAATGCTCTACATTGCTCACAAAAACACCACCCTCGCATAATTGCAGATTAGTGAGTTGCACCCCACCCAAGAGGTGCAACCCTAAGATTTTTTGCTAATTATTTAGCAAGCTGTGGAACGTTAGTTACAACGCCATCGATAGTAACTGTTGCATTTGCGCCGTTAACTGAATCCCAACCTGAGATAAACGCCATCTCACCATGAGCAGGAGCAGTACAACCTGTAAAATTAACAGCAATGCCGTTTGTGTATGAGCTACTGTTAATCTCAACAGCGCCCTTTGAAGATGCATTTGTTGTGGTAAATGTACATCCTACGTATGAAATATTGGCATTATCAAGCGGCTGATCCTTATAGTGGTTTACACAACGGTCTGAATATGTGAAATCACACTCCTTGAACTCTACGCTGTTAGCACCATATGTCGATACACAATGCTCAGCACCATTTGAGTTGAGGTTGCAATTATCGAACTTCACAGCACCATACAGGAATTGCAAACCATTGATGTCGCAATCCTTATATGTTAAACTAGCTGGATTAGCAAAGCCCATATAAATAACTGTGCCAAAGTTGATAGTAACACCCTCAAATGCAAGAGTTGTACCTGTAACAAACTGATCTCTTGCGTCAACAGCAGTTGCGTCAATAACTGCATCTTTAGAACCTACAATGGTGATATTTTTGCCACGCATATCTGGCTCTGGCATTGTGTAGTTACCTGCTGCCACATTAACTTTAGCGAGTCCTGCGGTAAGAGCTGCAGCCAAACCTGCCTGCTCAAATACAACAGTCTTAGCCTGCTTTACACCGTTAAGATTAACTGTGCAGTTGTCGCCCTTCTTCTCATTCCAAAGAGAGTTGCAGCTGACAGTACCCAAAGCAAAGCCGTTTGCAGTAGTGTTGTTGATATTAACAATGTAATCATTGCCAGCCTTACCATTAGGGAATGAGCTATCAATCTCAATAGCAGCCTTACCAGCAACAGGAGCAGAAGCATTAAGCACACAATCATTGAAAGTTACAGTCTGACCCAAAGTCTCGTGATAAATCAGTACAGACTTACCAGCTGAATTGAATGTACACTTGTTAAAAGTTAAGTCCTTAGCATCGTAAGTCCATACGTTGTATGAGTTTGGAGAATCCTGCTCGAAAGTACAGTTATCAAATACAACAACATTACCATAGAGGAATGGCTGACCTACGATAGTACAGTCTTTGTAGTAAGAGTCAGCAATATGCTGAAAACCACAATAATCTGCATTTGAGAACACGAGCTCAATATTCTCAAGGCGAAGATTTGCATTTACAGCTGGTTTCTGGTTTTGCATATTAATCTTAACACCATCACCAAGACCTACAACATTGATATCCTTACCATTGAAAGATGGGAGCGTATAACCACCCTCTACTGGAGTAATGTATACTGTTTCACCATTTGCAGCAGCGGCAGCCTCGTTGAAAGCCTGCTGTGGGGTCTTCTCAACAACACCTGTCTCAAAATCATTACTGATTTCAACATTGTTGAACACACCACCATATACATTGATTACACCAGCACCATCAGGAGTGTTTCCACTTGGCTTCTGATTCCAAATAGCACCTGCATCATCTGCCTTACCATTGAATGTACCACCATAAATATTGATAGTTGCAACGGTTGCATAATTGTTATGACTAGCAGCATTTGAGAAGTTACGGAACAAGTTGCGGTGGAAAGTATAAGTACCTGCATAGATATTGAGTGTAGCATTACCAACGTTAGAGTTGTTATCTACAAAACAAGGAATCAATGCATCTGGATAATCCAATGCTTTGATTGTCCAATCAATATCGCCCATCAAGTTTACGATACCAGCATCATTGTTGATGAATGTAGCCAAGCAATTAACAGCCTTAGCTGTGTTGAGGTGAATTGAGCCCTCACCCTTGATAGTAAACTCTGCACCATTCTTCACGTGGAAGATACCAGAATTCTTGGTTACGTCAGGTACGCTTGCCTCAATATGCTTACCATTAAGGTTCAAAGTGATATCTTTGTCAATAACTGCATAGTAACCAGACAACTCTGCACGAGTGCTACCCAAAGACAAAGCTAAGTCTGTATTCAAAGAAATCTCGTCACCAGCCTGTGCAGCAGCCAAAGCCTCCTGGAAAGAGTTGTAATTCTGACCATTCAAAGATACATTGTGGTTAGCATCATACTCGTGTCCTGGCTCGCCATCAAATCCAGGCTTAATCTCAACGTTGAATGTACCGTCGCTTGTGAGAAGGCTACCTACGATGTTTGTGCGGTAGTTACGCTGAATAGGTACAGTAGCAAACTCCTTAACCTCGCCGGCACCCAACTTGCCAGCCTCGTCAGTGTAAGTGAACTCAACATCCACCAAAGACTTCTCAGCCGCAGGGAAGAGGTAGTTTACAGCCAACACATCGGTTTTAGTCTGAGCGGCAGCAGTACCAAAAGTAACTGTGCCCTTAGTCAAACCCTTGTGGTTTGCCAAGTCGAAATCGGTGTAAGCACCCTCAACAACAACCTTTACATCCTTAACCTCAACGCCAGACTGTGCAGCCTCAGCAGCGTCGTTAGTGATAATGTTAAGCTGAGCGAAAGGACGCTTCAACTCTACAGACTTTGTTACAGGACCTGTAATCTCTGGGATGTCGTTTACGTAAGCATAGAACGCATCGTAAGCCTCAGAGTTGCTAACCAATGCAGCAGCATCGGTGTAAGCAACGGTCTTTGTTGTCCAATTCACTGTGTAAGGAGAAGCAGGAGCCTCAGCCCAGAACAAAACGTCGTACTTCATACCGTTTACGAAAGGAATCTCCACGGTAGCAGTTTTGTTTGTGAGAGTTGCAGGCTGTCCCTCAAAGAGCTTGGAGCCATCAACGCGGTTGTAAACAGCATACTTCAAAACGGTAGCTGTCAAGCCGTCGCCGTGTGCACGAGTTGCCAATTCAGGAGCAGCAACAGTGAAAGTAACTGTAGACTTCTCTGCCACAGGCTGAGCAACCTCGTCCTTCGAACACGCTGTCATCAACATTCCAAATGCTGCAACAGCAATCAAAAGAAATTTTTTCATAGGTTTAAATTATTAAAAATGTGTGTAAAATGTGTGTTTTATAAGTTCTATCTACGATTTTACCCCCCCTATAAGCTCACCTTATAGGAGAGGGTAAAGTATCCTCGCAAAAAATATCTCCTTTTACAAAAATCGCCTAATACGACAATACAAAAGTAAAATAAAAAATTCAAAACACAAGCATTTTTAGAAAAAAAACAATGGTAATATTCTATAAAATAGTAACTAAATATTTCATTATTGGAAGATTCAATTTTGGCTACTTTGAATCTATTTTTGTATATTTCTCATCTTCTTGCAGTTACAATGTTTACATTGTGCCTTTATGAAAACTTAGAAATCAATTCAAAAGACTTCTCAAAATCACCTCGACCTAACTTGTAAAACCTACCTTATATTATAAAAGACTACCACAGCAAATTTCTCTCCAAAGTAGCTATTTGTTACAATTTTATGCATAAAACATTTTGAGATTACACCGTAAAATCATATATTTGTAACCACAAAAAGGTTTCACAGGATTATGTTTAAGGCTTATTTCTCATATCAGTATTGCTATTTTTACCGCCGCAGCGGTCAGGATGTCGTATGCCGATAAGAGATTATTTAACCCGACATTATAAAATCCTGACCTAACGCTGTGCGGTCAGGATTTTCTTATTAGCAGCATTAGATATATTTACATAAATATTGATTAGAGTTAGTTATGGCAAAGGTTGAAATTCGTCCATCACACAGAATGGACTGCATCAAGGAGTATTATTTCTCAAAGAAAAATCGTGAAATAGCTGAACTGCGTAAACAAGGACGCGATATCATTAGTTTAGGTATCGGTAGTCCTGATATGCCTCCACATCAAAGAGTTATTGACCGCTTGGCTTCGGAGGCTCAACGTCCTGACGTACACGCCTATCAGCCCTACAATGGTAGTGACCTGCTGCGTGAAGCATACGCTGCGTGGTACGAGAAGTGGTACAATGTAAAACTAAATCCTAAAACCGAAATACTCCCGTTGCTCGGCTCCAAAGAGGGCATTATGCATATATGTATGGCATTTTTGGATGCCGGCGATAAGGTCTTGGTGCCAAATCCCGGCTACCCAACTTATCGCGCCGCTGTGACTTTGGCTGGTGGCGAGGTTTTGGAGTATCACCTCAACGAAAGCACCGACTTCTATCCCGATTTTGAGGCAATTGAGAAGCAGGACCTGAGCAAGGTAAAATTGATGTTCGTAAACTACCCAAATATGCCGACAGGCACACTTCCAACCGTTGCGCTGTTTGAAAAGTTGGTTGCCTTTGCCCAAAAACATAACATCCTGCTCGTTCACGATAACCCTTATAGTTTTGTACGTAACAACATGCAACTCAGCCTACTCTCTATCCCTGGCGCATGGGATGTCGCTATCGAGATGAACTCTACAAGTAAGGGCCACAGCATGGCCGGTTGGCGCGTCGGCGTTGTCGTAGGTCGTTCGGAGTGGATTGCCGATATTCTCCGTTTCAAGAGCAATATGGATTCAGGAATGTTCTTTCCTGTGCAAGCTGCGGCTGCCGAGGCGTTGGCTTTGGGCAACGAGTGGTTTGACGAGCTCAACGCAACATATTATGCTCGTGAGGCTGAGGGTTATGCACTTTTGGATGCTCTCGGATGTGAGTACCGCAAGAATCAGGCGGGATTGTTCGTCTGGGCAAAGATTCCTGCTACGTTTGAGGGTGACTGCTTCGCTTTCTCGGACAAGGTGCTGGAGGAGTGCGATGTTTTTGTTACACCGGGCGGTATCTTCGGCAGCGAGGGCGAGCATTACATCCGTATCTCACTCTGTATGCCTAAGGAGCGCTTGGCTGAGGCTGCCGAGCGTGTAAAGAGTCGTTTTACAAAATAAGAAAACAATATGACCGCAACCATCATAGGACTGGGACTTATCGGAGGTTCATTCGCTTTAAGCCTAAAAGATAAGGGCTTATGCGATAAAGTTTGGGGCATTGACCACTCCGAGCGAAACGCAGCGAAGGCTTTGGAGCTGGGACTTGTCGATAATATTATCACCTTAGACAAGGCGATTGCCGAGAGTGATTTGATTGTTCTTGCTACACCCGTAGACACAATCCCTGTACTTGCTACCAAGATACTTAATCGCATCGGCAAGCATCAGATACTGATGGATATGGGCTCAACAAAAGAGGAGCTTATCGAAATAACCTCAATGCATCCCAATCGTGGCAGAATGGTTGCAACACATCCCATGTGGGGTACAGAGCACAGTGGTCCTGAGGCTGCCGAGCATAATGCTTTTACGGGTAGAACTGTCGTTATCTGCGAAAAGGAGCAGAGTGACGAAGATGCACTGCGACAGGTGGTTAGCATCTATTCTACACTCGGCATGCCTATACGGTATATGTCGGCGGAGGAGCAAGATATGCACTGCGCTTACGTGTCGCATATCTCGCATATCACATCGTTTGCCTTAGCCCTTACCGTATTGGAGAAGGAGCGAGAAGAGGAGCATATATTTGACCTTGCAGGTGGAGGTTTCGAGAGTACCGTTCGGTTGGCAAAGAGTCTGCCTAAGACGTGGGCTCCAATATTTTTGGGCAACAAATATAATGTATTGGATGTTTTGCGCGAGCATATTCATCAGTTGCAAATTCTACGTCGCATGATTGAACGCGACGACCGCGACGGCTTGATAGAGGCCATGCAACGAGCAAATAAGATACGTGAAATATTGAAATAGAGATATATGGGGAAGTTTTCTTTAGGCAATAAACGCCCACTCATCATAGCAGGTCCGTGTAGCGCCGAGACCAAAGAGCAGACCATCGAGACAGCTATGCAGTTGGCTCGTTCGGGACGAGTAGATGTCATTCGTGCCGGTGTGTGGAAGCCTCGCACCCAGCCCGGAACATTCGAGGGAATAGGCGAGCCTGGATTGCAGTGGCTATGCGAGGTAAAGCAGGCTACGGGGCTACCTATCGCTGTTGAGGTAGCCAATCGCTCACACGTAGAGTTAGCCCTCAAGTACGGTGTAGATTTGCTTTGGATAGGTGCTCGTACCACCGTATCGCCATTTGCAGTACAAGAGATTGCCGAGAGCCTTCACGACAACCACGACGTCGCTATCTTGATTAAAAACCCGATGACTCCCGATATTGACTTATGGTCGGGAGCTGTCAATCGTCTGATAAATGAGGGTGTGCCACGCGAGAATATAGGTCTTATACATCGAGGTTTCTCATATTTCGGTCATAGCAAATACCGCAACCCGCCTATGTGGCACATGATTTTCGAGATGCGCAGTCGCTTTCCCGATATGGTGATGATTTGCGACCCATCGCATATTTGCGGTTGCAGACCTCTGCTCTACGGCATAGCACAGCAAGCGGCCGACCTATGCTACGACGGTCTTATCATCGAGAGCCACATCTGCCCTGACAAGGCGTGGAGTGACGCATCGCAACAGGTTACGCCTGACGATTGTATCTCGATGATTGACAACGTGATGTGGCGTGCAAAGACCACCGAGGACCCGGAATTTACAAGCGAGCTGAACGTCTGCCGACAGAAGATAGACCAGATTGATTCTGAGCTATTCGAACTACTGAGCGAACGTATGCGCACGAGTGACAAGATTGGTGAGATAAAGAAGGCCAGCAACGTGGCTATCCTACAAAGTAATCGCTGGGATGAGATTTGCCGCCGCATGCTCTCCATGACACGCGAAATGGGACTGAGCGAGGAGTTTGTAAGCTCAATACTCGAAACTATCCATATGGAGAGTATCTCTCGACAGAACGAGATTATGAATAAGTAGCAGCTCATTTAAGAGAGACTGTTCAATACTGTTGAGAAGGCTCTCTTATAGAAGTTGCCTAACAATAGGGATTTCAAGGCTTGCGAAGCCCGAAAAAGCGGAGTTTACTTGGTGTAAATGAGCATTTTGAAGGCAAGCGTAACACAGAAATCACATTGTTAGACAGCTTCTTTTCATTATGCTATTGCATAATGTCACAAATTTTGCTTAATTTTGTCGGGATTTTATGGATAGATTTCTAACATATAAAGGAATTACATTGCACTACACCTTGCAAGGAGAGGGAAAACCACTCGTACTCTTGCACGGCTGGGGCTGTAATACCGAAATATGGGCACGTGCCGAGGCCTTTCTCAAGGAACATTTCCGCTGCCTTACAGTTGATTTCGCAG
The DNA here is from genome assembly GCA_017623505.1 of Alistipes sp. Taxonomy (GTDB): domain Bacteria; phylum Bacteroidota; class Bacteroidia; order Bacteroidales; family Rikenellaceae; genus Alistipes. The sequence goes on from JAGAOZ010000007.1 coordinate 150,930, forward strand.
GCTTTGGAAAGAGCGAAGAGCCAACAGAGGTTTGGGGCGTAGAGGAGTATACTCAATCCTTAGAGGCTATTCTTCAAGCCGAGGGTATTGAGAATCCGACACTTATGGGTCACTCGTTCGGAGGCCGAGTTTCGATAGTCTATGCGTCACGTAACAGGACACATAAGGTTATTTTGGTCGATGCGGCCGGAGTGAAGCCTAAGCGCTCGCTGAAATACTATTTCAAGGTCTACACCTTCAAGACTCTCAAGCATTTGGCTCCAATATTCCTGGGTAAAAAGCGTGCTGCGGCACTTATTGAGAAGCGTCGAGCAAAGGCAGGTTCATCGGATTACAACAACGCCTCGCCAAAGATGCGCGCTATACTCTCGAAGTGTGTTAATGAGGATTTATGCCATATGATGCCACTCATTAAAGCTCCAACACTCCTATTCTGGGGCGAGAATGATACAGCTACCCCGCTATCGGATGCTAAACGTATGGAGAAACTTATACCTGATGCGGGATTGGTTACGGTTGCGGGTGCAGGGCACTTCTCTTTTTTGGAGAATCCCGTTTTGTTCGAACGAGTGCTGAAGAGTTTTTTGGCTAAAGATATGACAAATAAGCAATAAGATGAATACGACGATTATCATACTCGCTGTACTATACTTTATCTCATGGGCACTTATCGTCCGTTACGACGTGCACATGTTCCAGCAGAACTCATATCGAGTAAATCGCTATCTGAATTGGTACAAGCAGTGCCACGCATTACCTTTTACCTCTGTGGCATTGGGTATGGGTACAGTCAGTTCGTTTGCCTCTCCACTCACGACCTGCATAACATCGGCCGTTGCCGTTGTCATCTTGCTTATCTTATCGTTCCGTACTAAGCAAAAGACTCCGCTTGTATATACCATGCGTGTTAAGCGACTGCTTATCAGTTCGTTCTTACTGACAGCCGCTGTTATCACGCTGCTATGGCTTTACGTTCCGCAATACTGTTTTACGATAGCCTACGCATTGCTTATCGTGCCTATTATAGTGCTTACAGCAAACCTTATAAACAAGCCATTGGAGGCCTATATCTCTCGTTGGTATTATAACGATGCAAAGCGTATATTGCGTTCAATGCCTAACCTGAAAATCATAGGTATTACAGGTAGTTTCGGCAAAACATCAACAAAACACTACCTATACCGAATCCTATCCGAGAAATACAATGTGCTGATGACACCGGGCAACTTCAACACTACGTTAGGCGTTGTTCGTACCGTTCGTGAGCACCTGAAGCCCCACCACGAGGTCTTTATCGTCGAGATGGGAGCTAAGCAGACGGGCGATATTAAGGAGATATGCGAGTTGGTACACCCTACAATCGGTATTGTCACGGCTGTTGGAGAGATGCACTTGGAGACATTCCACACCGTAGAGAATATCTTCCGCACAAAGTTTGAGCTTATAGAGGCTCTGCCGGAGGATGGTATGGGTGTGATAAACCTTGACTCCGAGGTGATAGCTCAGGCGAAAGTACACCGCCACTCACATACGGTATCTTACAGCGTGGAGCACGCCGAAGCAGATTATCGAGCTGTGGATGTTAAATACTCCGCTCGCGAGACATCGTTCAGTATAGATTGCCGAGGCGATATTCGCGAGGGTTACACCACGCACCTGGCAGGCAGAGGTAACATCCTCAATCTATTGGCAGCTATTGCCGTAGCCGATAAGTTAAATATTTCGGAGGCATTGCAGAAGCGTGCCATACGCCAGATAGAGCAGATAGAGCACCGACTAAACGTACGTCACACAGCAGGAGGTGTTGCCATCATTGATGATGCGTACAACTCTAATCCGGCAGGAGCAAAGATGGCGCTTGAGGTGCTACGAGAGTTCGAACGGCCTGTGGGCGCGCGTGCGATAGTCGTAACACCGGGCTTTGTGGAGTTGGGAGAGCGTCAAGCGGCACTCAACACTGAGTTAGGCCGACAGATTGCCCAGTCGTGCGACATTGCCATTGTGGTAAACAAAACGAATCGTGAGGCTATCGTCGGGGGCATTGAAAGTGAGGAGTTCGCGAAGGAGAATCTGTTTATTGCCGACTCCTTTGCCGAAGCAACAGCCTTGCTGACACCAATGTTGCGTAGTGGCGATGTCGTACTTTACGAAAACGACCTGCCCGACTCATTTAAGTAGAAAAACAATAAACTAAAAGATAAAATGAAGACCAAAATCAATGTAGGAGTAATCTTCGGCGGTCGCTCCGTCGAAAATGAAATTTCGGTATTGACCGCCATCCAGGCTATGGAGGCTCTCGACACAGAGAAATACGACATCACCCCAATATACATATCTAAACAGGGTAATTGGTATACAGGCGAGGCTCTGCGCAAGAGTGAGAACTATCGCCACATGGATAAGCTCTTTAAGGAGTGTCAGGAGGTTTATCTGCGTCCTATCTATGGCGACAATAACCTCTATAAGGTAAAGAAGTCATTATTTGGCTCCGACGTGGCGGCTAAGCTCGATGTTATCCTGCCTGCGCTGCATGGCACAAACTGTGAGGATGGCTCGTTCCAGGGCACAATCGAGATGACAGGCATACCTTACGCGGGATGCAACGTTTTGGCATCGGCAAACGGTATGGATAAGATTACAATGAAGATGATTCTTGCCGAGAGCGGAATCCCCGTGATAGACTACACATGGTTTAGTGACAAGGAGTGGTTCGATGCTCAGGAGCGCGTCGTGGAGCGTGTAGAGGCCAAGTTGCAATACCCTCTTATCGTGAAGCCGGCAGACTCAGGTTCAAGTGTAGGTATCTCGGCGGTACACAATCAGAAGGAGCTCATCGAGGCCGTAGAGAATGCTGTAACCTACTCAAAGCGCATCATTGTCGAGAAGTTGGTAGAGAAGCTCAAGGAGATTAACTGCTCTGTACTGGGCAACTATTACGAGTGTGAGGCTTCAGTATGTGAGGCTCCAATACGTAGCGGCGAGATTTTGAGCTATGCCGATAAGTACCTCGGTGGCGGCAAGGGCTCAAAGGGGGCTGTTAAGCAGTCAGAGGGTATGCGTTCAACCGTTAGAGAGATACCTGCTAACCTTCCTCAGGCTACAACGGATTTTATCCGCACAACAGCGGTTGAGACATTCAAGGCTTTGGCGTGCGATGGAGTATCACGTATCGACTTTATGATTGATGAGGCAACAGATAAAATCTACGTTAATGAGATTAACACCATCCCTGGCTCTCTCTCATTCTACCTATGGGAGGCTACGGGCGTGAGCTTCCAGGAGTTGTTGGAGCGACTCATTGCTATCGCCTTCCAGCGTAAGCGCGACTCGTCGTTCAAGACCACAAGCTACAAGGAGAATATCTTTAACTACTCGACAGGAGCACTCGGAGCAAAAGGAGCTAAGGGTAGCAAACGATAATTAACCTAAAAACCTAAGGCTATGAGACGTTTAGTTCTATTTTGTGCATTACTACTCTTTCTCGGACAGGCTTCTGCCCAGTCCCTCACACGACCAAAGCTCAAGTTGGGTATCAAGGCAGGTTTAGATTACCACTCGAACGACTTTTCGAGCAAGGAGTATCGTTTTGACATCAAATCCAATTCGGGCTGGTTTGTTGGCGTCGAGGCTGACCTCAAATGGAACCGTTGGGGTATACATCCGGAGTTGTTATACTCTAAAAATGCTCTCGACGTAGAGACTCCCGTAGGTTATGAGAACAAAATCAAACTCCACAAGGTCGATCTTCCTATATTGCTTGAGTATGAGATGTGGGGTTTCTTCAGCATACAGGCAGGACCTTACTTCGCTCTATACACCAAGGCTAATGGCATCTCGGAGCAGTTCCGCCACAATACGCAAGACTTCACACGTGGCGAGTGGGAGCTGAAACGTCCAGGTTTCGGCTATGCTGTGGGTGCAGAGGCTCGTATATGGCGTCTACATCTCACAGTTCGTTACTACGGCACATTCAACAATGGCGAGGGTAATGGCGTCTATACCTACTATGATAAGAACGGCAATAAAGTACAGACCGACGATATGATAAATGGCAATATCAAGATGTCGAACCTGCAATTTGGCGTAGGTTGGTATTTCTAATTATGGCTGAGAGAGCAAAAACAAAGGGCGTGTCTAACAAATCCTTAGACACGCCCTTCTTGTCGGAAGTTTTTATTACTCCTCCACTCTACCTGGATATTGCTCAAGTGCTTTACCCAATAAGAAAAGAGCTCGCTGCAAATCCTCCTTCTTCAGTACGTAGGCTATACGCACCTCGTTATGGCCTCTACCCGGAACGGTATAGAAGCCTGAAGCGGGAGCCATCATAATCGTTTCGCCTTCATACTCAAACTCCGACAAACACCATGCGCAGAACTTGTCGCTATCGTCAATGGGGAGCTTTGCCACGGTATAAAATGCTCCCATAGGGATAGGCGAATAGACACCCGGAATTTTATTCAGCCCATCTATCAAGCAGTTACGGCGCTCGATATACTCCTCGTAGGTGTGAATCATATATGAGCGAGGAGCATCTATCGAAGCTTCAGCAACAATCTGTCCCAAAAGCGGTGGGCTGAGACGTGCCTGACAGAACTTCATCACAGCATCACGCAGCTCCTTATTCTTCGTGATAAGGGCTCCGATACGTATGCCGCACTCCGAATATCGCTTCGACACAGAGTCAATCAACACTACATTCTGCTCGATACCCTCTAAGTGGCAGGCCGAGATATATGGTGAGCCCGTATAGATAAACTCGCGGTACACCTCATCCGAGAAGAGGAACAAGTCATGCTTCTTGACAATATCGCGTATACGATTCATCTCCTTACGGGTATAGAGATAGCCCGTAGGGTTATTAGGGTTACATATCAAAATACCGCGTGTGCGCTCATTAATAAGAGCCTCGAACTCCTCCAACTCAGGCAGTGCGAAACCGGACTCAATTGATGTTGGGACGGTACGAATCACCGCTCCCGCCGAGATAGCAAACGCCATATAATTCGCGTACGCTGGCTCCGGCACGATAATCTCGTCACCCGGGTTAAGACATGACATAAAAGCGAACAAAACAGCCTCAGAGCCACCCGTTGTGATGATAATATCATCTGGTGAGAGTTTAATCTGGTATTGGTCATAGTAGCCCACAAGTTTCTCTCTGAGCGAGAGAAAACCGTCGCTTGGGCTATAAGCCAACACATCTATATCAATTTTTCGCAGCGCCTCCATAGCCTCTTGTGGCGATGATAGGTCGGGCTGACCAATATTCAGATGGTAAATCTTCGTTCCACGACGTTTCGCAGCATCAGCCAGTGGCACCAACTTACGAATTGGCGACTTAGGCATCTCGACAGCACGTTTTGAAATAACTGGCATATATTTAAGTTTTAATTTAGTTTCTATTATTCTGCAACCTCTCCGATGCAACGTTTAGTCTACTCCCTCCAAAGACGAATCTCCGCACACGCCTCTGTCGCTTCACAAGTTCCAATATTGGATATAAGCCCCACGTAAGAGCCGCTCCTACCAATATCACTATGTATAACGTTAGCTCCGAACCTGCATCCACACAGTAGCACGCCATCCAAACACACACAACAAAGAGTTGCAAAAACAGTATAGCGACGCTTGTTGTTAGATGACTACACCGTAGCTCAATGAACTTGTGATGCAGATGACTCTTATCAGCCGTAAAAGGAGATACACCGCGCCCTATTCTTCGTAACATCACTCGCAACGTATCAAATACCGGAATGGCCAGCATCGCAACCGAGAAGCTCACAACATACCCTTGCATCGCAGCTCCTGCCGAATTTACAAAGCGAACGACAAACATCACAAGCATCAAGCCTAAAACCAACGAGCCACCATCACCCAAAAACATCTTACGTCTACCACCAAAGAGATTACACCACAGAAACGGCACAATAGCACCCATCGTAGCAAAAGCCAGCACAGCAAACTCTCGCTCGCCAATAATCATAAAGCCCAACCCATATATCAAGGCACACATAGCTATGTATCCTGCACATAACCCGTCAATGCCATCAATCATATTCACAGCGTTTATCACTCCTATTCCGACAAAGAGCATAATCACCACAGCTATCATTGGTGGGATATAGTACTGTCCCCATACTCCAAACATGCTGATAGGATACTCCCCACACAGCAACACCAACATCACTATTGCTATCGACTCGACAAAAATCCTTGTCCACGCCGATAATCCCACGGCATCATCTGCCACTCCTATCATAAGCATCATAAGCAATGCAATAATCAACTCATGATGAAAAGCTATTCCTGCGATATAGTATCCCGCAATACCAAGACTAAACATCAAACCAAAGAACACTCCGACGCCACCCAACACCGGAACCGGTCTAAGATTCAGTTTACGGTGATTTGGCTTATCGACCATTTGTTTCTCGTAGGCGATTTTCAGCAGTAACGATTGTATACTCCACGATGCAACCATAGCTACCGCAAATGCTATAAACTGATGAGCTATGCCACTACTCCACATCGCTCACCTCCTCTCCTTGACGTTTTCGCTTTGGTAACCAATCGGCATATTTGGGTGCTCGCCTTCCCAGAATCATTGCCGCGTAAGGCAAAGTAAGCACCAAAGTACCACCTACAAGAAAACCTAACGCCACAAAGGTAATAAATATTATCGTTTTGCGAGGCTTTGAAGCTTTAAAAGGCACGGTAACAGGTGAAATTATTGATAAAATAGGGGTTTGTTCCTTAACACTAATCATAGCCTGCTCCAATTGCATGGAGAGTTCTCGATAGATACTGCTTGCCAACTCATATTCAGCATCCAGCTGCTCTATCTGCGCACGCGCCACATGTTTTGTCGTATTCTGATTGGAATCCATAAATAATGCTCGACTATACTGAAGCGAATCAAAGCGCATACGGGCCTCATCGTACCGCTCCTGAATAAATTGCAGACTATTTTTAGCCTGCCGGGTCCTGATATCAATCACATATTGCTCCAACAGACTCACTACACTTCTGGCCAACGAAGCAGCGGCTACGGCATCCGGTAGCGTAACTTCAATGCCGACACAACCACTTACCTCGTCATACTCTACGGTGGTCTGTTTACGAAAATATTTCATAGCACTATAAATTCGCTCATTTGCTATCTTCTGCTCCTCGGTCATTCGATTGTTGGTCTGTTCGGTCATATTCTTCGAAACCCAGGCAGCAATCTTATCAAACGATGAATCTTGCCCCCGCGTCCTTGCCAGATACTCCACCAAAGAGTACTCACAGCCATCGCACGCAAACTCCAAAGGCGTATGAACAATCTCATCCATAAAAGGCTGGGAGAAGATGATATTCTCATATAAAATAGGAGAGATAGCCCCCTGCTCCGACGGAGGGCTAATCGCAATACCAGCCAATGATACTATCGACGAGATACGAGGCAGGAGCTCCGACGAACTACTCTGAGAAACAAATTCACATCGAGCAGAATATTGCCTTGGCGCGACAAAAACAACAATACACGCAGCAACTACTGAGAGTATAACCGTAAAAAATAATATCCGCCGCCCGCACCACATACGACGCAGCAACTCCGCCATGCTTATTTCATCTTTAGACATATTACTTGGCAACATTGATTAATGATACAACAATGGCTGCAGTCGAGGCTGTGGTAGATAATAATCCTAATATCTCATTCCAACGCAATGGCTGACTATATGACTTCGACGGCACAACGACAATACATCCGGGCTCAATATCTGCCGATAAGCCCGATGCAACCATTCCATTCATGTAGATTACAAAGGAGTGGCGACGGCGTGCTTTGTTATCAAAACCTCCTGAGGAGCTGATGTAATACTTCATCTTTTTCCCCTCGGTGTATGTTACCGAATTAGGATACATCACAGCTCCCATAACCCTCACCGTGCCGTTATATGTCGGTATTGCCAACACATCTCCATCACGTAACACCACATCAGCGTCAGAGTATGGCATCTCTAAAGCTTTTGCCAAATCTATTCCCACAGGATATACATCGCTGGCAATACGCTCCAACAATGAATCTATCCTCTGCGCATCATTCTGCCTATTAATCATCTCCTGCAAAGCATCGTATTGCACCCGCTCCTCTTCGGTCATCCGACGCAAAAGATAAGCCCCCTGAACAAAAGCTCCCGAGGTTATTCCACCGGCATCACCGACTACCTCGGATAGTCGCATATTACGTTTGGTAAGAGGGTAACGCCCCTCAAAGGCCACCTCCCCACGCACCTCAACACTACTTTGTGTAATATAGACAGGTGACCGTCTGACGTAGACCTCATCAAAAGGCTTTAAGACAAACTCCCTCTCCTGCATAGAGAGTCCATCTGTAACGGATAGGGTAAAATTCTCGAATAGTGCCTCCTGAGGTTTTGTACTTCGTGGCTCACGTATTCGGCGCGTAATGGTGATATTGGCGTGCGATGCCTCCTGCAACATACCTCCGGCAGCCAATATAAGGTCTTGAAGCGTCATACCCTCAGCATAGGGATAGCTTCCCGGACTCTTTACCGAGCCCATAATATCAACTGTAAAATCCTCTTGCAACTCAGATATTGCCCTTATAACCAAACTATCATTCGGGCGCAACACGACATCACTCTTGCCCGCCTCGACTGCCCGTAAATCAATCGTTTCGACCGCCTTTGTCCAATCATCTTTTTCGCGATAGAGCAATGCTCGCTCAAGGTAGGCATCATCACGTAAACCCTCCGCTCTATCAATCAACTCCTTCAAAGTGTTCACATCCTCTCCCAACGCATAGCTACCCGCACGCGTAACTGCACCCTGCACCTCTACCCTATTTCTATCGCGGTCAATACCACCACCCACCTCAACAACATCGCCATCGGCAAGTATAAAATCCTTTATATCATCCCGACGAAGACGGAAATGTTCTCGCTCAGCTCCTTGACGTCGTACAACGGAGATAGAATTTATGTCGGCATCGGCGGCAAAACCACCTGCGTAGAGTAACAAGTCAGCCAAGTTTTCTCCCTCCCGAATCTCATACATCATAGGACGCCGTACCTCCCCTCCAATCTGAGCCACAGCATCATGTGTTCGCACCACAACAAGATCTGCCTCCTGCAACGCCACATCTACCGCAGCATCGCCACGCAATATATAGTCATACAAATCTACTTCAAACTGCTGTTTTCCGTCCCTCATAACAACAATCGACCTCACACTACCTCGCTGGGTTACCCCTCCTGCTAAATTCATAATATGGAACAGTGTAGCAAGCGAAGGCACTGTATAACTGCCTGGCGCATGCACCTCTCCGACAACATATACCCTAATCGAGCGAATATCACCCAACGAGAGATTAATCTTCACCGTACCGTCATTCAACCCTGCATATATCTCACTCAAAGCACGTCGCACTCTACCGGCTGCCTGTTCAATAGTTATTCCCGACAACGCAATAGGTCCCACGCCATCGACATTAATCTTACCATCGGGTGAGATAACATAGCTTTGCGAAGACTGCGCATCACCCCACACGTCGATAATCACCTCATCGCCTGGTCCTAACGTATAGTTCTTGGGAGTTGCAAGCGTCAGATTTGGTTCATACCGGCACTCCGCGCCAGCAAAAAAATCATATCCAAATATTGCCGCAGAAGGCCTTTTCGCCGAGGTGTTTGCGTGCCGCCTTGTAGCAACAACGCTATCACCTACCGAAGTTTCTACCGCTCGGTCTCTATTCAACGGTGGTTTTATAGTCTTCTTGACAGATGTTTGCGCTTGATACTGTCGCTTAAAATCCTCGATTTGTGCCTCGGTTATATCGCCTCTACGATATGCTTCGATAAGTTCTTCTACACTTTGGGCACTAACAGATGTCGTTGCTACAAGGAGCATAAACATTACAACAAATCTCTTCATCCCTACAAATTTTGCCACGAAATATCAAAAAGCATACCTATAATAAAAGGGCTGCACGACTTACCCAGTCATACAACCCTATATTCCTATACAAAAGTCCTTTCAGACCCCTACTTCTTCGGCTTTTTTCTCACCGACCACCCAAAATGGCCAATTGCCTCGCCAAGTTTAAAGTACTCGCCGTGGCTATAAGCGATAAGTTTTGCTCGTTGCAAATCAAACTTACCGCTCTCGGGGTCTATATACTGTTCATCAACCGACACATTAACCACCTCGGCTATAAACATATCGTGTGAGCCTAACGGCAAAATCTGCTTAACACGACACTCTACACTTATCGGCGACTCGGCCACTGTCGGAGCCTTCACTACGGCAGAAGGTATCGCCGTCAGCCCCATAGCCTTAAATTTATCCTCCTCACGACCCGACTTCACACCACACCAATCCGTAGCACGTGCCAAAGACTCAGTTGTAAGGTTTATAACAAATTCGCCTGTACGCTTAATTATCTGGTAAGAGTGTCGCTCCGGACGCACCGAAATATAACACATAGCCGGCGTTGAACATATCGTACCCGTCCACGCCACAGTGAGCATATTATACTCCTGCTGCGTCTCACCACAACTAACCAACACCGCCGGCAGCGGATAAATCATCGTTCCGGGTCTCCAATTCTCTCTTTTGCCTGCCATATATATTTGGATTACTATAAAGAAAAAGTAGCTCCACCGCGACTCGAACGCGAATTTAAGGTTTAGGAAACCTTCGTTCTATCCCTTGAACTATAGAGCCAAAACCACCTCGCCTCAGCGAAAGCATCACAAAGGTAATAAAAATTATTGTAATTCAGCCTTAGTAGTATAAAAAAGGCTCGTCCCAATGCAGGAACGAGCCTCATACTATATCTATCGAAGATTACTCCTCAGCAAAGTAGTTATCCTCGCGCAACGCCTCAACATCGGCCTTAAGACCAACAACGAGATTGTCGTAATCGCGCAAACCAGTACCACCAGGAATCAAGTGACCACAGATAACATTCTCCTTCAAGTTCTCCAGTGGGTCAATCTTACCCTGGATAGCTGCCTCGTTCAAGACCTTAGTAGTCTCCTGGAACGATGCTGCTGAGATGAAGCTTGAAGTCTGCAATGCAGCACGAGTAATACCCTGAAGCACCTGATTAGATGTAGCAGGAACGATATCACGAACCTGAACAGTCTTCATATCACGACGCTTGAGTGATGAATTCTCGTCACGCAACTTACGCATCGAAATAATCTGACCCGGCTGAACGTTCTGAGAATCACCCGCATCGGTAACAACTACCTTATCGTACAATTCGTCGTTTGCGTCCATAAAGTCCCACTTATCAACTACCTGATCCTCAAAGAAGCGTGAGTCGCCGGCATCCTCAATCTTAACCTTGCTCATCATCTGACGAACAATAACCTCGAAGTGCTTATCGTTAATCTTCACACCCTGCATACGGTATACCTCCTGAACCTCGTTCACGATATACTCCTGCACCTTCGTTGGACCAAGGATACGCAAGATATCACTTGGAGTGATAGCGCCATCCGAAAGTGGCATACCTGCCTTCACAAAGTCGTTCTCCTGAACAACAATCTGACGTGACAATGGTACCAGATATTTCTTCTGCTCGCCCTGCTTAGCTGTAATGATAATCTCACGGTTACCACGCTTAATCTTACCGAATGTTACCTCACCGTCAATCTCCGATACAACAGCCGGATTAGATGGATTACGAGCCTCAAAGAGCTCTGTAACACGTGGAAGACCTCCGGTGATATCACCGCCACTCTTACCTACGGCACGTGGAATCTTAATAAGAATATCACCCGCCTTAATCTTACCGTTATCCTTAACGATAATGTGAGCTGTTACTGGCAAGTTATACGACTTAACCAACTCGCCCTCCTTATCCACGATGTGAATAACAGGGTTCTTGGTACGGTCCTTAGACTCGATAACAACCTTCTCCGAAAGACCGGTCTGCTCGTCACGCTCATCGCGGTATGTTACACCCTCGATAACGTTCTCGAACTGCACCTTACCATCTGTCTCGGCGATAATTACAGCGTTATATGGATCCCACTCGCAAATCAAATCACCCTTCTTTACCATTACACCATCGGCCATATAGAGCAACGATGCGTATGGAAGAGCATGTGTATAGAGCACAATCTCTGTCTTAGGATCAACGATACGGAACTCTGACTGACGTGATACTACAATCTGTGCAGCATCGCCATTTGAGTTCTTACCCTTAATGGTACGCAACTCATCAATCTCCAGACGTCCCTCATACTTCGATACGACGTTAGTCTCAACAGTTGAACCACCCGCAACACCACCGACGTGGAACGTACGAAGTGTAAGCTGAGTACCTGGCTCACCGATAGACTGTGCAGCGATAACACCGACAACCTCACCCTTCTGTACCATGCGGGCTGTTGCAAGGTTACGGCCGTAACACTTAGCACAAACACCGCGACGCGCCTCACAAGTGAGTACTGAACGAATCTCTACTGACTCCAGTGGAGACTCCTCGATAGCTTGTGCAATCTGCTCGGTAATCTCCTCACCAGCCTTACACATAACCTCACCTGTAATTGGGTGGATGATGTCGTTAAGAGCTGTACGACCCAAAATTCTATCATAGAGAGTCTGAACAACGTCATCATTACGCTTGATAGCCGTAGCTGTCAAACCACGCAATGTGCCGCAATCATCCTCATTGATAATCACATCCTGAGCAACGTCTACCAGACGACGAGTCAAGTAACCTGCATCGGCAGTCTTCAACGCGGTATCGGCCAAACCCTTACGAGCACCGTGAGTAGAGATAAAATACTCCAGCACAGAAAGACCCTCCTTAAAGTTCGAGAGGATAGGGTTCTCGATAACCTGCTGACCACCCTCAACACCTGACTTCTGTGGCTTAGCCATCAGACCACGCATACCAGAGAGCTGACGAATCTGCTCCTTAGAACCACGGGCACCAGAATCAAGCATCATATATACAGGGTTAAAACCATCCTGATCCTTAACCAATGTATCGATTACCTGCTTAGTAAGCTTATTGTTGATGTTAGTCCAAACGTCAATAATCTGGTTATATCGCTCATTATTAGTGATAAGACCCATGTTATAGTCCTCCATGATGGCATCAGCCTTAGCATAACCCTCCTGCACCAACTCCTGCTTAGAATCAGGGATAACCACAGCGTCAAGGTTAAATGACAGACCACCCTGGAATGCCATACGGTAACCCATATTCTTAATTGCATCCAAGAACTTGGCAACCTTATCAGCACCGGCCTTCTTCAACACAACAGCGATGATATCACGCAATGACTTCTTAGTCAAAACAGTGTTGATATAACCTACCTCCTCAGGTACAACCTGATTGAAGAGGATACGACCGATTGTAGTCTGCTTAAGCTCCTCGAAAGCATTACCATTTTGGTCTACATCACGTACCAAGCACTTTACCTCGGCATGCAAGTCGGCACGCTTCTCGTTATAAGCGATAATTGCCTCCTCAGGACCGTAGAATACAAGACCTTCACCCTTAGCACCCTTACGAGGCTTAGTGATATAGTAAAGACCGAGGACCATATCCTGCGAAGGTACAGTAATAGGAGCACCATTAGCAGGGTTAAGGACGTTGTGCGAACCGAGCATCAAAAGCTGAGCCTCCAAGATTGCAGCATTGCCCAATGGCAAGTGTACCGCCATCTGGTCACCATCGAAGTCGGCGTTAAACGCAGTACAAGCCAGTGGATGCAACTGCATTGCCTTACCCTCGATAAGCTTAGGCTGGAATGCCTGAATACCCAAACGGTGAAGGGTCGGAGCACGGTTCATCAATACAGGGTGACCCTTAATCACGTTCTCCAATATACCCCATATAACAGGATCCTTACGATCAATAATCTTCTTTGCAGACTTAACCGTCTTAACTATTCCACGCTCGATGAGCTTACGGATAACGAATGGCTTGTAGAGCTCAGCCGCCATATCCTTTGGAATACCCATCTCGTGCATATTAAGCTCAGGACCTACAACGATAACCGAACGAGCCGAATAATCGACACGCTTACCGAGCAAGTTCTGACGGAAACGACCCTGCTTACCCTTAAGTGAGTCAGAGAGTGACTTCAACGGACGGTTGCTCTCGTTCTTCACAGCGTTACTCTTACGAGAGTTGTCGAACAATGAATCGACAGCCTCCTGCAACATACGCTTCTCATTACGCAAGATAACCTCAGGAGCCTTAATCTCGATAAGACGCTTCAGACGGTTATTACGGATGATAACTCGACGATACAAATCGTTCAAGTCCGAAGTAGCGAAACGACCACCATCCAGTGGTACCAACGGACGCAACTCAGGTGGAATAACAGGAATCACGTTCAATACCATCCACTCTGGACGGTTCTTTGTACCCGATGCACGGAACGACTCAATGACGTTCAACTGCTTAAGAGCCTCGCTCTTACGCTGCTGTGAAGTCTCTGTCGATGCACGGTGACGCAATGAGTATGAGAGAGAGTCCAAATCTACCTGCTTCAACAGCTCATAAACAGCCTCACCACCCATCTTAGCCACAAACTTCTGTGGGTCATCATTATCCAACGCCTGATTGCCCTTTGGCAGAGCAGCCAAAACGTCCAAATACTCCTTCTCAGCCAAAGTCTGGAGACGCTCGATACCCTGCTCAGCAGCAGCACCCGGATTAATTACCACATAACGCTCGTAGTAAATAATCGACTCCAATTTCTTGGTTGGAATACCCAAAAGATAACCAATCTTCGATGGCAAAGAACGAAAATACCATATATGTACTACCGGTACAACGAGCGAGATGTGTCCCATACGCTCACGACGTACCTTCTTCTCTGTAACCTCTACACCACAACGGTCGCAGACGATACCCTTATAACGGATTCTCTTATACTTACCGCAATGGCACTCATAATCCTTCACAGGACCAAAGATGCGCTCGCAGAACAATCCGTCACGCTCAGGCTTGTAGGTACGGTAGTTGATTGTCTCCGGTTTGAGAACCTCACCGCTTGACTGCGCCAAAATCTCCTCAGGAGATGCAAGACCAATCGAGATGTGGCTATAACCGTGTTGCTTATTATTATCTTTAATTGACATAACGCTTAATCTCTTTACTAATTTATACCTACTTTATTACTTTTCGAGTTTAACCGAAAGCGCCAGACCGCGCAACTCATGCAAAAGCACATTCATTGCCTCAGGTACACCCGGACGTGGAAGGTTATCACCCTTAACGATAGCCTCATAAGCCTTAGCACGACCCATTACATCGTCAGACTTGATGGTAAGAATCTCCTGAAGGATGTTTGCAGCACCGAAGCCCTCAAGAGCCCAAACCTCCATCTCACCAAAACGCTGACCACCAAACTGAGCCTTACCGCCCAATGGCTGCTGAGTAATGAGTGAGTATGGACCGATCGAACGCGCGTGCATCTTATCATCAATCATGTGGCCCAACTTAAGCATATAAATCACGCCGACAGTTGCTGGCTGGTCAAACTTCTCACCTGTACCACCATCATACAAATATGTACGACCGCTACGAGGAACACCTGCCTTAGCTGTATACTCGTTAATCTGCTCAAGTGAAGCACCGTCGAAGATAGGTGTAGCGAACTTCAAACCAAGCTCCTTACCAGCCCAACCCAAAACGGTCTCATAAATCTGACCGAGGTTCATTCGTGAAGGCACACCCAGCGGGTTCAAACAGATATCCACGATTGTTCCATCCTCCAAGAATGGCATATCCTCGTCGCGAACAACCTTCGCTACGATACCCTTGTTACCGTGGCGACCTGCCATCTTATCACCCACCTTCAGCTTACGCTTCTTAGCGATATATACCTTTGCCATCTGGATTACTCCCGATGTAGGAATCTCATCACCATTCGAGAGGTTGAACTTCTCACGCTTGATACGTGCATCTATCTTCTTCCACTCTACTGTATAGTTATTGATTGTAGTTGCAATCAACTCGTCGAGGTGAGCATCTCCTGTCCAACCGGCGCTACCCAAGTTCAGGTAACCGGCCATAACACCTGTCTTCTCGTCAGTTGTACGTGAAGAGATCTCCTCCAACATCTTCTGAGTAAACTTAGTACCAGGAGCGTAGAGCTCAACACCAAAGTAGTCGCTAACATTAGCTACAACCTTGCCCTCTACCAACTGCCACAACTTACCAACCAAAATCTTAGTCAGCTCGGCAATCTCAGCAGCAAATCTCTGGTCAATCTGCTCCAACTGAGCGCGCTCTGATGCCTTACCCTTCTTGCCCTCCTTCTGTGCATGGCTGTAAAGCTTAGTGTCGATAACAACACCGTGCAATGATGGCTGAGCCTTTGTAGAGGCATCCTTTACATCACCTGCCTTATCACCGAAGATAGCACGCAAGAGCTTCTCCTCTGGAGATGGGTCGCTCTCACCCTTAGGGGTAATCTTACCGATAAGGATATCGCCTGGATGAACATTCGCACCAATACGAATGATACCATTTGCATCCAAATCCTTTGTAGCATCCTCGCTCACGTTTGGAATATCCGAAGTAAGCTCCTCGACACCACGCTTAGTATCACGCACCTCAGCTATGTACTCTGTAACGTGTACTGAAGTGAAGATATCCTCGCGCTGAATACGCTCCGAGATAACAATAGCATCCTCGAAGTTATAACCCTTCCAAGGCATGAATGCTACCTTCAAGTTGCGTCCCAAAGCCAACTCACCGGCCTGAGTTGAATAACCCTCGGTGATTACCTGACCCTTAGTTACGTGGTCGCCTGTAAGCACAGTAGGCTTCAGTGTAACTGTTGTCTCCTGGTTTGTACGGCGATAACGTGGCAACTCGTATGTTGTAACCTCCGGTGCGAATGAGCAGATAACCTCCTCCTTCGTACGCTCGTAACGAATCTGAATCTTTGTAGCATCGACAAATACTACCTCACCATCACCCTCAGCAACAATCTGTATACGGCTATCAGAGATCATCTCCTTCTCGATACCTGTACCAACGATTGGAGCCTCGCATGTTACCAAAGGTACTGCCTGACGCATCATGTTAGAACCCATCAACGCACGGTTAGCATCGTCATGCTCCAAGAATGGAATCAAGCTTGCAGCGATAGATGCAATCTGGTTAGGCGCAACGTCCATCAACGTTACCTCCTTGTCGGTTACAACAGGGAAGTCTGCACCCTCACGAGCCTTGATACGATCTGGGTTGAGGAAGTGGCCCTCGTCATCCATAGGCTCATTTGACTGAGCTACGATGTGACCATCCTCAGCCTCTGCTGAGTAATATTTGATGTGAGAGTTATCCAAATCTACCTTACCATCCACTACTGAGCGGTATGGAGTCTCGATAAATCCCATATCTGAAATCTTCGCATATACACACAATGACGAAATCAAACCGATATTTGGTCCCTCAGGAGACTCAATCGGACACAATCGACCATAGTGAGTATAGTGAACGTCACGAACCTCGAAACCTGCACGGTCACGTGAAAGACCGCCAGGACCCAGTGCAGACAGACGACGCTTGTGCGTAATCTCAGCCAATGGGTTAATCTGGTCCATGAACTGCGAGAGCTGGCTGGTACCGAAGAACGAACCAACAACGCTCGACAATGTCTTCGCATTAATCAGGTCAATAGGAGTAAAGACCTCATTATCACGAACATTCATACGCTCGCGGATAGTACGAGCCATACGAACGAAACCTACTGAGAACTGATTAGCCAACTGCTCGCCAACGGTACGAACACGACGGTTCGAAAGGTGGTCAATATCATCAACCTCCGCCTTAGAGTTAATCAACTGAATCAAGTACTTGATAATCTCGATGATATCCTCACGAGTCAAAATGCGAACGTTAGGATCAACATCCAAATTAAGCTTGGTGTTGATACGGTAACGACCTACATCTCCCAAATCGTAACGCTTATCTGAGAAGAAAAGCTTATCGATTACATCGCGAGCAGTAGACTCATCGGGTGGCTCCGACGCGCGCAGCTGCCTATAAATATAGACAACGGCCTCCTTTTCGGAGTTACATGTATCCTTCTGCAAGGTGTTGTAGATGATAGAGAAGTCAATACCTGATGCGTTCTCCTTATGAAGCAAGATAGTCTTAGCTCCACTCTCCAAAATAGCATCAATATGCTCCTCGGTAAGCTCTACCTCACGATCGACAATAACGTTATTACGCTCGATAGATACAACCTCACCGGTATCCTCATCTACGAAATCCTCTACCCAACTTGAGAGAATACGTGCAGCCAACTTACGGCCCACAGCCTTCTTCAAGTTAGTCTTTGTAACCTTAACCTCGTCGGCAAGGTCAAATATCTCAAGAATCTGCTTATCAGTCTCAAAACCGATAGCACGCAATAGAGTCGTTACAGGCAACTTCTTCTTACGGTCGATGTAAGCATACATCACGTTGTTGATATCGGTAGCAAACTCAATCCACGAACCCTTGAAAGGAATGATACGTGCAGAATAGAGCTTTGTACCGTTAGTGTGCATACTCTGGCCGAAGAATACACCTGGTGAACGGTGCAACTGCGAAACAACGACACGCTCTGCTCCGTTGAAAACGAAGGTACCACGGTCGGTCATGTAAGGGATAGTACCGAAGTAAACATCCTGAACTACCACGCCGAAATCCTCATGCTCGTCGTCTGTGCAGTAAAGTTTCAGCTTAGCCTTCAAAGGCACGCTGTAAGTCAGACCACGCTCCAAACACTCCTCGATAGAGTAGCGGGGCGGATCAATATAGTAGTCAATAAACTCCAGAACGAAATTGTTTCTGGTATCTGTAATAGGGAAATTCTCCTGGAACACCTTATACAAGCCCTCCTTCTTACGGTTCTCGGCCGTTGTGTCCATCTGGAAGAAATCTCGGAATGATTTAAGCTGTACCTCCAGCAAGTCAGGATATGGAACCCTGTTCTTGATCGTAGAGAAGCTAATTCTTTGTTGTTGTTTTGATGTGGACATCTTAAATCAATTTTGTTGAAGTGTGAGTACTCACGGGGCGTGCACTCCCCATAAAATGCGGACATTTTTATCCCGCTAATGCCCTCAGTGTAAGCGATATACACAATGAGAGCATCTCAATATGTCAAACATTGGATACAGCTCAAACGGCACTTCCAATATTTAGACCAGAAAAGGTATAGGGCTTACTCACAGCAAGCCACTATACCCGATTGTGTCTGATAAGTTATTAAGTAAATTACTTAAGCTCAACCTCAGCACCTGCCTCCTCGAGAGCAGACTTGATAGACTCAGCCTCCTCCTTAGAGATACCCTCCTTAACTGCCTTAGGAGCACCATCAACCAATGCCTTAGCATCGCCCAATGAGAGACCAGCCAACTCCTTAACTGCCTTAATAACCTGGAGCTTAGCCTGACCTGCGCTCTTCAAGATAACGTCGAATGAAGTCTTCTCGGCAACAGCAGCCTCACCTGCAGCAGCAGGAGCAGCAACTGCAACAGCTGCAGCAGCTGGCTCGATACCATACTCCTCCTTGAGGATAGTAGCCAATTCATTTACCTCCTTAACTGTCAAATTTACCAATTCTTCAGCTAATACTTTAACATCTGCCATAGTTGTATAATTTTTTAAGTTTTGTTTTTGTTGTTTGTTTAGTTGTTTCTTTCTTCGAGTGCCTTCACTAAGCCGGCAATCTTCTGACCTGCACTACCCTGCAATGCAGAAATAACATTCTTCGCTGGAGACTGCAAGAGTGATACGATATCACCGATAAGCTCCTCACGGCTCTTAATGTTACAAAGAGCGTCAAGCTGGTTGTCACCTACGTACACGCAACCCTCAACGTATGCAGCCTTCAAAACAGGCTTATCGCAAGACTTACGGAACTCCTTGATAAGAACAGCTGGTGCCTTACCAGTCTCGGTGAACATCACAGATGTTGAACCCTCCAATACGTTTACCAAATCAGCATCGGCCTTCTCTACCTTCTCAAGTGCCTTGGTAAGCAAAGTATTCTTAACTACTACGAGCTTAATACCACTCTCAAAACACTTACGACGCAATGAAGCAGTCTGCTCAGCATTCAAAGCCTCAATGTTGGTAATGTAGAAGTGAGGGTATGCATTGAGCTGCTCTGCAAGGCCATTAATTACGGCCAATTTTTCTTCTCTTGTCATAACTTTCTAATCCTCCTTCTTTAATTACTTAGCATCTACTGATTTTGGATCTATCTGCACACCTGGGCTCATAGTAGTCGAGAGGTAAATACTCAAAACGTAAGTACCCTTCGCTGCTGATGGCTTAAGTTTGATGATAGTGTTAATCACCTCCTTAGCATTATCAACGATCTGCTCTGGAGTGAAAGAGACCTTACCAACAGAAGTGTGGATAATACCGTACTTATCAACCTTAAAGTCGATCTTACCGGCCTTAACCTCATTAATTGCCTTGGCAACATCCATTGTTACGGTACCTGTCTTAGGGTTTGGCATCAAACCACGTGGACCCAAGATACGGCCCAACGCACCAACCTTACCCATAACGTTAGGAGTACAGATGATTACATCAACGTCGGTCCAACCGCCCTTGATCTTCTCAACATACTCGTCCAAACCTACATAATCAGCGCCTGCAGCCTGGGCCTCAGCCTCCTTCTCAGGTGTACACAAAACCAACACGCGAACAGTCTTACCTGTACCGTGTGGGAGTGTAACAGCACCTCTAACCATTTGGTTAGCCTTACGAGGATCTACGCCCAAACGTACGTCAATATCAACAGAAGCATCAAATTTCGTAAAGGTAATTTCCTTCAGAAGAGATGCTGCCTCAGCCAACTTGTACGCCTTATTAGGCTCTACCTTAGCAATGGCTGCCTTTTGATTTTTTGTCAACTTACTCATTCTGATAATCTAATTACATTTCAGGAAATTCACCTACTACGTTGATACCCATACTGCGTGCAGTACCAGCAATCATACGCATAGCAGACTCAATAGTAAAGCAGTTCATATCTGGCATCTTGTCCTCGGCAATAGCCTTAACCTGATCCCAAGTAACCTCACCCACCTTAGCACGGTTAGGCTGAGCTGAACCTGACTTAACCTTGGCTGCCTCCTTAAGCTGAATGGCTACTGGTGGCTGTTTTACAACAAAGTCAAACGACTTATCGCTATAAACAGTAATGATGACTGGAAGAACCTTACCCGCCTTATCCTGTGTACGTGCATTGAACTGCTTACAGAAGTCCATGATATTGACTCCCTTAGAACCCAACGCAGGACCCACCGGGGGTGAAGGATTGG
>JAGAOZ010000028.1 GCA_017623505.1 Alistipes sp.
GTATGAGATAGGTCTTACCTACGCGTCTACGACCATAGACAGCTATTAATTCTGAATACTCAGATTCTGCCGCTGAAAGCAATATTTTCTGCTCTTCTTTTCTACCGATTATCATAACTAATGAGTTTTGTTTACGCAAAATAAGACAAAAACTTTATATAACGCGCCAAATCCATGAAAAATATTGCGATTTGGCGGATTATGATATATTTTTCACAAGGAAACATCAGTTTGGTTTCATTTAGTTGACAACAGTTGGCGATAATACGCAATAAAAATTGTACCTTTGCACTTAGAAAAAGAGGTGAACTTCTGGATGGAAAACTCAGTTTTTCCATGACTCAAGAGAACGAACGTTGGAACGGCAAAAATGGCGGATTTTTCTACCGCCTAGAAGATGAAAAAAGGTTTTCTACCGTTTTAAGCGTAAAACTCTCATAATTAAATAGTTCTACATGTTGCTCCGGATTATTTGAAAATTTATGTTCCCCAAGACAGTGTTGATGAATATAAATATACAGATGGATGGAAAGAATATAAAAATAAAATATATGGTTATAATGTAGAAAATTAATTCGTTGTAGATTGAGAATAATTACGAGGTCGGCATAATTGCCGACCTCGTGTTTATATAAGAAATCTGATATTGGCGAATTATCCCTTTATCTTGACTGAGCGGGAGGTGGCGTCGAAGGAGATTATGTCGCTTGAGAAGAGCTTTTCTATCTCGCCACTGCGAATCATCTGCTCCGTGGGGAGGATGTGAAGCGATGGTGGAGAGATAAGGGCGACAGAGTCGCAGAGCTCCAGAGCGATATCCAACTCGTGCGTAGAGAAGAGTATGCACTTATGCTCCTCGTGTGCCAAACGACGCAGCAATGAGCAGAGCTCATAGCGGTTGGGCATATCCAAAAATGCAGTAGGCTCATCCAGCAAGATGATAGGCGTAGCCTGTGCCAAAGCCCTGGCAATCATTATTCGCTGACACTCACCATCGGACATGTGGTCCATACTCTTCGTGGCATAGTCGCTCATACCGACAGCCGCCAGAGCGTGCATAACCTGCTGCTCATCCTGCTCCTGCAGGCGGCCAATCCAATTGGTATAAGGTGCACGACCCAAAGCCACAACATCGCGACAACTCAGGTTGCTGATGCGTACCTTCTCGGTGGTAACGAATGCCAACGTACGAGCCATATCGGCAGGCGAGAGCGTAGTGATATCTCGCTCGCCAAGCAGAATCCTGCCCTCGATGATAGGTTGCAATGAGGCTAAGGTACGCAGCAGAGTACTCTTGCCCGAGCCATTTCTGCCCACCAAAGCGGTAAGCTCGCCTGAGCGTATCTCGCCCGTAGCGGAGTGGACAAGCGTGCGGTCGCCGTATGAGAGTCGTATGTTGTCGAGTCGTATCATAGCCTTTAGACGATATTGCGTTTTTTAACGATAACCCATATAATAATAGGTATGCCGAGCAGTGCCGTAAGTGCATTTATCGGCAGGGTATACATCTTCGATAGGATGTCGCACACAAGTAGTGCGATAGCTCCCATAAGTGCCGAGGCGGGCAGGAGCGTGCGGTGGTCGGCATTGGCGAAGATAGCGCGCGACAGGTGAGGCATAGCCATTCCGATAAAGCCGATAGGACCGCAGAATGCCGTAACAGTACCTGCAAGCAGGGTAGTAGAGAGCAGAATGAGCAGACGTGTGCGGGCAACATTTAGTCCCATAGTACGTGCGTAGCCCTCGCCCAGCAGAAGCATATTCATCGGTTTGATGACAGCCACAGCCATAACCAAGCCCACGATAATCATCGGGGCGATGATATACAGCTTATCCCAGGTAACGCCACCTAATGAGCCCATAGTCCATACTACGAAGTTTTTGAGGGCCTCTTCCTGGCTCATAAATTGCAGAATCTGAACCACAGCACCGACAGCAGAGCTTATCATAATACCGATGATAAGCACCACCATTATATCCTTGATACGCTGACTTATAGCTCCGACTAAAAAGAGTGTTGCCAAAGCTCCAATCCAAGCTGCTCCGGCAATACCCAACGTTGAGAGTTCACTCGATAACATCTGACCCAGAGGAGCCCCTAAAATAAAGAGTGCAACGCCCAGACTTGCTCCCGAACTGATACCGAGAGTGTAGGGACCCGCCATAGGATTGCGAAAGAGGGTCTGCATTTGTAAACCGCTGAGTGCAAGTGCAATACCGGCAAGTAGAGCCATGATAGCCTTGACCAACCGGATGTCGATAACGATGGTGACTTTGTAATCCTCTACATCACCGTCGCTAAACGATGCTACCACGTCGTCAAATGTAATATCAACGCCATCCTCGCCGATGGTTACATCGAAGATAAACAGCCCGCAGAGCACTAAGCTCAGCACGATAAATAGTATGGTCGTTCTGCTCCGCATCGTTATTGTAGTTTTCGGTGGTAATAGAGGGCCTTGTCGTCAAGCAGGTCGGGATGTATAATCTTAACCAAATCTGTGAGTATAATATCGGGGTTTATTACGCCCGACTCCCAGAAATCAGAGCCTGAAGAGGCTCTCTGACGGCCATTGTTGTTATATACTTGGCGTTGTTGAACAACCGCTACCGAGGCGAAAAGAGGATTTTCGGCAAGTAGCGTTGCGAACGTAGTATGACCACCTACATTGAGCCATATATCGGCCTTATGTGCAAGGCTGTAAGCTTGCTCGATACCTATCGGCGTGGTGGTGTCGCCCTGCTCGCCCGCCGTGAAGGCGTGACCTCCGGCATCTTCGATAAGCTGTACGATGTAGCTCTTAGGTGCCGGCAAGTACCAAATGTCGCGGTAAGGAGTGTTGAGTAGTATGTCGGGACGCTCGACGTTGTTTGCTGTGATGTAGCTCTCAACACTATCGCGTACGCTGTTATAACGCTGAGCAACCGCTGCAAAGAACTCCTCGCCCTGCTTACGGCAACCCATAATCTCTGCCAAAGCAACTATCCACTCGGCTTTGCCCAGAGGCGATGATTCAAGGTATTCGCCTACATAGAGGTAAGGAATGTCAAAGCTCTTCAGTTGCTCCTCCAGCCCGCTGGGCGAACTCAGTCCATAGAGGAGAACTAAATCGGGCTTAAGAGATAGAAGTAGCTCAAGGTTGAAATGACCATCATAGCCTATATCTCCAATCTTATCGCCCTGTGCCAATATCTTCTCGTTATAGATAAACTCCTTGCCCGATACGCCGACAACTGCATCTGCCTGCCCGATAGCATCCAGCATCGCAATATATGACGAAGAGAGACAGACGACGCGCTCAACCTTGCCATCGACGCGCTGAAGGTGTGGGTGTGACACACCAGTAAAGCGGTTGCCGGGGTCGAGTAGCAACATTCGTGGCTCACACTTATCGCCCTGCCAGGGTTTCTCAACCACAATCAATGAGGCGTCGCCCTGCTCAGTGCCAAGGATTTGGAATCCGTCGGCATACTCAGGTGTGTAGAGCACTGTTGTAAAGTCGCTTTTGTCAAACTCTGCAACACCCCGACAGCTCAATGCCATAAGAGCAACAAGTAATATGAAATATCGTATTATCTGTTGCATAGGTCAGTATGTAGTGTTTGCAATATAGCTTTGCCCTGCTTCAAAAGAGTGTCTGTGTGAGTTGTATCACCCTCTTGTTCGGTTACCCGCTCGCCTGTACAGTTGTAGATAACGTAACCTTGTTCGTCTATCATTCCAAAGGCGTTGTTGTAGGTCCAAAAACCAAAATGTGCGATATTCGGATTGAGAACATCCCGACTAAATGGGTTATTCTCATACTCTATTCCCATCTGTGCAAGGAGTGTGGCTGCCATATCGCTCTGTGAGCCGTAGGTCTCTATAACGCAAGGTTGCTTGATAGCTCCGCCCAACCAAAGCATAGGTATTCTTTGGCGTGATAGTGCGCCTGTCGGTACACCTTCGGGATATGGCATACCATGGTCGGCAATAAGGATGACGAGCATGTTGTCCCACGCCGGCGAGGCTTGCCAAGAGCGTATCATTTGACCGAGGGCCTTGTCGGTAAAATGCGCCGCATTAAGAATCTTGTTGCTGAAATTATGCTCCGGCACCTCGAAAGGTTCATGCGATGATAGGGTAAGCAACGTGGCAAAGAAAGGTTTGCTATCTTTGGCCGCCGATATTACCTGTTCGGTA
Organism: Alistipes sp.; assembly: GCA_017623505.1. Taxonomy (GTDB): domain Bacteria; phylum Bacteroidota; class Bacteroidia; order Bacteroidales; family Rikenellaceae; genus Alistipes. The sequence continues at coordinate 4,184 of JAGAOZ010000028.1, forward strand.
AAATATTGACACATCACCTTATCATCATAACCCCATTTATTGGTCTCGGCGTCAAACGACAGCTCTTTGGAGTCGAAGATCTGGTTAATTCCCGTGTTGTATAGGTATGATGCTGTGTTGGTAAAGTTGGCATCACCGCCATATGTAAACGTAGTGTTGTAACCATTCTCTTTAAGTGTTCGAGCTATGGAAGGCAGTGTTCGAGCCTTGGCAGGGTACTTCATCACCGAGGCTACGGGATGGGCCGGCCATCCGCTCATTGTGGCTACCTGCCCACGGTCGGTACGGAACGAATTGGCTATAATATTCTCAAACCAGATACCCTCATTTTTTAGCTCTCTGAGATTAGGCATTACTGCCTTACCATCAACATCTTCGTCTGTTACATTGCGACCAATGCTCTCCATAAGTACCAAAACGACGTTTGGACGTGTTGTGTCGAGGAGTGTGTCGCAAGGTTGTAATTCGGAAGAGTGGTTGTCAATCGATGCAAACAACTCGGCGCAATGTTGTTGGTCAAAATATTGATAATCATCCTCGTCAAGTTCTGAGCGAAAAGCCGATGAGAGGAACGAGAATACAGGGTTCGTCGCTGCCTGATTTAAGAAATCATTGCTGCTGAAGTATGCCATGCTGACATTGGCGACCGATGTGCCGACACCGCCTCGTATTGCCAGAAAACAGAGACCTCCCAGAAGGATAAACAGCAATGTGGCTACTATACGTCGTGACTTTTCCAGAAGTGTTTGATGGTATCGCAGAGCTATTATTCGTAGTGCGTACCACATACCTGCCCCGAAGACGATAAAGAGGATGCTTGTGGGCAGAATATCTGTCCAACTAAGACTTGCCGTAGCCTCCTTTGGCGAGACGATATATTGCAGGATAGTGCTGTCTAAGCGGAAATCCCAGTGGCGGAATAGTCCCATATCGACACTTACGATAAGCGATACGAGTGCAGATATGAGGATAAAATACCATTTGAGAATATTTCGAATGTAACGTTCAGGAATTGTTATCCAAATCGTTACGAACATAATAAGCCAGGGTATAACGGTGAGGTAGCCGGCAACAGCGGAATCAAGAATAAGACCGTGCCAAATGACCGATAGAGTATCTGCTGACGAAATCTGGGGAGCCTTATCGGCAAACCATATCAAAAAGAGTGGCTTTTGGATAACCATCAGAAGTAGCGATACGAGATATGTCGCCAGAACAGTATATATTCTTTTTTTCATTCTCCGAGTTGTAATATTCACACAAAGGTAATACTTTTTTGTGGAAGCTCCCCTGTAAGAGGGCGTTTTTTGTTATTTTGGTGCTCCAATATGCAGAATGTTGGGCAGAAAATGTTATTTTTGTAAAAAATAATCTTGTCGATGGGTCGTATCGTAGCCATACTATCTGTGTTTTTATTCTCTGTGGGGTATTTGCATGCTCAACAGAGCGGAACGACCTATTCGGATGATGCTTTGTCGGTAAGTTCTGCGATTAATGAGCGATATAGTGAAGATTATGTGTTGGATTTGATGCAACAGAGTATTGCCTATTTAGACCAAGATGATATGCGTAAGGCTGTTGGTTGCGCCAAACAGGCATATAAGATTGCTCAAAAGACCCCAACGCTGAGCTCCGAAACGCAGCTAATGGTCTATACAGCCTTGTGTCTGTGTGGTTATCAGGCAGATGATAGGCGATTGATTGAGGAGTTCTGGCCTAAGCTCTTTTATTTGCAGCGGGCGGAGATAATTGAACAGCTGGGGCGGCATACATCCGCTTTGCGATATGAGGCTTGGAGGGAGCATTTTGTCTATTTGGTTGAGGCGAATAGAATGTTTAGTGTTAAGGTTAGAGAGAGTGAGGAGTGTGTTGGTGTAGCATATAATTCTCTGTTACTTTCGAAAGGGCTGCTACTTTCGTCAGAGACTGAATTTGAACGAGCCGTGAAGCAATCCACAGATGCCGATTTGCAAAAAGAGTACCATCGCCTAAAGCAGATGCAATCTTCACTGCGTAGTTCATCTTCGTTGCTCTCACCCACGGTTAAGGAGCGTATGGAGAGGTCTGCCCAAGAACTCGAATCGAGCTTAATGGTGCGGGTGCAACAGTCTGGTAACTATGCCCAAATATTCAATATCAAGTGGCAGGATGTGCAATCCCGCCTGTCGGATGAAGATGTGGCGATTGAGATTATGGATAATGTATACCATGACGATTTCCAATCACATCGCGGCTATGTAGCTTTGGTGCTACGCAAAGGGTGGAAAGCCCCTCGTTTTGTTGCCTTGTGCGCAGAGAACATCATAGGAGATGCGTGTGAGCAGGGTCCCAAGATATATAATGGAGCGGAGTCTAAACATCTATATAATCTACTGTGGGGTCGGTTGGAGCCTTATCTGAAAGATGGTGATAACGTCTATATTTCGGCAGCCGATTTGCTGCATCAGCTAAACTTTGAGGTCTTGGAGAGCCCCGATGGTCGTCGAGCCAATGAGCGTTATAACGTCCGTCGCGTATCATCTACCAAAGAGTTATGCGTGCAGAGAGATGAGCGAGCGTTAGTTAATGCTGTCTTGTACGGTAATCTGAAATACGATGTGGACTCTAAGACGATGGCTCAGTCGGCCTCCGAAGCTATAAAATACTTGGCAGATAATGATGCTGTGGAGAGTTTGGTGCGCGCAGGTATTGATGAATTGCCGGCTACCGAGCGCGAAATTCTCTCTATCGGAAGGGTTTTAGAGCAGCGAGGTATCAGGACTCGACTTTTGATGCGTAGTATGGGTAGCGAAGAGTCTTTCAAGGCTCTGTCGGGCCGAGCAACATCGATTTTACACATCGCAACACACGGTTTTTATCATCAAGATACTACGTGGCAGCAAATGGATAACTACTGGATTGAGAGAGCACTAATGATAAGTGGGACAAGAGAGGAGTTTGATGCTATGATGCGTACGTCGGGTTTGATTCTCTCTGGAGGAGCTGCTGCATGGCGTGGAGAGACGACTCCCGAAGGTCTTGAGGATGGTGTGTTGTATGCCGAGGAGATTGCGACACTCGACCTTAGCTCGACAGAAATGGTTGTGTTGTCGGCGTGTGAGACAGCTTTAGGTGTCGTTTTTACGGAGGGTGTTATGGGCTTGCAACGAGCTTTTAAGCGTGCCGGCGTAAGGAGTATAATTATGAGTCTGTGGGAGGTGAATGATGAGGCGACAGCCCTCTTTATGCGAACCTTCTATGAGCAGTGGCTGGGTGGGGCGTCGCGTCATCAAGCTTTCGTTGCAGCGCAGCGCAGAGTGCGCCAGCAGTATGGCTCGCAGGACTCTTCTTGGGCGGCATTTATTATGCTGGATTGATTTTTTAGGAGTGATAAATATATGATTTTCAGTAAAAAGATTGCCGAAAGTTTTGATTTCGAAAAAATATTACTACCTTTGCACCGCTAAAATAGCACAATAACAATTAATTAAAATTTATTATGAACAATTACGAAACCGTTTTCATTGTCACTCCCGTCCTCTCTGAGGCTCAGGTGCAGGAGGTTGCTGACAAATTCCAGGGCATCATCACCGAGAACGGCGGTCAGATCGTGAATGTGGAGAACTGGGGCTTGAAGAAGCTTGCATATCCTATTCAGAAGAAGACCACCGGTTTCTACTTCTTGGTAGAGTTCGAGGCTGAGGGTACACTTATCAACAAGCTCGAGACTAACTATCGTCGTGACGAGCGTATCATTCGTTTCTTAACTTTCAAGCAGGACAAGTTCGCCGTAGAGTACTCTGCAAAGCGTCGTGCAAAGCTTGCTAACAAATCACAGGAGGAGTAAACTATGGCACAGGAGAATGTAAAGGCTGGCGGTGAGATTCGTTATTTGAATCCAGTATCAGTAGATGTAAAGAAGAAGAAGTACTGCCGTTTTAAGAAGCTCGGTATTAAGTACGTAGATTATAAGGATGGTGAGTTCTTGAAGAAGTTCCTCAACGAGCAGGGTAAGATTTTGCCACGTCGTTTGACCGGTACTTCACAGAAGTTCCAGAAGAAGGTTGCTCAGGCTGTTAAGCGTGCACGCCACCTCGCAATTTTGCCATTCGTAACCGATTGTATGAAATAATTAAGAGGAGGAGAGCAATATGGAGATTATTCTTATTAAAGATGTAGAGAACTTGGGCTATGCTAACGACATCGTTAATGTAAAGCCTGGTTATGCAAACAATTACTTGATTCCTCAGGGCTTCGCTAAGGCTGCTACTGCTTCTGCAAAGAAGGTGTTGGCAGAGAACCTTCGTCAGCGTGCTCACAAGGATGCAAAGATTTTGGCTGATGCTCAGGCATTGGCAGAGAAGATTGCTAACCTGCCTTTGGTTATCACTGTTAAGGCAGAGGAGGGTAAGATTTTCGGTGCTGTAACTTCAGCAGATGTTGCTGAGGCTTTGGCAGCTAAGGAGATCGTAGTAGACCGTAAGGCTATTGCTGTGGATAGCATTAAGACTGTTGGCGAGTATACCGCTACTGTTAAGCTCCACCGCGAGGTTAAGGCTACTGTTGCCCTTTCAGTTGTAGCTGAGGAGTAAAACTAGCTTATTAAAGCGTTTTAGATAAGAGCAGGCTTTTGTAGTCTGCTCTTTTTTCTGTACTTTTGCCAAAAATAAGGACCATTATGAGCGACAAGAAACGTACTGAGATTGCAGAGTTGGGTGAGTTTGGATTGATTGACCTACTGACAAAGGATGCCACAAAGAGTAATAAATCGACACTCCGAGGTGTTGGCGATGATTGTGCTGTTGTGGCAGCGGGCCGTGATGATGCATTGGTTATCTCTACGGATACGATGTTGGAGGGCGTCGATTTCGATTTGACATACTTCCCGCTTAAGCATCTGGGTTATAAGGCTGTAACTGTTGGTGTGAGCGATGTGCTGGCGATGAATGCTCGTCCGGAGCAGATAATGATATCGCTTGGCGTATCGTCGAAACTTCCCGTGGAGGCTTTGCAGGACTTGTATGAGGGTATTGAGTTTGCGTGCAAGGAGTTAGACGTGGACTTGGTAGGAGGCGATACATCTGCTTCGATGACAGGCTTGGTTATCAATATTACGGCTATTGGTCGCGCCAAGCGCAAGGTGCTGACCTATCGTTCGGGTGCTCAGTTCAATGATTTGATATGCGTAACGGGCCCTCTGGGTGGTGCATTTATGGGTTTGAATCTTTTGGAGCGTGAGAAGCGCGTGTTGAAAGATGTGCAGAACCCTGAGCCACAGTTTAAGGGCTATGAGTACCTGTTACAGAGCTACTTGAAGCCTCGTGCCCGCAAGGATATTATTGACGCTTTGGCTGAGGATGGTATCGTGCCTACCTCGATGATTGATATATCGGATGGCCTGGCGAGTGAGGTGTTGCAGCTATGTAAGGCGTCACAGTGCGGTGCAAGAATCTATCTGGACCGTATTCCTATTGCTCAGCAGACCAATAACCTGGCGGATGAGCTTCACCGCGACCCTGTGGTGGCTGCATTGAATGGTGGTGAGGATTATGAACTGTTGTTTACCGTACCGCTAGCTATGCAGGAGAAGGTAATGCGTATGGGTATGGTCGATGTGATAGGTCATATTACGCGTCAATCAACAGGAGCCTATCTCGTTACTCCCGATGGTAGTGATATCGAACTGAAGGCGCAGGGTTTTGTGAGCAGATAGTTACTCCTTCTTGTAGAGCCTTGCTTCGCCCTCAATATTATTGTAAAATACTAAGACAGGAGCATCGTCTTCCATTTCGAGTGCGACTATTGTGCGGAAGCTACGCAGTTCGCGCTCTACTTTGCGACGTCGTTTTATCTCACTTGGTGTTAGCGATGTATCGTCTGTCTGAGAAATCTTCTCGGATGGGATGGAGAGCGTACCCGTAATCTCAATTATCTCCTCTTGTGATGCGAGTTGCCAACGCTCAAACTGCAGTATGCTTTTGGGGGCATAGTGTTTAATCTCGCCGTTAGGACACAACTCTATATCCACCTTGATACCTTGTCTGTCCCTGCTCACCCAGCGACCTATCAGCTTGGGGTAGGTGGTATTTGTCGTTACTACCGATGCGTTGTATTTTACGGATGTTGAGGGGGCCATATACTCCACCTCGACAATGTTACCCTCGATAAGCTCTGCGCGATTTACTTTGGTACTCTCGTCAATTCTAAAGAACAACTCTTTCGACAAATCATCTTTAGGCTTAACTATTAATAGCGAGTCATTGCTACCCGCATCAACAAAACCCACCAACCTCTTATATGGTGTGGGAGAGTTACAGCCGATGACGAGAGTCAAGACTCCTAAATATGGTAACAAGCGTAAAAACATCTTCAATGATATATGTTTTGGGGTGGTAGTGTAGTACTTAGCCCATCGGGATACAAAAATATAAAAAATATCTCAATGTGAAAAAGTTTATATTCGCTATGAATGCTTTGTGCGGCTTTATGTGTGACTGTAATTGTTATATATGTGACTTTTTATATCTTTGTATTCAATCTAACCCATTATTTAGAGATTATGTTGCGCGAGATCCTTACCATACTCTTCATAGCTCTTTGTTCGGCCGCTATGGCGCAGGAGCATGATGAGGATTTCCGCCTTTTTAAGAGTCAGTCGGAGGAGTTCGAGCAGAGTATTGTTGAGAGTGACACACTTCTGTTCTATCGTCTTGCGCACCAAACGCACGATTTATATGGCGATATTACAGCTTATAACTTCTCCTTTATAGATTTCGCACGTCGCGGTGTGGCTTTCTATGATAGGCAAGCTTCGGTTGATGGTCTGGGAGTGCGCTTGACAAATTTAAATATATTACGCCGCTTAGGACTTGAAGAGAGTGCTGCGGCCGGTATTGCAGGGCGTGGAGAGAGCTCTCTTGGTGGGCTTACGCGCCTTACGACAACCGAAGGTGTCCCACTCTCAGGGGCTCAAGCCTCGGTGTTCTTCTCCGGCAGAGGATATTTAGGCGGTGTGCGGGCCACGATTCACCACTTTATGCGTAATGGCTGGAGTCTGTCGGCTTATATCTCCGCAAGGGCAGGTGCAGGTTTGTACGTCGAAGGCGTATCGCAGAACTCCGGTGATGTGGGTCTGCGCTTGAGTCGGGAGCTTAGGGGTGGTGGAGTGGTGAATATGCTCTTTGCGACATCACTTTCACATCGAGGACTACGTTCTGCCTCGACCGAGGAGGCTTTTCGCTTGACGGGAGATAATCTCTATAACCCCACGTGGGGCTATCAGGGTGGCGATGTGAGGAACTCTCGCGTACGTCGTAATTGCATCCCCTTTCTGATGGGCTCTTTTCATAAGGATATAACTCATAATACATCGTTGCTTGTTGCTGTGGGTGGAGAGTGGGGTAAGACAAAGAACTCCGCTTTAGGGTGGTATGGTACTGCGACACCTCGCCCCGATAACTATCGTCTTATGCCGAGTTACTATACCGATATTGATGTAGCACAAGCTGTTGAGGAGCGATGGCGTGCCGAGGATAGCCGCTATACGCAAGTGAATTGGGCAGAGTTGTATACTATCAACTCTATGGCTGGCGGTGAGGCCCGTTATGCCGTAGAGCAGCGTGTCAATCGTACTCTTAGCGGTAAATTGTCGGTGGAATTTACGACCTACTATGGCGATAACCTCACTCTGCGCTATGGCGTCAAGGCCGATATAAACTCCAATCGTTACTACAAAGAGATGGACGACTTGCTTGGTGCTGATTATTTGACCGATATCGACTACTACCTAATGGATGATGATACTTACTCGCTCAATCTGCAAAATGATATGCGCCAACCGAATCGTCGAGTTGTTGAGGGCGATAGGTTTAGCTACGACTATGCCCTGACGGAGCGTAATGTTGCAGCTTTTGCCGAGGCAGAGTATCAGAGCGACCGTTGGCATCTAAGTATGTATTCGTCGGTAGGCTCTCATGCTATCTATCGCCGTGGATATTTCGAGAAGGAGATTTTTGCGGGGCAGAACTCTTTCGGTCGTTCACGCACTATTACCCACTCGCCTTTCCGTCTTAAAGCCTACGCAGCATACGCATTCTCGGCGAAGCATCATCTCTCGGCTGCGGTGATGTATGCCCACGAGAGTCCTTACGCAGCATCGTTGTTCTATAATCCGCAGTACAACAATCGCACGATAGATAATCCTACTGCCGAGAAGATATTTGCCATAGATGCTTCGTATCGTCTGCGTACGACAAATGTTGATTTGTCTGTCAATGCCTTTCTACATTGCCGTCGTGATGGAGTGGATGTTCAGCGCAGCTATGATGACCTATCGACTATCTTCTCGGATGTTGTCACTACCGACATCTCGACCTTGAGTTATGGTGTTGAGTTGGCCTCTGAGGTGCGCCTGTCGCGTAAGTGGCGAGCGACTCTTGCTTTGGGTGCAGGACGTTATGTATACTCCAATAACCCTTTAGTCAGCCACTACTCCGACACGGACAACACTCTTGTCGCTCACTCAGAGAGTTTGATGGATGGACGATATATTGGTGGTGTGCCGCAACTCAATGGCTCAGCTACCATTACCTACCTCGACTATTCGGGCTGGGCTATATCGGCAGGTGTTAATCTTGCTGCATTGCGTTATGTTGAGCCGTCGTTTGTGCGTCGTAGTGAGCGAGTTGTTATGCAGAGCGCAGTGTCGGAGGAGATTAGTCGGGAGTTTCTGTCGCAGGAGCGTTTCAATGATGCTTGTAGTGTGGATTTATCCCTGTCACGTTGGTTTAACATCCGTCGTTCACGCTTGTCTTTGACCCTTTCGGTGAAGAATCTTTTGGGTGGTAGGAATATTGTATATGGTGGTTATGAATCTATGCGCATACGTCACTATCGGAGTGGTGATGTGCAGGTCTATCGCCCGCAGGATAACCTTATTACCTACGCCTATCCTCGGACAATCTATTTTGTTGCGACGTGGCGTTTTTAGTCTTTTTGGCTATTTGCGAAAAGAGAGTTATCTTTGCACAGAAATTTTAAGCTTAGAGAGTTATGGCAGGTTCAAATTTTGTGGACTATGTGAAGATATTTGCCCGTTCGGGCCACGGTGGAGCAGGCTCAAGCCACTTTCGCCGAGAGAAGTTTGTGGCCTTTGGTGGTCCTGATGGCGGTGATGGCGGCAAGGGTGGCAGCATCATTCTGAAGGGTGACCGCCAATATTGGACTCTCATACACCTGAAGTATCAACGACACCAATTTGCTCAAGATGGCGAGTGTGGTCGTGGAGCACGCTCTACGGGTAAGGATGCCGCCGATATTGTTATCCCTGTGCCTCTGGGTACGGTTGCGCGCCGTTTGGTTGAGCAGGAGGATGGTACTACGACCCTTGAGTATGTGGGTGAGGTTACCGAGGATGGCGAGGAGTTGGTATTGCTCAAAGGAGGCCGTGGCGGATTAGGTAATTGGCACTTCAAGAGCCCTACCGTGCAGGCACCTCGTTACTCACAGCCTGGCGAGGAGGGCGATGAGGGTGCTTTCATTCTGGAGTTGAAGGTCTTGGCCGACGTAGGCTTGGTGGGATTCCCTAATGCCGGAAAGAGTACGTTGTTGTCTGTGGTGTCGGCTGCAAAGCCTAAGATTGCCAACTATGCTTTCACAACCTTAGAGCCTAATTTGGGTATTGTCGAGGTGCGTGACGGACGTTCGTTTGTTATGGCCGATATTCCGGGTATTATCGAGGGAGCGCATGAGGGCAAAGGTCTGGGAACACGTTTCTTACGCCATATTGAGCGTAATTCGGTATTGTTATTTATGGTCCCTGCCGATAGCGATGATATAGCGAAGGATTATGAGATTCTGTTGGGTGAGCTTACGCAGTATAACCCCGAATTGTTGGATAAACGTCGTCTGTTGGCGATTACCAAGTGTGATATGCTCGATGATGAGCTTATCGAGCAGATGCGCCCACACCTTCCTGAGGGGATTCCTTCGGTCTTTATCTCTTCGGTTGCAGGACTCAATATCGCCCGCCTGAAGGATATGCTTTGGGAGGCATTACAATAGAAAAGTTTGTAGTATACAGTAAGGGGCTGTCACAACACTACTTGTTGTACAGCCCCTTCTTCTATTGGTTATTACATACTTTTGACCACATCGCACAGTAGCAGCCAGAACTTATCCACTGTCGCTATCTCCAATCGCTCGTCAGGAGAGTGTACTCCGCGAATTGTCGGTCCGAACGAGACCATCTCCAAGTCGGGATACTTCTCCAAGAATAGACCGCACTCCAAACCTGCGTGTATAGCACGAACCACAGGCTCTTTGCCGAACAGTTTGCGGTAGCTCTCTACGGTATGCGTCAGGAGCAGAGAATTAGGGTTAGGAGCCCAACCCGGATAGCCGTCCGAGTGTTCTACCTCGCCACCCGCTAAAATGAAGGCTGCCTCTACCTGCTGCATGGCGTATATCTTTGCACTCTCGACAGATGAACGCTGCGAGGTGGTTACGATAATCTTATCACCCTCTCCCATCTTTACTGAAGCGAGGTTTGTTGAGGTCTCCACAAAACCCTTCACGCTCTGCGACATCGCCAGCACGCCATTTGCTACTGCTATCAGTGCTCCGACAAGTCGTTGCTGTGCTTCGCAAGTAAGCACCGTTGCGGGCATCTCTGCCACATCAACGCTCACTTTGAGGTTAGGCTCGGTGATAGCATATTCTGCCTTCACCTGCTCGGCAAATTCTCCTGCACGCTTCATAAAAGCATCATAATTTGTTGCAGGAAGAGCGACTACTGCATACGCCTCACGAGGAATAGCATTGCGTAGGTTACCGCCGTCAAAGTGGCTCAGGCGCACACCCATACTCTCCTGTGTCTCATATATCAGGCGTGCGAGAATCTTGTTTGAGTTGGCGTGACCCTTGTCAATATCATCACCCGAATGACCTCCGAGCAAACCTGCAACATCAATGCGCAGTGCCTTGTGCTGGCTTGGTGTTGCCTCACGTGGGCAGCAAAATGTAGCCACAGTGTCGATGCCGCCTGCGCAGCCGATAAATATCTCGCCCTCATCCTCCGAGTCGAGGTTTATCAGATATTTACCCGTCAGCATACCCTCGCCCAGATTAAAAGCTCCCGTTAGACCTGTCTCCTCATCAACGGTAAAGAGAGCCTCCAGTGCGGGATGTTCTAACTTCTCATCACGCAACATAGCTAAAGCCGCCGCCATACCTATACCACAATCTGCTCCGAGCGTTGTTCCATCGGCCTTTACCCACTGGCCATCAATGCGTGTGCGAATAGGGTCGTTGTCGAAATCGAACTCCACATCGGAATTTTTCTCGCATACCATATCAATATGCGACTGGAGTATTACGGTAGGATGCGACTCATAACCCGCCGTAGCAGCCTTACGCATCACTACATTGCCTATCTGGTCGCGCTGGCACTCAATGTTGTGCTTTGCAGCCCACTCTATTAAGTAGGCTATAATCTTCTCCTCACGCTTTGATGGACGAGGCACCTTGGTTATTGCATCAAACTCCTCCCATACCAAAGCTGGCTGTAAATCTTTAATATTCATATTCTACGATTTTATGATTCATCTCCTACAAAAATAAGATACTTTGCTGACATAGACAAACAAAAAGAGCCGTTTCCCTCAGGAAACAGCCCTTATGTGTTGTAATCAACTCGGCTTAGAGAGCGTTTACATGCAATGCGAGTGAGCTCTTGAGGTTAGCAGCCTTATTCTTGTGAATAGTGCCGTGCTTAGCGAGCTTATCCAACATTGATGATACCTTTGGAAGCAATGCCTCAGCAGCACTCTTCTCAGTAGTGTTACGCAGAGCCTTTACAGCGTTACGAGCAGTCTTGTGATAAAGACGGTTGTGAGCACGCTTAGTAATTGTCTGACGAATTCTCTTCTTAGATGACTTGTGATTTGCCATAGTTTTGTCTGTTTTTATTTTTTTACTTTTTCAGTTTTCTGTTTTGTGTGCTGCATTTTACGAGTTGCAACTCCTCATTTCTGAATATCCCTCTTCGGAATATTATGGCGACCACGTAAGTCCCCCAAAAATCTGTTTACCGCTGTCAAACACCCTAAGGTGTAAGTCATTGTAGCCCATAGGAGAGTCGAACTCCTCTTTCAAGAATGAAAATCTTGCGTCCTAGCCGATAGACGAATGGGCCTTACCGCTATCGTTGGCCCGACTTACTTGTTGGGCGTTACTTTAGCGACGCAAAGGTAGTCAAAAAATTGTAATATGCAATAAAACAATACAAAAAAGTGCCGAAAAGCACTTTTTGCATCTGCTTATCACAGTGATAATAATCCGCAGTTTCGCTCCCTGAATTACTTGGCGCAGTTGTCGATAGCCTCGCATATTCGGGCAAACACCTCGTCAAGAGTACCCACTCCGTCGATAGCGACATATTTACCCTGCTTTGAGTAGTAGTCGGCAACGATAGCTGTCTGCGCACGATATATCTCTATTCTGTTACGGATTATATCCTCCGAAGCATCATCGGCACGACCTGAATCCTTACCACGTAGCAAGATACGGTTTACCAACTCCTGCTCAGGAACATCCATATATATCATCACACTTACCGACAATCCCTCCTCACTGAGCAGTCTGTCAAAAGCCTCAGCTTGTGCTGTTGTACGTGGGAAGCCATCGAAGATGTTGCCCTTAGCATCGCGATGCTCGCAGATGTAGTTTTTAACCATACCTACAACGATACTGTCGGGAGCTAACTCGCCCTTAGCAATATACTCCTGCATGCTAAGTCCTAACTCTGTGCCACGCTCAATCTCCGAACGTATCACTGCACCGGTTGAAATATGTTCTACGCCATACTTCTTCTTTAAAAGCTCAGCTTGCGTACCTTTGCCGCATCCCGGAGCTCCAAATAAAATAATATTAAGCATAATGGATACCTTATATTTAACCCAACCGGAGGTCAAAGGTACAAAAAGTTGTGATATGTTGGCTTGTCAAAGTAATTTTTTTTCATCTGCGCAGTGATTTATGCATATAAATATTGTTTTATTGGGCGGCTGTAGCAGCTAAAAGTGGGGCGATGAGTATTTTTTTTGCGATATTTTTTGCTAATACGAAAAATATGCCTACATTTGCACACCAATTTAAGGAATTGGAGCCCAGATGGCGGAATCGGTAGACGCGCTGGTCTCAAACACCAGTAGGTTCACCCCTGTGCCGGTTCGACCCCGGCTCTGGGTACGACGGAGAGAAACGAAAGTTTCTCTCTTTTTTTTGTCCCCAGAGCCGAGCTCGTTCAGTCTGTGGCGGTGTGGCAGAGTCGTCTGCGGGTTGTATGATAGCGTCAAGCGGTAATCGCTACGCGATACAGCTGTAATAGGCCGTAAGCCCAAGTAAATAAACTTCCTTGTTCTTACAGCCTATTCCATCCGCCCTTCGGGCTCTCCGCTTGCCACTATCCCAACCCTTGCTCTGCTCAAACCTGCTGCGACCGTTCGACCCACATGCCGCTAATCCTGGTGGTTGGAAGATTTTGACTTATTTTCTGCCAATCTCTGATTCTTGTCAATAGCCAAATTAAATATAGCCTCAATTTCTATTGCAATTCTTATGTCGTTGCCGATAGGTATTTCTACTATTGGTTGCTTAAAATCTCTTATTAGTACAAACAAAGTGTAGTCGTGTGTATTATCAACGCTCTGTACAAGTTTACAAGATACTATATCTTTAAAAAAGTATTCCTGTCTATCAATTGTTATAATTCGATATCCGGGAAACACCATAATACTATGCCAATCAGATGTGTGGAGAGTTATAGCAGGATCTCCATATTTTGCTATTATGGGTTGTTGAATTTGTGCTATTTGATTAATAGGAATGTTTTGATCACAACCTATAATGGTCTTATTATCTATGACTACGTTTGATTTTTTATTTGCCTTTCTTACTAATAAAATGATTATGGCTACGATCGCAGGGATTATTGTTAAAATCATCATAATCCAAAAAGTTCCCATACCGTTTGATTGATGAGGCATAATGTATAAAGTTTTTAGTTAATAATAAGCGGCGAATATGTTATGACAAAGATAATAAAATTATACTATCCAAGCATCCCGTGCAACCTAAGATTTTGCGAAAATGTTGCAAACAAGTTGAAAAATATCTAATTTCGCTACCTAAATAGCATGAAAACAATTATTTGATATGTTGAAAAGACCTCTATTTGTTGTCTCGGTTGTCGTTGGTGTAGCGTTGTTGGGCGTGATATGTTATGCGATGTCCGGACCTACGGTTATCAAGAAATTTCAATCTGCCGACAAGCAAAATCTCTGCACGGACTCTGTCGTTTCGGAGCAAAGTCCTATACGTCTGCCCGATACGATGTACTCGTCTGTTAGCTCGTTATTCTATAAAGTAGAGTGCTTCGACACGGTGAGCTCGCCCCTGTTGGAGCCTCTGACTTCGCTCTATGATACGAAGCAGACCTTGACGTTCCGAGGCTCTCCGATGCGCGATATGCCGCAGACGGGAGTGCTGGATAGTCTCCCCAGCCGTATAGACTTGGTATGGAGTTTTCGTACCGATGTCGATACCCGTGAAACCAAATATGGTGTATGGGGAGGTGGCAGCGGTTGGACAGGACAACCTCTCTATGTCTGCTGGCCCGACTCTATTGCAGCGCAGATGGCCGAGAAGCCATTTGTCAAGCGTGAGAATTTCAGCTCGCGTGAAATCATCATAGGCTCATTATGCGGTAAGGTCTATTTTCTCAATTTCGACAATGGTCAGCCTTCACGCGAGCCTATTAAAGTGGGCAATCCTATCAAGGGTACTCCCTCTTTGGACCCACGTATGAATGGCTACCTCTATGTAGGTCAGGGTGTTCCGGCTGAGCAGGCCTTTGGTGCTGCGGTATATAACCTCTTTAGCCACCAGCGTATATCGTTCTTCGATAGAGATTATCAGGCATGGCGTAGTTGGGGTGCTTACGACTCGTCACCTATCGTTGCGGGTGGTTTTGTCTTCCGCCCTGGCGAGAATGGTACGATATATAAACTCGGTGCCGATGGTGTGAGCATCCATTCACTTCTTCGTTACCGTGCCAAGAGTCGTGGCGCAGCTGGTGTTGAGGCTTCGATGGCTGTATTCTCTAACTACGGTTTCATATCGGATAATCATGGCAATATCCTATGTATCAACCTCGATACGATGCATCCGGTTTGGCGTTTCGACAACTGTGATGATACCGACGCTACACCCGTCTTGGATGTAGAGCAGGGACGACCTGTGCTCTACGTAGGCAGCGCTGTCGATAAGCAGGGCAATGAGGGGTATAGCCACCTGACTAAAATCGACGCTTTGACAGGCGAATTTATTTGGCAACATCCTATCCCTTGCCAAAAGATTGACTATGGCGGTAAGCTACGTGAGGGCGGTATGTTCTCTACCCCTCTGATGGGCCGTGGCGACTGTGAGGGGATGATTTTCGCCAACTTCTGTGGCTTAGACTCCTCTACTGCGGGTGCTTTGTTGGCTATTGATAAGCAGAGTGGTAAGGTTCTCTATCGTACACCTTTGCACTACTATTCGTGGTCTTCTCCGGTAGCTTTTACCGATGCTGAGGGCCGTATGTATATCGTTACGGGTGATGTTATCGGCTATATCTACCTCATTGAGGCAAAGAGTGGTCGCATCATCTATTCTAAGCGAGTTGCTGCAAACTTTGAATCCTCACCTGTGGTTGTTGATGACTGTGTTGTCGTTGGTTCACGTGGTAATATGATTTATAAATTCCAGGTGAAATGAGACGACTGCTATTAATTCTATCACTTCTGATTCTCCCGCAGATGCTCTATGCGCAGCTGTATGCGATTCGTGACTCTGTCTCGAATGGCTATAACTTTTGGCTCTATCTGCCCGACAGCTATGGTAAAGCCCCTATTGTCGAGGAGGATACGACGGCGTTGGCTGCTGAGCCTAAGCGAGGTCTTACGCTTGTTGATAGGGTGCGGGCCTCTCATCCTATTGCAGCACATATCCTGCACACTTATAGGCCATCTGTCGATGATATTTCTCACGAGGCACAGGCTTTTTCGGCTGGAGAGCAGTGCATTAAACGTCAATCGAGTGGCAAGCTCCCGATAGTTCTGTTTCTGCATGGTCGCAGCCTATGTGGTACGAATCTTAATAGTGTACGTCGCTATGGCAGTATCGACGCTTTGTCGTGGGGCCGTCAAATCAATGCTGTGATTATTGCCCCACAGAATAGAGGTGATGGTTGGCGTCCACAGCGATTGAAGAGTGTTGTGGATTGGGTGTGTGAACGTTATGAGGTGGATACCAATCGTCTGTATGTGCTCGGAATGAGTATGGGTGGCTATGGAACGTTGGACTTTGCTGGCACATATCCCGACCATGTTGCTGCTGCAATGGCTCTTTGTGGCGGAAGCACCTTGAAGGATTACACAGGCCTGAGTCGTGTGCCATTGTGGATTGTGCATGGTACTGCGGATACAGCTGTTCCTGTCACTGCATCTCGCCAGGTTGTCGAGGCTATCAATAAGGTCGATACACTCAACCAGACTATCTATACTGAGCTCAAGGGTGTCAATCACTCTCGCTTAGCGCGCCTATTCTATACCGATATGACATACGAGTGGCTCTTTAGCCATTCGTTGATAGATGCCGAGCGAGTTGTCAATCGTTCATACGTTATTGACACCGAGGTCTTGAATAATGCCTATAAGGGTGTGCGTCGTAATTCGGGCAAGTTCAAGGTTGTCGATAAGAATCCATCAGTGGTAAATACTCCATCCGGCCGTGTTCATATCGTTAAGAGTGGAGATACACTGAGTGAGATAGCCCAACAATATGGCACTACCGTTACTAAATTATGTGAGCTCAATGGTATAAGCAGGACCTCCACGCTTCAGCTCAAGCAGAAGATAAAATTGCCTTAAAAGCGTGAATCTCTAAAAATTTCATAGAAAAATGTTTAAATAATTTGCATTTTATTTAAAAGTTTTGTAGTTTTGTGCAAGAAGAATTAAGTTGCTTCTTCTAAGCAGAAAATTGTTGAACAGGTGTGGTACAGAATTTGAGTCTGTACGGTAGCCATAAATGTTATAAAACTATGAAATATCGTTGTACAGTATGTGATTGGGTATACGACCCTGCGGTTGGTGATCCCGATTCTGGTATTGCTCCGGGTACACCTTTTGAGGAGATTCCTGAAGATTGGTCTTGTCCACTCTGCGGAGTCAGCAAAGAGGATTTTGAACTTGTAGAGGAGTAATAAAGGAGTAAGGTTGTCCTTCAAACTAATAGGATAACCTTATTTTTTTACCACTTGGGCGTAATGCCTATAAAAATCTCGAAGTTGATGCCCGGCATTGGGCGTGAGAGTACCGAGAGATACTCTTCGTCGAAGAGATTATTCACGCTACCTTTTATCGAGAGTTCTGCCCAACTCAGTGAGAAACCTTTTTCGAGCGAAAGGTTGTTCATGTAATATTTAGGTAGCTCGCCCGTGAGCGTTATGTCGTTGCTCGACATAGTATATCGCTCGCTGTAATAGCACCACTTATAGAGTAACGACCAACTGCGCCACCTGAGTTCGCCCGTAAGCGACGAGGACCACTCAGGTGTATAAGGGAGCTGTCGTCCTACCGATTTGTCGGCCGGAGTAAGTGGCTCGCCCTCGTTTATGGAAGGTGTCCACGAGAGGGTAGCATTGAGCCTTATTAACCACTCCTTTGCGAGTGCCACATCTGCCTTGCCTTGTAGCTCTACTCCATAGGCATGCACATCCTTTACGTTACGTGGTGAGAGAAATCCCTTAGGTGTCGTGAGCCACAAAATCCAATCCTCAATGTGTGAGTCGAACCATGTTGCCGACGCCTCTATACGATAGCTATCCTCCTTGCCTACGGCAAATGATATACCGGCATCGTAGCTCCAGCCCTTCTCTTTGCGCAGGTCAGGATTACCACCGGGCAGGAAATATAGGTCGTTGAGCGTCGGGAAACGGAAGTTGCGTGATACAGAGCCCTTGAGCATTACAGCACCACGTCGCGACAGCTCATATTCGGCAAACAGGGCAGGTATGATGGGCGAAAACTCTTCGCCATACATCTCTTCTCGCATCACAGCCGAGAGCCCCAATCGCTCCGTAGGTCGCCACTTGAGCGACAGAGAGCCCGAAAGCTCCGTGCGACTTTGGTCGTAGCCTACAACAGCCTTGTTACCATCCTGGCGTATAACATTCTTATCGCGGCTCTCAACAAAGTGCTGGTGGGCTGTGATATTGGCTGTTATAAGCCATTTATTTGATATAAACCACTCCGCTTCGCCTTGTGCGAAGAGAGTGTTGGTGATACTGCGCGAGCGAGTCATCGCCTCCATCTTGCCATTGCCGGGGTCGCGCTTAAAGTCGTATGCCGTCCACGAGTAGACATATCCCGCCTTTGCTGCTACCTTCCAGTTGCGACGTATGTGGTCCCACTCAACGACGCTGCGCAGCGTCTGTTCCCGTTGGCGGTTGTCAAAGGCATTCTCATCGCCATAATCTGTTGTAAGCATTGCCAATTCGCGGTTTGAATTGACATACCATGCACTCAGCGAGAGCCTATCTCCTTTGCCGCTGTTAAACGAAATCTCCTGAAGGATATTCAGGTCTTTATATGCTCCGCTACGGTTGCGCTCTATGGGGTAGTACTTACCGATGATATTCATCTGCTCGTCATAGATGTTTTCGCGCTTATCTCGATTGCGATACTTGAAGTCGTTAGGTGATGAGGAGTATGCCACACGTGTCGAGAATTGCCATTTACGGCAGCCATAGGTCAGTCGTAGAAACTCGTCAAATGTGCGGAATGAGCCTATACCTTGGATGTATTGCAAGCCGAAGCCCTCGTTTGTAAGTGGCTGTGTGGAGAGTCTTACCGAGCCACCCAAGCCACCTCCCGTATCGTGAATGGATGATGTGCCGTGTAGTAGCGATGCTTTGTCGATAAAGTAGGAGGGTATCATCGAAAAGTCGGTCATACCCAACATTGGACTATTTATTCTTAGTCCATTCCACGTAACTTGTGTATGTGAGGGTGATGTGCCTCGAAATGATACGGTAGAAAGGGTTGCTCTGCCGTAATTTTTGACGAATATTGAGGAGTTGAAGGTCAGCACATCTGCCATCGAGAGCGAGATGCTCTCCTTGAGAACGCGCTCCTCAAAATCGGTCTTCTGCGTGCCTATATCCTTCATTGGTCGCTCGCCAAAGAACTCTACCTCAGGGATGTCGATACCATCCTCAAGCCAATTATCGTTGGTTTGAGCATGAGCCGACACCGTAGCCGTAAGAGCGAACAATATGACTAAAAAGCTCCTCATAATAACTATTTCCAACAAAAAGCACCTGGGATTACGCCCACGTAGAATTCATCCAACTTCTCGCCTTGTGCAGAGTAACGATAAATCATTCCGGGCTGCTGATAATCTATCGCGTCGGCTATATATACATCGCCCGAACGAGGGCATACGGTCAAACCATAGTAGATTGTACCCCTGGCAGCGAGGAAAGGCTCAAATGGCAGCAATGTGGCATCAACCCCCATCTGCCAAATATCGTCGTTTATCCAATATATAGTGTCGCCCTTGCCGTTTATTTGTATCTCCGATGGTGCATCACCTTTGCGGAAATGAAACTCTCGCTCGATGGTAAAACTATCGGCGTCAATGCAATACAAGGCAGGAGCCTCGTAGCCGTATGGACTATCCTCAAAACCTCCGTCGGTGATGGTCCATAGTTTATTGTTCTTGTCAAGCACGATAGATGTTGGCTGAATACCAACCTCTAATTGAGCCACTATTTCATCGGTGCGAGTGTCGATTTTGAGTATTTTGTTTTGATATGACCAGCAATTCACATAGAGATAATCGCCCCACTGCACCATCTGCTCCGTCGAGCCACTCTCCATTGTCATACCCTCGCACTCGATGTAGCCCGTTATCTCATATCGCTGTGGGTTGATTATGGCTATACGGTTGTCCCAGATTTGTGTTACATACGCCTTCTCGTCCGATACAAAATGGATGTATCGTGGTGAGGTAAAGCCCTCAATTCTACCCACCTCACGGAAGGTGCGGGTATCGATTGCGAATACAACGTGAGAGTTATTGACTACCACCCAGCCGATATTGTTATGAATAGTCATCGACTGAGCCACGTCGCCCAGACGCATAGCATTGGCACGATAGAAGACCTCATTCTCGACAGTTTTCGTCGTGGGATTATAGTATGAGAGTGTTGCGTTACCATAGTTGAAATTACCCTCGTTAAGGATGAACAACCCCTCGTCTGATGCTGCGAACTCCTCCTCGATACCGTATTTCCATTCCATACAACCGCTTAGTGCCGACACCAAAGCCAGCACTAAAGCGAATTTGTATGTTGAAAACTTTATCATACTACTAAAATACCATTTTGTAGTCTACCACAGAAAAGACCTCTGTCGAAAGCTCGCCTAAATGACCGCTCTTGGCATTGACACCGCACTGCACCTTGACAAAGTCGATATACTTCAACTCGGCGGCATTACCCCACGTATCGACAGCGTTGTCTATATCGAAAAGGTTGAATGCTCCGTTGCGAGAGATGAAATCTACAGAGCTCTGGTTGTCGGCATAGCCCCAATCGTAGGCAGGTTGCACCCACATTGTGCCATTACCCGACTTGTCATAGTTGCGTGCCTCGAGGCGTGTGCCACTGAGAGTATAGCTGTCGGCAGCAATCCACGCAGGGTAGTAATAATCCTGCGAGTGGTGAGCACCCACATAGTCTACCTCGCCCTCTGCTCCCTCGCTGTCGCTCCACTTAACCGCCGACTGAGGCTCTGCGGGGCGGTAGTAGGTAACGGAGTAGTTCTGTATGGTCGTAGGCTTACCGCTCTCGCTACCTCTCAGCTCATACCAACTGTCGTTAGGTTTGCCGTCGCCATTCTCATCCTGCATAACCCATACAATGCCTGGCTCGGATGAACCATCGAAGGAGTTACCCTCCACAGCAAAGTCATAGCCGCCACCATTATCGACACTATGGTCGAAACCCACGACAATATAGCCACCAAAGCCTCCGAGCGAGACGAAACGACCCTCACTCATACGTCGCTCGGCATAAGCCACAGCAGCCTCGGCGGTGAGCTCCTCGCCCGTAAAGCCCGATGTCTTCAGCTCGTTGATGAACTGCCCGGGGGCAGGAGTGTATTCCCACACCTCTTGAGCCTCCGCTGCCGAAGACTCGGTGCGAGGGCGATAACGCTCATCCTCAATCTGCTCGGTTATAACCTCGTTCTTATTACACGCCACTGCAAGCAGTAGCAGCGACAAAAGTCTTAAATACTTCATTATATCGTCTATTCAAATATTACCTTCACATCATCGTAGGCAAAGTATCCTGCAACACCCAGACCGTACTCGGTATAGAGGTCCTCGCTACCCACAAGGTTGAAATCTACCCTTGCTACCTTACCCAGCGATGTCAAATCCCACTCAGTCCACTCCGAAACGCCTACTCTGCCTTCACGCCAGAGATAGAACTCTGCCTCGCCCGTAGGCTCATCGTTCTCATCGAAGCCATACGCCACAATCTTAAACCAGCTCTCATCCGATGCTCCCGTAGGTACCTGCCAACCATCGCCATTGGTGAGCAGATTATATACATAGGTAGTGTTGGTAACCATCATACTCTCGATGGTACGAGCCACACCATCAGCAAAATGGAAGCCTAACATCTCGTTCATCATACCCAAGCCAGAGTCATCCACAAAACCAAAATGAACGCAGAAGTTCTCCGATCCATTAGCTCCGCCCGCAACATTATACGCCTGCAAGTCGTGCATATAGTCGCCTTGCGAAAGGTCGCTGCCCACGTAGTGCGACAAAGCGTGTCCGCCATAGCCGGGGAACATTGCATTTGCCGATGGGGTAAAGGCTAACATCGTATTACCCTCGTCTACCCACGCGTAATGGCCATTACCGTTGCCATACTCACTATCGGCAGGAATAAAATCGGACCAATAGGTAGCCGACACGCCACCCTTGTAATCCGAGTCCTCGAAAGTCAAAGTACGTACCTCTGCCATAGGCTCCTCTGAAACGGTAGGAAGAACTATCACACGTCCATCGGTCAGTGTGATGATGACCACACCATCGCCAATCTCAACCGAAGCAAAGAGAGAATCACCACTTGTGCCATCCTCACCATCTTTGCCATCCTCGCCGTCCTGACCGTCCTCTCCATCACGTCCGTTGCGGATTGCGATAGATGAGCCATCGCTGAAACGGAGGGTATAACCCTCATCGGTAGGCTCTACTGAGGTGATAACCTTACCCTCGGATAGAGCATCCATCAATGCTGTGAGCGTTGCGATATCCTCGGTGTTCTGATCAATCTGCCCCTGCATCTGATCAACCTTCGACCATAAATCATCGTCGTCGTACTCACATCCAACCATTGGTGCCACAGCTAAAGCCACAGCTGCCAAAACAAAAAATCTCTTCATAATGCATCAATATTTTAAGTTAATAAAAAGGTCGCATTTTGAAGAGCAGAACCAAAAAATTAACTCAAAACATCTTTGCCGTAAATGTCTGAAAAACAGCAGTTTCCCAAACACATAGCCCCAAACACTACGGGCTCAATTCTAACATTACGGATAAAATTAGTTTTGATTTGTCCCGTAGTCCTGCAGGTCAAAAATCTAAAATGCAAAGGCAGGTCTTCTGACTTATCCCCCTGTCGCGCCTTCCCGGTATTACCCAGTGGCAAAGAGTGCGACAGCCTTCGATTCCGAATCCGGAATGGGACTTACAGCAACAGGTATTGTTACGGATTTACACCGTATTTCCTTTTCACCTCCTTGACCGCATCGGGCCGCAGAGGAACCATTTGCAAGTGCAAAATTATCTATAATTTCTGAAATTGCAAACAAACGGTGTATTTTTTTTGAAATTTGACTATCTTTGCACTTTGGAAGAAAATAGCAATGATTTATGGCAGACAATTCAATACTTATTCGCCTCGATGGCTTGAAGCTCAAATATGAAGAGATAGGACAGAAACTCACTGACCCTGAAGTTATTGCCGACGTTAAGCAGTTTGTTCAGCTTACGAAGGAGTACAAGGAGTTAGAGCCAATTATTGAGACTTCGGAGCGTTATCGCAAGGCTGTTGATGCCTTGGCTGATGCGAAGGATATCCTTGCCAACGATAAGGACGAGGATATGCGTGAGATGGCACGTGAGGAGATTGCAACTCTGGAGCCTCAGCTCGTAACTATGGAGGAGGAGATTAAGCTCCTGCTTATCCCAAAAGACCCTCAGGATGAGAAGAATGCTATCCTTGAGATTCGCGGCGGTACGGGTGGCGACGAGGCTGCTATCTTCGCCGGTGACCTGTTGCGTATGTATACCAAGTACATCGAGTCGAAGGGCTGGCGTTACGAGATTACTTCGTTCTCTGACGGTGCAGTAGGTGGCTACAAGGAGGTTGTGCTGAAAGTTACCGGTCAGAGTGTCTATGGTACACTCAAGTATGAGTCTGGTGTTCACCGCGTACAGCGTGTGCCACAGACCGAGACTCAGGGCCGTGTTCACACCTCGGCAGCATCTGTTGCTGTATTGCCGGAGGCAGAGGAGTTCGATGTTGAGATTTCGATGAACGATATTCGCAAGGATATTTTCTGTGCTTCGGGCCCTGGTGGACAGTCTGTAAATACCACCTATTCGGCTATCCGTCTGACGCACATCCCTACGGGTATCGTCGTGCAGTGTCAGGACCAGAAGTCGCAGCTCAAGAACTTCGATAAGGCTTTTGAGGAGTTGCGTACGCGTGTCTTCAACCTTGAGTATTCGAAGTATCTTGACGAGATTGCATCGAAGCGTAAGACTATGGTCTCGACAGGTGACCGTTCGGCTAAGATTCGTACCTATAACTATCCTCAGGGCCGAATCACCGACCACCGTATCAACTATACAATCTACAACCTCTCGGCCTTTATGGATGGCGATATTCAGGACTGCATCGACCACCTTATCGTAGCTGAAAATGCTGAGCGCTTGAAGGAGAGCGAGTTGTAGTATTTTTCGGGATACAAAACATAGGGTGTCGAACAACTTTTGACACCCTTTATTTATACTTTAGCGATGAAAATAGGCACGATAGATTTAGGCTCACAACCACTTTTCTTAGCACCGATGGAGGATGTTACCGACCCATCGTTCCGATACATGTGTAAGCAGTTTGGGGCGGATGTGGTAACTACGGAGTTTATCTCCTCTGACGGTCTGATTCGTGATGCCTGGAAGTCGCGTGCCAAGCTCAATATCGACGATGCTGAGCGTCCCGTAGGTATCCAGATTTATGGTCACCTTATCGAGCCTATGGTCGAGGCTGCCCGTATTGCCGAGAGTGCTAATCCCGACTTTATCGATATCAATTTCGGCTGTCCGGTTAAGAAGATTGCCTCGCGAGGGGCGGGTTCGGGTATGATGCGCGATGTAGCACTTATGGTCGAGATGACACGTCAGATTGTCGAGGCCGTGAAGCTCCCCGTGACGGTAAAGACTCGTTTGGGCTGGGATGAGGAGTCGAAGAATATTATGGATATTGCTCTGCGCCTGCAAGATGTAGGTATTGCGGCCCTTACGATTCATGGCCGTACCCGCTCGCAGATGTATCGTGGCGAGGCTGATTGGACTCTTATCGGCGAGGTTAAGAACAACCCTGCTATCCATATCCCTATCATCGGTAATGGCGATGTGGATTCTGCCGTTAAGGCCAAGCAGATGTTCGATAGGTATGGCGTTGATGGTGTGATGATTGGTCGAGCGACCTATGGACGCCCTTGGATATTTCGTGAGGTTAAACACTACTTGCAGACGGGAGAGATTCTGCCTCAGCCGTCTGTTGTTGAGCGCGTGGAGATAGCTAAACGCCATTTAGCTAAGTCTATCGAGATAAAGGGCGATAGGGTAGGTATCTTGGAGATGCGTCGCCATCTGTCGAACTATTTTAAGGGCCTGCCCGATTTTAAGCAGACACGCCTTAAGTTGGTCACTCTGTTCGATGAGCAGGAGATATGCACTACGCTTGACTATGTTGCCGAGCGTTGGGGTGATTATGATATGAGCGGTGCTGTGCCACCTTCGCTCTCACACGACATCTAAAAATCCATTTTATATACATTTGTCTGCTTCACTTCGAAGCCCATGCTGCGGTATAGGGCGTTGGCCTCTATGCGTTGAGGGTTTGATGTAAGCATAAGAGAGCAGGGTGCAAGCTGACGCGCAAAATTTATCGCGTATGCCACCATCGCGCGACCTATACCACGACCACGTGACGCGCTATCGACTACCACATCCTCCAACCACACCTTTCGCATCGAGGGTGACGAGTAGGTGCAGAGTGAGAACATACCCACCACCTCGCTTCCTGAACGGGCTACATAGAGTCGGCACGACATATCACGTATTATCCTGCGTAGCTCCTCCTCGCCAAATGGTGTGTCAGTGCCTGTTAATTGTCGCAGCAATGAGCCTATTGGCTCTACAAGTGCACTGTCGTAGTTGTCTACAAGTTCTATTCTAAGATTCTCCATTCTCTTCCAAATCAAAAAAGGGAGCTTCGCCCGATGTAGACCGATGCTCCCCAATATTATATATAAGGTAACGCTATACGAAAGGATACTTCACAATCTCTGCCTTGAGCAGACGCTCGCGAATAACGACTGCTACCACATTACCAACCTTTGCTTGGTCAGCCTTTACATAACCCATGGCGATACCAACCTTCAGCATTGGCGACATTGTTCCTGATGTTACTACACCCAACTCTTCGCCCTCTACGGTGGCAATCTTATAGCCGTGGCGAGGAATACCTCTATCTATCATTTTCAGTCCTACCAACTTGCGCTCTACGCCCTCAGCCTTCTGCTTTGCAAGGTATTCGCGGTCGATGAAATCCTTACCTTCGGCGAACTTTGTCACCCAGCTCAATCCAGCCTCCAGAGGAGATGTTGTGTCGTCAATATCATTGCCATAGAGTGCAAAACCCTTCTCCAAACGGAGTGTGTCGCGTGCTCCTAAGCCGATATTCTTCAGTCCGAACTCCTCGCCTGCCTTCCACATAGCTTCCCATATAGTGTCGGCGTCAGCGTTATACATGTAAATCTCGCAGCCACCTGAGCCTGTGTAACCTGTGATAGAGAGTATGGCATCACATCCTGCAACCTTTGTCTGCTTGAATGTGTAGTACTCCATATCCTCCACCTGCTCCTCACACATCTTTTGTACGAGCTTCATTGCCAATGGACCCTGAATAGCTACCTGAGCGATGTTGTCCGATGAGTTCTCCAACTCCTTGCCTGGCTCCATGCCAAACTTCTTACCAGCCAGGCAGATATGGTTCCAATCCTTCTCGGTGTTGGCTGCGTTTACACAAAGCATATACTTTGTGTCGCTGAACTTGTAGATTAGCACGTCGTCCACTATGCCACCCTTGCCGTTAGGCATTGTGGTATATTGTACCTTACCGTCATAGAGCTTGCTTACATCATTCGATGCAATGTATTGCAAAAGGTCCAAAGCCTTCTCGCCCTTTACCCATATTTCGCCCATGTGGCTAACGTCAAATACACCCACCTTTTCACGAACTGTCATGTGCTCGTCGTTAATGCCTGTAAACTCGATAGGCATATTATATCCTGCGAACTCTGCCATTTTTGCGCCCGCAGCGATATGATACTTTGTAAAAGCAGTAGTTTTCATACTATTTTAGGTTTTATGTTATTTTCTATTTCTCGCTACGTTTGAAACCCAATCGAGGACAACGCTTAAACTCCTTTGTGCGGTCGAATAGGTAACGATATGTTGTGTGCATCTTGTGTCGTGTTGCACATACATAGCTCTGAATCATACGATTCATTACAGGGTTGAAGTCGCCAATCCAAGCGAACTCTACTGTCTTGTAGTTGGTCTTACAATTCTTGAAGTATGAGTCATAAATATACTGAATCATACCCGACTCAACTCCCTTGCCCTGGAAATCAGGAGTTACAGCGAAGATAATACCGAATATGCGGTCACACGACTTGCGCACCTTCAAATCCCACATCAGACGAATCTTATTCCACCAATTGAGTTTTCCGTTAAACTTGCCGATTATACGGTTGATGTCCGGTACCATGATAAAGAAACCGACAGGCTCATTGTTGAAATATGTGAAGAAGATGATATTTGGGTCAATAATAGGACGAAGTGTTCGCATAATCTTCTGCGCCTCCTCCTTACTCATTGGGGTAACACCCGTAAATAGTGACCACGCCTTGTTGTATATGATACGGAAATCCTCAGCTACACTCTCCAAATCCTTCATGTTGATATGGTCGAATGTATAGCCTGGAGTACTCATCAGACGCTTAGCGCGCTCGTTAATCATCGAGTTGATGGCGTCATCATCAATTCTCCAAAGGTATGTATTTTGGTTAAAATAATTCTGGAAACCGTATGTCTCAAATAGCTCCTTGTAGTAAGGAGGGTTGTATGGATTGGCATAGAGTGGTTGGAACTCATAGCCATCAACCAGCAGACCCCACCATGAATCACGTGGACCGAAGTTGATAGGACCATCCATAGCCTCCATTCCACGGCTCACTAACCACATGCGCGCTGTGTCGAAGAGTAGATTGGCCAGCTCTTGGTCGTTTATTGCCTCAAAGAAACCGCAACCACCTGTTGGCTGCTCATACGAATATGCATGCTCGTTATCGTAGAAAGCTGCAATACGACCTACCGACTGACCATTTTGGTCGTATGCTACCCAACGAACGGCCTCGCCGTCGGCAAACATCTTATTCTTTTCGGGGTTAAATACCGCTTTGATATCCTCATCTAATGGGCATACCCAATAACGATTACCTTTGTAAAGTCGCTTTGGCAGTTCTATAAACTCACTCTCCAAGGCGGCTGTTGTTACCTCTTTTAAGGTATACTTTGTATTACTCATAACATCTATTTTGGTTGTAGTTCTTATTTAATCTCTCGTTCTGGGTTTTGACGTATGAACTTCTCCCACGAGGAGGAGCCCTTTGACGCCTTTTTACCTCCACCTAAGCCTTTGACACGTGCATCACCCATAGCGTTGGATATCGGTGTACGAGCCGTAAAGTAGTGACACATCGCCACCGCCATACCATCCGTAGCATCCAACCTGCGAGGCATATACTCAATCTTCAGTAGGCGTTTTATTATCCCTGCCACCTGCTCTTTTGATGCCGCACCGCTACCCGATATAGCCTGCTTGATACGTGACGGAGCATATTCAAAAACCTCCTTACCACGCCATAGTGCGGCTGCCATTGCTACACCTTGCGCTCTTCCCAATTTGAGCATACTCTGCACATTCGCACCAAAGAAAGGCGACTCTAAAGCCACCTCCTTCGGAGCATATTCATCAATCAGAGCCCCTACACGCTCAAATATGTAGCGTAATTTTGCGTAGGGGTCGCTTAGTTTGTGTAGATCGATGTCGCCCATTACGACCGAACGCACCTGCTTACCCTCGACCTCGATTATTCCATAGCCCATATAGTTCGTACCGGGGTCAATGCCCATGATACGATATGCGGCTGCATCTGGTTTTTTAATCGTGGCCATTTTTTATTGCTTGATTAGTCGAGTAGCTCAGCAAGTTTCTCTGCAACAGCCTCGCCACGAAGGTTCGAAGCGATAATCTTACCGCTCTTGCAGTCAATCAAGAAATTCGATGGGATACTGTTTACACCGTAGGCATTTGCGGCTTTATCATTTCCCATAGTGTGAATCCAAGGCAAATCCACTCTTACAACGGCTCTGCTGCAATCCTCCACCGAATTGTCAAACGAAACGGCAAAAATCTCAAAGCCCTTATCGTGATAAGCCTCGTAGGCCCTCTTCAGATGTGGCATCTCGCCCATGCAAGGACCGCACCATGAAGCCCAAAAATCCAAAAGCACATATTTGTTCTTGCCGTTCTCGACAACATCCTCCAATGATGTGGTCTTACCCTGCAAATCTTTTGTCACAACATTGATATATTTATTTGCATCATCTTCAGCCGCTGCTGCAGCCTTTGTGTTGGCATTGCCACAAGCCCATGCTGCCGCTGCAACTACCACCATAGCAAATGCCCAAAATATCTGTTTCATATCTTTTAATTTTTAGTGTTTAACAAAACTCTTAATCCAGCAACTCTGCAATCTTCTCCTTGAGAGCCTCGCCACGCAAGTTCTTAGCTACGATTTTACCTGTTGCGCAGTCGATGAGGAAGTTTGCAGGGATGCTGTTTACTGCATAGTCCTTACGAGATTGGGTATCCCAATACTTCACATTACTTACATGTACCCACTCCATCTTATGCTTTGCGATAGCATCACGCCAGTTCTGCTCTTTAGCGTCAAGCGAAACGCCGAAGATTTCGAAGCCCTTGTCGTGATATTCTGCGTATGTCTCCAACAAGTGTGGTACCTCGCCCATGCAAGGACCGCACCATGAAGCCCAGAAGTCCAGAAGCACATACTTATTGGCAGGGTTCTCCACAACGCTCTTCAGTGATATAGGCTGACCGTCCAATCCCGGCTCGGCGAAATCAATATAAGGCTGACCAGGCTCTGTTAGCAGGGCTTTCTCTGCATTTGCCTTTATCGCTGCGAACTTCTCCTGCACATTCTCAGGCAGTGCAGCAAGCAAGTCGAGCAGCTCCTGCGCATCGAACATAGAATAATCATTGCTCAATATATCCTGACCTACCAGATTGTCGGCATTTGCCAAGATTGCAGCCTTCGATGTTGCGGTGTACTCCGCCATGATAGCATCTATTGCCTGCTCATCACCCGCCTGGTGTGCTGTGCTATAACGCTCGTTAAGATTCTCTATCGCTGCTTTATATTGGCTATTGATGTCGTTCAATGTTGTACCCTTTACAGTGTAACCACCCAGACGCACACCTGTTGTCTTCTCGATAGTCATATCGCCAGCCTCCAAGTAGAAGTAGAAGAATAACTCTGCCTCGTTTGGAGTTATCTCGCCTATTGAGATGTAGCGACGTGCAGGCTCACTCGTTGTACCCTCAAAGCTGATTTTATTGTCGGCAATAGTCTGAGAGCTGATAACGACAAATTCGTTATCCTCATACTTTGTCAGATAGGCTGTTTTACCATTCTCAAAAGCCTCATCCGTTCCCGAAATAGAGTAGTTGTTTTGTGCGATAGCACTATTGGTGCTGAAAAGTATTGCCACAGCAGCAACCATTGATAACATTGTCTTCATATCCTATTGTTTTTTAATTGTTTACTCCTTCTCTTTGAGTGCTTTCTCCACAGCCGACAGACGACGTGAGATGTTTGGCAAATCCTTAAACACTGCAAATGAGCGGTGATACTGTATTCCTGGCAGTGCTGGTGAGCCGAAACGAATCTCTCCGTCTGGTACATCCTTGTCGATACCGCTCTTTGAGCCAATCTTTGCGTAGTTGCCTATTGTCACGTGGTCGGCAATACCTACCTGACCTGCCAAGAAGCAGTTGTGACCTACCTTTGATGTTCCGGCAATACCCATCTGTGCCGAAGATACGGTGTTTTCGCCAATCTCAACATTGTGACCTACCTGAATCAGGTTGTCGAGCTTCACGCCCTTGCGTATGATCGTCGAATCTGTCTTTGCGCGGTCGATACATGTGTTAGCTCCAATCTCGACGTTATCCTCTATAATAACGTTTCCGAGTTGAGGAATCTTATCGAATGTACCATCCGGTTTTGGTAAAAATCCGAAGCCATCAGCTCCGATAACCACTCCTGCGTGCAAGATACAGTTGCTACCTATGCGGCAGCCCTCATAAACCTTCACACCTGGATATAGTGTCGTGCCCTGGCCAATCTTCACTCCGTCGCCGATATATACCTGTGGGTAGATTTTACAACCCTTTCCTACCGATGCTCCTGCCTCAATCACCGCAAAATCACCTATGTAGCAATCCTCCGCTACTGTTGCCTTCTCCGATATTGAGCACATCTTGCTGATACCCTTCTTTTGAGGCTTCATTGCATTGTACATCTCCAACAGCTTCAATACAGCCACCCCTACGTCCTCCACTTTGATAAGTGTTGCCGCGATAGGTGCTGTTGGCTCGAACGAGTTGGCCACCAAGACGATAGACGCCTCTGTTGTGTAGATATATTGTTCGTATTTAGGGTTTGTAAGATATGTTAGAGAGCCCTTCTTACCGCCCTCAATAGACGATACGGTATGTACTGCCGCACTCTTATCTCCTACTACGCTTCCACCCAAAAGTCCGGCAATCATTTCTGCTGTAAATTCCATAATGGTTTATCTGTTTTAATTGGTTTATAATCTGCTTAACTTTCAAAAGTATGAATAATTTGTGTTGTATCAAAATTTTATATGACTATTTTGTCATATACTCCTCCAACTTAACCCCTCTGGGCATCATCTCTAAAACATCTTTTTTGAATGTTACCAACTCTCGTATTGTCGAAGATGATATATCGCTCAATTCGGCGGGCGTGAGCAGAAGCACCGTTGCTATCTGAGGAAATAGCCTGCTATTTACTTGAGCCATATTCTTCTCGTACTCAAAATCGATGGTGTTGCGAACACCTCTGATTATTGCACAAGCCCCAACTTCTTGTGCACACTCTCCTGTTAGAGAGTTGTAGCACTTAACCTCTATGCGAGACTCCTTTGCATAGAGTTCGCGTATGAGTTTTGCGCGCTGTTCGATAGATAGAAACCCCCGCTTAGCAATATTCTCGCCTATGGCGATAACCACCTTGTCGAACATAGTCAGAGCCTGAGCGACAATTGCCTCGTGGCCTCTTGTGAATGGGTCAAAAGACCCTGGAAAGATTGCTACTTTCATTATCTTGTCTTAGTTTTGTTATACTCCTGTTCCATCTCTTGGGCAAAATGCTCTGCCACAAACCATGCGTAAGGGCGCTCGCCGATGTGGCTGAGTGATGTTATTCCCAGCCAGTCGAGCAACATCACCTCTTCAGCCTTTGCCAAATCCTCCATTGTAACCTCTCTCAGACGTATGCTATATCCGAGCTTTGTCGCCACCTCCACCACTCTGCTACCCTCTACGGTTGCCTTTGTCGATGGATGCATCAGCAGTGTACGTCCTCCACAGAGAATCATCGGGCGTGTTACATCTGCTGTAATCGCCTTTTCGGCGTTGCAAATTATAGCTCTGTCGTAACCGAGTTGTTGAGCCCGCGCATCAGCCAGCTGTCTTGTCTGCTCCATCGCCGAGCTTGGGAGCGTGGGGTAGGGCGCATCTATTGTGATGTAGCACGCTTTAGGTTGTATGCTTCGTAGCGCATAGCCCGCATATATTGTTGGTTCGCCACTCTCGATGAAGTACTCTCCCACAGCATTCAGCTTCAATGTAACCTTTGTCGAGCCATTCGGCCAGATGCCATTTTGCTCAAGTAAGTTTGTTATCTGTTGCTCCAATTCTGCTGCTGTCAGGGCCAATTGTTCGCCAAAAAGCTGCTCTGCTGCACAATTTATTACCTTGAGATGTTGCTCGGCTGAACGTGCTTTATGGTGCAGAGTGTGGATATCCTGATACAGATACGGACCTTCGACGTGATGCCACATCTTCATCACGCCTTGCTCAATCATATATCGTTCTATCCTCTCCATGCTTCTATCGCTCTATTGCTGTGTAAATATCTTCATCAACAGCTCTCTGAGCAGCTCGCCCTCCGAGGCTGAGCCACTATCTATACCTTTACTCTTGGCGTCGTACTCTCGCATCAACCCTAATATCTTGAATAGCTGTGGGCTTGTCCATAGTGTTGCCTTTCTCTTCAGCTCTGCCACTACATACGGATTACTCTTCTTGAGAATCTTCATCAGCTCCATATCGCTTGGGAAGATTACACCCTTACGACGCTCCTGCCAACGCAAGTAGTTTATAATGAACAGGTCGCGGAAGAGTGCAAACAGGTTTATTACGATAAGCAGCAGTGGATTCTCCTTCGGATTTGCCGATAGGTGTTGAGCTATATCCATAGCTTTGGCAACATCCTTTATAGCCACAGCATTACATAGCTCAAAGCTGTTAAAATCCTTCGATATTCCCACATTCTGCTCAATATGGTCCTCTGTGATGCTCTTTGTACCTTGAGGCATAGCGACCAAAAGCTTCTCTATCTCGTTTGATATCTTCTCAATATCGCATCCCAAATGGTCGGTCAGCATTCTGAGAGCCTTCTGACTTATCTCCAAGCCCTTGCCGCGCAAGAAGTTTACCAGCCACGGCTCTATCTCGTAATCTCGTGGGCGGACACTCTCCAGGACTACACCGCTGGCCAGACACTGCTTGTAGAGTGCCGAACGTTTATCGACATTTTTTTGCTTATGGCAGATAATGAGTATCGTCGAGTTTTGAGGCTTTGAAGTGTAGAGCGATAATTTATCTATGCTATCTATTTGTTGAGCCTCCTTGAGTATTATCACCTCGTATGAGCCCATCATTGGCATCTGACGACACAGATTTACTACCTGCGCAGCCGATGTATCTTTGCCATAGACCGTAATCTGGTTGAAAGCCTGTTCTGATGGCGAGAGAATACTCTCCGAGAGAGCGTTACATATCATATCGATAAAATAACTCTCCTCTCCCATCAGTAGATATATAGGGGCAAACTCTCTGCGTTTGATACACCCCATTATCTGCTCTGCCTGGGCTACACAATCTTTGAATTTTATCGCTGCTTTAGCCATCTTTATAAGCTCTCCTTAGTTATTTTGTAGACTCTTTCTGTTGCTTTGGTTATGCGGACACTATCATCTATGCGCTGTCCTATCAGCCAGATGATTTTCTCTGAGCTCAGCAATACAAATTGACGATGTTTTTCTGCCATTGAAACCTTGTGGTCAATCAGATAATCGCTAACCTTCTTTGACCCTATCATCCCGAACGGAGTAAATTGGTCGCCCTCGCGCCACTTACGCACTGTAAGTGGGAATGAGACCATCTCGGCATCTATCAGAGCGACATTCTCAGGCTGATGCAGTGAAGCTATATCATCGACGTTGCACTCTTCGATGTAGAGGACCGAGTTACCGCAGTATGCTCTGGTTTGACCCTTGAGAATCTCCACAGCGCACTCATCCTGCTCTTGGATAGGTGCCACGACGATTTTTTTACGGTCGATGTAAGCCACGTGGCTTCGTGAATAGAACCTCTTTCCCGATGCGTCGGCATCCAGGGCTTGACATAATCTATCTACCGTATCCCCCTTAAAGGCAAAATGCGATGAGAGGATTTCATATATGATAAAATCCTGTGAATCCAAGTGCTTAATCTTTTCGGCTCTTATTATATGCAACCCATCTTTCTGCTCGACAATCTGCTTGTAGATGTTACCTATCGCATAGTCAATAAACTGCTGGGCATGCGTCAGATGACGGATATTGCTCTCCATTGTAGGTGTGAATCGAGGCGAAATATCCTTTATTCGAGGTATCAAACCCAGACGAATCTTATTGCGCAGATACTTTGTTGAGCGATTTGATGAATCCTCTCTGTAATGGATATGCTTACGTGATGCATACTCCATAATCTCTTTTCTTGTCGCAAATCTTAGTGGTCTGACCACTTTGCCAACCTGATTGCTTATTCCCGTAAGACCTCTGAGTCCTGTTCCACGCAGTAGGTTGATAAAAAACGTCTCGATAGAGTCGTCAATATGGTGTGCAACGGCTATTACGGTGTAGCCGTGCTGTTTGCACAATGCGTGAAACCACTCGTAACGCAGGCGTCGGGCCGCCATCTCCATACTCTCTCCCGTACGATGCATCTCACCTGTGGTGTCAAAACGCTTATTGTGACACTCTATACCGTAGCGACGAGCTGTCTCCTGTACCAAGATTTCATCTTCGTCACTCTCGCGGTTACGTAGTTGAAAGTTGCAGTGAGCCACTCCGACGTGGTAGCCACTATTTACGCATAGCGACATCAGCACCATCGAATCTACCCCTCCCGAAACTGTTAGCAGAATCTTATCTTCGTGAGTGAATAGCTCCTCCTTGCGGACATATTCTTGAAATTTATCTAAAAGCATAATCTCTTGCTACAAAATATTTACCTCTGGTTCGATTCTTATCCCGAAACACTCCCATACCCTCTGTTGTACCTGTTCCGAGAGCTCAATTACATCCCGACCACAGGCTCTGCCGTGGTTCACCAGCACCAATGCCTGCCTGTCGTGTACCCCGACCTTTTCGGTGCGATAACCCTTCATTCCGGCTTTGTCGATAAGCCAGCCGGCGGCAAGTTTTGCCTTCGTTGGGTCAGCCGTAGGGTAGACGGGCATATTCTCGTGTTGCTGTTTCAGCTCCTCAGCGCGCTCTTTAGCCACAATCGGATTCTTGAAGAAGCTGCCGGCGTTACCCATCTTCGATGTGTCGGGTAACTTCTCGTTTCTAATCGAGCATATAGCCTCCCGGATGTTGTTTAGCGTAGCGCCACCTAACTCCTCAACTCTTTGACATACGTCGCCATAGTGCAGGTTGGGCTTCGCTACCTTGCTTAGCGTGAAATCTACCGATGTTATTATCACCTTTCCCTTCAACTCCTGCTTGAATATGCTCTCTCGATATGCAAAACGACACTCCTCTTTGGTGAGTGTTTTGTGTTGATAATCAAGGGTTGAGAATAGATGCACTCTCGATATTATATCCTTAGCCTCAGCGCCGTATGCCCCTATGTTCTGTACGGGCGAAGCACCTACCGAGCCTGGTATGAGCGACAGATTCTCCGCACCCCATAAATTATGCTCCACGCACCAGGCTACCATGTCGTCCCACTCCACACCTGCCTGAGCGTTGATAGTCACACTCTGCTCATCCTCGGCCACAACCTCTATCCCTTGTCCCACAGGATGAATGAGTGCTCCGTCGTAATCTTGCGTAAAGAGGATGTTGTTTCCTCCTCCCAGAACGTACCATTTTTGCGGTCTGTTCTCTGTGCAAAATATCTGGTCAAGCTCCTCGCCTCGCTCGAAAGTTATCAGTTTTAGGCATTTTTGTTCGACATGAAAGCTGTTTAGCTCTTTCAA
Organism: Alistipes sp.; assembly: GCA_017623505.1. GTDB lineage: Bacteria > Bacteroidota > Bacteroidia > Bacteroidales > Rikenellaceae > Alistipes. The sequence goes on from JAGAOZ010000028.1 coordinate 40,354, forward strand.
ATCGTGGTTTGTAAACTCCTTTATCATTGCGCCTATCAGTTTAGCATCAATATTGTTTAAGTAGCTCTATTTTCCGTGAAAATAAATATCTACGGTGAAAAATACTTTGTATTTTCTGCAAAGTTAGAAAATATTTTCATAATTTTGGATGATTTTTGATTTTCTCCTTTAGGAGATTGGCTACAAATGACAACTAATTACTAAAAATACGAACTTGATATGTTTACCAAAGAAGATTTAGAACAGATTAAGAGCCACTCCTTGACTCTTGAACAAGTCGAGGCTCAGATTGAAAATTTCCGTAAGGGCTTCCCTTATTTGAAGGTCATTCGTCCTGCTGCTGCCGGCGACGGTGTGCTTGTTATGGACGAGGAGCAGATTGCTCGTGCTCAGGAGCGTTACGATGCGGAGGTCAAGCAGTTGCGTGTCGTTAAGTTCGTTCCAGCCTCAGGTGCTGCTACCCGTATGTTTAAGGAGCTTTTTGAGTTCGTCAATGGCGGTAAGCGAGGTGCTGGTATTGATACTTTGCTTACCAATATTCGTAAGTTTGCCTTTTGGGGTGAGCTGTCGCAGTTTATCAACGAGAAGTCTACCGACGAGGAGATTGTCTCTGCAATCATCCTTAATGGTCTCTCTTATGGCTCTAAGCCAAAGGGTTTGGTTACTTTCCACGCTTACGAGGATGGTACCCGTAAGGCTGTCGAGGAGCACATGGTTGAGGGTGCTCTGTACGCTCGTTCAGGCGATGAGGTCTATATCCACTTTACCGTTTCTGAGGAGCATATGGGCGGCTTCTGGGATGTGTTGGGTGAGTGCCAACCTCATTTCGAGGAGTTCTTCGGTGTTAAATATAACGTGTCGTTCTCGGTACAGAAGCCATCTACCGACACTATTGCCGTGAACCCTGATAACACCCCATTCCGTAGCGATGATGGTAAACTCTTGTTCCGCCCTGCCGGCCACGGTGCTTTGATTGAGAATCTGAATGATATTGACGCCGATATTATTTTTGTCAAGAACATCGACAACGTCACCACCGACTCTCGCCGTGGCGATACGATTAAGTATAAGAAAGCCCTTGCTGGCCTTCTTTTGGAGCTGCAAGAGAAGTCTTTCGAGTATTTGAAAGTCTTGGAGGTTGGCGGTGCCGATTTGGAGCCTATCGCCGAGTTTGTAGAGAAGCAGTTGTGTGTTAAGCTTCCTGAGGATTATAATACCGCTTTACTCAAGAGGGTTTTGGACCGGCCAATCCGCGTCTGTGGTGTTGTACGTAATCAGGGTGAGCCTGGAGGTGGCCCATTCTGGGTTGCAGGTGATGGTATCGAGGCTTTGCAGATTGCCGAGTCGAGCCAGATTGCACCGGAGGATATGCATCTGATGAAGAATGCCACCCACTTCAACCCTGTTGATTTGGTTTGTGGTGTCAAGGACTCTCGTTCCAACAAGTTTGACTTGACCAAGTACACCGACCCTTCTACGGGCTTCATCTCGTCTAAGTCGAGTGGTGGTCGTGAGCTGCGTGCTCAGGAGCTTCCTGGCTTGTGGAATGGTGCTATGGCGAATTGGAATACAGTCTTTGTGGAGGTTCCGATTACAACCTTCTCGCCTGTTAAGGTTGTCCAGGATTTGCTACGTCCGGAGCATCAATAGTGTTTGGAAAAATAGAATAATTTTAACATAAACCGCCTATAAAATGGGCGGTTTTGTTTTTCTCTGTTTTTTACGCGAGGTTGTGTACTTTGGTGCTAATTAAATAAAAATTTTTATAAAAATATGTTATTTTGCTAACACTTTTGTTAGCCTGCTTATAGTCAATGACTTAATCCTCCAAAAAATCGGTTATTTCGCACTTGCAGACTTTTTATTTTGCTCAATTAAATGCTTTAAATGGCAAAAACAAGACTTTAATTTTGCAACTATGCTAAAAAGTTTTACCTTTGTGTGCCGTTTTAATAATAGGTATAGCAGCAATTGTTTACTTTTTTACAAAATTCGCAAATTATATAAGCAATAAATCAAATATAAAAATTATGAGTAACACAAAACTTCAACAACTGACAGACAAACTCTATCAAGAGGGTTTGGAGAAGGGCCGCAACGAGGCTGATAACTTGGTCGCTCAGGCCAAGAGCGAGGCTCAGAAGATTGTAGCGGAGGCTGAGGCAAAGGCTCAGCAGATTATCGCCGATGCCGAGCATAAGGCTGAGGATATCGAGAAGAATGCTATGACCGAGATTGCATTGGCAGGTAAGCAGGCGGTAGCTAAGATTAAGGCTGAGATTGAGACTTTGATTGTCGCTAAGACAACTACTGAGGGTGTTAAGGCTGCTAATCTCGACGCCGATTTCATTAAGGATATGCTTTTGGCTGTTGCCAAGAATTGGAACAATGGCGAGAAGGTGGAGCTCTCTGTTATGCTTCCTGAGGCTAAGAAGGCAGAGCTTGGTAAGAAGTTCGAGGCTGCTGCTAAGGCTCTTTTGAGCGAGGGTATCGAGGTTGGCTTTGCTGCCGATGTTAAGAGTGGCTTTAAGGTTGGTGAGAAGGCTGGAGGTTACTACATCTCTTTCTCTGACGAGAGCTTTGAGGCTTTGTTGAGCGGTTATCTGCGTGAGAAGGTGGCTAAACTCATTTTTTAAGACAACGCACTATGTTTGACAAGAATTATTACTGTCTGGTAGCCGGACTTCGTGAGTATTCGCTCGATAGCGACGTGAAGGGCTTCGACGCCAAGGAGATTATCTCTGAGATTGTCGAGGAGCTCTCTAAGAGCGATGCTGAGGCGGTACGTCTGATGTATGGCTATTATGACTGTGAGAATATCATCGCTTTGCGTGCGGGCCGTTCGGCTTTCAATCCTCTGGGTAATATCTCTCAGGAGGATTTGGAGCAGGAGCTCTCTTCGCCAAAGCTTTTGCCTGGCAGAGTAGCTGCTGTGGTTCGCGCCTATGCCGATCAGGAGGGCGAGGATGCCGAGTCGGTTGATTTCTCTCGTAGCTTTGAGAATTCGCTCTACGCAGCCTACTATGAGGAGTGTTCTCACTCAAAGAGTCGATTTATTCGAGCGTGGTCTGAGTTTGACCGTACCTTGCGTAATGTGTCGGCAGCTGTTGTTGCCCGCGCGACATCTCGCCCTATCGAGAGTGTCGTTGTTGGCGGAGGAGATGTTGTCGAGCAGTTGCAGCGCTCGTCGGCTGCGGACTTCGGTTTGCGTGGCGAGTTGCCATATATCGACGCTGTTATAGCGGCTGTTAATGACGAGCAGAACCTTGTTGAGAAGGAGCATAAGCTTGATATGGTTCGTTGGGAGCAGGCTGGTGAGTTGGCAGGCTTCGATTACTTTAACATCAACGCAATCCTCTCTTATTTGGCTAAGATTAACATCGTGGCTCGTTGGTCATTGTTGGATCCTAAGCGTGGCCGTGAGATGTTCGAGCGTATTATGGCGGAGTTGGATGGTAAGGAATTGATAAATAAACAATAAAACAGATATAGATGAAAACTTTAGGACGAGTAAACGGTATCATCTCGAACATCGTAATCGTTAAGGCTGACGGTGCGGTGGGACAGAACGAGATTTGTCACGTATACTGTGGTGATACCCGCTTGATGGCTGAGGTCATCAAGGTCATTGGCGACGATGCTTACGTACAGGTTTACGATAGCACCCGTGGCTTGAAGATTGGCGACAAGGTTGAGTTTATGGGTCACATGTTGGAGGCAACATTGGCTCCTGGTCTTTTGTCGCGTAACTACGACGGTCTGCAGAACGACTTGGAGAAGATGGACGGTTTGTTCATCAACCGTGGTTCTATTACCGACCCTATTGATTACGAGCGTAAGTGGGATTTCATTCCATTGGCTAAGGCTGGTGATAAGGTTACCGCGAGCGATTGGCTTGGTCAGGTTAAGGAGCAGTGGGTGGACCACAAGATTATGGTTCCATTCATTATGCAGGGCTCTTACACCGTTAAGAGTGTTGTTGCTGCTGGCGAGTATAAAGTTACCGACACCATCGCAGTTTTGACCGACAAGGATGGTAACGAGTACCCTGTAACTATGGTACAGAAGTGGCCTGTTAAGCAGGCAATCCGCTGCTATTCAGAGAAGCCACGTCCATCACGCGTTATGGAGACAGGTGTTCGTGCTATCGATACTTTTAACCCTCTGGCTGAGGGTGGTACAGGTTTTATCCCTGGCCCATTCGGTGCTGGTAAGACCGTGCTTCAGCACGCTATCTCTAAGCAGGCTGACGCAGATGTTATCATCATCGTTGCTTGTGGTGAGCGTGCTAACGAGGTTGTGGAGATTTTCGCTGAGTTCCCTGAGCTTATCGACCCACGTACAGGTCACAAGCTTATGGAGCGTACCATCATCATCTGTAACACCTCTAACATGCCCGTTGCTGCACGTGAGGCATCAGTTTATACCGGTATGACTATCGGTGAGTACTACCGTGCTATGGGTCTGAAGGTTTTGGTTATGGCTGACTCTACTTCACGTTGGGCTCAGGCGTTGCGTGAGATGTCTAACCGTTTGGAGGAGCTTCCTGGTCAGGATGCGTTCCCTATGGACCTCTCGGCTATCATCTCTAACTTCTATGCTCGTGCAGGTTTGGTTAAGCTCTATAACGGTCAGACAGGTTCAGTAACATTCCTCGGTACCGTATCACCTGCGGGTGGTAACCTTAAGGAGCCTGTTACCGAGTCTACCAAGAAGGCAGCACGTTGTTTCTACGCTCTTTCTCAGGGCCGTGCCGACTCTAAGCGTTACCCAGCTATCGACCCTCTGGACTCTTACTCTAAGTATCTGGAGTATCCTGAGGTTGCCGGTTATCTCGATGAGCATATCGGTAAGAATTGGGTTAGCGAGGTTTACGAGGGTAAGACTATCGTTCAGCGTGGTAAGGAGGCTAACGACCAGATTAACATCTTGGGTGATGACGGTGTACCTGTATCATACCACGAGCGTTTCTGGAAGAGTGAGCTTTTGGACTACGTTATCCTTCAGCAGGATGCTTTCGATGATATCGATGCAAACTGTCCTATCGAGCGTCAGAAGTTGATGTATGAGATGGTTCTCGATATCTGCCGTCGTGACTTTGATTTTGCAGATTTTGAGGAGTGCTCACGCTACTTCAAGGGCTTGATTAACCTCTTCCGTCAGATGAACTACTCTGAGTGGCAGAGTGAGAAGTTCTACGACTATAAGAGTCAGATTGAGCAGACTGTTAATAATAAACTCGCTAAATAACGGACGCCATGACAACAAGAGCATTTCAGAAAGTATATACAAAGATTGACAATATCACTAAGGCAACCATCACACTCCGCGCTACGGGCGTAGGTAACGATGAGTTGGCTACTGTGGGCGGTAAGCTTGCACAGGTAGTGAAGATTATGGGCGAGAACGTTACATTGCAGGTTTTCGCAGGAACAGAGGGTTTGGCTACCGACTCTGAGGTTGTATTCCACGGTGAGGCACCAAAGCTTAAGGTATCAGATAACTTGGCAGGCCGTTTCTTCAACGCCTACGGTGAGCCATTGGAGGGCGGTGAGCCTATCGAGGGTGAGGCACGCGAGATTGGTGGTCCTACCGTAAACCCATTCCGTCGTATCCAGCCATCAGAGCTTATCGCAACAGGTATTGCAGGTATCGACCTTAATAATACTATCGTATCAGGTCAGAAGATTCCATTCTTCGCTGATCCTGACCAGCCTTATAACGCCGTTATGGCAAACGTTGCTTTGCGTGCTAAGGCCGACAAGATTATCTTGGGTGGTATGGGTCTTACCAACGACGACTTCCTCTACTTTAAGCAGGTCTTCGAGAACGCAGGTGCGTTGGACCGTATCGTATCGTTCGTAAATACAACAGAGAATCCTCCTGTGGAGCGTCTGTTGGTACCTGATATGGCATTGACTGCTGCTGAGTACTTCGCGGTAGATAAGGGCGAGAAGGTGTTGGTTCTTTTGACCGATATGACCCTTTATGCCGATGCACTCGCTATCGTATCAAACCGTATGGACCAGATTCCATCAAAGGACTCTATGCCTGGTTCACTCTATTCGGATTTGGCGAAGATTTACGAGAAGGCCGTGCAGTTGCCTAACGGTGGTTCTATCACTATTATCGCCGTTACCACCTTGTCTGGTGGCGATATTACTCACGCTATTCCTGATAACACCGGTTATATCACCGAGGGTCAGCTCTTCTTGCGTAACGACTCTGATACCGGTAAGGTTATCGTAGACCCATTCCGTTCGCTGTCTCGTCTGAAGCAGCTCGTTATCGGTAAGAAGACCCGTGAGGACCACCCACAGGTTATGAACGCCTGCGTTCGTCTTTATGCCGATGCAGCTAATGCTAAGACTAAGTTGGAGAATGGTTTCGACCTGTCGGATTATGACGAGCGTGCTTTGAAGTTTGCTCACGACTACTCTGAGCGTCTGTTGGCTATCGACGTAAATATCGAGATTGAGCAGATGCTTGATACAGCGTGGACACTCTTCTCTAAGTACTTCTCTAAGGAGGAGGTTGCCATTAAGGCAGAACTCATTGCTAAGTATTGGAAAGCATAATAACGTATGGCAATTAAATTTCAATATAATAAAACTTCGCTGGGTGAATTAGGCAAGCAGCTCAAGATGCGAAAGACGGCTCTTCCTACCATCAAGAGTAAGGAGTCGGCTTTGCGTAGTGAGGTGAAGAAGGCGAAGGATACCGCGCGTGACTACCAGCGTCGTTTGGAGGCTTTGAGAGCTGAATACGACTATATGGTAGCTCTGTGGGGTGAGTTCGACTCTACGCTTTTGAGCGTTGAGGATGTCGTTCTCACTACGCAGAAGATTGCAGGTGTCCGCACTCCGGCATTGGAGGATGTACGCTTCGAGCAGAAACCGTACGATTTGTTCTCCTCACCGGTTTGGTTTGCCGATGGCTTGGATTTGCTCAAGCGGATGGCGACACTCGGCATCGAGTATGAGGTCTTCAACCGTAAGATGGAGTTGTTGGACTACGCACGTAGAAAGACCACCCAGAAGGTTAATCTCTACGAGAAGGTGCAGATTCCGGGTTATGAGGATGCCATCCGTAAGATTAAGCGATTTATGGAGGATGAGGAGAACCTCTCTAAATCGGCACAAAAGATTGTTAAAACACGTCAACAACAGGCTGCGGAGGGGTCTATGCTATGATAGTTAAGATGTCACGTTACGACTTTGTGTTGCTTGCAGCGCAGAGTGAAGATTTCATTGCTCGCCTTCGTGAGTTGGGCTTGGTTGATATTACCACCCTTGGCTGGGAGCCTCGTGAGCAGGACCGTCAGCTTTTGACCGATATCGAGCAATACCGCAAGGCTGTTGATTGGCTTACTCTCTTTGCTCAGGAGCAACCTGAGGTGGTTGCTTCAGCCGAGGCTTATAGCTCTGGTGAGGAGGCTTTCGCGCATTATTCGGAGGCTCTGCAACGCCGTGTAGCATTGCAGGCTGAGATAGCTCGTCTGCGTAAGCTCTCTGAGGAGTTGGAGCCTTGGGGTGAGTTCTCTGCCCAGAACAGCATAGCTCTTGCCGAGAGCGGTGTTGTTTTGCGATATTTTATTGCGCAGACGTCTGTCTACGATGCAGCTTTTGACGAGTGGTCTGCGGAGCACACCATTGTCGAGGTTGGTCGTACCTCTTCTGCGGTATATTTCGTAGCTGTTGCTCAGGCGGGTGAGGATTTCGCTTTTGATGCACAGGAGATTAAGATGCCACAGATGGACTACGTTGCTGCTTCCGAGGCAGCTACGGAGGCTGAGCAGCAGGTTGTGTCTTTGGATGCAGAGTTTGCACGTTCGGCCAAGAGTCTGGAGGCTATTGGTAGAGTTCTGTCTGAGTTGCAGCATCGTTTGCAGGATGTGAAGATTGTCGGTACTGCCGAGAGTGCTGCTGATGGAAAGTTGGTAGTCTTGGAGGGCTGGGCTGAGAAGAATCGCTCTGCGGAGGTTGATGCTCTGTTGGAGGAGTATCCTAATGTTGTCTATTTGAAGCGCGACCCTGTTGAGGAGGACTTGACGCCTGTGAAGCTTAAGAATAACTTCTTTGCACGTATTTTTGAGCTTATTGGTGGCTTGTATGCGTTGCCAAAGTATGGTTCGTTGGATTTGACTCCATTCTTTGCACCGTTCTACATGCTCTTCTTTGCAATCTGTTTGAACGATGCCGGTTATGGTGCTATTATCTTCCTTGCAGGTTTGTACCTTATGTTTAAGGGTGGTAAGGGTATGCGCCAGGCCTCTTATCTGACGATGTTCTGCGGAGGAGCTACCGTTCTGTTTGGTCTTTACACAGGTTCGTTGTTTGGAATGAGTATACCTGAGATGTTGGGTTATCCCGATATTGCCAACTCTCCATTCTTGGATTTCCAGGGACAGTTCTTTAATTGGGCTTTGGCTTTGGGAGTGATACAGATTCTCTTCGGTATGTTCCTGAACATCTGTTTCAAGATTCGTTATTTCGGTATTTCGACAGTCCTGGGCTCTCTGGGATGGTTTATCATCGTGCTGTCGGGTTGCTTGTCTATGGGTCTTCCGATGATGATTCCGGGCTGTGCAATTCCGGGCTTTGCTCCGAACTCAATTGCCTTCTATGTAGCGTTGGGTATTGGTGGAGTATTGATGCTTCTGCTGAATAATCCACGTCGTAATCCGATTATGAACCTTGCTGTTGGAGTGTGGGATACCTATAACAATATTTCGGGTATGTTGAGTGATGTGCTCTCATATATCCGTCTGTTTGCCATTGGTCTTTCGGGTGGTGTTTTGGCCATTGTATTTAACGATTTGGCTATGGGTCTTACAGGATTGAGTGAGGGTATTGGAGAGTTTGGCTTTGGTACTGTTATGCAGATTATCGGTGCGGCCTTGATTCTCTTGATAGGTCACGGTATCAACCTCTTCATGTCGGCCATATCGTCATTTGTACACCCTATGCGATTGACCTTTGTAGAGTTCTATAAGAATGCAGGTTTCGAGATGACGTCACGTAAGTTCGAGCCTCTGAATAATGAAAAATAAATAAACAATAAACAATTAATAATTAAAAACTAAAAAACAAGAAGTTATGGACAGTTTAGCTTTGATTTTGGCTTACATCGGTGTAGCCATGATGGTTGGTTTCGCAGGTATCGCATCAGCTATTGGTACCTCTATTTGCGGTCAGGCAGCAGTAGGTGCTTTGAAGAAGAACGCTAACGCTTTCGGTAGTTACATGGTGCTTTCAGCGCTTCCTGGTTCACAGGGTTTGTACGGTTTCGTATGTTTCTTCCTTATCCAGGATAACTTGACAGCCGATATTACTATCGCTAAGGCTGCTGCACTTTTGGGTGTAGGTATTTTGGTAGGTATTGTGAACTTGTTTGCAGCTATTTACCAGGGTAAGGTTTGTGCTAATGGTATTGCTGCTATTGGTAATGGTCAGGATGTTATGGGTAAGACTCTTATCTTGGCTGCGTTCCCTGAGTTGTATGCAATCTTGACAGTTGCTGCTACTTTCTTGGTAAACGGTATTATCAATGCCTAAGTTATAGAACTTTTCAGCTAAAGACTGCTCAGCGCTTCTGCGTTGGGCAGTTTTTTTATGCCTTTTTTTGTTCTAAAAGACAATAGTTTTCGGTGGGTTGATAAAGAGTTTGTTTTTAACTGTTCGGGTTCTAAAAAAATATTATTATATTTGTTCCAAATATACTTTTGTTATGAAAAGATTGTTATTTACTCTTTGTGCATTGGCTTTTTTTGTTGCTTGTGCTTCGCAGCCTAAACCCCAGAATACCTCTACGGGCGATGCCACTATTAATGTCGTCACTCCCGATATTTATGGCTATAAAGTCAAAGCCACATATCCCCACTCTGTGGGAAGCTACACTCAAGGCTTGCAGTACTACGACGGCAAGCTGTTCGAAGGTACGGGTGTCGAGGGTGAGTCGCGTCTTATGCAGGTAGAGCTTGCAAGTGGCAAGACCAAGGAGCTTGCCTCTTTGCCAAAGAATCAGTTTGGCGAAGGTATTGCCGTGCTTGGAGATAAGATTTATCAGCTGACGTGGTATAGCAATCTGATATACGTCTATAATCTCGACGGTAAACTTCTGCGCAAGGTGCGCCGTGCTGGCGAGGCGTGGGGCTTGACAACCGACGGAGAGTCGCTTTACCTCTCTGACGGCACCAACCGTATCTATAAACTCAATGCTGAAACCCTCCGCCAGGAGTCATATATCGAGGTCACAAATAGTGGAACACCCGTTATTAACATCAATGAGCTTGAGTGGATTGAGGGTAAGATTTGGGCTAATATCTACCTTACCGATGAGGTTGTTATCATCAATCCTCAGAGTGGCGTTATCGAGGCTATTGTCGATTTCCGAGGCCTGCTCTCTGCGGCAGACTATACGGAGGATACCGACGTTATGAATGGTATCGCTTATGATGCCGCCGAGCGTCGTATCTTTGTTACAGGTAAACGCTGGCCAAAACTCTTTGAGGTGGAACTTATCCAATAATTTTGCAACAATGGACTTTCTTCAACTCTTATCTAAGCGTATCCTTGTGTTGGATGGTGCTGTGGGTACCTCTCTGCTGGCAGAGGGATGTGAGGGCTCCTTGGAGGCTCTGAATCTCACGGCTGCGGAGCGTGTGGAGGCTTTACATCATAAATATATAGCTGCCGGTGCCGATATTATCACTACCAATACCTTCTGTGCTGACGCTTTGTCATTGTCGCAGTATGGTCTGGCCGAGCAATCTTATCATATCGCACGTGCCGGAGCTCAGATAGCTCGTCGTGTTGCCGATGCCTATGTTGCCGAGCGCAAGATTTTTGTTGCAGGCTCTGTTGGTCCTACTACCCGTAACCTCACATTGGCAACCGATACCTCTGCTGAGCAGGTCGCTCAAGCCTATGCCGCTGTTGCATCGGGTTTGATTGATGGCGGGGTAGATATTATTCTGGTGGAGAGTGCTATGGATGTCAAGAACGTGCGTCTTGCTGTGGAGCAGGTGCGCAGGTGCAGTGCCGATGTGCCTATTATCGTTTCAGCCGTACTTTCACGCATAGCGGGCAGAGTTGCCTCGGGTGCTACTGTTGAGAAGTTCTTGGAGCAGTTGCCTTTGGATAATATCGCCGTCGTTGGCTTCAACTGTTCGGGTGCGCCTTCAGCTATGGAGCCGTCGCTCAAGACGCTTTGCGCTAAGAGTGATAAGCCTATTATCTTCTATCCTTCGGCTGGAGCGGAACGCCTTGCGGCCAATAACTTTGCCAAGCAGATGGAGGGTGCGATGCGTGAGCGTATGGTCAATATCGTAGGAGGATGTTGTGGAACAACACCTCAGCATATCGAGGCTTTGGCTCGTCGTGCCTCTTGTTGGCAGACTCGTCGTGTAAATATATAATTACAGCAGTTATGTGTGGACAAGGTATTATACGAGATGTTGAGCAGAGACTGGGTGCAGCAAATATTTGCTACCACACTCTCGATGCCAAAGGCATTATGGTAAAGATTGGCGGATGCCGTGTAGATAATGGTTGCGCTGTGGTGCTCTATGCCGATAAACGTAGCTGCGAGTACGTAGTTAATCTCGTGCTAAACATTGCGGCTAATCCTGATTTTATGGGATGTGTTTATGCTTTCTTCCCTAATGAGGATTTTGCAGGTGAGTTAGAGCCAACACTCTTTGGCGAACGGAGAATCAAAGCCTGTATTATGCCGGTCTGCGATGCGGAAGTGCCGTCTGGTGAAATAGGCTTGTGTCGAGGTAAGATGCTTGCTTCACGTGATGAGTTTACTATAAAAATCAACGCTAATCTTGCGGGCCAACCACCTCTTTTTGATAAGGTCCGAGTTGTAGAGGCTCTTGCCGATTTGATGATGCGTGTGAAGGGGCTGGAGAACGCCGATTGTAAGGTTCTGGTAGGGAATCTTGTGGCTAAGGCGGTCGATACGCCTGTACCATTGGATGCAATGGTTGATGGTGGTGTCTACTGCTTGAAGGATGGTGTGAGAAGTGCTGTTATGCAGATGATAAACAATATTACCTCAGAGTTGGAGTATAAATATGAGATAGCTATTGCTGCCACTATTACCCCTTGCGAACCTTGTGTAGAGAATGATATGCGAGTGATAGATGAGGTTTTGCAATTGGCACAGAGTACGGGTTGTAAGGTGCGGGAGTGTGAGGCTGTGTTCGCTTCGCATCCTTTTGGCTATCTGACCCGACACTACCCATCTGTGATGTATTATTGCTGTGATGAATCCTTTGCGTGTGGGGATTTTCTGCATAGCTTAGTTCGTAATATTTTGAATAGATAAAATTTTATGACACATAGAAGACGAGATAATCATAAATCGGAGCTCTCGCACTCCTCACGTGCAGCCTTTGTTGTGAGAATGTTTCGTGAGTTCCCCGAAAGAGTCTTTTCGCTTAAACAACTTGTTTCAGCGTCAGGCGGCAATTCGCGCGATGCTCGTTATGTTGTAAGGGATGTTGTCGAGTCTCTTGTCGAGAGTGGTGTTGTTGAGCGATTGGGCCGAGACAAATTCCAACTATCAATGGCTCAATTACCACGTTACCGAGGCGTTGTGGATATGATTGGTTCGGGCGCAGCTTATGTTAGGGTTGAGGAGTTGGATAGCGACATTTACGTCAATCAACGTAATATGAATTGTGCTTTGGATGGTGATGTTGTGGAGGTTGTTGTGCAGCGTCAGTCTACTCGTGCAGGGGATAGTCCAGAAGGTAGCATAGTCTCAATTCTGGAGCGTAGTGACAAACGATATGTAGGTGTTGCCGAGGTGAGCCGTTCAGCGATTTTTGTTCACCCCGATTCACGCAAGCTGCCGATGGATATCTTCTTCTCGCGTAAGGAGTATCCTGCGGTAAGCGATGGCGACAAGGTGGTGTTCCGTATCGTTGAGTGGGCGCAGGGAGCGAAGAGCCCTCGCGGCGTGATTGTGGATGTGCTGGGTAAGGTGGGCGATAACGATGCTGAGATGCACGCTATCCTTGCCGAGTATGATTTGCCATATCGTTTTGAGCAGGAGGTTGAGCAGGCTGCTTGTGATATTTCTGCGGTGATAAGCGAGGAGGAGATTGCCCAACGTCGTGATTTTCGGGATGTTACCACTTTTACCGTAGACCCTGCCGACGCTAAGGATTTTGATGATGCTCTTTCGATTCGTCGTCGGGATGATGGTATGTGGGAGATAGGTGTTCATATTGCCGATGTTACGCACTATGTTCGTCCGGGCTCGATTATCGACTGTGAGGCACGTGAGCGCGGCACTTCGGTCTATTTGGTTGATAGAACGGTGCCGATGTTGCCCGAGAGGTTGTGTAATGAGCTGTGCTCGTTGCGTCCCAATGAGCAGAGCCTCTGTTTCTCGGCGGTCTTTACGCTTAATGATGTTGCAGAGGTACTTGACGAGTGGTTTGGTCGCACGGTGATATATTCCGATAGACGTTTTACATACGCCGAGGCGCAGGCCCGTATTGAAACGGGTGTGGGTGACTATGCCGAGGAGATAGGTGTGCTGAATAATCTGGCACAGCAGATGCGTGCAAGACGATTTAAGCAGGGTGCAATCAGCTTTGAGCGTGCAGAGTTTAAGTTTATTCTTGACCAAAATGGTAAACCCCTCGGAGTTTATACTAAGGAGCAGCAGGAGGCGAACCAGATGATTGAGGAGTTTATGCTTTTGGCAAATCGTCGTGTCGCCGAATTTTGCAGTTGCCGAGTTGAGGGCGGAAAACGTAGCCCTCGTTCGATGGTTTATCGTGTGCATGAGGAACCAAATGAGGAAAAACTTTCACGATTTCGTGATTTTATCTCACGATTTGGCTATGTTTTCAAACCAAATAAGGGGCGTTCTGTGGCCAAAGCGATGAATAAGTTGATGGCTGAGGTTAAGGGTAGAGCCGAGGAGAACGCCGTTTCGGCTTTGGCTGTTCGAAGTATGGCTAAAGCCTTCTATACCACTGATAATGTGGGACATTACGGTCTGGCATTTAAGTATTATACCCACTTTACCTCGCCTATCCGTCGTTATCCCGATATGATGGTACATCGCCTGTTGGCACGTTATCTTGCAGGTGGTAAATCTGCTGATAGACAATCACTTGAGTCGCAAGCATCGTACGCTTCGGAGCGCGAAGTTATCGCTTCGGAGGCAGAACGCGCTTCCATCAAATATAAGATGGTTGAGTTCATGCAAGATAAAGTAGGTCAGATGTTTAAGGGTCATGTGTCGGGCTTGAGCGAGTGGGGTGTTTATGTGGAGTTGCAGGAGACACACATCGAAGGAATGGCCTATCTGCGTGATATTGAGGGCGATTTCTATACATACGACGAGGCTCGTTTTGAGGTCGTGGGACGCAACTATGGTCGTAGAATTGCCTTTGGCGATGAGGTGTGGATACGTGTAAAAGGTGCTGATTTACAGCGACGTACACTCGATTTTGAACTTATTGTAAGTAATAAGAGATAGAGATGGCGGGTTGTGATATGATATTGCATAAGGCACTCCGGGGCGAGGCTCTTGCGATGGATGAGGCGTGGCGTCTGTGGAGTGAAGTGCCGATAGCAGAATTGGCTTCGGCAGCGGATGAGTTGCGTCGCCAAATGGTTGATAATCCGGCGGTTGTGACGTGGCAGATTGACCGTAATGTAAATATCACAAATGTTTGTATATCAGGATGTAAGTTCTGTAATTTTCATTGTAAACCTCATCAAACAGAGCGAGCTTTTATAACCACAATCGAAGAGTATCGTCAGAAGATAGATGTGATGTTGGCATTGGGTGGTGACCAGCTGCTCTTGCAGGGCGGCCTGCACCCCAAGCTCGGTATAGAGTTCTATGAGGAGCTGTTTTCGACGCTGAAGAGTATGTATCCGCAAGTGAGATTACACGCTCTGGGTGCTCCCGAAGTGGCTCATATAGCGAAAGTTAGCTCATTATCGTATAGGACAACGTTGGAGCGATTGGTGGCTGCGGGTCTGGACTCTCTGCCGGGTGCCGGAGCTGAGATTTTGGTCGATGATGTGCGACATAGAATATCTCCTGCCAAGCCATCGGTTGAGGAGTGGTTGGAGGTGATGCACGAGGCACATCTGATGAATCTGCCTACGTCGGCGACGATGATGTATGGTCATGTGGAGACCCCTCGTCAGAGAATTGAACATTTGCTGAAAATCAGAGATTTACAGGCTCGTTGTCCGGAGGGTAATTATGGTTTTATAGCCTTTATTCCGTGGATTTTCCGCTCGTCGGGAACTGTGCTTGAGCAGCAGGGTGTGGTGTCTGAGTTTTCACCTACGGAGTATATTCGTATAATAGCTTTAAGTCGTTTGATACTCAACAATATACGTAATATTCAGGCATCGTGGCTGACCGTTGGTAAGGCTACGGCGCAAGTGGCTCTACATAGCGGCGCAAATGATATGGGCTCGATAATGATTGAGGAGAATGTCGTATCGAGTGCCGGTGCGAATAATAAATTCGACGCTGAGGGTATTCAGCAGGCTATTCGTGAGGCGGGTTTTGAGCCTCGTCTGCGTGACCAACTCTATCGAATCAGAGAGTATCACACCACGCCGAAGTAATAAAATTGTCAAATAGGGTGGTTAATTAATTAAAATTAATTACCTTTGCACCTCAAACAGATGAAAATAGGATTAAATATAAATATCAGATTATGAAAATTACAAGAGAACAGCGTGAGTCTAATTGCTCACTTTTGAAGGTTGTTGTAGGTGAGGCAGACTACGGCGAGGCAGTAGAGAAGCTTTTGCGTGACTACAAGCGTAAGGCAAATGTACCAGGTTTCCGTCCCGGTATGGTGCCTATGGGTATTATCCGTAAGATGTATGGTAAGGGTGCTGTTGCAGAGCAGGCTTATAAGTTGGCTTCAAATTCAGTATTCGAGTATCTTCAGAAGGAGGGTATTGACTATGTAGGTGACGTTATCCCATCGGATGAGCAGGGCGATTTCGATTTCGAGAATAACACCGAGCATGAGTTTATGTTTGAGATTGGCGAGGCTCCAAAGGTGGAGTTGGCTCTCTCGGCTAAGGATAAACTCACATACCACAAGATTAAGGTTGATAAGAAGATGCGCGATGCTTACAAGGATAACTACTTGCGTCGTTATGGCCGTTTGGTGGATGTAGAGAAGGTTAAGAAGGATGAGGCTTTGACAGTTATTCTGGATAACGGTGATATGCGTATTGAGGATGCTTATGTAGGTCTTATCTCAATGTCGGATGAGGAGCGTAAGCCATTCATTAACAAGAAGGTTGGCTCAAAGATGAAGGTTAATATCAATGAGCTTTACAAGAATCCTGCACAGCGCGCTTCAATCCTCGGTGTTAAGGAGGAGGAGCTTGAGAGTGTAAATCCAGAGTTTAAGTTGGAGATTAAGCAGGTGCGTCAGTTCGCTAATCCTGAGCTTAATGAGGAGTTCTTCAAGATGGCCTTCCCAGCAGGTGACGTGAAGAGCGAGGAGGAGTTGGATGCTTTGATGGCAGCAGAGATTGAGAAGGAGTTGGCACGTGAGACAGATTATCTGTTCACAATCCACGTACGTAACTTCCTTATGGAGAAGGCTGCTTTGCAGATGCCTGAGGCATTCTTGAAGCGTTGGCTCTATACTATCAACGAGGGTAAGTTCTCAATGGAGGAGATTGAGAAGGACTTCGACGGCTTTGTGAAGATGTTTACTTGGAACTACTTGCAGAAGCACTTTATCCAGACTGCAAACTTGAGCGTATCGGCTGAGGAGGTTGAGGCTGAGGCTAAGGAGTTTGCAAAGGCACAGTTTGCACAGTATGGTATGCCATCGGCTCCAGAGGAGATGGTTGCTAACTTTGCAAAGCAGATTTTGGAGAATAAGGAGCAGGCTCAGAAGATTTATGAGAAGCTCTATGAGGTGAAGGTTGTAGAGTATGTTAAGTCGCAGATTAAGGTGACTAACAAGGCTGTAACCTCTGAGGAGTTTGCTGAGTTGGCTAAGGCTAACAACTAATTTTTGATAAATACGGATTTGCCAAAATGACGCCTAAAGCGTTTGTTAAGGCGAATTTCGGTTGTGATACTTTGAAATTTGGACTCTGGGCGTAATGTTTGCAGGGTCCAAATTTGCTTAAAAAAGTAGTGACAGATGAAAGAATTTGAAAAATATGCACGCGGACATTGTGGTATCAGCTCGCTCAAATTGCACAATTTCCACTCTATACAGTCATCATATATCTCGCCAACAATTATCGAGGAGCGTCAGCTAAATGTGGCGCAGATGGATGTATTCTCGCGTTTGATGATGGACCGTATCATATTTTTGGGCGCACCGATATATGATGATGCAGCCAATATCATCCAGGCACAGTTGCTATTCTTGGAGTCGATGGACTCGGAGAAGGATGTGCGCATATACATCAACTCTCCTGGTGGCTCGGTGTCGGCTGGTTTGGGAATATATGACACGATGCAGTTGATTGCACCTGACGTAGCAACGACCTGTGCAGGTATAGCTGCTTCGATGGGTGCTGTATTGCTCACAGCAGGTGCTGCGGGTAAGCGTTCGGCACTGCCTCACTCAAGGGTGATGATTCATCAGCCACTGGGTGGAGCACAAGGTCAGGCGTCGGATATTGAGATTACGGCACGTGAGATTTTGCGTACTAAACGAGAACTTTACGAGATATTGTCGGCGCACTCCGGAGTGTCAATCAAAAAGATTGAGAAGGATGCAGACCGTGATTACTGGCTCTCGGCTGAGGAGGCGAAGGAGTATGGTTTGATAGATTCGGTTTTGACTCTTCATAAAAGGCAGAAGTAGTTATGGCACAGAAGACAAATAAGCGTTCGGGCCGCTCGACAGAGGATTGTTGCTCATTCTGCGGGGCGAAGCGAAGTGATGTGATGTTGATGTTTCACGGAGTGGGGGATGTGAATATATGTAACCTATGTGTGGAGCGCGGATATATGATGTTGCAGGAGAGCGATATTGTATCGAGTAAAGGCAGCGCAGCACAAAAATCGCAGTTTAAGCAGGAGGAGCTATTAAAACCTCAGCAGATTAAGGCTGTACTGGATGAGTACGTAATAGGTCAAGATGATGCAAAACGATATATGTCGGTGGCGGTGTATAACCACTATAAACGTTTGATGAGTCGTGATGCCCAGAAGAGTGAAGAGGTAGAGATAGATAAGTCAAACATTGTATTGGTAGGTCCAACCGGTACAGGAAAGACACTGATGGCACGTACTATTGCAAGGGTGCTGAATGTGCCATTTACGATTGTCGATGCAACGGTATTGACCGAGGCAGGATATGTCGGTGAGGATGTGGAGAGTATACTCTCGCGTCTGTTACAGGTTGCCGATTACAATGTTGAGGCGGCACAGCGAGGAATAGTATTTATCGACGAGATAGATAAGATTGCCCGCAAGAGTGATAATCCAAGCATCACGCGCGATGTATCGGGCGAGGGTGTGCAGCAGGCTTTACTGAAGATTCTGGAGGGAACGACAGTAAATGTGCCACCGCAGGGCGGAAGAAAGCATCCTGACCAGAAGTTTATTCAGGTGAACACAAAGGATATTTTGTTTATATGTGGAGGAGCTTTCGATGGCATAGAGAAGAAGATTGCACAGCGTATGAAGCCTCGTACGATAGGTTTCGGTGTGGATCATGCTGCTACGATAGATAAGGAGAATATAATGAAGTATGTCATGCCACAGGATTTGAAGTCATTTGGATTGATTCCTGAGTTGGTGGGACGTTTGCCTGTGCTGACGTATATGCAACCTCTCTCGAAGGAGGCTCTGCGCTCAATATTGACCGAGCCGAAGAATGCAATCATAAAGCAATATGTGCATTTGTTCGATATGGACGGCGTGACGTTGCACTTTGAAGATGAGGTGCTGGATTTCATTGTGGAGAAGGCGATGGAGTATAAATTGGGTGCAAGAGGTTTGCGCTCGATATGCGAATCTATCATCATGGATGCTATGTATGAAGTGCCATCTTCGGATGCCGTAGAGTTTACTGTAACACTCGATTATGCAAAAAAGCGAATTGAGGGTGCAAATTTTTCGGAACTTAAGAGGGTAGGTTAGTTTTTTTTGCTATATTTGTATAATAGTAAAACAACACACAAATCTATGTTTGCTAATTCGAAACTTAATAAGGCGGCAGATAACATCCGTATTTTGGTAGCTGCCATGGTAGAAAAGGCTAAGTCGGGCCACCCCGGCGGTGCTATGGGAGGTGCAGATTTTATCAATCTGCTCTATACTGAGTTCCTGCGTTATGACCCAGAAAATCCAGCGTATCCATTCCGTGACAGATTGTTCCTCGATCCAGGACACATGTCACCAATGCTCTATGCAGCATTGATGTTGTCGGGATTCTATACAATGGATGACCTGAAAAATCTACGCCAATGGGGTAGTATCACACCAGGTCACCCCGAAGTGGATGTAATGCATGGCATAGAGAATACATCGGGCCCGCTCGGTCAGGGTCATGCTATGGCTCTGGGTGCGGCAATAGCGGAGCGTTTTATGGTAGCTCGATTTGGCGAGTGGATGGCTCACAAGACATACGCATTTATCTCGGATGGCGCTGTGCAGGAGGAGATTTCACAGGGTGTAGGTCGTGTGGCAGGTCATCTGGGCTTGGCAAATCTGATTATGTATTATGACGCCAATAATGTGCAGCTATCAACAAAAGTTGATGAGGTAGATGGTGAAGATGTAGCAGCGAAGTATCGTGCGTGGGGTTGGCATGTGATAGAGGCTAACGGACACGACGTGGATGAGTTGCGTGCCGCTCTAAAGGAGGCTAATGAGCAGACTGAACAGCCAACACTCATTATTGGTCGCTCAATAATGGCAAAGGGTGCTCGTGGTGCCGAGGGAGAGAGTTTCGAGGGTAAGGTATCAACGCATGGACAGCCACTATCGGGTGCGGGAGCAGATCTGGCGGCGACGGTGACAAACCTGGGCGGAGATGCTGAGAATCCTTTTGTTGTGTTCCGTGAGACACGTGAGATATATGACGCTCGTCGCGAGGAGTTGGTTCTGTGGGCAGCTCAGCGTAAAGACGTGGAGGCTAAGTGGCGAGATGAGAATCGTGAGTTGGCTCGTAAGTTACAGTCATTCTTGTCAGGCGAGATTCCAGAGATAGATTACAATCAGGTGGAGGTAAAACCTGACACGGCAACACGTGTGGCTTCGTCGACAATGTTAGGTTTGTATGCCGAGAAGGTGGAGAATATGATTGTGTCATCGGCGGACTTGAGTAATTCGGATAAAACAGACGGATTCCTCAAGAAGAGCAAGGCCTTTGTTAAGGGTGACTTCTCAGGAGGTTTCTTCCAGGCGGGAGTGTCGGAGCTGACAATGGCTTGTGTGATGAATGGTATGGCTTTGCATGGTGGAGTGATACCAGTATGCGGTACTTTCTTCGTGTTCTCGGATTATATGAAGCCTGCTATACGTATGTCGGCGTTGCAGCGTCTGCATGTGATATATGTATGGACACACGACTCATTCCGAGTAGGAGAGGATGGTCCTACACATCAACCTATTGAGCATGAGGCACAGATAAGATTGATGGAGCATCTGCATAATCATCAGGGCGAGCGTTCGATGGTTGTATTGCGTCCTGCGGATGCTGAGGAGACAGCTGTGGCTTGGCAGTATGCTCTTGCGGAGAAGCGTCCGGTAGGTTTGATTCTTTCACGACAGAACATAAATTCGTTGCCAACACTCAGCGGTAGCAGAAAGATAGATGCAGAGCGCGCTGTGAAGGGTGCGTACGTGGTGCAGGATGCTGCAAATCCTCAGGTGGTGATGTTGGCGTCAGGCTCTGAGGTGGCGACATTGGTGGATGGCGCTAAGTTGCTCAAGCAGGAGGGAATAGACGTAAGAGTGGTAAGTGTGCCAAGTGAGGGTCTGTTCCGCGACCAGCCGAAGTCTTATCAAGATAGCGTTTTGCCAAAGGATATAGTAAGATATGGTATGACATCGGGCCTGTCGATTAATCTGATAGGGTTGGTTGGCGAGAATGGAGTGATACACGGATGCAACCATTTCGGTTACTCTGCGCCTTATAAAGTCTTGGACGAGAAGTTCGGTTATAACGGACAGACAGTTTATGAGGAGGTAAAGGCTCTGTTGAAGGAGTAAGTATGTTTGGAGCGGGTTGCTATGCGACCCGCTCATTGGTAATATAATATTTAAAGTCATTGGAGATGGAGGATAATAAGATAACGCTGGGCGATAAGAGATTTAAGGTGATGATTCCTGCTGCGGAGATTGACAAGGCGGTGGAGCGAGTAGCCGAGAAACTCAATGAGAGATATGCCGACAGTACACCTATATTTTTGGGCGTGCTGAGTGGTGCATTTTTGTTCTTGAGTGATTTGGTGCGTAAGACAAAATTTGATTGCCAGTTGGCCTTTGTGAAAATCTCGTCGTATGAGGGAACACAATCGACAGGCGTGGTGAAGCAGCAATTTGGTGTGGATTTCGATATTGAGGGCCGTGATATTATCATTGTGGAGGATATTGTCGAGACAGGACACAGCATGAATTATCTGTTGGACCACCTCAAAGCGAAGAATCCTCGTAGCATCTCGATTTGTACTCTCTTCTTTAAGCCTAATAAGTTTCTGTATGAGTACAATATAGACTATGTTGCTATGCCTATCGGCGACGAGTTTATTGTAGGCTATGGCTTGGATTATGACCAGCTGGGTCGTAATCTGAAGGATATTTATGTTATAGACGAAGAGTAGTATGGAGCTTTTGGAGGCTCTCCATGCGTAGACAATTACGTTGTTGTGAAAATCAAGTTTGGAAAGATATTGTGGCTTGCGGCAACCGCAGTGGTGTTTGTGTATACAGCTAAACTGACGGTGCGCAATGTCATAACCCTTGTGGAGGTGAACGATGATGCCGAAAAGCTTGAGCAACAGCGAGATATGTATGCTGCCCGCATAAAGGAGGATAGCACGATGTTGGAGAGGCTTAAGTATGACGAATACCTTGAGGAGTATGCGCGTGAGCGTTATCACATGCAGCGAGAAGGAGAGTCGGTGTTTGTTGTGGAGTGATTTACTCTTAGAAATGATAGAATAAATGGCTGTTCAAGAAATTGAATAGCCATTTGCTTTTGATTAGTATAAGGTAGATTCCCATCGCCTTGCAAAGCAAGTCGAGGAATGACGTTTTATTTAAAGAGCAATGAGGAATTAGTAAAGAGTAATTAACTTTTTCGGTTTTTAGTTTTCACATTTAGCAGCTTGGGTAGTAAAAAAGACTACCTACGCTACTTGTGTGTATCTGAGAGGTTGGGGCGAATGTGATAAAATACGCGGGTAACCATTTGGTTACCCGCGGTAGTTGGGGGATTAGAGAATTTAGGGAAAATAATGAGTTTAGGGAAACTAAGGGTTATTAAGGGATATTAAAGGTGACAGCTGGATTGCGGGTGAGTATCAGTGCGGACGTTTAATAAGCGGTAGATTCCCTTCGCCTTGCAAAGCAAGTCGGGGAATGACGTTTTATTTAAAGAGCAATGAGGAATTAGTAAAGAGTAATTAACTTTTTCGGTTTCAGTTTTAGAAGTTTGGGTAGTAAAAAGACTACCCACGCTACTTGTGTGTATCTGAGAGGTTGGGGCGAATGTGATAAAATACGCGGGTAACCATTTGGTTACCCGCGCTACTTAGTGTGTGGAAATATTCAAAGGCGAATGTATTTATTAATCGCGGTAAACGATCTCAAATTCAACAAGTTTCCTCTGCGTATGGCTTAATCACAACTTTCACTTTTCAGTTTTCGAGAAGTAGGGCTTCGATGGCAAGGCGGTAGGAGTCGAGGCCGAAGCCCATGATTGAGCCCTTGACAACAGGGGCAATCATAGATACGTGGCGGAACTCCTCGCGAGCCAAAATAGATGAGATATGCACCTCGACAACAGGTGTACTTACGGCTGCAATGGCATCACGAATGGCGACAGAGGTATGGGTGTAGCCCCCAGCATTGAGGGCTATACCATCATAGATTCCGACGCTCTGCTGTATGCGGTCTATTATCTCTCCCTCGATATTGGTCTGAAAATAATCCAGACAAGCTTTGCCCTCGAAGTGGTGACGAAGCTGCTCGTTATACTCTTCGAAGGTCTGTGTGCCATAGACATCGGTATCTCGCTTACCTTGAAGGTTGAGATTAGGGCCGTTCAGTATGAGAATTTTCTTCATCTTAATACTCTTTTGCTATATCCTCACCACGCAATACACGCAGTGCATTTTGTGCTAATGATTCCAGCTCATTCTCGCCAGGATATACGGCAACGGGTGCTATAAATGAGCAACGTTGCTTCAGCTCCTCGACAACGCGTGTGTTGTGGGCAATACCACCGGTAAGAATGACTGCATCAACTTTGCCATACAACACGGTTGATAGTGCTCCTATCTGCTTGGCAATGCTGAAAATCATAGCACGTATTGCCAACTCGGCCTCGGCGTCGCCCTCGGCAGCTCGTTGAGCCACCTCGCGTGCTTGGTTAGTTCCCGCCAACGACACCAAACCACCGCCACCGGCTATCATATGCAAGACCTGTTTCTCGGTGTATTTGCCACTAAAGCAGAGCTTTACGAGTGAGCCGGCAGGTAATGTGCCGGCACGCTCAGGGGCAATAGGTCCTGAGCCATCCAAGCCATTGTTGCAATCGATAACACGGCCCTGATGGTGTGCGCCAACGGTAATGCCACCGCCCATGTGTGCCACGATAAGGTTGAGCTCCTCGTATGGGCGACCTATTTGCTTGGCGTAGAGGCGTGCGGTAGCTTTCTGATTTAAGGCGTGCCATATAACGCGTGTGTCAAGCCCCTTAATGCCACAGACCTTGGCAACCTCGTCGCGCTCATCGACAACGATAGGGTCGGCGATATATGCAGGTATACCACAGCTCTTGGCAATGTCCAATGCAAGACCCGCAGCCAAGCCCGATGCGTGTTGGGGCGTAGCACCCTTCAACTCGGAGAGCATCTTCTCGTTGATACAGTAGACGCCACTCTCTACGGGACGAAGCAGGCCACCACGACCTATGACGGCAGACAAGCTCTCCAGGGGGATGTTGTGTTGCGCCAAAGCCTCCAATATAAGCTCTTTGCGCCATTGTTCTTGGTCAAAGACCGTAGCAAAGCGTCCTAATTCGTCGTTCGAGTGAGAGAGTGACAACTCCAAAGCCGGAGTGTCATCGTAGTAGACGGCAATCTTAGTGGATGTTGAGCCCGTATTGATAGCGAGCACCTTGTACTGTGTCATAAGTTCAGTGTTAAACAGTAGGGCGTTACTATCCCTCGAGGGGTCGTCAAGAACCCTGGTGAAATGTATGCCCATAATTCTACTATACTATTCTATTCGTGTTTTATCTGCTATCGTGCTGCCAAACAAGCAAGAGCGATAGAGTATTTCTTGGTGAGTGGGGTGTCACCACGAGAGGTAAGTACACAAGGATACTTAGTACCTACGACCATAGCAGCCAACTCAGAACCGCCGAAGTGGGAAGCCGACTTGAAGA
Organism: Alistipes sp.; assembly: GCA_017623505.1. Classification (GTDB taxonomy): domain Bacteria; phylum Bacteroidota; class Bacteroidia; order Bacteroidales; family Rikenellaceae; genus Alistipes. The sequence continues at coordinate 64,973 of JAGAOZ010000028.1, forward strand.
ATACGTTACCCGACTCGATATTTGGGAAGAGCAAGCAATCAGGCTCACCGGCAACCTTTGAACCGGTAACCTTCTTATGCTCGGCAACCTCCTTATAGAGTGCTACGTCGAGTGAAAGAGGACCATCGACGATAACCTTACCCAACTGACCGCGGTCAGCCATCTTAGCCAAAATAGCACCCTCGGTAGATGATGGAACAGAAGGCAACACCTGCTCTGAAGGGGCAATACAAGCGACCTTAGGACAGTCGATGCCCAAGAGTTTGGTAATCTGTGCCATATAGCCGATAAGCTTCTGCTTCTGCTTGAAATCAGGCTGTGGGATAACAGCTACGTCAGAGATAGTCAAGAGCTTATCGCGACCAGGCATCTCAATAACAGAGACGTGGCTCAAAACACCCTTTGGAGGGAAGAAACCAGCGTCTTTGTTCAAGATACCGCGCATATACTTGTCGGTAGAGACCAGACCCTTCATAAGAACATCGGCCTGACCATCAACAACAGACTGGATAGCCAACTTAACACAAACAACATCGGAACTCTCATCGACAATCTTAAAGATGTTGTGGTCAATGCCCAACTCCTTGCAAGCTGCCTCAATGGTGGCCTTATCACCATAAAGAGTGGCATCAACCAAGCCCTCCTGCCATGCGTTGTATACAGCCTCGATGGTATGTGTGTCCTGACCATAAGCTACGGCCAAACGCTTTCTGCCGCGCGCTACGGCAGCTGAAACTATTTCTGAAAGATGTGTAATCATATTTGTATTAGGTTTTTATAAGTTCTTTGTCAAATTGTATGTGTCGGTAGCGATAACAAGCTCCTCGTTGGTTGCAATAACAGCAACTTTAACCTTAGAGTTTTCGGTAGAGAGGATGGCATTGCGACCACGGATAGTGTCGTTGTAAGGGTAGTCAATCTCGATGCCGAGGAACTCCATGTTCTTACATACGTACTCGCGCAAGTCCTTAGAGTTCTCGCCTACACCTCCTGTGAAGATGAGCAAATCCAAACCACCCATCTCGGCAGCATACTCGCCGACGAACTTCTTGATGCGGTTGTAGTACATATCGCGACCTACGATAGCCTTAGGGTTGCCTGCGTCGTACGCATCGTCGATATCACGCATATCGCTTGATACGCCTGTAAGACCCATAATACCAGACTCCTTGTTCATCATCGTATTGAGCTCGGCGTAGGTCATATTCTCCTTCTCGCCGATGTAGGTGATAGCTCCGGCATCAACCTGACCGCATCGAGTACCCATCATCAAACCGTCGAGTGGAGTGAAGCCCATAGAGGTATCGAAGGACTTGCCATTCAAAACAGCAGTAACAGAGCCACCATTACCAATATGGCAGGTTACAATCTTAGAGTTGTTGATGTCAAGACCAACCAACTCAGCACCTACCTGCGCAACAAACTTATGGCTGGTGCCGTGGAAACCGTACTTGCGGACACGATACTTGTCGTAGTACTTCTCCGGCAGGGCATAGAGGTAGTTGATGGCAGGGATAGTTTGGTGGAAAGAGGTGTCAAATACCGCCACCTGAGCTACGCCAGGCAAAACCTTCTCGATAGAGAGAATACCCTCCAAATTGGCAGGATTGTGAAGAGGTGCAAGCTCGAAAAGAGAACGAATCTTAGCCTTGACGTCCTCATCAACGACAACGCTGCAATTGAAGAACTCGCCGCCATGCGCTACGCGGTGACCAACGGCCTTAATCTCTGCTAAGTCAGCAACTACGCCGTGCTCTGCATTAGTCAGAGCCTCCAACACGAGACTGATACCTTTGGTATGGTCCTCGATAGGCATTACAACATCGTAGATATTCTTGCCCACAGGCTTGTGAGTAAGACGACCATCTGCAAGACCGATACGGTCTACCAAACCCTTAGCTAATAGGGTGTTCTCTTGGTCATTGATATCGATGACCTGATACTTAATAGATGAACTTCCACAGTTCAATACCAATACAATCATAATTTGAATTTTATATGTTTATAGTCTTAAAAATCGTTATGTAAAAGCTGTACTCAATGGTCTGTATCTCGGCATTGATGTTACAAACCTAACAAAGTTAATAAACTTTTCGGGGGAAAACAAACCATTCGGGAAATATTTTATTTTCTTGAAAATAAATGTCCATTTTTGACCTTGAAGGGTAACAAAAAGGCTGCCGATGTTGATGCGGCAGCCTTGATATTGTGTGGAGAATGATTAGCGTTTGGGAGCCTGATGCAGAATGACACGCTCGATAGCAGCCTGGCATACGGGGCAGAATTGTGTCGCTACATTATCTCGCATACGGCATGTTACCGCAGGACGAAAGATGCCATGAGTGAGATAGCCTCCACCTTCGTAGACGCCGATGGTGTAGTTCTTGGCTCGCTCGTCGGTGGGCTCGGTAGGGATAGGAGTGCCTTCGGGGAGCATATCCTTCCATTTGGAATCGAAATCAACGAGTGAGGTGATGTTCTGTTCCCATGGCTCATAATCCAAAGAGTACATATCTTCGGCATAACCCGTAGCTGCGGGGTCGTCGTAGAAATACTCGTCGCCCAAGCCACCAAAAGAGTGACCGAACTCATGAACTACAACAGGACGGAAAGCGGGGTGGTGGGTGGTGGTGAGAGTGTAGAAATTATATATGCCGCCACCTCCGTAAGTGTCTGTATTAGCGAGGATTATCAAATGTTCATAGGGAATGCCGGCAAGAAGGTCATGAGTTTGATGTAGAGCGTTGGTTGTAAGGTAACGTTCGGTGTAGAAGGTCATAAAATTGGAACTTACTGCCGTGTCGCGCCATAGATTATCTTGAGGAATGCTTACATCGCTGTCCGTCGAGGGGGACATAACAGCTATGAAGTTGAATGAATCGGCATAAGAGGCAAACGGCTCATAACTCAGGATGGCATCGCAGGCCGTTTGGGCATCATCCAAGAAGCGGTGCATCTCGTCAATACGGTAACCCTCGGCGATGATGGCAACGTCGATACACTCCTCGGAAGAGCCGCCACGATGGAGGTATTTATGGGGAACGGTGCGGTTGTTATGGATTATGCGAATGAGCTTATCATCAGGCGAATAGCTATGACGAAAGCGGGTTGTGACCTCTCCTTTGATGTTGTATAAAACGACCTCAATATCGGCGGACTCTCGAGGTTGGGGAACAAGGAAAGTCGCCTCGAAACTCTTATTGATGCTCTTGGCTTCGGGAATAGTGAGCCACTCCTGGAAGAGGGTGGAGAAGGCGTTGCGATAAAGGACTTTATCGCTCTGTTTTTCCAATACCCTAATCTCGCCGTTACCGCGCAAGGGAACTTGGTCGAGATTGGTGCGGCGTCCCCACCATTTATCGCTCAGCGACATCTGGTCCAAGGCGATGAATTGCTGGTCGGCATTACCTGATAAGATATAATCTAAACGTAGTGTAGCGTCAGTGAAATAGGTGTTGAAATCCTGGGCTTTAGCTCCGAAAAATGAGCATATCAAAGCGCATGTGAAAAGTAAGCGTTTCATAGGATTAGTCGTTAGAGTTCTCGGTCGGGACTTCGATGAATTTGTAACCGACACCTTTGATTGTTACGATATGTTCCTCGCCAATTTTTTGGCGTAATTTGCGGATGTGAACATCGATGGTTCTATCGCCAACGACAACATCTTCGCCCCACACCTCGCGGTAGATATATTCGCGAGTGAAGAGTTGGCCCGGATGAGAGTAGAGTAGTCTAAGAAGGTTGAACTCCTTGCGAGGCAGAGTGATGGTCTCATCGCCTTTGTGGACCTGGAAATTGGTTGTGTCGATAGTGATTTTATCATTGTGCTCGATAGGGGAGATACGTTTCAGAATCGCTTTAACACGACTACGCAAGATGTTCATCTTGATAGGTTTGCTGATATAATCGTCGGCACCGGCTTCGTATCCGGTGAGCTGCATCTCCTCGTCGCTTACAGCCGACAGGAAGACGACCATAATGTTGCGCAGCTTAGGGGACTTGCGAATGGCCTTGCAAGTCTCGGCGCCGTCGAGTACCGGCATCATCATATCCAGCAGGATAAGGTGAGGCTTAACCTCTAAAGCCTTCTCTAATCCTAATGCACCATTTGAGGCGGTGTAGACCTCGTAACCGTCACGTTGAAGGTTGTATCGAACAAACTCCAATATATCCTCCTCATCATCTATAACCAATATACGGTATGCCATAATTGAACTACTTGATGTAAAATTTCTACAAATATACAAAAATCCATTCGAAAAAAGGATTATAGATGGGATAAAATGATTATATTTGCACAATTGTATGCTTATGCATAACTAAAACTTAAAACTTCAAAGTGATGGCTACTGAAAATTCTAACTATTCGGCTCCTGTGGAGTCAGTCGGCGTTGCCGAAGATGTGCAAAATGTTGTGGTAGAAAACGCCTCAGAGATTGAGGAGGTAGTAGAGCAGGAGGCTCAAATGGCTGCTTTTGCCGAGGAGGATGCGGCTTTGGATGCAGAACAAGCCGGTCTTAGCTTGGACGAAGAGATTGCCGAGGAGCTTGCGACAGATGATGTAAACAAGAGCGAGGTGAGTGATAAGAGCAAGCAGGAGCTTGTGGCGATGTTTGCTGAGTTGCTTGCAACAGAGCCTGTGCATACCCTGCGTAAGAGGGTGGAGGCGATAAAGATTGCTTTCTACAAGTTGCACCGCGCAGAGGTAGATGCAGCGCGTAAGGCTTTTGTTGCTGAACATGGCGAGCAGGCAGAGTTTACACCTGCTGTGGATGCCGCAGAGGTAGAACTTAAGGAGTTATTCAAGCAGTATCGCACGAAGCGTGATGCGTATATTGCAGACTTAGATACAATAAAGGAGGAGAACCTTAAAATAAAACTCGCAATAATTGAGGAGTTGAAGGAGTTGGTAAACTCTGACGAGACGATAAATACAACGTTTACGAAGTTCAGAGAGCTTCAGCAGCGTTGGAAGGATACGGGTGTGGTGCCTCAGACAAAGATTAAGGATTTGTGGGAGACATATAACCTGCATGTGGAGAATTTCTACAACTTCATCAAAATCAACAAGGAGCTTCGCGACTTGGATTTGAAGAAGAACTACGAGCAGAAAATCTCATTGTGTGAGCAGGCCGAGGCTCTTATCATGGAGCCTTCGATTGTGGATGCATTCCATAAGTTGCAGAAGTTGCATGACGAGTGGCGCGAGACAGGACCGGTGGCAAATGAGTATAAAGAGCAGTTGTGGGAACGTTTCAAGGATGCGTCAAGCCGTATCAACAAGCAACATCAAGACTACTTTGAGGGTATAAAGCGAGAGCAGACAAAGAATTTGGAGCTCAAGAGTGAGTTGTGTGAGAAGACTGAAGCACTCATAGAGCAACCTTTCACAACTCGTAAGGAGTGGAATAAGGCGAGTGAGCGTCTGTTGGAGATTCAGAAGATATGGCGTACCATCGGCTTCGCTCCTAAGAAGGACAATACACGTATCTATGAGCGTTTCCGTACAGCATGCGATAACTTCTTTGAGGCTAAGCGAGTTTTCTATGCAGGCGTGAAGAGTGAGATGGAGCATAATCTGCAACTCAAGAGTGAGATTTGTGAGGCAGCAGAGGCTTTGCAGACAAGTGAAGATTGGAAGCATACAACAGACGAGTTGATAGCATTGCAGGCAAAATGGAAGAGCATAGGTGCTGTGCCTCGTCGTTACTCAGACCAGATATGGAAGCGTTTCCGCGCCGCTTGCGATAAGTTCTTCGAGAACAAAGCTGCACACTTTGCAGGAGTGGAGGGTCAGTATGAGGAGAACCTGAAGAAGAAGGAGGCTCTGATTGAGGAGATGGCAGCTGCCGATATTAAGAGCGGCGGCTACGATATGATTAAGGATTTCCAGCGACGCTGGAGTGAGGTGGGTTATGTGCCTATCAAGCAGAAAGAGGCTATACAGAAGAGATATAAGCAGGCGGTAGATGCTATGTTTGCAGTATTGCGTGGCTCGGAGCATGACCGTTCGATGAATCGCTTTAAGGAGCGTTTACAGTCGATGAAGGGTGGCGGTGCAGATAAGCGTATGCGTGCTGAGCGTGAGCGTCTGTATAACAAGGTGCGTCAGCTGGAGCAGGATATAGCTTTGTTGGAGAATAATATCGGATTCTTCTCTAAGTCAAAGAATGCTGAGGCTATGATTGCCGATATACGCGAGAAGATTGCAAAGTCAAAGCGCGAATTGCAGGAGACAATCGAGAAGGTTGTTTTGATTGATAAGGAGAATGCAGCAGAATAGTTAGGTTAATATAATTTGAACAGATATGAAACTTGAGAAACCAAAGTACATCTTCGTTACCGGAGGTGTGGCATCATCGTTAGGTAAGGGTATTATTTCAGCCTCAGTTGCCCGCTTGTTACAGGCCAGAGGTTATTCGGTAACAGTTCAGAAGTTTGACCCATATTTGAATGTGGATCCCGGTACTTTGAACCCATACGAGCACGGAGAGTGTTATGTGACAGATGACGGAACCGAAACAGACTTGGATTTGGGTCACTATGAGCGTTTTACGTCGATAACAACATCGAAGAACAATACCGTAACTACGGGTAAGATTTATAAGCGAGTAATCGAAAAGGAGCGTCGTGGCGAGTTCTTGGGTAAGACCGTGCAGGTGATTCCTCATATTACGGATGAGATTAAGCGTCGTATACAGCTCTTGGGTGCTACAAAGCAGTATGATGTGATTATCTCGGAGATTGGTGGTACGGTAGGAGATATTGAGTCTTTGCCTTTCATAGAGTCGGTTCGTCAGCTGCGTAATCAGCTCGGTTACCAGAACTCTGTACTTATACATCTGACGTTGATACCTTACATGGCTGCGTCGGGAGAGTTGAAGACAAAACCTACACAGCACTCTGTAAAGGAGTTGCAGTCGGAGGGTGTGCAGCCTGATGTGTTGGTGCTTCGTTCGGAGCATGAGCTCTCGGAGGAGGTGCGTCGTAAGGTGGCTTTGTTCTGTAACGTGACTCCAGATGCTGTTGTGGAGTCTATCGATGTACCAACAATCTATGAGGTGCCATTGCGTATGCATGCTCAGCATCTTGACGATGTGATACTGCGTAAGTTGGGTATTGAGGATTCGGATGCCCCACAATTGGATGCTTGGAAGCAGTTTGTCGAGATGGTAAAGAACCCAGAGCATCAGGTGCAGATTGCATTGGTGGGTAAGTACACAGAGTTGCCAGATGCATACAAGTCTATCAGCGAGTCATTTATCCATGCAGGAGCAGCGAATAACTGTAAGGTGAAACTTACATATGTAAATTCGGAGAATCTGACGGCCGAGAATGTGGCTGAACAGCTGAGTGGTATGTCGGGTATATTGGTAGCTCCGGGATTCGGAATACGTGGCGTAGAGGGTAAGATTGAGGCTGTACGCTATGCACGTGAGAATAAGGTGCCATTTATGGGTATATGTCTGGGTATGCAGAGTGCAGTGATAGAGTACGCTCGTAATGTATTGGGTATCAAGGATGCTCACTCAAGCGAGTTGGTGCAGACAAAGAATCCTGTAATCGACCTTATGGAGGAACAGAAGGGTATCACAACAAAGGGTGGTACGATGCGTTTGGGTGCTTATCCTTGTAAGCTGAAGCCAGGAACAAAGGCTTATGAGGCTTATGGCGAGGAGCTAATATCGGAGCGTCACAGACATCGTTACGAATTTAACGAGAAGTATCTTGCTCAGTTTGAGGCTGCAGGAATGATAGCTTCGGGAGTAAATCCGGATACAGGTTTGGTAGAGGTGGTAGAGGTGAGCGACCATCCTTGGTTCGTGGCAACTCAGTATCATCCTGAGTATAAGAGTACGGTGGCTAACCCTGCGCCATTATTTGTGGCATTTGTTGCTGCGGCGATGAATAAGTAGAAGTTAATATAAATTTATATAGGAAATGGATAAAAATACGATTACGGGACTTGTCCTCATGGGCTTGATATTTGTTGGCTACGTGTGGTATAGTTCCAGTCAGAGCGAAGAGATTCAAGCTCAACAAGAGAAGGCTCGCCAGGAGCAGATGGCAAAGGCGGCAGAGGAGGCTGCTGAGGAATTTAAAGCTGATAGCCTGAATAATCTGGTAGCAGCGAATGATAGTTTGAAGGTTGAGGTGCCACAAATTGCTCCCGAGAGAGGACAGTACGGCGAGTTGTTGTATGCTGCATACGCAGAGAACCCTGAGGCAAAGGCCGATACTACAATCACGGTGAAAAACAGCTACCTGACTGTTGATTTCAGTGCCAAGGGTGGTGCATTGTCAAAGGTGACTCTCGAAGAGTATACAAAGTATGCTGAGGGTGAGCGTAATGAGAAGGTTGTCTTGTTTAATCCTGCCACAGCGAAGTTTGGTACGAAGTTCTATTACCTGAACGGACAATCACAGGTGTTGCTCAATACCAATGACTTTATATTTGATTTGGTAGGCGTTGAGGAGGGCAAGGACTCACAGAAGGTGACCTTTGCTTTGGAGGTAATGCCGGGCTCTAAGGTGATTTATGAGTACACCATATATGATAAGAAGGTGCCTTCACGCGACTATCTGATTGATTTTGATATTCGATTTGAGAATATGAAGCCTATATTGGCTCAGCAGGATCATATCAGCATTGAGTGGTCTAATACTTCGTATCAGAATGAGCGAGGCTTCAAGAACGAGAACAACTATACCACAATTGCATATCGTCTACCAGACGAGGATGAGGTTGAGGAGTTGGATTTAAGCTCTGAGGGTGTAACTATTAAGCAGAAGGTGGATGAGAGCGTAAACTGGGTTTCGTTTAAGCAGCAGTTCTTCTCACAGACCTTCATAGCACACGATAACTTCCTCTCGGCTGATATGAAGACCTACACTCAGAAGGCAGGCTCAGGTATGATTAAGACTTTTACTTCGAAGATGGAGTTGGCGTATGATGACCAGCAGGAGTTCGAGATGTCGATATACTGCGGTCCTAATAAGTATGCTATCTTGAAGGATGTGGTCAATAACCGTGGCGAGGATATCTACTTGGAGGAGGTGATTCCATTGGGCGGATGGCTGATTGGATGGTTCAACCGTTGGATTATTATCCCTGTGATGGACTTCTTGAGTAACCATATAGCAAACTTCGGTATCATTATCTTGATTTTGACCTTGTTGGTTAAGGCCTTGATTCTGCCTTTGACTTATAAGAGCTACCTCTCAACGGCGAAGATGCGTGTTATCAAGCCTGAGATGGATGCCCTGAATGAGAAGTATCCACGTAAGGAGGATGCGATGAAGAAGAATCAGGCAATGATGGAGCTCTATAAGAAGGCGGGAGTAAATCCTCTGGGAGGTTGTTTGCCTATGCTTATTCAGCTACCTATTTTGTGGGCATTGTTCCGCTTCTTCCCAGCAAGTATCGAGCTGCGTGGAGAGTCATTCCTTTGGGCTGAGGATTTATCGTCATACGATAGCGTATTGGAGTTGCCATTTACAATTCCTTGGTATGGTGACCACGTGAGTTTGTTCGCATTGTTGATGAGTATCGCTCTGATGGGATTCTCATATATGAGCTACAAGCAGACAGGCGCAGCACAGCCACAGATGGGTGCGATGAAGTTTATGATGGTATACATGATGCCTGTGATGATGCTCTTGTGGTTTAACGACTATGCATCTGGTTTGTGCTACTACTACTTGGTATCGCAGATTCTGACTATGATAATCATGTTCTCGATGCGTCGCTTTGTCGATGACAAGAAGATTAGAGCGATGATGGAGCGTACGGCTGCAAAGCAACATAATGGCAAGAAGTCAAAGTTCCAGTTGCGTTATGAGGAGATGATGCGTCAGCAGGAGGAGATGATGCAGCAGAAGAAGGGAAAGAGATAGTCGATTGCGACTATATATAAATTGAGGGTGTCACACATGTTGTGACACCCTCAATTGTTTAGGCACTCTTATCAGATGTGATGAGAGCTATTTCTTGGCGGTTTCTTGATTGGATTTCTTACCGCTGTAAAGGAAACGGCGAATCTTCTTGGTTGGAGTCTTCTCAAACTCTTTCTCCTCCTCCTCAATCTTCGAGATGCGAGAGAAACGATTAACCTTAGAGTTTACGTAAGTGACAATCTCTTTCTTGAGCTCCTCCATACGGTGTGCCCACTTGTCCTTCTTCTTATGCCACTCGTCTCGGCTAATCTCCCACTTCTCCATCAGCTCGTCCTTCAAACGCTCAATAGCGTCGGTGTCGAAGTGGACCAAAGCAACCAACTGTCCATCCTGCTCGGTAACAAGCGACTCTGAAACATAGGCGTTGGAGTTGATTACGGACTCAATCTCCTCAGGGTAGATATTCTCGCCACTTGGGCCCAGAATCATATTCTTCAGACGACCCTTGATGAAGATGTAGCCATCCTCGTCGATGTAGCCTAAGTCGCCGGTGCGATACCAACCATCGCGAGTGAAGGCTGTGGCAGTGGCCTCCTCATTCTTATAATAACCCGCCATTGCAGATGGAGAATTAACGACAATCTCTCCCTGCTGAGTCTCCGGATTAATATCATCCAAACGTACCTCTACACCCTTCATTGCAGGGCCTGTCGCACCTAACTTGCACTTGCCAGGAATCTGACCGGCAACAAGAGGCGCAGTTTCGGTGAGTCCATAGCCGATAGCATACGGGAACTTGGCATCGAGTAGGAACTGCTCAACCTGAGTGTCGAGTTTTGCACCGCCGATACCCAAGAAACGAATCTTACCACCAAAGGCTTTCTGGAGCTTCTTACCTGCTACACGATGCAGATAGCGACGGACAAATCCTATCGAATAGAGCCAACGCCAGAAACCATTTGAGGTGAACTTAGCCAATATCTGTGCGCGGTATACCTTCTCTATAATAAGTGGTACAATCAAAAAACATGTAGGGCGGACCTTCTTCAAAGCAGGCAGCAAGACTGAAGCTGTCGGTTGCCTCTCAAGATAGGTAACGGTGCCTCCGGCAGAGAAAATATAAAGGAAGCCGAGCGTACACTCGTAGGTGTGAGCCATAGGCAACACCGAGAGCATAGAGTCGTTCTCGTCGATAGGGAACAAGTCGTAGCACATCGATACGTTAGAGGCGATGTTGTAGTGCGTCAGCATAACGCCTTTAGGCTGTGAAGTCGTACCCGACGTGTAGATTATCGCAGCTAAATCCTCCGGTTTAGGGAGCATCTTTGAGCCTTCAGCATGAACTTTCTGGGATATTATGCTGAGGTTTTTTGTACGTATTACGATATTGAGTGACTCGATAGTCTGCTTAGATAATTTGCTAAATAACCTATCTGAAACGCACAATGCCTTAGCCTCACAATGCGCAATTAGCTTGTCTAACTCCTCTCCCGTGAAATCGGGAAGAATAGGTACTACGACCATACCTGCGGTAGTTGCTGCGAAGTAGCAAACGCCCCAATTAGGCATACTGCCACTCAGTAAGACAACCTTGTCTCCGGGATTTAAACCTGCACTCATCAACTGCGCTTGAACATCCTCTACTCTCGCCCACACATCGCTGAAGGTTACCTCCTCGCCACCAAACATGGCTGATGCAACCTTCTTGGGGAACTTCTCCACACTATGGCGCAGAATTTCATAAATGGTGTTAAATCTCATCATCTAAAAATTAATACAAATTTGGGACAAAGATACATAAATTTTCAGAACTTTTTGGTATTTTTGAGTGTTAAACTGCTATGATTAGGTATTCGGATATAGTAAATATCTCTCAGTCAGAGGGTTTTGACGCGTGTGGTGTTGCCAGACCGCAGCAGCTGACGTCGAACACTCGTAGGCTGAAGGAGTGGATTGATGCGGGCAATGTGGCATCGCTCGATTACATGTGTCGTAACATTGATAAGAGGGAGGATATTACACAGATGGTGGAGGGCGCCAAGAGTGTGATTGTCTGCGCCGTAAGCTATAAATCCGATGTCAATAGTCATTATACATCTTCCACGCGAGGAAAGATTGCCTCGTATGCTTGTAATGGCGACTATCACAAGACGATAAAGAAGATGTTGCTTCGAATGTTGTCCTCGCTCAAAGAGTTGTATCCGGATGTGGAGGGTAGAGCATTTGTCGATTCAGCTCCAATATTCGAAAAGCAATATGCTGTGAATGCCGGTTTGGGATGGATAGGCAGACAATCATTGCTTGTTTCTCCCACCCTCGGCACATATATTTTGCTTGGAGAATTGGTGATTAATTGCCAGGTGGATAGATATGATAAACCTATCGAGGAGGTAGGATGTGCGGAGTGTCGTCGTTGCGTAGAGGTGTGTCCGAATGGTGCTATAAACGCAAATAGAACGATTGATGCCCGACGATGTATATCGTGTCAAACCATAGAGCAACGCAATGTGGAGGGGATAGATTTACACGGTTGGATATTCGGTTGTGACGAGTGTCAGATATGTTGTCCCTACAATCAAAAGGCTCCAAACCATAAAAATCCGAACTTTAATCCTTTGTTTTCTCCTAATGCTATCAGCCCGGAGCAGTGGCTTACAATGAGTGAAGAGGAGTTTACATCCCGTTTTGGCTTAACACCACTTCGTCGTAGTGGCTTACAACGTATACAATATAATTTGAATAAAGAATAATACTATGAAGCGATTAATTATTGGCTTTTTGATGATTTTTACAACCTATTGTGCTTGTGCACAGAATCCATCCCCAATATATAATCGTACCCCGCTTACCCCAACTCACTATGCTCAACTGCCATTGGGTGAAATTCGTCCTAATGGCTGGTTGGATGTGCAGATGCAGAGTCTGCTGGATGGAGTGACGGGCCATCTTGACGAGCTATATCCCGTTGTGGGCGAGGATAATGCGTGGCTTGGCGGAAACGGAGATGTTTGGGAGAGAGGTCCATACTGGATTGATGGAGCACTCCCTATGGCATATATTATGAAGGATGATGCCTTGAAGGCAAAGGTTCTACGATGGGTTGAGTCTATTCTCGGTAGTCAGCAGCCAAGTGGTTATTTTGGTCCCGGTACGGACAAAGCCGACAAGGCAGATGTTGCCTCAGATTGGTGGCCTCGTATGGTGGCGCTGAAGATACTTCAGCAGTATTATATGGCTTCAGCAGATGAACGAGTCATTACATTTATGGAGAACTATTTTGCCTATCAGCTTCGTACACTACCCGAAAAGCCTCTGGATTATTGGTCTTTCTGGGGTAAGGAACGTGGTGGCGACAACCTGCTGATGGTGTTGTGGCTATACAATATCACCGGCAATAGTGAGTTGCTTGAGTTGGGTGAGTTGCTTCATTCGCTAACAGATGACTGGACGGCGCGTTTTACTACCGAAGACCATCTTTATCGCCAAAATAGTCTTCACTGTGTAAATCTGGCTCAAGGCTTCAAAGCTCCTGTTGTATATTATCAGCTTTCACACCTTGACGAGCATATTAATGCTCCACTTGAGGCTTTGCGTCGCATACGTCACACTATTGGTTTCCCAACAGGCTTGTGGGCAGGCGATGAGTTGCTACACTTCGGCGAGCCAACACGTGGTTCGGAGTTATGCACTACCGTCGAGATGATGTATTCACTTGAAGAGATGTTTCGCATTACGGGGGATAACAGATATCTCGATTTACTTGAGCGTATAACATATAATGCTCTTCCAACACAGATTACCGATAAGGCTGATGCCCGCCAATATTATCATCAGATAAATCAGGTAGCTATCACTCGCTCGTGGCACAATTTTTCATCACCTCATAACGATACGGATTTGATATATGGTTTGCTGACGGGCTTCCCATGCTGCACTTGTAATATGCATCAGGCATGGCCGAAGTTTACACAAAATCTGTGGTATAAGACATCGGATGGCGGCTTGGCTGCATTGGTATATGCCCCTTCGACACTAAACACGACTATCGATGAAGTGCCGGTTATCATTGAGGAGCAGACTCACTATCCATTCCGTGAGGAGGTGTCTTTTAAGATTTCTCTGCCAAATAAGCAACACTCGAAGATAAAGTTTCCATTCGAGTTGCGTATCCCGGCTTGGAGTGATGGTTATATATTGACGCTTAATGGTCAGAGCGTTTCGGCTTCAAAAGAAGATGGAGGCATTATTACCATTGACCGTAGGTGGAAAGATGGTGATGTGGTTCGTCTGCAATTCAAAGCTCACATTGAGTGTACTCGTTGGTGGGATAATGCTGCTGTCATTGAGCGCGGACCGCTGATTTATGCTCTGAAGATGGAGGAGCAGTGGCAAAAGCATATTAGCGAGGGTAATGATTTGGAGGCTTGTGGACCATACTACTATGAAGTTACTTCGCCTACCCCTTGGAATGTTGCTCTGCCACACGACAATCTACACTCAGATAGTATCGATAAACATTTTGTAGTGACTCAAAATGAGTGTACGCTCACTCCTTGGTCTTTGGAGGCTGCTCCTATCACTATTTCAACTCGTGCAAGAGTAATTCCAGAGTGGAATCTATCACGCAATAGTGTGGGTGCATTTAATTATATGAGTCAGCAATTATCATCAGAGGTTGCTCAGTGGGTAGATATTGAACTTATACCTTTTGGATGTACAACGCTACGCATAACGGAGTTCCCTGTAAGATAAACAAAAAAGGATGTGTCTTTGGCAGACACATCCTTTTTTTTGAAGAGGCTTAGAGAGGCCTTAGCCTTATTTTGCCTCGTTGAGTGCGCTTAACTCCTCGAACATAGAGCCGAATGAAGCAACCATATCGCGGCGGAATGCTGCGTAGTACTTCTTAACCAATGAACGGTTGTGTGGCTCGGTTGGGTTATTAGCCTTCTCATAAAGTGCGTTGCGCAAGCCAACAGCCTTCTCCATAAGTGCTACGATAGCATCCTCCTTAGAGGGCTGGAAATATATAGCCATCTCGCAATCGAAGACAAACTCCTCCAAACGATAATCAATCTCTTTCTTAAGAATTCTTAAATTTGCCATAACAGAATTATAATTTTATGTGTGTTTATTTACTGATACAAAGCTAATAAAATATTTTGAGTTGTGCAATAGAGCAGACCTTTATTCGATAGCTTCGAGATAGATATTGCGTAGCTCCAATGGACCACCCTCGCTCTGAAGAGCAATGTGTCCGGTCTCGAACTTGGCTGTGGCCTGGTTTTGCAGATGACCGTTTACGTAGTACTCCAAAAATGGGCCGTTTACGACAATCTCGCCCGTATTCCACTCGCCGGCAGCATTCTCATAATCGCCCTCTCGAGGTTTGATGGGAAATTCGCCTTCGCAGGGGAAATCCTCCAACTTGGCTCCGCCCAACATCACCATATCGCCGGCATGACCTGCCATAAGTTGGAACTCATAGGCTCTGGGCCATACATCTCCCGGATTCTGAACGTGGATAAAGACACCGCTATTGGTAGGCTCTCCAACCCAACGCCACTCGAAATGTAGCTTATAGACTGAGTGCTGCTCGACGGTGTAGAGATAGCCGAATGGCTCGCCCGCAATCTTAATATTACCCTGCTCTGCGCGGAAAAGCTCTGTGGCTTGCTGCATATCGGCACCCGGCATAACTGCCATCTCCCAGCCAGAGAGATTATCTCCATTGAAGAGCATATCTCGCTTTTTCTGTGGGGCTTCACCGCAAGCCGTTAGCACCAATAAAATGATACATATAGACAACTGTTTCATATCGAAAAGATTATTTTGCTTAATAACTACATCACAAAAATAGGTATTTATTCGATGAAAAAACTATTTGTTCGTCACTTTTTCTCTATCTTTGTGAAAATTATATTGTTGGAGAATTAATTTTAGAGAGAGTATGAAAAGATTTTTTTTGTTCATCGTAGCGTTGGCTATATCTGCAAGTGCGTATGCATATCAGGTGCAGACTGTGGAGGTGGCAAGTAAGGTGATGCCTAAAGGGGTGATGGTGAATGTCATTTTGCCAGATTCGTATGAGAAAGTTGAGGCTTTTCCAGTGGTCTATCTATTGCACGGTTATGCAGATAACCACGACGCTTGGCTTAACAAAGGTAAGGCGGCCGAGCTTGCAGACCAGCACGACGTGATTATCGTAATGCCAGATGGAGGTTTTAATAGCTGGTATTTTGATAGCCCTTTGAATAAAAGCTCTATGAGAGAGAGTTTTATTATAGAGGAGCTGATTCCGTATATTGATAAGCGATACAAGACTATTGCGGATAGGTCAGCAAGAGCTATTACGGGACTCTCGATGGGTGGCCACGGAGCGTTGTATCTGGCAATTCGTCATCAGGATATATTTGCTTTTGCAGGTAGTATGTCGGGAGGTGTAGATATAACACCATTCCCTAACAATTGGGAAATTTCATCACATTTGGGACCGCAAGAGGAGAATCCTGAGCTGTGGGCTCAACATACGGTAATTAATCTGGTTGATCAGATTAAGCCGGAGTCACTATCGTTGGTGTTTGACTGCGGTGTGGATGACTTCTTCTACGAGGTGAACTGCAATCTGCATGAGAAGCTCCTCTCGTTGAAGATTCCACACGACTTTTGTGTACGTCCGGGTGCTCATACATGGGAGTACTGGCGTAACTCAGTGAAATATCACTTCCTCTATTTCTCATTGGGATTTCAGAGTGTAACGAATAAATAAAACTCTATATAAGATGAAAAGAATACTCAGCTTGACATGTGTTTTGGTGCTGCTCTCGTCATTCGTAGCTCAAGCACAGCTCAATTTCGGATTATCATCACCTCAACCGGAGTCTAATCTTCCAAAGTCAAAGGCTCCACGTCCTATATGTGAAAGGAAGGAGTTTGTGGCTCAGAAGAGTTGCTTGGCTCCTACGGCCGAGGGAAACTTTCTTATCGAGGGTGGATGGCAGATGATTGAGGATGCTACATTGACCGAGAAGGGCATTACGGTATGGGATACCGACACAACAGCGGGATGGTATAATGCTACCGTTCCGGGCACAGTGCTTACAACACTTGTTGAGCAGGGTGTATATCCTGATCCGTATTACGGATTGAATAATCTCTATATACCGGAGAGCCTATGCCGTCAGAATTGGTGGTATAGAGTGTCGTTCGATACTCCTCAGATTGCTGAAGGAGAGCTCTATACGTTGCTCTTTAACGGCATAAACTATAAGGCCGAGGTGTGGCTGAATGGGGCTCGTCTGGGTGATATAGCAGGAGCATTTACTCGCGCATCGTTCCCCGTAAGCACTCTTCTGAAGCAGGGTGAGCAGAATACGCTGGTTGTGAAGATAATACCTCCTCATAATCCTGGTATACCGCATGAGCAGGAGTTTAATTCTGCCGGCCCTAACGGTGGCGTGTTGTGTATGGATGGTCCAACGTTTATCTGTACCGAGGGCTGGGACTGGGTACCGGGTATTCGTGACCGCAATATCGGTATATGGCAGAGTGTGGAGTTGCAACGTGGTGGCTCTATCAGCCTGACAGATCCATTTGTGATTACCGACCTGCCTTTGCCCGACACATCATCGGCGGATATTACTATTCGTGCAATGCTCAAGAACTCCTCTTCAGAGGCGCAGAGTGCTGTTGTGAAGGGTAAGATTGGTGATGTGGAGTTTTCAAAGAGTGTTACACTCGAAGCTAAAGAGCAGCGTGAGGTGGTGTTCTCTCATGAGGAGTTTGCACAGTTGCATTTCGTCGCTCCGCGTCTATGGTGGCCTAACGGATATGGAGAGCAGAACCTCTATACTCTGGAGCTGAGTGTAGAGCAGGGTGGTCGTGCTCTTCAGAGAGAGATTACTCGTTTTGGTGTGCGTGAGCTTTCATACGAGTTGATGGCACGCAACAAGGAGAAGAAGCGTATCAGATTCTCATATAACCCAACCGAGGCATATAGTCACGGTAAGGTGCTATTTGATTATCGTCAGCGCAAGATGACCGACAAGGAGTATGGTCAGACGGTTATCCCTGTCTTTAAAGAGGGGGCAGAGGAGTTGGTAACACCAATTCCTGATAGCAATAATCCGCATCTTGTAGTCTGTGTCAATGGCGTAAAAATCTTCTGTAAGGGAGGTAACTGGGGTATGGACGATGCTATGAAACGTTGCGACAGAGAGCATCTGGAGCCATATTTCCGTCTGCATAAGGATATGAATTTTACGATGGTTCGTAACTGGACAGGCGAGTCTACCGAGGAGGTATTTTATGAGTTGTGCGACGAGTATGGTATGTTGGTGTGGAACGACTTTTCGATGTCTACGGGAGATTATAATCTGGAGCCTATTGATGCAGAGCTGTTTATGGCTAATGCCACAGAGATAGTGCGTCGATACCGTAACCATCCGTCAATAGCTATTTGGGGCCCTCGTAATGAGGGTTATGCCCCTAACTTCTTGGAGGATAGATTCCAAGAGTTGTTCCTGCGTGAAGACGGTACACGACACTATCACGCAAATTCACGTCTGATGAATCTGTGTCAGAGTGGTCCTTGGGGATATTTTGATAAGTATCAGGAGTTTACAACGAACAAAGCGCAAGGATTTACGACTGAGTTGGGAGCTCCTGCGATGCCTACGGCGGAGACAATTCGCAAGTTTATCGCTCCGGAGGATTTATGGCCTATCGGGGATGTGTGGTACTATCACGACCTGCACCAAAATATCCACGGCTGGCAGTTATATATAGCGCACATAAACGCGTTGGGTGAAGAACCCGCAAAGGATGTGGATGAGTTCTGCGAGCGCGCTCAGTGGCTCAACTATGAGATTTATCGCAATATGTTTGAGGCGTGGAACCACAAGATGTGGCAGACGACAAGTGGTCTGTTGTTGTGGATGAGCCACCCGGCATGGCCAAGTGTGATATGGCAGACGTATAGCTACGACTATGAGACGCCGGCACCTTTCTTTGGCTCGAAGAAGGCGTGTGAGCCTACGCATATTCAGTGGAATGCGACCAGTCACCGTTTGCAGGTTATAAATGCTTCGTGTGATGAGTTCGTTGGAGCAAAGGCGACCTTTACAATATATGACCATAGCGGTAAGGCTTTGTGGAACAAGCAGTGGAAGGGACTTGATATCGTAGCGGATAATCTGCTGGATATTGAGCAGGTAGAGCTCCCTGCAACGGATGAACCTCTTGTGATGATTCGCCTGAAATTGCAAGACAAGCAGGGCAGACTTCTCTCGGAGAATGATTACTGGGTGAATCCTAAAGAGCCTACGGTTTATCGCTCGTTGGATGTAATAGGTAAGAGTCGTGTTGAGTCGAAGATTTTGCGTCGTACGGAGAGTGAGGATAGTGTAGTCCTTATGGTGGAGCTGCGTAATAGAGGAGAGAATATAGCACTTAACCTTAAAACAAATGTGCGTTCTAAAGCAACAGGTGAGGCTATTCTACCGGCGTATGCTTCGGACGGATATTTTAACCTCTTGCCCGCAGAGAGAAAGAGAGTAAGTATTGAGGTGCCGAAGGAGGTCGCCGAAGAGGATATGATGGTGACATTTACGGGACTTAATATAGAGTAACAATTAAGGGGCTGTCCAGCACGTAATGCTGTGATAGCCCCTCCTATCTTAGAAGTTGTATAGCAATAACTATTGCACTATAACCACTCGGTTATTAGAGTTTGTAGGGAAGATATTTTTTGTCGAGCCGACGCCCTCCCATTTGAGCTGTGATTCGGGGACACCATGCTTAATTAGATAGTCGTAGACTGCTTTTGCTCGACGCTCTGAGAGAGCTTGATTGTATTGTGGTGTTCCGGTGTCAGCATCAGCATAACCGACAATATGGAATATCTGGTCTTTAGGGGCATCCATGATGGTTTGTTTAAGCAGATGTAAAGAGGCCTCGGAGCGAGTGAGTATCTGGTCGCTGTTGATGTTGAAGAATATGGCTGATGATGTGATGACCATCTCCTCGTCACGCATGTTCTTCATCTGACTGCGTAATTTGTCGTTCTCCTGCTTAGCCTGCTTGGTGGCTTCGGTCTGCTTGGCGAGTTGCTCGGCTAATGCCTCCTCGCTCTGTACCGAAGCAGCAAGTCCGAGTTCAAGGACCTCGATAGCCTCAATATATGTGTCTACATCAACCTGTGAGTAGGTGCGATTCCAACCTCGCTCATTGAAGCGGTAGCTTAGACCGGCTGTAACAGAGTAGACCTGTCCGAAACGACCGGCATCGGTACGCATCTGTGATGGAAGGTCACGACCCGGACAAAGCATTGTTCGCGTCTCAAGATGAATATCGAAGCGCGGGCTTATACGAAAAGTGTGTATCATACCCATATCAACGGCCAAACCGGCTGAGCCACCATCGCCCATATCCACAATGCTGGCACCCATACCGGCAAACATCTTGGCGTAGTATACTCTGTTGTCGCGATATCCTCCAATCCAATTCGAGAGGTTTATAACGCCGTCCAAATGAGGATACATCCAATTGCTATCCCATGTGTCGTGTAGCTCGTTAGATGCTTTGAGCTGGCCTGCAACAACTTGTAGGCGGGCTCCTACGATAGGGTTAAACCACTTGGTCGCACTGAGTTCGGCTGTCCAACCGATATTATCACCGAAGTCGCCTTGATTGCTGAAGCCCCACTTATCCCATGCCGTGTAGCTTACACCTCCGCCGACCGATATCTCCCAGTTCGACCAAAAACGATTACCTGCAACATCCTTCCAACGGAGTCCCTCCGCTGTATTGTCCTGCGCAAACATGCTACCTATTGATAGCACAGTAACTGCAATAGAGAGTAAAATTCTTTTCATAATTTCAGTAATTTGTTTTTACACTCTATTCATTATACAAATAACAAGCCAAAAAAAGAAGTCGTCTAACAAGGCTCTTTCGGCATCTGCCTTGACTTCGGAATCCTCATTTACGTCGAGTAAACTGCGGTTCCTCAGTCTGCGAGCAGCCGTGGAAATAGTTCTTGTTATACGACTTCTACCGCGAAATAGGTTGTCTTGCAAGGCTCTTTCGGCATCTGCCTTGACCTCGGAATCCTCATTTACGTCGAGTAAACTGCGGTTCCTCGGTCTGCGAGCAGCTTGGAAAGAATATGTTATTCTTCCCTTGTCTGCTCTCGCTCGGCATAGTTCAAGCGGGCTTGACTCTGCTCTCGCTTACTCGCAGCCTTCAAAATTGCTCTTATTATACGACTTCCAACAAAAAGGCGTGTCTAAAAATTGTTAGACACGCCTAGATATTAAAATGTATGTAAAACAAATACGGACTATCCGCACTTAGAATAACCACACGACATACAGGTCAAGCAACCATTTTGGTATGCCATCTCCTCTTGGCCACACTGTGGACACTTGCCCTTAGAGCGAGTGCCATCCACGATATATGGCTTCAAGGCGCGCTGTACACCATTCTTCCAGGTGTTGATGCTCTCGCTGTTCAGATGCAGACCATCAATAAGGTGTACTACCTTGTGGATAGGCATACCGTGGCGCAAAACACCAGAGATAAGCTTCGCATAGTTCCAGAACTCCTCATCGAACAGACGAGAGATACCGCCGATAGTGTTGGTGTAGCCGTAACGGTCGGTATACTGGAAGTCATAGCGCTTGTTGCCATCCTCCTCGCAGACCTGGATGATATTACCGTTAGTAACCTTACGTGGGATGTACATAGCGTCCTCCTCAATCTTACCGGTGAAAATCTCGTATGGACGACCATCCTGGATACCTACAAAAGCAATCCAATCCTCGCTACCGTTTTTGAAACGTACGATGTCGGCAGGAACAGATACCGGACGCTTACGGTTGCTATCGGATGTGCCGTTACAGTTGCTCTTCTTTGACTTGCTGTTCTTGTCGAGCAGTACGCCATCACGGCAACCGTCACGATAAACGGTTACACCCTTACAGCCGCACTCCCAAGCTGTACGATATACCTCGGCAACGAGAGCCTCGCTAACGTCATTTGGAAGGTTTACGGTAACAGAGATAGAGTGGTCTACCCACTTCTGGATTGCACCCTGCATACGAACCTTAGCTACCCAGTCGATATCGTTTGCAGTAGCTCCGTAGTATGGAGAGGCCTTCAACCACTTATCCAACTCGGCATCGCTGATGCTCTGCAAACGGGTGATATCGTAACCGTTCTTATCCAACCAATTGACAAACTGGTGGTGATAAACGTAGTACTCCTCGAACTTCTCGCCGGTCTCGTCGATGAAGTCAGCCTTCTTGCCAATGTCAGATGGGTTAATCTTACGACGGCGCTTGTATACAGGACGGAAGACAGGCTCAATGCCCGATGTGGTCTGCGACATCAAAGATGTGGTGCCCGTAGGAGCAATTGTAAGCATAGCGATATTACGACGACCATACTTAACCATCTGCTCGTACAACTCAGGGTCAGCCTCCTTGATACGGTTAATCATAGGGTTGTTGGCCTCGCGTGCAGCCTCAAACAGAGGGAATGCACCACGCTCCTGAGCCATCTTGACAGATGCTCGGTAAGCCTCCAATGCCAAGGTCTGCTGCACCTTAACGGCGAAGTCTATCGCCTCGTCAGAGCCATAACGCAAGCCCAAAGCTGCCAACATATCGCCCTCGGCAGTGATACCCAAGCCGGTACGACGGCCCTTGAGAGCCATATCCTTAATCTTCTTCCACAAGTCGTGCTCTACGCGACGGATATCATCCTCCTCAGGGTCGCTGGCAACTTTATTGATGATAAGCTCGACCTTCTCCAACTCCAAGTCGATGATGTCGTCCATCATACGCATAGCCTTCTCGACGTGCTGCTTGAAGAGGTCAAAGTCAAACTCTGCATCCTTAGTAAATGGATTCTTAACGTAGCTGAGCAGATTGACAGCCAACAGACGGCAGCTATCGTAAGGACACAATGGAATCTCACCACAAGGGTTGGTTGAAACGGTAGTGAAGCCCTTATCGGCGTAGCAGTCAGGTACGCTCTCGCGGATGATGGTGTCCCAGAACAATACACCAGGCTCCGCAGATTGCCAAGCGTTGTGAATAATCTTCTCCCAAAGCTTCTTGGCGTCAATCTCACACTTAATCTTAGGCTTCTCGGCCTTGATAGGGAACTGCTGCTGATATGGTCGGCCCTCGATAGCGGCGCGCATAAACTCGTCGTCAATCTTAATAGAGACGTTGGCTCCTGTAACCTTGCCAGACTGAGTCTTGGCATCGATGAAGCGCTCTGCGTCAGGGTGCTTAATAGAGAGTGAGAGCATCAAAGCTCCACGGCGACCGTCCTGCGCTACCTCACGTGTAGAGTTAGAGTAACGCTCCATGAAAGGAACGATACCTGTCGAGGTGAGTGCAGAGTTCAAAACAGGGGTGCCGGCAGGACGCAACTCCGAAAGGTCGTGGCCTACACCGCCACGGCGCTTCATAAGCTGTACCTGCTCCTCGTCCATACGGAAGATACCTCCGTAAGAGTCCGCCTGCTTACGGTTACCGATAACGAAGCAGTTAGACAGAGATGCAACCTGCAAGTTGTTACCGATACCGGTCATAGGACCTCCCTGTGGGATGATGTAACGGAAATGGTCCAACAGCGAGAAAATCTCCTCGCGACTCATCGGGTTAGGGTATTTGCTCTCGATGCGCTCCAACTCGGCTGCGATACGGTTGTGCATATCTTCGGGAGTAGTCTCGTAGATATGGCCGAAGGAGTCTTTCAGAGCATACTTGCTAACCCACACAGTGGCAGCGAGTTCATCGCCACCAAAATACTCTTTGGATGCTGCGACAGCATCGTTATAGCTTACTTCGGTAAGCTTGTTCTGGGGTTTTGCCATGTTGTTTTACTTTATATATTATTACTCTTGAATTTCCGAGTAGAATAGGGGGTTGATTTCCCACTACAAATTTCCGAAAAATTAGAGCCATTTCGTTACTTTATAAGAGTAGTTTTCGACAAGTTATTTACAAAAATAAAAAAGATGCACCGTAGGCGTCTACGATGCACTTTTTGATTTTCTCCTGCTTTCGGGATGATGTTACTTGCAAGCTACGGCGTCAATCTCGACCTTTGCTCCCATAGGAAGTTTCGATACCTCGTAGCAGAAGCGGGCAGGCATCTGTTCGGTAAAGAATGTGGCGTAGACAGCGTTCATAGCGGCAAAATCGGCTATGTCGTCCAACATAACGCATACCTTTACTACGTCCTTGAACTCATAGCCTGCCTCGGCGAGGATGTGGCCTATGTTGGTTAGTGACTGGCGGGTCTGAGCCTCGATACCCTCGGGCATTGTGCCTGTTGCGGCGTCGATAGGGAGCTGACCTGAGAGGTAGAGTGTGCCGTTAGCCTCCACAGCTTGAGAGTATGGTCCTACGGCCTTAGGAGCCAAAGGTGAAGCGATAATCTTTTTCATAATTTCGACTTATTTGATATTAGATAAGCAAATATAGTAAAAATCTTCTATCTTTGCGGTGTAATGAGGAAAGAATTTGGGAAATAATTAATAGAGAGCGTTATGAAAAAGTTTTTATCGTATCTGGCAATGGCTGCTGTGGTGGCAGTGGTAGGTTTTGGTTGCTGCGCTTGTCGTCAAGCATCAAAAAATAAGATTAATAAGCCTTTGACAGAGACAAAGTGGCATCTGGTGAAGATGATGGAGACAGATGCGGAGTTTGATGAGGGCAAGTTTAATATTGTATTTGCGCCGGGAGAGAGTGAGAAGATGGGTCACATCAGCGGTGTGGGAGCTTGCAACCATATCATCGGTGGTGAGTTTGAGGTAGGCGAGAAGGGCAAGTTGTCGGTTGGACAGTTGGGTGCAACACGTATGGCGTGTCCGGAGCTGGAGTTGGAGATTAAGTTCTTCGAGATACTGCGTGGCACAACGCACTACGAGATTGATGGCGACGTGTTGATGTTGCTTCGTGACGGGGTGCTTCAGGCTACATTGCAGGCTGTGGAGTAATTTGCCCCCCCTACGATAACAAGGGCGTGTCTAAAACTTGTTAGACACGCCCTTGTTTTTTACTCTTTGTTGAGAAGTCTCTCCTCCAAAAGCTTTATGAAATAACCTCCGACAACCGAGCGGGCACGGAACATAATGTGGTGCTTAGAGTCGGTGTTGTACCAGTCGCCCATAGGAACTCTATCGACGGTCTCGTTGTAGAAACGGTACATAGGAGCGATAAACTGCTCAAACTCGGCCTTGCTATCCGCCATCGTAGCACTCCAAACAATCCAATCCGACTTGGTGTAGTTGCGACGCTCGTCAAGAGGCAAACCATATTCGTTGAAGGTCTTGAGGTAGAAAGCAACCTCAGCATCGGCAATATCAGCGTCGAAGAGGTTATAGCCCAAGAGCTTATCCCAAACAAGATTATATTTCTGACTCCATGTGTCGCCCTCGTTGAAGGTGCGACGGTAGTGGTCGCCCTGTGCAGCCATCTTCTTCCACTCGGCAGCCATACGCTCGGCAGTGGCGAGATACTTATCGTAGGTATCCTGCATTCCTGCCATGTGTGCCATCTCGGCATAGGCGCGAATAGCCATAATAGCCTTGATAGAGAGGTTGGTATTGCGGGCAGAGTGGCCGGCAAAGTCATCGGTACAGAGCTGATTCTGTGGGTCGAAGCCGTGCTCGATGAGGTAGTCGGTCCAAGTGGTAATGGTCTGCCAATGTGGTAATGCGTAGTCGGCGTTGCCCTCCAAAGAGGCGATAGCACCCAACAAGATAATCATATTACCGCCCTCCTCGACAGGCATATCCTCGCCATAAGCCTGGCCAAAGACGTGAGGATAGGTGCCGACGTCGTGTGCAGGGAATGGCTTAGTCCACTTGCCACTCTCGCTGTAATAGAAGATGTGGTCCATCATAGCTTTGCACAAATCTATGTTGTAATATAGGAACAGAGGTGCCGATGGGTAGGTGATGTCGAGTGTGCCGATACAGCCGTTACTGAAATTCTCCTTCGAGAGCCAAGCGATGTGGCCCTGTGGAGTGAGAATAAGTTTATGAGCGGAGATAGACTGACGATATGCCAAAGCACACAACTCGGCGTACTCTCTGCCACCGACACGTGTAGCGTCGGCTATCATCTGGGCGTCGAAGGCTGCGCACTGCTTCATAAGCGATGAGTACTCCTTGCGGGCAAGAGTGAACTGCTCCTCGATGGAGCTGTCGCCATTGCGATTCCAATAAGGGCGGATATCCTCGCCAAAATAGCGGATAGAGTAGAGGTCATCGTAGCCGAGCATAATGTAGTTGCTCTTGCTCTTCTTGCCTACTTTGCCGATATGTGATGAGATTGCCATGTGGTCGCCTTCGTCGTGTGGTGTTATGGTGCCATTGGCTGCGAACTCCTTGCGCAGAGCGACTGAGCCGCCAAGAGATGTGGTGTGGCTCTTCTTGTCGGCAGCGAGGTAGAAGTAGCCCCAATCGATGCGGATATTGTCGCCACGCTTCTCTAAGATGGGCTGCTCGGTAGTGCCACACTTGATGTATGAGAGTTGCTTGTCGCTGTAAATCTCACTCTTGCACTCCTGCCAATGGGCGTTGCGGGCCCAATCCTGAGTGGCCTCGAAGTAGATTGATACATCGTGTTTCTTACCGTCGTTCGATGCAACATCGTATGTGATGTAGTTTACGGGACGTGATACAAGGTCCAGATTCTCAAGGAGAAGAGGTGCTGTAAAGGTAAGAGTGAGGTCTACGCCACCACACTTAAACTCGTAAATGGTGCGTGTAGCCTCGACCGCTACGCTCTGCTGCTCGGCACACTGCGAGAGTACGTTGTCGCCAATAGCACGCTTATAGAGTCCCATATCGAGCAAAGCATCGCCCTGAGGGTTGTGGCAGTGAGCAGCTAAGACAACTTTACCGTCCTTGGCTGTTGCTGCTACCTCGGCGGGAATCTCTACCCAACGATTTGCATTCCACTCGAAAGGTGTAGAGACAACCTCAATGCCGTTAAAATAGAGTTGGCAGGTGTCGTCATGAGAGTATTTTACGAAGAGTGTGCCACCCTGCAAATCCTCTGCGCTGAGCTCAATGGTGCGGCGTGCCCAGATGTGTTCGCCGGTCCAAAGAGTATGGACGTTGATATTGCCCTGGGTGCCAAAAGCGGCTTCGCCGTGTGACCACGCCGAGTCGTCATACTCTTTCGAGGTCCAACCCTCTGCGGGTTTATCAAAAGTGTAGGCTCCGCTCCAGCCCTGCTCATGTGAGATTGGGGCTAAACCCTGCATAGGGACAATCTCCTCTCCCATAAAACGATAGGTTACGCCATCGACAAGCAGTGCGCCGACCAAATGGAAGTCGGTGCCTGTCCAGTGGCGGACAGGTGAAGCGTAGAGCTCATCAGTCATAGACCAGCCACTTGTGTAGGGGTCAATGGTGATAAGAGGAACTGCAGGTGCTCGTAATTTACTCTTCTGTGGTTGATTGGCCGACAAAGCGACGGCTTGTAGTAAAATAGCGAAAAGAAGGATAGTTTTCTTAAGCATATTATCCGAATTATAAATGGTTTTATCTAAAAAATGGGGTTTAATATCTGCAAATATAGGTATTTTACAGCTTTTTGCCTATTTTTGCGTAGTGAAAACCATTAAATAAATTGACAATGAAACGAATAGTTCTGACACTTTTGGCTTGTTTCTCGCTTTTGGGAGCAAGGGCTGATGAGGGAATGTGGCTACCAGCGTTAATTGGTGACCGCATAAAGGATATGCGCGAGAAGGGCTTTAAGCTCTCGGCAGAGGATATTTACTCTATTAATAAAGCATCGATGAAAGATGCTGTTGTTCTCTTTGACGGAGGATGTACAGGCGAATATGTGTCGGAGAATGGTTTGCTCTTGACTAACCACCACTGCGGATATGATGCAATACAGCAGCTTTCGTCGGTGGAGAACGACTATTTGACAAATGGTTTTTGGGCAAAATCTCAGCAGGAGGAGTTGCCTGTGCCAGGGTTAAACGTGATGCGTTTGGTACGTATGGAGGATGTGACAGAGCGTTTGGCAGCAGGAGAGAAAGCGGAGGATATAGTTGCTGAGGCAAAGAGTGAGGGCTATGCAGCCAACATTCAGCAGATGTACTATGGTAATCAGCAATTCCTATTTGTCTATGAGGTATTTGAGGATGTGCGCTTAGTGGCGGCTCCACCTTCATCAATAGGTAAGTTTGGCGGCGATACCGACAACTGGATTTGGCCTCGCCATACGGGCGACTTCTCGATATTCAGAGTCTATGCTGACGAGAATAATCGTCCAGCGAAATATTCGGCGGAGAACCGTCCGTATCGTCCTGCACGCCACTTTGAGATTTCTACTAAGGGTGTGAAAGAGGGTGATTTTACGATGATATACGGGTTCCCTGGCAATACCCAAGAGTATGTAATCTCGGATGCTGTGGAGTATGTTGCGGAGGTGTCAGACCCGATGAAGATAGCATTGCGTACCGAGCGACTAAATATCATATCTGAAGCTCAGTCAAAGAGTGTAGAGGTGCGTATCAAGTATGCCGCAAAGCATGCTAATATTGCTAACGCTTGGAAGAAGTGGCAAGGTGAGGTGCTTGGTATAAAGCGTCTGGGAACAGTGGAGAAGAAGCGTGCTTACGAACGTGATTTCGAGGCATGGGCAAAGGGAAAGCCTGAGTATGAGAATCTGCTGGATTCGATGCGCGCGGCGTACGATAACGTTAAAGATTGGTACTACATGGGAGAGCTATATAGCGAAACGGGTCGTACTATCCTGCTTGGACAGCTTGCAAAGCTGAATTCGGCAGAGCAACCTCGCTGGGATGTGATAGAGGGTATATATGGTGACTATGATGTAGATGTGGAGCGAGAACTGACACGTTGCGTGCTGAAGGGCTTTGAGCGTTACTGCTTGGCGGGTTGGTTCCCAGCGACACTGCAAGCTGAAATAGAAAAATACGGCGGTACGATAGACGCCTATGTGGATTATCTTTATGAGAATAGCCCTTCGGTGTCGTTACAAAAGGCTAAGGCTGCGACACGCGAGGAGTTGTTGGCAGACCCTGCACATAAACTCCGTGAGGCGTTTGTATTCGAGAAGAAGATGTATCGCAATATAAGTAATGTGCCTGAGATTGAGCAATGGTATCGTACCTATATGAAGGCTTTGCGTGAGTGGGATACTGAGCGCGCATTCTATCCTGATGCAAACCTTACGTTACGTGTGGCGTATGGCTCGGTAGCGGGTTATGAGTATGCCGATGGAGAGTATCACCATCCGGTGACAACTTTGGAGGGTATAATGGAGAAGGATAACCCTGAAATCTACGACTATAACATTCCGCAGGTGTTGCGTGATATATACGCATCGAAGGATTATGGACGTTGGGGCGTGATGGTGGGTGGTCGTTATACGGTGCCTGTATGTCTGCTGGCAACAAATCATACCACAGGAGGTAATTCGGGCTCGCCAATCATTAATGGCCGTGGTCAGCTGATAGGTATCAACTTTGACCGTACGTGGCGTTCAACGATGAGTGATATTGAGTTTGACCCTACGATATGCCGTAACATCTCGGTAGATATCAGATATGTGCTCTTTGTGATAGATAAGGTCGGAGGTGCATCGTATCTTATTGAGGAGATGGATTTGAAGTAGAGCTGTGTATTGAGTAATTTTGGGGGTAAAGATTGATTTTATCCCCAAAAATTTTGCAGGTTAGAAAAAAGTATCTATATTTGCACACCTTTTCGGCGGAATAGCCGTATGGAGAGGCCCAGGTGGTGAAATTGGTAGACACGCTACTTTGAGGGGGTAGTGAACAATTAGGTTCGTGCAAGTTCGAGTCTTGTCCTGGG
The DNA here is from genome assembly GCA_017623505.1 of Alistipes sp. GTDB lineage: Bacteria > Bacteroidota > Bacteroidia > Bacteroidales > Rikenellaceae > Alistipes. The sequence continues at coordinate 94,761 of JAGAOZ010000028.1, forward strand.
CACAAGGAGTAGGAAATAAGGAGAAGCGTTAGACAATTGAGTCTGACGCTTTTTTTGTTGATGTGTGTGGCCGAGTCTTAATCGTGGAAGTGATTGTAGACCTTTGTGGCTTTGGATTTGCCGATGATAGATGATAACTCCTCGATAGTTGCAGCCTTAATCTTGCTGACGGTACGAAAATGACGCATCAAGTCGCTAATGCTCTTATCTCCTATACCCTCAATACCATCCAAAGCACTTGTGATGAAATTCTTGCTACGTTTCTGACGGTGGAATGTAATACCAAAGCGGTGTGCCTCGTCGCGGATGTGGCGAATAACCTTCAATGGCTCGCCCGTGCGACTCAGATAATAAGGCATAGGGTCATTGGGATAGAATACCTCCTCCATACGCTCCGCCAAGCCTATGATAGGTATGCTTTGGCTTAGTCCTAAGCCCTCCAAAATCTCGCACGCTGCGGATAGCTGTCCCTTGCCACCATCGACAATGATAAGGTCTGGAAGTTCCTCGCCCTCTTCAAGTTGTCGAGAATAACGACGATAGATAATCTCCTGCATAGTGGCGTAGTCGTTAGCTCCAATGACACTCTTGACGTTGAAGTGGCGATACTCCTTGCGTGAGGGCTTGCCATCGCGGAAAACGACACACGCTGCAACGGGGTTGGTGCCTTGAAGATTGGAGTTATCGAAGCACTCTATATGGCGTGGCTGGCGGTCCAAGCGTAGCTCCTTCTGCATCACATTCATAAGCCGCTCGGTATGGCGTTCCGGATTCTTAATCTCCAGATTGCGCATCTGCTCAGCGCGATAAATCCTTGCGCTCTTGAGTGAAAATTCCAACAAATCAGCCTTCTCGCCACGCTTAGGGATGGTGAAAACGACCTTGTCGAAAAGCAGGGTAGTCGAGGGTAGAAATGGCACGATAACCTCACGAGAAAGGTCGTGCGAGATGTTTTCAACAATGTGTTGAATAGCCATAGTCAGCATATCGGCAGGTGTGCTGTCAATACCTGTTGAGAGGCGTACGGTATGGTGCGCAACGATAGAGCCGTGACGCAGTCGGATAAAGTTGCAATATGCAACGTCGTCATCCTCTAAAAGTGAGAAGATGTCGCAATCGACAATCTTGGCACTGACGATAACAGAGCGACTTTGATAGTTGTCCAATGCGTCTAATCGCTGCTTGAAACGTTGTGCAGACTCAAATTGAAGAGCCGAAGCCGCCTGACGCATATTCTCCTCAAGATAGCGTCTGACGGGGCGCAAATCACCCTTGAGGATGTCTTTAACCATGTCGGTTAGTTGGCTGTACCCCTCCTGGCTTTGAGCTCCGATGCAAGGGGCTTTGCAGTTGCCTAAATGGTATTGCAGGCAGACTCCATATTTGCCTTTAGCGATATTTTGTGGCGAGAGATTGAGTTTGCACGTGCGCAAAGGAATAACCTCTCGAATGAACTCTAAAATAGAGCGCTGCATAGCTATCGAACTATACGGACCGAAGTATTGTGAGCCGTCGTGCCGTAGCTGTCGGGTAGACTCTACACGTGGGAAGTATTCCTTGCGCAGAACAATCCATGGATAGCTCTTATCGTCTTTGAGGAGGATATTGTAACGAGGTTGGTGTGTCTTGATAAGAGAGTTTTCCAATAACAGGGCATCCTGCTCGCTGCCGACAACAATGTGACGTATGGCGGCAATATTCTTAACCAAAACACGCACCTTGGCCGAGTGCTCCTTGCTCTGCACGAAATATGAGCTGACACGCTTGCGCAGTGACTTAGCCTTACCCACGTAGATAATCACTCCATTGGCATCCAAAAATTGATAGACGCCAGGAGAGAGTGGTAGGGCGGCAACCTGCTCCTTGAGTATGTCGATGCGGCTCATAGTGCAAAGTTAGCGATTTTGCTCAATAATAGAAGCGGTAACGACCATATTTACGCACCTGTCGTGTGGCTCAATGGGTAATGTGGCGAGTAATTGGTGGTCAAAACAGATGCCAATAGTCTCGGCACGAAACTCCTTGCGTGAGAGATAGCAGTCGTAATAGCCTTTGCCTCTGCCTAAGCGGTAGCCGTTGCGGGTGAATGCTACTCCGGGAATGATTGCTATGTCAATCTGCTCGGCAGAAACAGGTCTTGAAGCGGTTGGCTCGCTGATTCCGTATGCGCCGATAGAGAGGTTTTCGGGGGCATAGGGATAAAATTCCATAAGCGGGCAATCGGATGTGGTATCAACTTTGGGGAGTGTGACACGGCAATATTTTTCGAGTTCTGTGATGTTGATGGGTATCTCGTCTGCCAAAGGTGCAAATAGGGCAACGGTGGGGTTAGTGTAGCGCTGAATAAGCTTCGCCAAAAACGATGTGACTAACGCAGCTTGTCGTTCCCGCTCGTTGGCAGGAAGGACCTTAGTTTGCTGCTTAATTGAGAGGCGGAGAGCCTTTTTGCTTTCAAAAACCATCAAAAAACGTTTTTTTATATTAAAATAGGTAATTTGGTTATTGTTATTGTGCAAACAATTATTATCTTTGCGGAAAGTTTGCAAATTCAATTTCATAAACAAAAATAAACAAAATCTTTTAAATTATGAGCTGTTTTTTGTGCAATTCATCTCTTGGAAAGAAGTTAGTGATGAGTTTGTCGGGTATGGCACTCGTACTCTTCCTTCTGTTCCACATGTCAATGAACCTCGTGGCATTGATAGACCTTATTAACGGCGACACTCAGTATTACAATGGCGTTTGTGCTTTCTTGGGCGCAAACTGGTATGCTTTGGTCGCAACAGCAGGATTGGCTATTTTGGTGCTTATCCACTTTGTTTACGCCTTCATCCTGACACTTAACAATTACCGTGCTCGTGGTTCACAGCGTTATGCTGTAACTGCAAGTGAGCCTGGTGTAGAGTGGGCATCTAAGAATATGCTCCTTCTGGGTGTAATCGTAGTTCTCGGTCTTGGTCTTCACCTCGTACACTTCTGGTCAAAGATGATGCTCGTTGAGTTGATGGGCCAGCATGAAGTTTTAGTAGGTGACGAGCCTGTTGTTCCTACCGACGGTTTGGCTATCATTAAGTTCACATTCTCACAGTGGTACAACGTAGCAATCTATTTGGTATGGTTGGTAGCCTTGTGGTTGCACTTGAACCACGGCGTATGGTCAATGTTCCAGTCAATAGGTTGGGCTAACGACAAGTGGTATCCACGTTTGAAGATGTTGGCAAAGGCAGCTTCAACACTTATTATCTTGGGCTTCATGGCCGTTGTGATTGCATTCTACGTAATGCGCTAGCTTAATTTTCAACAAGAACTCTAAAAATTATCAAATATGGCTTTTAAGTTAGATTCAAAAGTTCCTGCCGGTGAGTTGGCTCAAAAGTGGAGCAACCATAAGGCAGCAATCAAGGTTGTAAGCCCTGCTAACAAGCGTAAGCTCGATATTATCATCGTAGGTACCGGTTTGGGCGGTGCATCTGCAGCTGCTTCACTCGGTGAGATGGGTTACAACGTAAAAGTTTTCTGCATCCAGGATTCACCTCGTCGTGCGCACTCTATCGCTGCACAGGGTGGTATCAATGCTGCAAAGAACTATCAGAACGATAACGACTCGGTATATCGTCTTTTCTACGATACAATCAAGGGTGGTGACTACCGTGCTCGTGAGGCTAACGTATATCGTTTGGCTGAGGTGTCAAACCTCATCATTGACCAGTGCGTAGCTCAGGGTGTACCTTTCGCACGTGAGTACGGCGGTTTGTTGGCTAACCGTTCATTCGGTGGTGCTCAGGTATCTCGTACATTCTACGCTCGCGGTCAGACCGGTCAGCAGCTCTTGCTCGGTGCTTATGCAGCTCTCAACAAGGAGATTGCAGCCGGCTCAGTAAAGAGCTATCCACGTCACGAGATGTTGGATATCGTTATAGATAAGAAAACAGGCGAGGCTAAGGGTATCATCGCTCGTAACCTTGTAACAGGAGAGTTGGAGCGTCACGGTGCTCACGCAGTAGTTATCGCTACCGGTGGTTATGGTAACGTCTTCTTCCTCTCAACAAACGCTATGGGCTCTAACGGCTCGGCAGCGTTCCAGTGCTACCGTAAGGGTGCTGGTTTCGCTAACCCTTGCTTCACACAGATTCACCCAACATGTATCCCTGTACACGGTACTCAGCAGTCAAAGCTGACTTTGATGTCAGAGTCATTGCGTAACGATGGTCGTATCTGGGTTCCTAAGAAGTTGGAGGATGTAGAGGCTATTCGTAAGGGTACAAAGAAGCCATCAGATATCGCTGAGGAGGATCGCGACTACTACTTGGAGCGTCGTTATCCTGCATTTGGTAACCTCGTGCCACGTGACGTTGCATCACGTGCAGCGAAGGAGCGTTGCGACGCAGGTTTCGGTGTGAACGAGACAGGTTTGGCAGTATTCCTCGACTTCAAGACAGCTATCGAGCGTTTGGGTAAGGAGACTATTAAGCAGCGTTATGGTAACCTGTTCGATATGTATGAGGAGATTACAGACGTTAATCCATACGAGCAGCCAATGCAGATTTTCCCTGCTGTACACTACACAATGGGTGGTATCTGGGTTGATTACAACTTGATGACTACAATCCCTGGCTTGTACGCTATCGGTGAGGCTAACTTCTCAGACCACGGTGCTAACCGTCTGGGTGCTTCTGCTTTGATGCAGGGCTTGGCTGATGGTTACTTCGTATTGCCTTACACTATCGGCGACTACCTCTCAAAGAAGATCCAGGCACCTAAGATTAACACTTCGGATGCAGAGTTCGACGAGGCAGAGAAGGCTATCGCTGAGAAGATTGAGAAGCTCTTTGCTATTAAGGGTAATCGTTCTGCTGATGACATCCATAAGGAGTTGGGTCACATTATGTGGGAGAACGTAGGTATGGCACGTACTAAGGAGTCTTTGGAGAGAGCTATCTCTGAGATTCAGGCTTTGCGTAAGGCTTTCTGGAGCGACTTGAAGTTGGTGGGTACTAAGGACTCATTCAACGTAGAGTTGGAGAAGGCTCTCCGCTTGGTTGATTACCTTGAGTTGGGTGAGTTGATGGCTCGCGACGCACTGAACCGTGCAGAGTCTTGCGGTGGACACTTCCGTTCAGAGCACCAGACCGAGGAGGGTGAGGCATTGCGTCACGACGAGGAGTTTGCTTATGCAGCAGTTTGGGAGTACAAGGGTATGGACCAGGCTCCAGAGCTCACTAAGGAGCCTCTCGATTACGAGTTTACTCACCGTGCACAGCGTAACTATAAGGACTAATTTGACGTTGAACTTTAATAGAGATTAGATTATGAATTTTACATTAAAGATATGGCGTCAAAAGGACGCTAAATCACAGGGTGCTTTCGAGACTTATAAGGTTGAGAATATCTCTGCCGACACCTCTTTCTTGGAGATGCTCGATATTTTGAACAACGACCTTGTTCACGCAGGTAAGGAGCCAGTAGCATTTGACCACGACTGCCGTGAGGGTATTTGCGGTATGTGTTCATTGCACATCAACGGTCACGCACACGGCCCATCACAGGCTGTGACTACTTGCCAGATGTATATGCGTAAGTTTAAGGATGGCTCAACCATCACTATCGAGCCTTGGCGTTCGGCTGCGTTCCCTGTAATCAAGGACTTGGTTGTAAACCGTGGCGCTTATGACGAGATTTTGCAGGCTGGTGGTTTCGTGTCAGTACGCACAAACTCTGTACCTGATGGTAACGCTATTCCTATTCCTAAGGAGGATGCTGACGAGTCAATGGATGCAGCAGCTTGCGTAGGATGTGGTGCTTGCGCTGCTACTTGTAAGAACGGTTCTGCTATGTTGTTCGTTGCAGCTCGCGTATCATCACTCGCTAAGTTGCCTCAGGGCCGCGTGGAGGGTGCACGTCGTGCAAAGGCGATGGTTGCTAAGATGGATGAGCTCGGCTTCGGTAACTGTACCAACACAGGTGCTTGCCAGGCAGAGTGCCCTAAGCAGATTTCTATCGCTCATATTGCGCGTTTGAATCGTGAGTTCTTGTGGGCGAAGCTTAAGGACTAAACGGGAAAATTCCTCTACTTGGGCTCTTTCGGCATCTGCCTTGCCCTCGCAATGCTCACATACGCCAAGTATGCTCCGCTTCCGAGGACTTCGAGCAGCTTCAAAATAGCTCCAAGTATAGAAATTTTCAGAATATCACTGAGAGGTTATCCTGCGTGGTAACCTCTTTTTTACACCCTAATTACAACTTTTCGGTAGATATTGGGGTTGCTTGTCGTGTGGCAGGCAACCTTTTTTATGTTATGAGGTTTGGAGTCTTCGAAGAATTTATTTACCTTTGTGAGTGATCTGTCGTTAAATTAGGCGGATTATACATATATATTATTTTAGATAGAAGTGTATAGTTCTATCTTTCCGAGTAAATCTGGTAAATTTAATAGGGAAAGAGATAGTACTCAAGACACTCGTCACCGTGTATAGCTATATCATCTATGATATACTATTCGGTGTGGGGTATTGTTTATTTTTCTCAGGTTTACCAGAACCCACTCGGAAATAGACTATCGGCCTCACACTTTCTTTTTATTGATTGCAAATCATCATATTGAGGTCGTATGATTTTAGGTACAGCGAGTCTGTGCAAGGAGGATTGTGAAACTATATATTATTTAATAACTCTAAAAACTAAAATTATGAAGACGGGATTTTTTTCTATCTATGTTGTAATGTTTTTTTTCGTTACAACTGTATCAGCACAGAATCCTAACTATTATATTGAAAACGCGTGTGGTATTGATATGAAGATGATTTACGTTGAGGGTGGTATGTTTGTTATGGGGGCATCTGAGGATGATAAAGAAGCCATGCATTGGGAGCGACCACGGCATCTTGTAACATTGGATTCCTATTATATTGCGGAGTTTGAGGTAACGCAGGCTCAGTGGCAGAAGATTATGGGAACAACTATTTATCAACAAAGAGATAAGTCTAATCTATTATCTTTAAATGGAGTTGGAGATAATTACCCAATGTATTATGTAAATTATGATGAGGCCATAAATTTCTGTGAAAAATTGAGTCTGCTGACGGGCAAAACATATTTATTACCTACCGAGGCGCAATGGGAATTTGCAGCCCGCGGAGGTAATAAGGGCAAAAACAGTGACAATAAGTATAGCGGCAGCTACTCTGTTGATGCTGTTGCGTGGTACTCTGATAATAGTAATTCAACACAACCTGTTGGCAAGAAACGAGCTAATCAACTCGGAATCTATGATATGAGTGGTAATGTTTGGGAGTGGTGTAGGGATTGGTGTAGTGATTATCAATCAAATAGTCAAACTAATCCACAAGGTCCAAGAAAAGGACTGCATCGTGTTCTTCGTGGCGGTAGCTGGTACAATTGGGCGATGTTTTGCCGCGTTTCGTGTCGCAGTTACACTGTCCCGTCGTACAGAATCAACGATCGTGGTTTCCGTGTAGTTTGTCTTCCCTAAATTTATAGAGTAATTGTGTAGAATAGTAGTGCGGGTAACTAATTGGTTACCCGCACTTTGTAATTCAAAATTCAAAATTATATACATCGTCATTGCGAGAAATAGCATCTGCTTTCCGCGCTGATACCCAATTATGCTCTATACTATTTCGTGGCAATCTACCTTTTATTACTCGGCCTCGCTGATACTTACTTTTTAGTTTTTAGTTCGTATAAGGTAGATTCCCATCGCCTTGTGTTCCACAAGTCGGGGAATGACGTCTTGACTTAATGAGTATTTGGTAAAGTGTAATAGATTTTTTGACCATTAAGCCGATTTTTTAAGGAAATTGGTAAGACAGACATATTCGTATTTTAGTTTTTACTTTCAGCTCTTACAGGAGAAAAGAAAAATATTTTCGGGGATATGGTGCGAATTAAAAAAATATTATTACCTTTGTCGCGCTTAAGCATTTAATTTCAAAAACAGAACGAATATGAAAAAGGGAATTCATCCGGAGAATTATCGTTTAGTGGCGTTCAAGGATATGTCTAACGACCACGTGTTTTTGTGTCGGTCCGCCGTTTCGACAAAAGAGACCATCGAAGTGAACGGCGAAACCTATCCTGTATATAAGATGGAAATCTCTAACACATCTCACCCTTTCTATACTGGTAAGATGAAGTTGGTAGACACCGCCGGTCGTGTGGATAAGTTTATGAGCCGTTACGCAAAGCGATACGATAAGAAGAACAAGTAATTCACTATTGCTTGTGCGGAGCTGCCTAACAAGGTGATTTCTGTGTTACGCTCACTCTCAAAATCCTCATTTACGCCAAGTAAACTGCGGTTTTTCGAGTTTCGCAAGCCTTGAAATCCCACTTGTTATACAACTCCTGGGTTTTGAGAGATTGGTATTGGTGCCAATCTCTCTTTTTTTTATGTGATTGCAGTAGTCGTGTTTTGTCTGCGTTACTCTTGTGATGAAAATCCTCACATACGCCAAGTATGCTGCGGTTTTCATCCCTGCGAAAGCCTTGCCAAAACACTGCCTCTGAAATCA
>JAGAOZ010000029.1 GCA_017623505.1 Alistipes sp.
AATTCAAAATTTTCTAATAGTTTAAGAGTTACTAAAGGTCATTAAGGGTTATTAAAGTTGCGAATAAAAAACTTTCAGTTTTTAGTTTTTAGTTTTTTTTAAATTTTTAGGGGGGGGGAATTTTTGCAACTTTTGAAAAATATGACTACCTTGCAACCAAATAATCAATAACCTTAAAACATTAGTACTATGAAACGTATTTTTCTGCTTGTTGCGATGTTGTTTGTAGCGACAAATGTTATGGCACAAAATCGGGTAACAGGTCGCATCGTAGGAGAAGATGATGGGAAACCCCTGGATTATGCAGAGGTGCTCGCCATAGCAGGAGAAGAGATTGTTCAAGATGTGCGAAGTGGCTTGGATGGAGCATTTGAGATGTTGGTAGAGAAGGGAGAATACATCATCGAAGTAAAATATATCGGCTACGAGACTTCAAAACAGAACATCGTGGTAGAGGGTGATATGGATTTGGGAGAGATAGCACTCAAGGAGAATCCCGACGCCGACATACTTATCCGCACACCGTGGGGATACTTCGACGATTTGGCGGCAGATGCAGCCGAGAATGGTGTTCGGATGGAGGCACCTGCAGGCTTCAAGAAGTGGGATAGCGGATACTCTCGCGGAGCATTTTACGCATGCCTACTCTACTCGGAGGATGGCGAGGCGGAGCTGGCATATATGCCTGTATATGCAAAAGACCACCTTGTGATATGGGAAGTAGATGGTGAAAAGATTGCGGCATACAACGCATACGGCAGAGTTGTAGAGCCGGAGAAGCAGACATCGGAATCGGTAGAGATACTCTACTCCAAGGGACTAAAAGCAGGTGGAAAACGCGAAATGTTATCTCGAAAGAAGTGCCAAACAATAGGTATCGACAAGGGATATATTATACATCGCAAGAGCAACGATCCTCGCGAGAAATATACACAGCAAGCAATAGTTATACTCAAAAAGGGCGACGTGTTGATTGAGGCATCACTACTTATGACCGACGAAGGAAAGAAGTCGGAAAAGAGATATTTGAAAGCAATAATGGAGGCAATAAGATTTGAATAGCAATTTTTTTTAGCATAAATTCGACGCAAAGGTTTGGAATATAGTAAATTATTACTATATTTGCAGCGTGAAAGACGAAGGTAAGGGGACGAGTAAGTCCCCTTATTTCGTGGATATAGGTTACCGAACGTGTAAAAATTAAGCGATAAAGAGATGATAGATTGCAACAAGATTTTGGCAATTGCCGAGCGAGAAATCGAAGGAACTGACTTATTCACAGTTAGTTGCAAGTGCTCACCAATGAATGAGGTAGAGCTTTTAATAGATAGCGACACAGCCGTTAGCATCGAGCAGTGTATTAACCTCACACGTAAGATTGAGGCGGAGTTTGACCGCGACGTGGAGGATTTTCAGCTCACCGTAGCATCGGCAGGCATCGGCGAGGAGCTGAAAAACATCCGTCAATATCGTAAGCTCATCGGCTCATCGGTTGAGGTACTGCTCAAGAGCGGAGTAAAAATCTTGGCTAAGTTGGATGCCGCAGATGAGTCGGGCATAACAATCTCTTACACCGAGAAGCAAGCCGTAGAGGGCAAGAAGCGCAAGGTGGAGGTCGAGGTAGTAAACACCTACTCTTTTGAGGAGATAAAGTACACCAAAGAGTACTTGGATTTCAAATAGGAAACAATAACAAATAAAAATATATATAGCAAAATGGAAAATTTGAATCTTATCAGCAACTTTGCAGAGTTCAAGGAGCTGAAGAACATTGACAAGGCGACAATGATTGGAGTGTTGGAGGATGTATTCCGTCACGCATTGCAGAAGCAGTTCGATAGTGACGAGAACTTCGACGTAATCATCAACCCTGAGAAGGGAGATTTGGAGATTTGGCGCAACCGCGAGGTCGTAGAGGACGGAGCGGTAGAGAATCCAAACACCCAGATTGCAGTATCAGAGGTGCAGGCTATCGACGACTCATACGAGGTTGGCGACGAGTACACCGACCAGATTAAGATGAATCAGTTTGGTCGTCGTGCAGTTCTCTCATTGCGTCAGAACCTGGCTTCACGTCTTTTGGACTTAGAGAAGGCTGTTTTGTTTGAGAAGTACTCAGAGAAGGTAGGTGAAATCATCACAGGTGAGGTTTACCAGGTTTGGAAGCGCGAGGTACTTATCCTTGACGACGAGGATAACGAGCTTATCCTGCCTAAGAGCGAGCAGATTCCTAACGACTTCTATCGCAAGGGCGACTCTATCAAGGCTATCGTAAAGAGCGTAGAGATGAACAACAACCAGCCACGCATCATCCTTTCACGTACCGCAAATCAGTTCTTGGAGCGTCTATTTGAGCAGGAGGTACCTGAGATTTTCGACGGTCTTATTACCATTAAGAGCATCGTTCGTATCCCTGGAGAGCGTGCAAAGGTAGCTGTGGAGTCTTACGACGAGCGTATTGACCCGGTAGGAGCTTGCGTCGGAATGAAGGGCTCACGTATCTACTCTATCGTTAAAGAGTTGCGTAATGAGAATATCGACGTTGTGAACTATACCGCCAACACATCACTGATGATTCAGCGTTCGCTCAACCCTGCAAAGGTGTCGTCAATCACTATCGACGAGGAGCGTAAGACAGCAACCGTATACCTCAAGCCTGACCAGGTATCATTGGCTATCGGTAAGGGTGGCTTGAACATCCGTCTTTCGAAGATGCTCACCGGCTACGACATCGACGTATATCGCGAGATTGAGGAGGAGGATGTTGCTCTGACAGAGTTCTACGACGAGATTGAGCCTTGGATTATCGACGCACTGAAGGCTGCCGGTTGCGACACAGCAAAGAGCGTCTTGGAGCTCTCCGTAGAGGAGATTGCTTCACGTGCCGACTTGGAAACAGAGCAGGCTGAGAAGATTATCGAGATTTTGAAGGCAGAGTTTGAAGAGTAAGTTTAACCCATAAAGAATAGAGAAAGTATGACAGAAGTGAAAAAGATAAGGCTCATTCGTGTAGCTAAGGAGTTCAACGTGGGTATAAACACACTGACGGACCACCTGCTCAAGAAGGGCATCACTATCGACCCCTCTCCAAACACGCAGGTAACGCCTGACGTATACGCTGTCTTGGAGAAGGAGTTCGGCTCAAACCGCAGTGCAGCAAGTGAGCGAGATAATATCCGCGAGCGTATTCAGCAGAACAAGCAATCTGTATCTCTCGGCAACGAGAAGAAGCAGGAGAGCCAGGAGGAGGAGCGCGAGGTTATCATCAAGAGCAACGTTATAAGCGTTAAAGATGAGATTCAGCAACCTAAGATTCTGGGTAAGATAGACCTTGAGCCTAAGGCTAAAGAGGAGCCTAAGAAGGAGGAGGTAAAGGTGGTTGAGGCACCGACACCTGCCCCTGAGGCACCAAAGGCTGAGGAGCCTAAAAAGCAGGAGCCTAAGGCAGTTGAGACGCCAAAGGCTGAGCAGGCAGCACCTAAACAGGAGCCTAAGCAGGATAATGTGTTCCGCGTAGGCACAACAACTTTGGCGGGTCCACAGATTCTCGGCACGATGGATGTATCGGGAATGATTCCTGGTGGCAAGCACAAACGTAAGCGTTTGGACAAGGAGAAGATTGACGTCAGCAAGGGCGATAAAAGCCAGCACAAGGGCGAGAATGGCGGTGGCAAGAAGCAGAAGAACAATCAGCAAAACCACCAGCAGAATCAGCAGAACCAGAACCAGCCTAAGCCGGGCGAGGGTCGTCGCAACAAGAACAAGGATAAGAAGCACAACCAGCCAAAGCCTGTTGTTCGCCCAGAGGTAAGCGACGAGGAGGTATCAAAGCAGATTAAGGACACTCTGGCTCGTCTGACAGCTAAGGGTGCCAAGAATAAGGGAGCAAAATACCGTAAGGAGAAGCGTGAGGAGATTCGCGAAAAGATGATTTCGGAGGAGATGGAGCGCGAAGAGATGGAGCGTTCAGTACTTAAGGTAACAGAGTTTGTTACCGTAAGTGAGCTCGCTACGATGATGAACGTTTCACCTATGGAGGTTATCTCGGCTTGCATGAACCTCGGACTTATGGTATCTATCAACCAGCGATTGGATGCTGAGGCGTTGGTCGTTGTGGCTGAGGAGTTCGGCTTCAAGGTTGAGTTCGTATCGGTAGAGATTCAAGAGGCTATCGAGACTGAGGTAGACGAGGAGGAGGATATGGTGCCACGTCCACCTATTGTAACGGTAATGGGACACGTAGACCACGGTAAGACATCGCTCTTGGATAACATCCGTAAGACAAACGTCATCGAGGGCGAGGCCGGAGGTATCACCCAGCACATCGGTGCTTACTCGGTAAGTCTGAATGGTCAGAAGATTACATTCCTCGACACCCCTGGTCACGAGGCATTTACCGCAATGCGTGCCCGTGGTGCGAAGATTACCGACGTAGCAATTATCATCGTGTCGGCTGACGATAGCGTGATGCCACAGACCATTGAGGCTATCAACCACGCACAGGCAGCAGGTGTACCTATGGTATTTGCTATTAACAAGATTGATAAGCCACAGGCTAATCCGGAGCATATCAAGGAGCAGTTGGCACAGATGAACTACCTTGTAGAGGAGTGGGGAGGAAAATACCAGAGCCAGGATATTTCGGCTAAGAAGGGTATCAACCTCGACAAGCTTTTGGAGAAGGTACTTTTGGAGGCAGAGATGCTCGACTTGAAGGCTAATCCTAACAAGAAAGCTCAGGGCTCAGTCATCGAGTCTACACTCGACAAGGGCCGTGGTTACGTAGCGACAATCATGGTACAGAGCGGAACACTCCACATCGGAGATATTCTGCTTTCGGGAACATATACAGGTCGTGTAAAAGCGATGTTCGACGAGAATGGTAAGAAGATTACCGAGGCAGGTCCATCAACACCGGTACAGGTGCTTGGTCTGAACGGAGCTCCTCAGGCGGGAGATAACTTCAACGTTATGGATGACGACCGTTCAGCACGTGAGATTGCCAACAAGCGCGAGCAGTTGCAGCGTATGCAGGGATTGATGACACAGAAGCACATCACCCTCGACGAGATTGGTCGTCGTATCGCTATCGGCTCATTCAAGGAGCTTAATATCATCGTTAAGGGTGACGTGGACGGCTCAGTGGAGGCGATGACAGGTTCTCTGATTAAGCTCTCGAAGGAGACCGTACAGGTGAACGTTATCCACTCTGCGGTAGGTCAGATTTCGGAGTCGGATGTATTGTTGGCGACAGCATCGAACGCTATTATCGTCGGTTTCCAGGTACGCCCATCAGCTGCGGCACGTAAGACAGCCGAGAAGGAGGAGATTGAGATTCGACTCTACTCTATCATCTATGATGCGGTGAACGATATCAAGGATGCTATCGAGGGTATGTTGGAGCCTGTGATGAAGGAGGTTATCGTCTGCTCTATCGAGGTTTTGGAGACCTTCAAAATCTCTAAGGTGGGTACTATCGCCGGAGGTATCGTACGTGAGGGTAAGTTGCAGCGCAACACCCCTATCCGCGTGATTCGTGACGGTATCGTAATCCACACAGGTAAGCTCGGCTCACTTAAGCGATTCAAGGATGACGTGAAGGAGGTTACCACAGGTCAGGATTGCGGTTTGAACATCGAGTCATACAACGACATCAAGGTTGGCGATATCATCGAGGGATACGACCAGGTAGAGGTAAAGCGCAAGTAAAAATTGAGAGTTATTAATTAAGCAATTATAAATCCGTTAAACTTAAAAAAGTGATGACACAGATTAAGTTCACAACAGCTCAGGAGGCTGTTAAGGTAATTAAGTCAGGTGACCACGTTCACCTCAGTTCAGTAGCATCGGCTCCTCAGTGCCTTATCAAGGCTATGTGCGAGCGCGGCAGAAATGGCGAGTTGAAGGATGTGCATATCCACCACCTCCACACAGAGGGTCCTGCACCATACTCTGAGCCAGAGTTTGAGGGCATCTTCCAGCTCGACTCATTCTTCGTAGGTGGTAACGTACGTAAGACAACACAGGCAGGTTACGCTGACTACATTCCAATCTTCCTCAGCGAGACTCAGAAGCTCTACCGCTCAGGCGCAGTACCTTGTAACGTAGCTATGATTCAGGTATCTACTCCTGACCAGCACGGTTACGTCTCTCTCGGTACATCTGTTGATGCTACATTGGCAGCTGTTGAGTGTGCTGACCACGTTATCGCAGTGGTGAACAAGTATGTTCCTCGTGCATTTGGTGACGCTATGATTCACTCTTCAAAGATTGATTTGTTCGTAGCTGACGACCAGCCATTGGAGGAGGCTCACTTCACCACACCTAACGAGGTTGAGGTAAAGATTGGTAAGTACTGTGCTGAGCTCATCGAGGATGGTGCAACACTCCAGATGGGTATTGGTGCTATTCCTAACGCTGTTTTGGCTCAGTTGGGCGGTCACAAGAACCTCGGTATCCATACTGAGATGTTCGCTGACGGCGTATTGCCACTCGTTGAGGCAGGCGTAATCAATGGCGAGGCAAAGAATATCGATAAGGGTAAGATGGTCTCTACCTTCTTGATGGGTTCACAGAAGGTTTACGACTTCATCCACGACAACCCAGGCGTATTGATGATGGACGTAGGTTACACCAACGACCCATTTATCATCGCTAAGAATGACCGCGTAACTGCTATCAACTCAGCATTGCAGGTAGACCTCACAGGTCAGGTATGTGCCGACTCTCTCGGTCGTAAGTTCTACTCAGGCGTAGGTGGTCAGATTGACTTCATCTATGGTGCATCACTCTCAAAGGGTGGTAAGGCTATTATCGCTATGCCTTCAATCACAAATAAGGGCGTATCGAAGATTTCTGACGTACTGACAGAGGGTGCAGGTGTCGTTACAACTCGTAACCACATCCACTGGTTTGTAACTGAGAACGGTGCTGTTGATCTCTACGGTAAGAGCTTGCAGGAGCGCGCTCGTCTGATTATCTCAGTGGCTCACCCATCAGCTCAGGAGGCATTGGATGAGGCAGCATTCAACCGTTACGGCTCACATCACCACTATATTAAGGGATATATGGGCAAGTAATTCGTTGTTACGGTTTCTTATATGCAAGGCTTTCTCTTCGGGGAAGGCCTTCCTTTTACCCCTTAATATAGTGGCGATACAAAATATAAAATACAATTCAGAGGGTGAAATAATATAGGGTATCCAAAATTTTGGATACCCTATATATATAACGAAAAGCCTTGATAGAGAACTTCTACCCTACTTCTTCTTTTTCTTAAAAGGATTAATCTTATCCAACGCCTTACCTACCTTTGACTTGCCCTCTTCTACAGGCGAGCCAATCGCAGAGCCTGAGCCAGAGCCCGACCTTGATGGTTCTTCAAGAGAGAGGATATAGGTTGGCTTCCAATCTGGAAGAATCTGAGTGAGCTTGAATTTACCATTACCCTCGGTGATAAACTCAACAGAGCAATACTTTCCGCCTCCTGCTGATGCAGTGTAATAAACATCGAAAGTACGCTTATTACCACTCTCCTTATAGTTCTTCATAGGTGCCTTCTGCTCATCCTCACTGTCGGAATCCATAAAGAAGAATTTACCATCCCAATCAATTCTAAACCAATAGGCAGAAGCATTCTCCTGACCTACCTGCTCCACTACATAGTAGTCTGTCCACTGCTGTGCTGATGCATACGAAATAGAGCATACTGCAACAATAACTGTCAATAAAAACTTTTTCATAATATGTTAATTTAAATGGTTTACTAACACAAAGTTAGCAAAAATCCACAAATAACATCATTTCTCGCCATCTTTTTCTTAACATCGCCAAAGAGCTATCTTATGCCTTGTACATGGAACAATTTTGAATTTTGAATTTTGAATTATAATTTTGTGGTATGTTTCATCGCTTTGAGAAAGATATTACAGGGATTGAGCTACCCGCACTATTCACGTGGCCATTTCACTATGTGCCACATGCTCTGTGCATAGCAGCCAAGGAGCAGGTAGAACGATACCTCACGACCCGGACCGAGTGGGCAGAGGAGCTTCAAGCGGGCAAGATGATGGGAGTGCTCGTTGTAGAGAACAAAGCGGGTGAGATTGGTTTCATATCCGCCTTTTCGGGCAATTTAGCAGGTACAAACTCACATCCTTACTTCGTACCACCCGTATACGATATGCTCCGCCCCGATGACTTCTTCAAGCGCGAGGAGGCCGAAATATCAGCCATAAATCGCAAAATAACAGAGTTGGAGTTTGGCGACAAATACCAGAAAGCACTGAATGACGTAGAGAGAAACCGCGAGGAAGAGGTGCGCCTCTTTGCCGAGTTCAAGGTTTACCTCCAAGAGCGCAAGCGACAACGCGATATGTTGCGTGAATCACGCACAGGCGATGAGGAGCAGCTCAAACGTGAGAGTCAGCGCGACAATGCCGATTTTCAGCGTCTGAAGCGTACCACACGTGAGCGAGCAGCAAAATATCAAGAGGCCGTAGATCATTTCAGACGCCAAATTTTAGCCTTAGCGGAGGAGCGACACAGACGCTCTCAGGCATTACAAAAGGCTCTTTTTGAGCGATTCAGACTACTTAACGCCAACGGCGAAATACGCAATCTTTGCGAGATATTTGCGCCTACAAAACAGCAAGTACCACCCGCAGGGGCAGGAGAGTGTGCCGCTCCAAAGATGCTGCAATATGCCTTTGCAAACGGGCTCAAGCCATTGGCTATGGCGGAGTTTTGGCAAGGTCGCTCGCCACGTGGCGAGGTACGTCACGACGGCGAGTTCTACCCTTCGTGCAACAGCAAGTGCAAGCCTATACTTATGTATATGATGCAGGGGTTAGAGGTAGAGCCCAACCCACTTACACAGATAGTGCCCGACGAGCCGGAGATACTCTACGAGGATGAGGATATAATGGCAATAAACAAACCGTGCGGGATGCTCTCCGTTGAGGGCAAGAGCGGTGTAATATCTGTCGAGAGGTGGTATGAGTTGCGTTTTGGCAAAGCGGACCACCCTATTATCGTGCATCGACTCGACCAATCCACGTCGGGAATACTTCTACTTGCCAAAAACAAAGAGGCTCACAAAGCCCTGCAAGAGCAATTTATAAAGCAGACGATAACCAAGCGTTACACAGCCCTGCTGGAGGGTGAGGTCAAAGAGTGGCAGGGAGTGATTGACCTGCCTATGATGCTCGACTACGACAATCGCCCCCGACAGATGATTTCAGCAAAGGGTAAGCAGGCGATAACACGTTACGAGGTGGCCTCGAAGCACAATGGCATAACCCGCATAAAGTTTTATCCCCAAACAGGCAGAACACATCAGCTCCGATTGCACGCAGCACACGCCGAAGGGCTTGGCTGTCCGATAGTTGGCGACGACATATACGGCACATCACACACCGCAGACTGCGCCGCAGAGGGCCGTCGTCTTTGTCTGCATGCCGACGTTGTAATATTCCGACATCCGATAACCGACGAGCAGATGACCATCCGTTGTAAGGCTCCGTTCTAATCAGCAGCCACTAAGCCCAAAGAGTGGCAAATATAGTCCTCGCGACCACTTTGGCATAGCTATTGATAGTTTGAAAGCATGAATTTCAAAACAAGTGGCTATGAAAAAATTTTTATTCTCTATGGCACTGTTCGTCGTTGCAGCAACGATGATTGGGTGCTCGCAACAACAGAAATGGAATCATGAGGAGAAGAAGGCTCTGCACGATATGCTCAAAGAGTATCGTGATATGCTCTACTTGCAGAACTTGACCGACTCAGAGTTTGTGGTATTTACCAACGAAGTAGCAAACGACATCGAGCTGGCATACCCCGTATACACCACGTTTATCGAGATGCCTGCCGTGAACGACACGGTGGATATGTTTGTCGTGACACAGATTGTCGATGAGATAAATGCCGATGCACACAATATGCGCCACCTCTTCCCTTATCGTTACTTAGTGGCCGAGGGCATCCTGCCTAACAACCTGACACACGCCCAGCAACGTGATTTCTACAAATGTTTTGCACAGAAGGTAAACAGCTATTATATATCTGCCGTAGAATTCTTGCAGGACGTACTCACAAGTACATCCAACAACTCAACCATTACACAGATGCAGCAGCAGTGTGCCAACGAGCTCTTTGGCTGGGTAATAGAGATTGACGAAGTAGACATCATAACCGAATAAGCAACCCACCATCTCATTTATTATAAGTATTTTCCTAACGCCGAGAGGGAGCCATGTGGCTCCCTCTCATTATGCGTATATACTAGCTCAACTACTTCAAGAACTCCTTATTTACTATGACCTTAACGCGGTGGTAGTGCATAGTGAACTCCAACGGAGTACCACCCAGCAGCTCGCCATCGACAGCCACAGGAATATTAGGCGTAGACTCTATACGTATATTACTACCTCGGTAATGAACGCAGTGACCGATACTATAAACCGTACCATTAAACAGACGGTTGAAGCGGAACAACAGATGCCACCAATGGAATGGCTTAATCAGCGTGATATCAAACATACCATCATCAGCAATAGCACTCGGCAGAAGCTGGAAGCCGCCACCGTGATACTTACAGATACCGATAGCAGCACTGAAGAGCAAATCATTGTGGACCAGCTCGCCATCTACCCACACTTTGACGCCTGAAGAACGATAGCGGAAGTAGTTATAGATAAAACTCTTCAAATAGAGATAACGGCCCTTCTTGCCTTTACTCTTGTAGTGCTCGTAACGACGTGTAACACTCGCATCAAAGCCAACACCGGCAACGTTAGCCATATAACGAGATTGCGCATAATGCGACTCCTCGTAAGCCACCTCGCCGACATCCTGAAGAAATGTAGCACCCTCACATATAGCCCGAATCGCCTCAGAATAGCGCGTCGGGATACCAAACATACGAATCCAATCGTTACCCGTACCTACGGCAATAACCGAAATAGTGACCTCCTCAGCCGGAACAGTCTGCTGAATAAACAGACCATTGACAACCTCGTGCAGCGTGCCGTCACCGCCAATAACAATAATGCGGCGATAGCCCTCATTGACAGCCTGAACCGTCAATTCAACGACGTGGCGTTTATACTGCGAGAAGACCAACTCGTAGCAGATATTATTATCACGCAAGAGCTTAGTAATCTGTGGCAAGTCCACCAAGCCCTTACCGCTACCGGCTACGGGATTAACAATTGCAAACCATTTCTCGGAAATATCAACCTGTTGCACAGCGACTACTTTTTAGGAGCGTTACGTAATGTATGAGTCAAGAAATCATAGAACTTCTCAACCGAAGCAATCTCAACCTTCTCGTCTGGAGAGTGAGGATAGCGGATAGTAGGACCGAACGAAATCATATCCAGCGCAGGATAGTTTGTCGAGATAATACCGCACTCCAAACCCGCATGAATAGCCTTAATAGCAGGACGTACACCATAAAGCTCCTCGTATGAGAGCAACATAGCCTTCAGGATAGGTGACTGCATATTAGGATTCCAGCCGTCGTAAGCACCCGACAACTCAACCTCGCCACCTGCCATCTCAAAGAGTGCCTTGATAGCATCACCCACAGCCTCCTTCTCGGAGCGAACAGATGAGCGGATGAGCGTCTGCAAACGAATCTGCTTACCATCTGACACGACACGTGCCAAGTTGTTAGAGGTCTGCACCAAGCCCTCCA
This sequence comes from Alistipes sp., assembly GCA_017623505.1. Classification (GTDB taxonomy): domain Bacteria; phylum Bacteroidota; class Bacteroidia; order Bacteroidales; family Rikenellaceae; genus Alistipes. The sequence goes on from JAGAOZ010000029.1 coordinate 11,702, forward strand.
TAGCAAGCGACATCTTATCCACGCCGTTAGGACAAGCGACAACCGCTGCCATAAGGTTACGAGCCACCTGCTGAGGGATAACGCTCTGAGGCATATCCGCCTTTTCAACCTCGACAGCGAGAGAGTCCTCGACACCTGCAAACTCATCCACAAATATAGCCTCCATAGCCTTAGCTACACTCTTCACAGCCTCGGCACTACCCTTCTCGACCAATACGGTAGCCAAAGCCTCACGTGGGATAGCATTACGCAGACCGCCTCCATCTACCGACGCCAACACAACAGACATCTGCTCCGAGAGCTGACGCAACAGGCGGAACAAGAGCTTATTGGCGTTAGCACGCTGGCAGATAATCTGAATACCTGAGTGACCACCCTTACAGCCCTTCACCGAGAGCTGCAAAGCCTCCATACCCTCTGGTGTAGACTCAGCCACGTAGTTGATAGTGATATTAGCATCCAAGCCACCGGCACAACCTACATACAACTCGCCCTCATCCTCCGAGTCGAGGTTAAGCAATATATCGCCCTTCAGCAAGTCGCCCTTCAAGCCAAATGCACCCTCCATACCGGTCTCCTCAGTTGCTGTAAAGAGAGCCTCAATAGGACCGTGAACGAGTGAATCATCCTCCATAACAGCCAAGATAGCTGCCATACCGATACCATTATCAGCGCCGAGAGTTGTTCCGTTAGCTGTCACCCACTCGCCATCGATATATGCCTCAATAGGGTCTTTCTCGAAATCGAAGACCTTGTCGTTATTCTTCTGTGGCACCATATCGGTATGTGCCTGCATAACAATACCCTTTCTATCCTCCATGCCGGCTGTTGCTGGCTTCGACATATAGACGTTGCCTGCATCATCTACCTTATGGTCAATACCGTGCTCTACGGCAAAATCTACAAGGTGCTGACGGATAGCCTCCTCATGGTACGATGGGTGAGGGATAGCTGCGATAGCAGCAAAATGTTTCCAAACAAGTGCGGGCTTCAATGCCGCAAAATTCTTATCCATATCTCTAAAGTTTTAAGTTATTTATGTTTACTTTTTCTCGCTCGGCATCGGCACGATACGGGCTTGACGCTCCTCTCGCTCTGCCGCCTTATCAAACGCCTCGACTATATATTTCACAAGGTGGTGACGCACAATATCGCGCTTATCAAACTCGACAATACCTATGCCGTCGATACCCTCCAAAGTCTTCATAGCACGCATAAGACCGCTGTCGCTCTTACGAGGTAGGTCAATCTGCGTCACGTCGCCCGTAACGATGAACTTAGCATTGCGACCCATACGCGTTAAGAACATCTTAATCTGCGACTGTGTGGTATTCTGGGCCTCATCCAAGATAACGAAGGCATTGTCCAGCGTACGTCCTCGCATATATGCCAAAGGGGCTATCTGCACCGTACCATCCTCCAAAAACTTTTGCAATTTGGCTGCCGGAATCATATCGTTGAGTGCATCGTACAAAGGTTGCAAATAAGGGTCCAACTTATCCTTCATATCACCGGGCAGGAAACCCAGCTTCTCGCCCGCCTCGACAGCAGGACGCGTTAAGATAACACGCCTAACCTCCTTCTCCTTCAAAGCACGTACCGCCAATGCAATAGCTGTATAGGTCTTACCTGAGCCTGCCGGACCGACTGCAAACAATAGGTCATTATCACCGAAAAGCTCTACCAAGCGTCGCTGATTCACCGTACGGGCACGGATGATATTGCCATTATTGCCGTAGACGATGGTATCCTTGTCGCTCACAGGCTCCACGCAGTCGCTCATGGAGAGCGAGAAGGCCTGCTGCACAACCTCTCGCGAGATATTGCCATACTTGAGGTAATACTCCACCAAAGAGTTTAATTTTCGCTCAAAAGAGTCCACGTCGGCTTTAGCTCCCAGCACCTTTATCGACGAGCCACGCGCCACAATCCGCACCTTCGGCGAGAGCTCCCGCATCTGCTCGAAATAGATATTCTGAGGGCCATACAGCTCTCGCGCATCAACACCCTCCAAGACAACCTCTTTACCTATTGCTTCCTTTGTCATCTTCATTAAAATACATATCCAACACTTAGCCCTATCCACTGACTGCGCATCTGAAACTCGCACCCCTCAAAATAGTTATCACTCTTAGTGAAGTTACCCGTGTAGCGGGCATCAATGATAAGATGGGGTGTCAGCTCCACAGCTACTCCTGCAGCATAACCTACGGTCGAACGCAACTGCCCCGCCTCGACACGCTCTTTGGTCAAGTCATATCGCGCCGCAGAGGCTATATTCAACACCGGACCGACGTTGAAACGCACGCGCCTAAGACCACGATACGAAAAGAGGATAGGCACCTCGACAATATTACCGTTAATTCTGTGATTTGCACCTGCATAGCTCGCATCGAGTTTGTTGTGCAGATAGGCTATCTCGCCCTGAATTGCATAGCTCTCGCTCCAACACATCGACATCATCAACGCCGCACGAAAACCCAGCCGTGGCTCTATATCGACGCTCTCAGCCTCACTCAGCATATATGCGCCACCCACCGAGATACCCAGCTCGACACGCTTACGAGGGCGTTCCAGACCGTAGTAATATTTATCATACTCGGTCATCTGCGCCTTAGCATCGGGCAGAAACACCAACAGGGCAATGGCTATAAATATTATTCTTCGTAAATTCATCACTCAACTTCTCATCCGAGCCATAAACGCAGACTCCGACAATGTAACTTTCAAAGTTAATAAAAGAAAATGAATTTACAAAACCGAAAACTAAAAGTTCAATTTCCGCCCTCGACTTTAATATCCCTTAGTCTCCTTTAATTTGCTTTAGTCTCCCTAACGGCTCTTTTAACAACCCTACGGTATTGCGGGTAACCAATTAGTTACCCGCATATTACGCCACCATTCCCCTCACTAACACGGGGAGTTTTTACTTCCCACGACAATAAAAAACCTGTCTAACAATCGAAAATGTTAGACAGGCTCTTCTTGTAACTATTAGGTTAAAAAATCTTATCCCAAGTATGATTTAAGGAGCTTGCTGCGTGATGAATGACGCAGGCGGCGGATTGCCTTCTCCTTAATCTGACGTACGCGCTCGCGTGTGAGGTCAAACTTCTCGCCAATCTCCTCGAGAGTCATCTCTGAGCAGCCTATGCCGAAGAAATACTTGATGATATCACGTTCACGCTCGGTGAGTGTCTCCAAAGCACGATCTACCTCGGTTGCCAACGACTCGTTGATAAGTCCACGGTCGGCATTTGGCGAATCGGTATTTACCAATACGTCCAAAAGTGAGTTATCCTCACCGTCGGCAAATGGCGCATCAACAGAGATGTGACGACCTGCAACACGCAGAGTATCAGATACTTTCTCCTTTGGTAACTCCAACTCATTAGCCAACTCCTCTGGCGATGGAGTACGCTCGTGCTCCTGCTCGAAGCGAGCAAAAGCCTTGTTAATCTTATTGAGTGAGCCTACCTGGTTTAGTGGCAGACGTACGATACGTGACTGCTCTGCCAATGCCTGCAAGATAGACTGACGAATCCACCATACGGCGTATGAGATGAACTTAAAACCACGTGTCTCATCGAACTTCTCGGCTGCCTTGATAAGTCCTAAGTTACCCTCGTTGATAAGGTCAGGGAGACTAAGTCCTTGATTTTGATATTGTTTAGCTACCGATACCACGAAACGAAGGTTTGCCTTTGTGAGCTTATCCAAAGCCTCCTGGTCGCCCTTACGGATTCGTTGAGCCAATTCTACCTCTTCCTCTACTGTAATCAAATCCTCCTTACCAATCTCCTGGAGATACTTATCAAGCGATGCACTCTCACGATTGGTGATAGATTTTGTAATCTTTAATTGACGCATAATTGCTATTTATAATTTTAGTATTTATTAGCTACTGAATGTGCTCTTTATATCTAACACTACTCAATACGTAAATCGTTGCGGTTTTGTTTCAATTTAGTGAACGAAAATCGCAAAATTTCCATCGGTTTCGCATAAATAACGAACGAAATCGCTAAAATAGTTTACGGTTTCCGCCCTTTTATTCTACCTTTTCGCCATATCCGCACTCCAAAGCCGCCCAATAAAACAAATACCACGCCAAAAAAATATTTGCATCAACTAATGGAAGATGTTGAGGATTTCCATAAAAAAAGCTCGCAACGAATTGCGAGCTTTTGAGGTCTATTTGTGAGGAGAAATATTACCACGCGAAGAGTGGGTAGTTTGCCATCAAGGCATTGACATCCTTGCGAACGGCAGCGATGTTCTCCTCGTTCTCTGGGTCGTGCAAAACGCGGTCGATAAGCTCGACGATGTAGTCCATCTTATCCTCCTTCAAGCCACGAGTTGTGATGGCTGGTGTGCCGAAACGCAAACCAGAGGTCTGGAATGGTGAACGGCTATCGAATGGTACCATATTTTTATTAGTGGTGATGTCGGCTGCAACCAGACAACGCTCAGCGAGCTTACCTGTAAGCTCTGGGAACTTGGTACGCAAGTCGATAAGCATCAGGTGGTTATCAGTACCGCCCGATACAACCTTATAGCCTCGCTTGGCAAATGCTTCTGCCATAGCATTGGCGTTCTTCTGCACCTGCTTCTGATACTCCTTATACTCAGGCTGAAGAGCCTCGCCAAAAGCGACAGCCTTAGCCGCTATAACGTGCTCCAATGGTCCACCCTGGATGCCTGGGAAGACTGCCGAGTTGAGAATCTGCGACATCTTCTTCACAACGCCCTTTGGAGTGGTCAAGCCCCAAGGATTATCGAAGTCCTTACCCATAAGGATAATACCTCCACGTGGACCACGGAGGGTCTTGTGAGTGGTAGAGGTAACGATATGAGCATACTTTACAGGGTTATCCAATACGCCCGCAGCGATAAGACCTGCTGTGTGTGCCATATCAACCATAAACAAAGCCCCTACCTTATCGGCAATCTCACGCATACGCTTATAGTCCCACTCGCGAGAGTATGCCGAAGCACCACCTACGATAAGCTTTGGCTTATGCTCCAATGCCTTCTGCTCCATATCGTCGTAGTCAATCTCGCCCGTCTGCTCGTTGAGGGTATAGCCAACAGCGTTGAAATACATACCTGACATATTAACAGGTGAGCCATGAGAGAGGTGGCCTCCATGTGCCAAATCCAAACCCATAAAGGTATCGCCAGGCTTCAAGACAGCGAAGAAAACAGCCATGTTGGCTTGCGCTCCAGAGTGTGGTTGTACGTTGGCATACTCAGCTCCATAGAGTTCGCAAAGGCGCGAAATAGCAAGACTTTCTACCTTATCCACTACTTCACATCCGCCATAGTAACGTGCTGAGGGATAACCCTCTGCGTATTTATTGGTAAGCACCGAGCCCATAGCCTCCATAACCTGGTCGCTAACGAAGTTCTCTGATGCGATAAGCTCGATACCGTGCATCTGACGAGCACGCTCCTGAGCAATAAGTTCAAAAATCTGACTATCCTTTTTCATGGTTATAATAATTTGTGTTACAATTCTGCACCAAAGATAAAAATATTTTCGCAACGAAAAAATATTTTGGACAGCGAACTATCTACACTTTTTCAACTATTGAAAATGCTTTTTGCGGCGAAAAGTCATAATATATAGTTGAAATAAATGGAGAATAGCTCTGTAAGCATCTCAAATTTCCGACAATATATTGAGCTTATATTATCAGCAGCGTCATTATTATTAAAAAAAATCTATATCAAAATGTGAAGTTTTAAAATCATAATCACCTATATTTATATAAATTATTATGCTAATTTTGTTACGTGTAAAAATGTATAAATTGATAAAATATGGCTGTGCATAATTTTATAGCGATAGATTTGGGTGCTACAAGTGGTCGAGTTATCCTCGCCACAACCTCAGAGGGCACAATTCAGATGGAGGAGATACATCGTTTCCCCGACACGATAATACAGATGCAAGGGCATTTTTATTGGGATTTGCCTGCGATTTACCAATCTGTTTTGAAGGGCTTGTCGATTGTTGCCGAGCGCGGTATTGCTGTCGAGGCGATAGGAATCGATACTTGGGGAGTAGATTTCGTCTGCTTTGGCAAGGATGGCGCGATGTTGCGTCTGCCCTACTGCTACCGCGACCCTCATACGGTAGGAGCTCCCGACGAGTTTTTCAAGCGAATGTCACGCAAGGTGCTCTACAATAAGACCGGTATTCAGATAATGAATTTCAACTCTGTATTCCAGCTTGATACATTGCGTCGCAACAACTGCTCGGCATTGGAGGCGGCAGATAAGATATTGTTTATCCCTGACGCATTGGCATATCTGCTTTCGGGCGAGATGGTAACAGAGTATACGATTGCCTCAACAGCGCAGATGATAAATCCTCGCACAAAGCAGTGGGATGAGGATATTTTGAAGCTACTCAATCTGAAAGCTGAGAACTTTGGTCGTATGATTATGCCGGGCGAGAAGATTGGCACACTGACCGAGGAGGTGCAACGATTGACCGGTTTAGGTGCTGTGCCTGTGGTTGCAGTAGCGAGCCACGATACCGGCTCGGCAGTAGCTGCTGTGCCTGCTGTGGATGAGAAGTATGCTTATCTGAGTTCGGGTACATGGTCGCTGATGGGTATTGAATCTCAGGAGCCTATCATCTCGGAGGAGAGTTTTGCTTTGAACTTTACTAACGAAGGTGGTATAGAAGGAACTATTCGCGTATTGAAGAATATCTGCGGAATGTGGCTTTTGGAGCGTTGCCGTGCTGAATGGCCAGAGGATTTGGGCTATGGCGAGATTATAGCTCAGGCGAATGAAGCGGAGGCATTCCGCTCACTGATAAATCCCGACGCTGAGTGCTTCGCAAACCCAGAGTCGATGACAAAGGCTATTGCAGAGTATTGTGAAAAGAGTTCACAGCCTGTACCTCAGAGCGTTGGAGAGTATGCTCGTTGTATTTTTGAGTCGTTGGCATTGCGCTATCGCCAGGTAGTAGAGATGTTGCGCACTCTATCACCGCTCACGATTGAGCGTCTGTATGTGATTGGTGGTGGTGCAAAGAACGACACGCTCAATCAATTTACAGCAAATGCTTTGCAGATGCCGGTAGAGACAGGTTCATCGGAATCGACAGCTATCGGTAACGTGATGATGCAGGCTAAATGGGCAGGTGTGGTCGGCTCAATATCGCAGATGCGACAGATGATACGCGAGTCACTCACCGACAGTAAGCACTATGAGCCTCAACAGAGCGAGGTTTGGGCTGCCGCATACAAGAAATTTATAGAGATTACAAAATAACAACTTAAAACTTTTAATTATGAAAAAAGAACTTATTGAAAAGGCCTATGAGTTGGCTAAAGAGCGTTATGCTGCTATCGGCGTAGATACAGAGGCCGCTCTTGAGAAATTGCAGAAGGTACAGCTGTCGCTCCACTGCTGGCAGGCAGATGATGTAACCGGTTTTGAGAATGCGGGTGCATTGACAGGTGGTATTCAGACAACAGGTAACTACCCAGGTAAGGCTCGTAACATCGAGGAGCTTCGCGCTGATATTGAGAAGGTAACATCAATGCTTCCAGGTAAGCACCGCTTGAGCCTCCACGCAAGCTATGCAGATTTTAGCCAGACAGGAGCAGTAGACCGCGACCAGCTGGAGCCTAAGCACTTTGAGAGCTGGATGCAGTGGGCAGAGAAGAATGGTATGAAGCTCGACTTCAACTCTACATCATTCTCTAACCCTAAGAGTGAGGATTTGACTTTGGCAAGTCCAAAGGAGGATATTCGCAAGTTCTGGGTAGAGCACACAAAGCGTTGCCGTGCTATCGCAGAGGAGATGGGACGTCGTCAGGGTGACCCTGCAATCTTGAATGTGTGGGTACACGACGGCTCAAAGGATATTACCGTAAATCGCATGGAGTATCGTGCTATCTTGAAGAAGTCTTTGGATGAGATTTTCGAGCAGAAGTACGACAACATGAAGGATTGCGTGGAGTCAAAGGTATTCGGTATCGGTTTGGAGAGCTATACAGTAGGTAGCAACGATTTCTACATCGCTTACGCTGCACAGAACGGCAAGATTGTAACTCTCGACACAGGTCACTTCCACCCAACAGAGAGCATCGCTGACAAGATGTCGTCATTGCTTCTGTTTACCCCTGAGGTGATGCTGCACGTGAGCCGCCCTGTACGTTGGGACTCAGACCACGTGACAATCATCAATGATGAGACTTTGGATTTGACAAAGGAGATTGTTCGTTGCGACGCTTTGGATAGAGTGCATATCGGTTTGGATTACTTCGATGCTTCAATCAACCGTATCGGTGCATACGTAATCGGTGCACGCGCAACTCAGAAGTGTCTGTTGCAGGCTTTGTTGGAGCCTTTGAAGACTCTGCGCGAGTATGAAGCTAATGGTCAGGGATTTGAGCGTTTAGCTTTGCTGGAGGAGTGTAAGGCTTTGCCTTGGAACGCAGTATGGGATATGTTCTGCTTGCGCAACGGCGTAGCTGTGGGCGAGGAGTTCATCGCAGAGATTCAGCAGTATGAGAAGGATGTAACATCAAAACGTCAGTAATTATGTATCGTATAGTATTAAATGAGACATCGTACTATGGTGCGGGCTCTCGACAGGTAATTGCCGAAGAGGTAAAGAAGCGTGGTTTTAAGAAGGCTTTCTTCGTAACAGACAAGGATTTGATTAAATTCGGCGTAGCTGAGAAGATTGAGGAGGTGTTGCGCACAGCAGAGATTCCTTATGAGATTTACAGCGACGTAAAGGCTAACCCTACAATCGGTAACGTACAGCGCGGCGTAGAGGCTTACAAGGCTTCGGGTGCTGATTTTATCATTGCTTTGGGTGGTGGTTCTTCTATCGATACAGCAAAGGCTGTGGGTGTGATTATCAATAACCCTGAGTTTGCTGATGTGAAGTCATTGGAGGGTGTTGCACCAACAAAGAATCGTGCCGTTCCCACTTTCGCTATCCCTACAACAGCGGGTACAGCTGCAGAGGTTACAATCAACTACGTAATCACTGACGAGGAGGCAAAGAAGAAGATGGTATGTGTAGACCCTAACGATATTCCAATGTGCGCAATTATCGACTGTGAGTTGATGTACTCGATGCCTAAGGGCTTGACTGCCGCAACAGGTATGGATGCTCTGACTCACGCTATCGAGGCGTATATCACTCCTGGCGCTTGGACAATGAGTGATATGTTTGAGTATAAGGCGATTGAGTTAATCGCTCAGCACTTGAAGAATGCTGTAGATAACGGTAAGGATGAGGTGGCTCGCTCGGGTATGGCCGAGGCGCAGTATATCGCAGGTATGGGATTCTCTAACGTGGGTTTGGGTATCGTTCACTCGATGGCTCACCCTCTCGGAGCATTCTACGACACTCCACACGGCGTGGCTAACGCATTGTTATTGCCATACGTTATGGAGTACAACGCAGACTCGCCATCACGCGCTAAGTATCTCGGCATTGCAAAGGCTATGGGCGTGAATACCGAAGGTATGTCGGTAGATGAGGGTGTACGTGCAGCAATTGACGCTGTGAAGGCTCTCTCACTCAGCATCGGTATTCCACAGCACCTGTGCGAGATTGGTGTGAAGAAGGAGGATATTCCTGAGTTGGCAGTTGCAGCGTTTAACGATGTCTGCACAGGTGGTAATCCACGTCCAACATCGGTAGAGGATATTGCAAAGTTGTATGAAATAGCTTTTGAATAGTAGATTATGGATATTGTAATCGGATTATTGATTATAGCGGTAGGCGCATTCTTCCAATCGAGTAGCTATGTGCCTATCAATAAAATCAAGTCGTGGAGCTGGGAGTCGTATTGGCTGGTGCAGGGTGTATTTGCATGGCTGATATTCCCATTCTTAGGCGCAATGTTGGCTGTACCAGAGGGTCAGCAGTTTGGCTGTATGTTTGCGCAGGCAGATAGCTTTAATCTGTGGATGACTGTTCTGTTCGGCGTATTGTGGGGCATTGGAGGCTTGACATTCGGACTCTCGATGCGTTATTTGGGCGTAGCACTCGGTCAGAGTATCGCCCTGGGTACTTGCGCTGCGGGAGGAACCGTTTTGGGACCTGTATTGCTTAATTCATTCTTCCCAGAGATGGACGCTTTGTCATCACTTACGTTTGCCGTTTTGTTGGGCGTAGCAGTTGCTCTGCTTGGTATCGCAATTATCGGTATTGCGGGAATGATGAAGGCTAATTCACTCTCCGAGGAGGAGAAGAAGAAGGCTGTAAAGGACTTTAATTTTCCAAAGGGTATTATGATTGCGTTGTTGGCAGGTGTGATGAGTGGCTGCTTCAATGTAGGTCTGGAGTTTGGTAAGGATATTAACTTCGGTGCAGACACACCTGAGATTTATAAGTCACTGCCCGCTACATTGCTGGTAACACTCGGCGGTTTTGCAACCAATGCATTATATTGCCTATACCAAAACGCTAAGAACAAGACATTTAAGGACTACCGCAAAGGAAGTCTTTGGGTAAGAAACATCTTCTTATGCGCATTGGCCGGAGGATTGTGGTACAGTCAATTCTTTGGATTGAGTTTGGGTAAGGGATTCTTGACCGAATCGCCAACACTTATGACTCTGTCATTCTGTATCTTGATGGCTCTGAACGTAACCTTTGCAAACTTGTGGGGTATCATCCTCAAGGAGTGGAAGGGTTGCTCAAAGAAGACTATCTTCGTGCTTATTATCGGACTTTTGGTCTTGGTTGCAAGTTCATTCTTGCCTGAATTTTTGAAATAGTATATAAGATGAAATCTATACTCGAAAACAGACCTGCTTTGGCTTATGAAGTGGAGCAGGTCGCAGAAGTAGCCGGATACCTTTGGCAAAAGGGCTGGGCAGAGCGCAATGGCGGTAATATTACTGTCAATGTAACAGAGCATATCGACGAAGAGATACGTCAGATGCCCGCTATCGCCGAGCCTGTGGCTATGGGAGAGGTTTTACCCCACCTCAAAGGCTGCTATTTCTTCTGTAAAGGCACTAACAAACGTATGCGTGACTTAGCCCGTCGTCCTATGGAAAATGGCTCATTTATACGTATTACGGAGGATTGCGCCCACTATGAGATAATAGCCGACAATCCCGTAAAGCCTACATCGGAACTACCATCTCACTTGGCAATGCATAACTACTTGCTTGGTAAGGGCTTGAATTATAAGGCAGCGTTGCATACGCACCCTATCGAATTGGTGGCAATGTCGCACACTGACAAGTTCCTGGAGAAGGATGTTTTGACAAACCTGTTGTGGAGCATGATACCCGAAACAAAGGCATTCTGCCCTCGTGGCTTGGGTATTGCTCGCTATCAACTACCCGGCTCACAGATTTTGGCAGACACAACAATCGCTCAACTGGACGATTATGATGTTGTATTGTGGGAAAAGCACGGTGTTTGCTCAGTAGGATGTGATATTATGGAGGCGTTTGACCAGGTAGATGTGCTGAATAAGTCGGCACAGATATATATCAATGCTAAGTGTATGGGATATGAGCCAGACGGTATGTCGCAAGCACAAATGGCAGAGATGACAAAAGCCTTTAACTTACCGAAATAACAACCATAGTTATATTTTTATACCGTTGTGACGGTTAAGTAATTTTTTTATATTAACACAATGAACATTACACAGAGTCCTAACATACGTACACACTATCTGATTCCTAATAAATCGGATACTCTTTATGGATGCGTGGTCAATGGTGTAGGAACGCAGGATGTTGAACCTCATGCGGAATACCCTATCGATAACCACCCCACCGGCTATATGTTTGATACAGAACGTGGTAGAATCCTACAAGAGTATCAACTGCTGTACATCGTTAAGGGTAGCGGAAAGTTCTCAAACAGCAACGGAACGTACGATGTATCGCAAGGAACGGTGATATTGCTACGCCCCGGAGTTTGGCACTCATACAAGCCACTGAAAGAGACAGGTTGGTGCGAATTCTTCATCGGTTTTCAAGGCGAACTTGTCGATAAATTCATTAAGCTCTCGTTCCCAAATGAGGAGCAAATCTTCAACATCGGACACAGCAGAACGCTTATAGATTTGTATCAGCAGGCTATCGATGTGGCGGCATACGACAGACCCGGCGCACAGCAACTGCTGAGCGGCATCGTGGTACATATGCTCAGTATCGTGAATTTTACCGTAAGAAACGAGACGATATCAACAGACCGCTTAGACCAGATAGTAGAGCGAGCTAAGGCTATAATGCAGGAAAAGGTGTTACAAAATGTTGATTTGGAGGCTTTGGCTGCACAACTCAACATCAGTTATTCGTGGTTTAGAAAGATATTCCGCGACTACACAGGTCACCCACCTGCAAAGTACTTCGTATTGCTAAAATTGCGTCATGCACAATTTTTACTCGCTAATACACAGGAATCAATCAAAGAGATTGCTTTCTCGTTGGGATTTAAGTCGATTGAACACTTCTTTACGACATTTAAGCGCGTTACGGGATATACACCTAATGCTTACCGTAAGCTATCAACACCGGAACGTTAGCGAGGTTAATGACACTAAATTGACAAGGTTGGATGTTCTTTTACTTCCAACCTTGTTTATTTATGGGCAAATGCAATGTATTTTAAAGAAAAAATAGCTATATTTGCTTACGTGTTATGCAATGTGCAAATCAGTTATGGAACAAGCAAGAAAAGTAGTTGAATTACGTAATGTTTCGATATATCATACGGACGGTAATTCGAAAAGAGTAAAGCCCGATGATGAGTTGGTTCTCTCGGATGTAAATCTGACGGTAAGAGAGGGGGAAATGGTCTATTTCATAGGCCGCGTAGGTAGTGGAAAAAGTACATTACTTAAAACTTTATATGCCGAGGTGCAACTGCTTGAGGGTAAGGGAAAAGTTGTTGGTATAGATTTGCGCAATCTGAAGCAAAAAGAGATTCCGACACTACGTCGAAGAATGGGTATAGTTTTCCAGGATTATCAGCTCTTGGATGACAGAAATGTGTTCTATAATCTGTACGACGTAATGCGTGCTACGGGCTGGAAATCGGAGCAGGATATACGCCAGAGAATAGACGAGGTCCTTTCGCTTGTAAAACTGACTCACAAGGCCTATAAAATGCCTCACGAGCTATCGGGAGGAGAGCAGCAACGATTGGTTATCGCCAGAGCTTTAGTGAACTCGCCTGCTCTAATCTTGGCCGACGAGCCAACGGGAAATTTGGACCCTGTAACAGCAGACAATATTATGCAGATATTTCAAGAGATTACAGCATCGGGTTGCGCGATAATTATGTCTACACACAACACCGCCTTGATTGAACAATACCCCGCAAGAACGTTGCTTTTTTCCAAAGGAAAAATATCGGAAATTGACGTCAATAAAACTTTTTTGAAATAATTGATTAAATGTTGGCTTTATAATTTGCAAAAGATATTAAAAAAGCCTATTTTTGTACGTTAAAAAATTCTAGAAAAGAATGAGTACAGAACAAGAGATTGTCAAAAGACAAGAGGAGGAATATTCAGCGTCCAATATCCAGGTATTGGAGGGTTTAGAGGCAGTTCGTAAGCGTCCGGCGATGTATATCGGCGATATTGGCGAAAAGGGTCTTCACCACTTGGTATACGAGGTGGTGGATAACTCTATTGATGAGGCTTTGGCTGGATATTGCTCTCACATTGAGGTTACAATTAATGAGGATAATTCTATCACCGTAAAGGATGATGGACGTGGTATTCCTACCGACTACCACGAAAAAGAGGGAAAGTCAGCACTTGAGGTCGTTTTGACCGTTCTGCACGCAGGAGGTAAATTCGACAAGGGTAGCTATAAGGTGTCAGGTGGTTTGCACGGTGTAGGTGTGTCGTGTGTGAATGCACTCTCTACAAAGCTTATCGCAGAGGTACATCGTGGAGGTAAGATTTACCGCCAGACTTACAGCCGAGGTGTCGCTGTAACAGAGCTGGAGATTGTAGGCGACTGCAACGATAGAGGAACAACCGTTACCTTCAAGCCTGATGCAGAGATTTTCACACTGACAACAGAGTATAAGTATGATATTTTGGCTAATCGTCTGCGCGAGTTGGCATTCCTAAACAAGGGTATTCACCTCTCGCTGACAGATAAGCGAAAGATAGATGAGCAGGGAGAGCCTCTCTCAGACCACTACTACTCTAAGGATGGTTTGATGGAGTTTGTAAAGTACTTGGATGCAACACGTGGCGAGCCTATCATCGAGGATATTATCTATATCGACACAGAGAAAAATGGTGTACCGGTGGAGGTTGCTATGCAGTACAACAACTCTTTCTCGGAGAATGTTCACTCATACGTTAATAACATCAACACTATCGAGGGTGGTACCCACCTTACAGGTTTCCGTAGCGCACTGACTCGTACGTTGAAAAAATACGCCGAGGAGTCGGGTATGTTGGCAAAGCTGAAGTTTGATATTAGCGGCGATGACTTCCGCGAGGGTTTGACAGCCGTGGTATCGGTAAAGGTTGCAGAGCCTCAGTTTGAGGGTCAGACCAAAACTAAATTGGGTAATGACGAGGTAAGCGCAGCTGTAAATGGTGCTATGTCGGCGGCATTGTCTAACTACTTGGAGGAGCATCCACGTGACGCTAAGGCTATCGTGCAGAAGGTTATCCTGGCAGCCACAGCTCGTCATGCAGCACGTAACGCACGTGAGGCTGTGCAGCGCAAGACTGTTTTGTCGGGTGCAGGTCTACCAGGTAAGTTGGCAGATTGCTCAAGCCGCGACCGCTCAATTGCCGAGATATTCTTCGTCGAGGGAGATTCGGCGGGTGGTACTGCAAAGCAGGGCCGCGACCGTAATTTCCAGGCTATTATGCCTTTGCGCGGTAAGATTCTCAACATCGAGAAGGCACAGGAGCATCGTATGTGGGAGAACGAGGAGATTAAGAACATGTTTATTGCATTGGGCGTAAGCATCGGAACAGCGGAGGATAGCAAGGCTCTCAACCTTGAGAAGTTGCGCTACGACAAGATTATCATCATGACCGATGCCGATGTCGATGGTGCGCACATTGCAACATTGATGCTTACTTTCTTCTTCCGTAAGATGAAGGAGCTTATCGAGAATGGTCATATCTATATCGCTACCCCACCACTCTACCTTGTGAAGAAGGGAAATGCAGAGCGTTATTGCTGGACTGAGCAGGAGCGCGACGCGATAATCGAGGAGTTGGGAACAAAGGGCGTACACATCCAGCGATACAAAGGTCTTGGTGAGATGAATGCTCAACAGTTGTGGGATACAACAATGAACCCAGAGACTCGAATCCTAAGACAGGTAAATATCGAGAATGCGGCCGAGGCTGACCGTATATTCTCAATGTTGATGGGTGATGACGTTCCACCTCGTCGCGAGTTCATCGAGAAGAATGCTCACTATGCGAATATTGACGCTTAATATGTAGAACAAAAGAGGGATTGTGGCTTTTACTACAATCCCTTTTAAATATTATTTGAACGATTATGAAGGTTACGATTATCGGAGTGGCCGGTGGTAGCGGTTCCGGCAAAAGTACATTGGTAAAGAAGCTGCAAGAGGCTTTTGCAGGGGATGATGTGGCGACACTTTGTCACGACTATTATTACAAAGCTCATCCTGAGCTCACGTATGAGGAGCGCACGAAGCTCAACTACGACCATCCACAAGCCTTCGATACAGATATGATGGTCGAACACATTAAGGCATTGCGTAACAATGTACCTATCGAGCATCCTGTATATTCATTCGTGGACCATAATCGTACGGATGACACCGTAGCGGTAAAGCCTTCGAAGGTGATTATCATTGACGGAATATTAATCTTTGAGCATAAGGAGCTGCGCGATTTGATGGATATAAAGGTCTATGTGGATACCGATGCCGATGTTCGTCTGGCTCGTCGTATATTGCGTGATGTGTGCGACAGAGGTCGTAGTATGCAGTCGGTAATAGACCAATATATCACCACCGTAAAGCCTATGCACGAGGAGTTTGTTGAGCCATCGAAGAAGTATGCAGACGTGATAATTCCGGAGGGTGGTTTCAACTCAGTTGCTGTGGGAATGTTGATTAAGAATATTCGCTCGCTGATAGACGAGAAGTAGGCACATCTCGCACAAAGAGTTAGGCTGTTACAACATTACTTGTTGGGCAGCCTTTTTTATTGGAAATATAGGTGTTCGATAAGAATCTTTACACCGATAAAAATCAGCGCAGCACCACCTAAAATCTCTGCCTTAGACTTAAAACGGCAACCGAAGATATTGCCTACATGTAGGCCAATAGCTGAAAGAAGGGCTGTGACAATGCCGATAATAAATGCTGACTGCAATATATCAACACCCAAAAAGGCAAAAGAAACGCCTACGGCAAGGGCATCAATACTCGTGGCAACAGCGAGCAGGAACATATTACTAACGACAAAAGTTGCTCCGTGGCTCTCGCAAGAGTCGCCCTTCGCAAGAGCTTCGCGAATCATATTAAGGCCAATGAAAGCAAGCAAAGCAAAGGCTATCCAATGGTCAATATGGACGACATAGTGGGCAAAGGTAGCACCGAGCATATAGCCAGCGAGTGGCATAAGTGCCTGAAAACCACCAAACCACAGACCCACGTGCGTATAGTGAGTAACAGAGATTTTGGGCAAAGCCAAACCTTTGGCGATGGAGACCGCAAAAGCATCCATTGCAAGCCCAATGGCAATGAGTATGAGTTCGGCAATACCCATAAAATTACAGACCTGTTATCTTCTTTATCTCATTGAGTTTATTCAACGCCTCAAGAGGAGTTAGCGAATTGATATCCAAACCTTTGATCTGGTCACGAATCTGCACCAAAACAGGGTCATCGAGCTGGAACATAGAGAGTTGAATATTGCCCTGCTGAGCAACATCAGCAACCTGCTTGGCTGATGGCTGACGACGACGATTTTGGCGGGTAGGAGCTCCCGATGTACCCTCCTGCATACCATAAGTACTCTCCAGATTAGCCAAAATTTCATTGGCACGCTTGATAATAGACTTAGGCATACCTGCCATACGCGCCACATGGATACCAAAGGAGTGCTCCGTACCTCCACGGGCTAAACGACGCAGAAAGACAATCGTATTTTCAACCTCCTTAACCGAAACGTGGTAATTCTTAACACGCTCGAAGAGCTGCTCCATCTCATTGAGCTCGTGATAGTGCGTAGCAAAGAGTGTCTTAGCCTTGGCATTCGGGAAATTATGGATATACTCGACCATAGCCCACGCGATGGAGATACCATCGTATGTGCTTGTACCTCGGCCAATCTCATCCAAAAGGATAAGGCTGCGCTGAGAGATATTATTCAAAATACTTGCCGACTCCAACATCTCAACCATAAAGGTAGACTCTCCCTGAGAGATGTTGTCCGAAGCTCCAACACGTGTAAAAATCTTATCTACAACACCTATGCGAGCCGAAGAGGCCGGAACAAAGGAGCCCATCTGCGCCATAAGGATAATGAGTGCCGTCTGACGCAAAAGCGCAGACTTACCAGACATATTTGGACCGGTAATCATCATTATCTGCTGCTCACTGTCATTCAACAGCACATCATTAGGGATATACTCCTCACCAATAGGCAGCAACGACTCGATAACAGGATGACGACCGTCACGAATATCTATGGTCGTACTCTCATCCAATTCAGGACGAACGTAGCGTTTCTCGCAAGCTAACTTCGCAAAGCCCTGCAAACAATCCAAGCGAGCTATCTCGGCGGCATTCTTCAAGATGGCTTGCAGATGAGTTGCAATATGCTGAACCAAAGCTGTGTATATCTCGGTTTCGATGGTGATAATCCTATCCTGAGCACCTAAAATCTTGCCCTCGTACTCCTTCAGTTCCTCGGTAATATAGCGTTCGGCATTGGCCAAGGTCTGCTTACGAATCCACGTCTCAGGGACTTTGTCCTTATGGGTGTTACGTACCTCTATATAATATCCGAAGACATTATTATAGCTAATCTTGAGCGAAGGGATACCCGTCATCTCGCTCTCACGCTGCTGAATCATCTGCAAGACATTACGGCCATTGAGGGCTATGCGACGTAAATCGTCCAGTTCAGCCGACACACCCTCAGCGATAACACCACCCTTCTGAATCTGATTATTGATAGGGTCAGGGATTATCTCGCGGTGCAACTTATCACGCAAAGGGGCTAAAGGATTGATATTCTCAGCAATAGCATGCAGACGGGAATCATCGGAAGATTCCAACAGAGCCTTGAGATTCTCAATTGCTGTAAGGGAGTTTTTGAGTTGAACCAACTCGCGCGGCAACACCCTGCCTGTGGCAACGCGAGAAGATAGGCGTTCCAAATCACCTATATCGGCTATCTGCTCGCGTAAAGCAGCGGCGAAGTCTGCATCCTGAGCCAATATCTCAACAACATCTTGACGACGTTTGATACGCTCGACATTAATCAGCGGAAGGGCAACCCAACGTTTTAACAAACGGCCTCCCATAGCAGTCAAAGTACGGTCGATAATATCGACGAAGCCCGACTTCTCGCGCTGGGCATTCGAAGAGAAGAGCTCCAAGTTACGGATAGTGAATTTATCAATCCACACGTATTCATTCTCGTCAATGCGTGATATGGACTTGATATGTGAAATCTCACGATGTTCGGTAAACTCCAAATAATACAGAATAGCTCCTGCGGCAGCGATGCCGCTCTTAAGAGATTGAACACCAAAGCCTTTCAGTGAGCGTGTACCGAACTGCTTACACAGCTTATCGTAGTTGATATCCGACGAGAAAACCCAATCCTCCAGACGATAGGTGTAGTATCTATCGCCAAAGGCTTTTTCAAACCTATCATCATAGCCACGCTGATAGATAATCTCCTTAGGAGAGAGGTTCGAGAGGAGTTTTTCGATATATTTGTCATCGCCCTCGGCCATCAAAAATTCACCTGTCGAAATATCCAGAAAAGCGACGCCGGTAGACTTAGCACCAAAGTATATCGAAGCCAAAAAAGAGTTTTCCTTCTGTGCAAGGGTGTTTCCGTCGCCCAACACAACACCGGGTGTCACCAACTCTATAACACCTCGCTTGACAAGACCCTTGACCATTTTAGGGTCTTCGAGCTGCTCACAAATGGCTATACGCTCGCCTGCACGCACCAACTTAGGCAGATAGGTGTCCAAAGCGTGATGAGGGAAACCGGCCAACTCAACCGAAGAGGCCGAGCCATTGGCACGCCGTGTAAGGGTGATGCCGAGAATTGAACTTGCCTTAATAGCGTCGTCACCAAAAGTCTCGTAGAAATCGCCCACACGGAACAACAGTATTGCGTCAGGATGCACCGCCTTGATGGAGTAATATTGCGACATCAAGGGTGTTTCAACATATTTCTTTTCAATAGCCATTCTAACTCCATTTAGAATGACAAAGATAACCTTTTTGAATAATTATTCAAAAAATCGGTCGTCAAAATTGACAAGATAGACCTTTTCGGTAGCACGTGTAATCGCAGTATAGAGCCAACGCAACATATCTCGACTCATAGGCTCGTCACCAAATAGACATTTGTCGATAAAGACTCTGCGCCACTGACCACCCTGAGCCTTATGGCACGTCACGGCATAGGCAAATTTTACTTGCAGAGCGTTGAAATGGGGATTTTCGCGAATTTCGCGGAAACGTTTAATTTTACTTTTGACGTCAAGGTAGTCTTTCTCAACCTCCTCAAAAAGATGTCGGCTCTGCTCCTGAGTTAGAGATGGTGCCTCGGAATGAATCGTATCGAGCAAGAGTTTGCACTCTATCTCCAAATCATCATAATCTACAAAAGAGATGGTCGCATTGGCAAAATGGAAGCCGTAGAAATCCTCATAGCGACGAATCTTTTTCAGGTAGGCTATATCGCCATTGGCAATGAAACTCATTGGGCAATCCTTGATACGTTCGGTGTGATAGTAGTTATTTTTAACGACCATCAACATATCGCCGCTCTCAATCTGCTCCTCAGCCGAAAAATTATAACGTCGAATACCCTCATTATAGCGGTTAGCACGCTTATTGGAGCGGGTGATAACAATAGTATCCTCACGTCCGCAATCGTCGTAAGCGTCCTGCAACTTTTCCATCAACTCAGAGCCGTTAATAGCCTCAAAATCAGGAAAACTCATATTGAAGCGAGGAATCTCGTACACACCGTTCTCAATCATACAACGCAACATCGTAGCATTGAACAAAATACCAGACTCGGAGCTTTGGCGCACCACATCATCCATCGAGACGTAGTCAATAGCTCCATAATCCTGCATTGCAGAGATGTCAAGCGCCGGGCTGTCATCACTTCCTACCGGAGGAAGCTGGGCATTGTCGCCAACAAGAATCAGACGACATTCATAGCCCGAACGAACATAACGTACCAAATCCTCCAAAAGTGAGCCACTGCCGAAAATCTGCCCATCGCCAGACCTATCCGAGAGCATAGAGGCCTCATCAACGATAAAAACTGCACCCCGCTCCTTATTAATATCAAGCGAAAATTTAGATTCATAGGAGGCATTGGTACGCTCACGATAGATTCTCTTATGAATGGTCAGAGCATTTTGTCCTGAATACTGTGTAAGCACCTTTGCCGCACGGCCTGTGGGAGCAAGCAGTACAGTCTTAACGTCTATCTCCTTGAGCACTTCGACCAAAATGGCAATCAGCGTGGTTTTACCTGTTCCAGCGTAGCCATTAAGGACAAAAATGTTCGAATAGTCAGATGAATCAAAAAAGTTCGAAAGTTTTTCGATAACTTTTTTCTGACTATTTGTTGTTTCAAAAGAGATTTTTGCGTAAATTTGGCTCGAAATATAGGTACTTAGCATATTTTGACTATTTATAACGACAAAGTTAATAACAAAAAACATAATTCAAAATGAAAAAAATTGTATTACCAATTACAGTCGTTCTTGCAGCAATAGCTATTGCGTTAGTTTGGCAGATCGTAGTTACTATTAAGACACCACTGGATTTCGACGCAGAATTTAATTCTCGTAGTAAGGAGGTTATCGCTAAGTTGGAGAAGATTCGTTCGGCTGAGCGTATGTACAAAGACAAGTACGGCAAGTTTACCGACAGCTTTGATTCTTTGGAGCACTTTATCCTCAATGACTCAATTAAGATTGAGAGCAAGCAGGTAGATGAGGATGACTCTGTAAAGATGGCTCTTTTGAAGAAGTCTGGTCAGCAGAACATCAAAATCTCTTACATCATGGTACGCGACACAGTATTTGCTCCAGAGAAGCTCTCTGAGCAGGAGGTACATGATTTGAGATATATCCCATTCAACCCTGAGAAGAAGGAGTTCCACTTGGCAGCAGGTCAGGCTATCACAGGCTCGACAATGGTATTGCCAACAGTTGAGTGCTATGCTCTCTTCTCTGATTTCCTCGATCACACAAAGTACAAGCAGGAGATTATCAACCTCATCGACCTCTCAACAAAGACTGACGAGAAGAAGATTGAGATTGGCGTAGATGCTAACGGTAACCCTGTATTCAGTGCCGGTTGGAAGTTTGGTTCAATGGAGGCAAACAACAACGAGAATGGTAACTGGGGAAGTATTACAGTTGAGTAATTAAGACCTTTGTAATATAGCGGTCCGCTCTGCACATCGGAGCGGACCTTTTTTAATCACTTATCCTACACATGCGAATCATCAGCGGAATATGCGGCGGAAGAGTAATAAACCCGCCAAAGAACCTTAGAGCCCGCCCTACTACCGACTTTGCCAAAGAGAACCTGTTTAACGTATTGGGCAACTATGTCGATTTTGAGGGGCTAAATGTTCTGGACCTCTTTGCTGGCACCGGCTCTATAAGCTATGAATTTGCCTCGCGAGGTGCTGCATCGGTAACATCCGTAGAGATTAATGCCGTACACTACAACTTTATTCGCAACACGGCTAAGGGTTTTAACCTTACAAGCATACACCCTGTAAAGGCAAACGCTTTTCTATACCTAAAAAGCTGCTCGAAACAATATGATGTAATATTCTCTGATGCACCATACGACTTGGAGGGAAGCGAGCAGATAATAGAATTAGTATTTGCAAATAAATTACTGAAGGAGGATGGCATATTTATATTTGAGCACTCCAAAGCACAGGAGTTCAGCAAACATCCCCACTTCAAAGAGCTACGTAGCTACGGCAGCGTGCAATTCTCGATTTTTGAGGGATAGCAGCCGCCGAAAGTGATTATTTTACATCGCACACTATTTTTTTTCGTATAAGCGATTGCAGTTTTGAAATTTTGTATTATATTTGCACTCGCAATCAGCAATTGGTGCGTTAGTTCAGCTGGTTAGAATACGTGCCTGTCACGCACGGGGTCAGGGGTTCGAGTCCCCTACGCACCGCTCTTAAGCAACCGAAGTTTTTCGGTTGCTTTTTTTTGTGCGTAG
>JAGAOZ010000008.1 GCA_017623505.1 Alistipes sp.
AACTCAGGTTGAGCATCCTCATAGCCGCAATTCATACAGCGATTACGATTATGGTTTACCGAGCAATAACCGATATTGTGCTTATCCATTAAATCCACGATATCCATAATCGCCTGAGGATTGTGCGTAGCATCGCCGTCAATCTCGATATAGAAGATATGACCACCACGAGTCAGATCGTGATATGGAGCCTCTACTTCAGCCTTATGCTTGGGTGAACACTTGTAATATACAGGAATGTGGTTGGAGTTGGTGTAGTAAATCTTGTCGGTTACACCCTTAATTTCGCCAAACTTTTTGCGATCAATGCGTGTAAAACGACCTGACAAGCCCTCGGCAGGAGTTGCCAATACCGAGAAATTGTGCTGATAACGCTCCGAGAATTCGTTTGCTCTATCTCTCATATAGGTGACAATACGCAAGCCTAATGCCTGTGCCTCCTCGCTCTCGCCGTGGTGTTTACCCACCAATGCGATAAGAGCCTCAGCAAGACCGATAAAGCCGATACCGAGCGTACCCTGATTGATTACTCGGGCGATAGTATCGTTAGGCTTTAGGTTTTCACAACCCATCCACAACGATGACATAAGCAATGGGAACTGCTTGGCAAGAGCCGTCTTCTGAAAATCGTAACGGTCACAAAGCTGCTTGGCTGTAATCTCCAACAACTCATCCAACTTGGCAAAGAAACTCTCTATACGGCGTGCCTTATCCTCGATAGACATACACTCTATGGCAAGACGCACGATATTGATTGTAGAGAACGAGAGGTTTCCGCGGGCGATAGATGTCTTCTCGCCAAAGCGATTCTCAAAAACTCGGGTACGGCAACCCATTGTCGCAACCTCATACTGATAACGCTTAGGATCATCCTCTCTCCACTTCTCATGCTGATTAAACGAAGCATCGAGATTCACAAAATTAGGGAAGAAACGGCGTGCCGCCACCTTACAAGCCTGCTGGTAGAGGTCATAGTTTCTATCCTCTGGCAGATAGCTCACACCTCGTTTCTTCTTCCAAATCTGAATGGGGAAGATAGCAGTTGAGCCTCCACCAACGCCCTCGTAGGTTGAATGTAACAACTCACGAATGATGCAACGACCTTCGGCAGAAGTGTCTGTACCGTAGTTGATAGAGGAAAATACCACCTGATTACCTCCACGAGAGTGTATTGTATTCATGTTGTGAATAAAGGCCTCCATCGACTGATGCACACGGTTTATAGTACGATTTATGGCGTGTTGCTTGAAACGCTCATCGCCCTGCAAAAAGTCCAGTTCTCGCACGATATAGTCCTCAATCTCGGCCTCGTAGAGATGTTTTAGGTCAATCCCCGTCAATTTCTCGATGGTCTTAACCTCTTCTATATAACTGCGACGCACATATGGAGCAAGGTAGAAGTCAAAAGCTGGAATTGCCTGACCGCCGTGCATCTCGTTCTGCACGGTCTCCATCGAAATACAAGCCATTATAGATGCCGTCTCAATACGCTTTGTAGGGCGACTTTCGCCGTGTCCCGCCTGGAAACCGTGTTCAAGGATTTTATCCAAAGGGTGCTGAATGCAAGTAAGCGATTTTGTGGGATAGTAGTCCTTGTCGTGAATATGCAGATAGTTATTTCTTACCGCCCACAAGGTCTGCTCCGACAGAAGATAATCATCC
>JAGAOZ010000009.1 GCA_017623505.1 Alistipes sp.
AAAGGCAGTCTATTTTGACTGCCTTTTTCGTTTTCTGCGTCGATACCTACATTCCCTCCCCTATGTCCCCTCCCTTTGGGAGAGAATAAACTCCCCCTTGTCTGCTCTCGCTCGGCATAGCGTGCAAGCACCCTCTGCCCTCACTTACTCGCAGCCTTGATAAAGGGAGAGGATTCTTTAGTTTGCAATCAGATAAAGACAAGCAGTAAGTTGGACTGCCTTTTTCGTTTTCTGCGTCGATATCTACATTCCCTCCCCTATGTCCCCTCCCTTTGGGAAAGAATAAACTCCCCCTTGTCTGCTCTCGCTCGGCATAGCGTGCAAACACCCTCTACCCTCGCTTACTCGCAGCCTTGACAAAGGGAGAGGATTTTTAGTTTGCAATCAAATAGATAAAGACAAGCAGTAAGATTGACAATAATTGCATTTATGCTAAAAAATCGTTATTTTCGCATCAATAAAACTTTTATTGAGAATGAAACACAGACTTTTTCTTCTGACAGCAGCACTGCTTATGACAACCCAGATTATGGCACAAGAGCCTCAACTAAAAGATTTAACGATGGAGGATGTGGTCCTGAATCGTAATCTTCGTCCACAATCATTTCGCGTACAATGGATAGGCAATAGTGACAGCTACGCTATCATCGAGAATAATGCTATCGTAAGTTGTGATGCTGCCACCGGCAAGCACACGACACTACTGACAATAAGTGAGTTAAGTACAATATTTGACGCCAACTTAAAGCTCATACCTCCGTTCCGCTTTGTGGATGCCGAGCATATCGTTTTTCAGGCTCACGGCAAGATGAACACAATCAATTTAAAGAGTAAGCAGATTGTCGCATCATACACCATCCCTCGCGGCGACAACATCACCCCTCAGACGGGTAAGGGCGGAATGTTCGCCTACACAAAGGAGAATAATCTCTACCTGTTTGATGGCGAGAAGAGCATCGCTATTACCACCAATGAGGATAAAAACATCGTCAGCGGACAGAGCGTCAGCCGTAATGAGTTTGGCATCTCAGGAGGTATATTTTTCTCACCCGACGCTACAAAAATAGCTTTCTACCAAAAGGATGAAAGTGCTGTCACAACATTCCCACTACTCGATATCAGCTCACGCACAGGTACACTCCGAGAGATAAAGTATCCGATGAACGGTATGCCATCCGAGAAGGTGCGTTTAGGCATCTACGACATCGCTACACAGAAGACCATCTTCGCCGATGTAACAGACTTTGACGCAGAGCGTTACCTAACCTGCGTTACATTCTCGCCAGACTCCAAGAAGATATATATCCAAGTTCTGGACCGCAAGCAGAAGAATATGAATCTCAACATATACGACGCCGAGAGTGGAGCTTTCATCAAGACTATCCTCTCGGAGCATAACGACCGCTTCGTAGAGCCTTATACACAGCTTGTTTTCTTGGATGCAAACCCCGAACAATTCATCTATGCGACAGATAATCGCGACGGCTATAAAAACCTCTATCTGTGCGATGACAACGGCATAATCAAGCGTCTGACAGCAACCGATGCCGATGTTGCCTACGTAGCGCAAGACAAGAAACACGTATACTACACCTCGGCTGAGGTGTCGCCTGTTGAGAATCATCTGTTCCGCGTAAACATCTCTTCGGGCAAAGCAATACGTCTTACCACAGAAGAGGGTTGGCACTACCCACAGGTAAGCCACAGCGGAAAGTATTTCCTTGACACATATTCATCTCTCAACGTCCCTAATGTGGCCTATGTGAAGGCTACATCGGGCAAGAAGCAGACCGAACTATTCCGCGCTCCAGACCCTACTGAGGGCTATAATTTCCTACCGATTGAGCTAGGCTCAGTAAAGAGTGCCGATGGCAAGTTCGACAACTATTATCGTCTAATCAAACCTGCCAATTTTAACCCAAAAGAGAAATACCCTGTTATCCTCTACGTATACGGTGGTCCCCACTCACAGATGGTAACAAATTCCTACCAAGCGCAATTGCGTCGCTGGGAGATGCTGATGGCTCAACGCGGCTATGTTGTCTTTGTGATGGACAACCGAGGAACATCGAATCGTGGTGCAGAGTATGAGAAGGCTATTCATCGCCAATGTGGTGTTGCCGAGATGGAGGACCAGATAGCTGCTTTGGATTGGCTCCTATCGCACGAGTGGTGTGACAGAGAGCGTGTCGGCGTACACGGATGGTCTTACGGTGGATTTATGACTATCTCGCTTATGACAACCTATCCGGAATATTTCAAAGTCGGCGTAGCCGGTGGTCCGGTTATCGATTGGAAGTGGTACGAGGTTATGTACGGTGAGCGATATATGGAATCGACACACGATAACCCAGAGGGTTTCGAGCAGACAAGCCTTATCCGTAAAGCCAAGAATCTGAAAGGCAAGCTCCTGATTTGTCAGGGTGCAGTGGACAATGTAGTGGTATGGCAACACTCACTCAGCTTTGTGCAGGAGTGCGTCAAGCACCACGTACAGGTTGATTACTTCCCATACCCTACTGCCGAGCACAATGTCTTTGGTCGTGATGCGGTTCATCTCTACCAAAAAATCACCAACTATTTCGAAGATTACCTTTAAAAGGTAACAACATATTTAGTCGTCACGGGTGGCAATTTTTCTTGCCACCCGTACGTTTTTTGTCAGGCAGGCAGCTTTCGATTATCAAAACAGACAATCCCGTATCATAAAAAAGAGCATTTTATGAGGGCAAAAATTGACATTTTTGTTGGTCAAATAGAATATTATTTCTATCTTTGGAGTTGAAAGCGAACAAACATTTTTAGTAAATTATTTTAAAAAATCAAGTTATGGAATTTTTGGTTTTTGGATTAAGCGCAGGTGAGCTGATGATAATTTTGGCGGCTTTGCTCGCTATTTTACTACTCCCATTGGCTATCATTATTCCGATAGTGGTTTCCAAGAAGCGTAAGCGTCGAGCCGCACAACAGAATTAGCAGAACGTAGAGTAATAAGTTAAAATAAAATATTTTGAGATTATGGAATTTTTGTTATTTGGTCTTGGCACTAGCGAGCTCATCGTTATTGGTTTAGTAATCCTTTTGCTCTTTGGTGGAGCTAAGCTTCCTTCATTGATGCGAGGTATGGGTCGCGGTGTTCGCGAGTTCAAGGAGGGAATGAATACCCCTATCGAGGAGCAGGACAAGAAGGAGGCTGAGAAGAACAAGTAATCGGCAGTTCGACAAACGAAGAGGAAGAGCAAATCAAGGAGAAGAGGAAGATAAAGAAAAGCACGATAAGGGGATAAAAGGATGAGTAAACAGAGTGTAAACGAAGAGAAGGAGATGACCTTCGGCGAACATCTTGACGAACTTCGCAAGATATTGATAAGAGTAGCAATAGTGATAGTTGTTCTCTTTATTGCGATGTTCGCCATAGATAATGTCTGGTTGGATATACTTTTAGGCCCAAGCAACGCATCATTCCCAACTTATCGCTTCTTCAATTGGTTTGCAGGTGTAATCGACTCTGACGCTCTGCGCATCAGTCCTGCTAACAACTTCGACTTGATAAACACGAAGGTTGCAGGACAGTTTATGTTGGCAATGAAGAGTGCCTTCATAGGTTCTTTGATTGTAGCCGTGCCGTACTTGATTTTTGAGCTTTGGCTCTTCGTTAAGCCGGCTATTCCGGTGAAGATGCAACGAAAATGTGCCCGTTACGCAATGATTACTCCGCTGTGGTTCTTTAGTGGTCTGTTGTTTGGTTATTTTGTCATCGTTCCATTGACGATAAACTTCTTGACCAACTATACAATCGACCAAGTTGCCATTCAGAACCTTATCACGCCTGATTCGTTTATCAGCACAGTAATCGGAGTCTCTATGGCAGCAGGCATTACCTTCCTGCTACCGATGTTTATCCGTCTGATAGCCAATATGGGATTGGTTACAGCCCAGACAATGAAACACTATCGCAGGCACGCTATTGCCGTATTGATAATCTTTGCTGCGATAATTACGCCACCCGATGTATTCAGTCAGATACTTATCTTCATACCTTGCTACATCATGTACGAGTATGGAATACGTATAGCGGCACGCATCGACGCTGAGCGCGAAGCAGCCGAGAAGGCTCAGGGAGCAAAGGCTGTCGCTGCGGCGGTTGAAGATGACGACGAGGTTGAGGACCGCGAGACAGTCAAGTACGACGATTAATTGAATGAAGAGTTTGTAGAATGGACAGATTGGGTTTTCTGAAGAAATCGGTCTCGCTGGCAATGGATGCCGCCAACTCCGTCATGGGGCTTAAGAAGGCAACAGACGAGATTTCGGAGGCTGTGGAGGATGTATTCCGAGGCGTCAAAGCCGACATAGGACTCTACCTTCAGTCGGTTGATGCAGCGATGTATGACTCCCCTTCGGGAACACTATACGAGATCTCTCAGATGGGATATACCACCTTGGAAGTTGGTTCTTACTATGATGGTAAAGTGTACTACGCCGGTGCAGAAAAATTCAAGGAGATGGTGCGTCGCGACTCACTGCGAGTATCGGCTCTGAGAATCAACAAACCCTACCAGAAGCCTCAGCCCGCTGAGGAAGCTCAGCCTGTCGAGGGAGAAGCACCTGCCGAGGAGCATCAGCCTGCCGAGGGAGAAGCACCTGCCGACGAGTGGCTAAGCGCAGAACATAAGGAGTGGTTACGCAAGGCCGTATCTACCGCCAAGCGTTTGGGTTGCAGCTATCTTACGATGGCCAACTTCCCCGACGAGCCTATTGCGACTCAGATAGAGGACTACGCAAAGTACTACAACTTAATTGGTGCGATGTGCCAAGAGAAGGGCTTGAAGCTGTGTCTTCATCCATCGAAAGAGAGCCTGGAGAGTTTTGCTGAAGGTTCGATTTTCGAGCAAGTGATGCTCAAGTGCGACGAAGATGTGGTCTTCGTCTGTGCCGATACATTGGAGTTGCATAGAGCCGAAGTCCCATACCGAGAGTTCTTCGAACGATACAAAGGTCGAGTACCGATGTTACACATCCATGACTACGGCATTGTGGGCGAGAGTGAGAAGATTGATTTCGACGTCGTGATAGCCTCAGGCGAGAGCTGCGGTGTCGAGAAGATATATATAGAGGTAACAAACTGTACGCTACCTGCAATGAACTGCCTTGAGAGAAGCATCTACAAGATAGAGTCATTGGCGAGCGTAAAGTTTTAGTGTAAGAAACACGAAATACAACTAAATAAACTTAGTATTAACCTAAATAGTTACAGTTATGTCAAAGAAAATTTCAAGAGCTGACTTTTTGAAGGCTTCTGCTACGGGCCTTGGTCTTGCTGCAATGACTGTCGTGCCTAACAAGGTTATGGGTGCAGCATTGGGCCATAAAGCTCCATCTGACAAGCTTAACATCGCAGGTATCGGCGTCGGTGGACGTGGTGCCGGTGTATTGAAGGGCTTGGAGGATGAAAACATCGTAGCACTTTGCGATACCGACTGGAAGTACGCGAAGGGAACATTTGACCGCTACTCAAAGGCTCAGCGTTTCTGGGACTGGCGAGAGATGTACGACAAGATTGGCAATCAGATTGATGCCGTGATGTGTGCAACTCCTGACCACTCACACGCTATTGTCTCTGCAGCAGCTATGGAGATGGGTAAACACGTTTATTGCGAGAAGCCATTGACACACTCAGTTTATGAGTCACGTCTTTTGACTAAGTTGGCTGCTCACACAGGCGTAGCAACACAGATGGGTAACCAGGGTTCATCTGACGACGGTGTACGTTTGGTTTGCGACTGGATTTGGAATGGCGAGATTGGTGAGGTTACACGCGTTGATACCTTCACTGACCGTCCTATCTGGCCACAGGGCTTGATGCGTCCTACAACCGTAGACCCTGTTCCTGATACTTTGAATTGGGATTTGTTCATCGGTCCTGCTAAGTTCCGTCCATACAACCAGGTTTACCAGCCATGGAACTGGCGTGGTTGGTGGGACTTCGGTACAGGTGCATTGGGTGATATGGCTTGCCACATCCTCCACCCTGTATTTAAGGCTCTCCAGCTCGGCTATCCTACTAAGGTTGAGGGTTCTTCAACAGCATTGCTGACCGACTGCGCACCACAGGCACAGAAGGTGAAGATTGTATTCCCTGCTCGTGAGAATAAGCTCGATAAGAAGGTTAAGGTTAAGTTCCCTGAGGTAACTGTTAATTGGTACGACGGAGGTCTTCTCCCAGAGCGTCCTGAGGGCTTGGATCCAGGTATCAACCTCAACGATGCAGGTGGTGCTTGTATCTTCTACGGTACTAAGGATATTTTGGTATGCGGTTGCTATGGCCGTAACCCTTATTTGGTATCAGGTCGTGTTCCTAAGGCTCCATCACGCGCTCGCAAGGTTGAGCTTACACACTACCAGGATTGGGTACGTGCTTGTAAGGAAGATAAGGCTACACGTCTGCCTTCTATCTCTGACTTCGCCGAGGCAGGTCCATTCAACGAGATGGTCGTAATGGGTGTTTTGGGTGTACGTTTGCAGTCACTCAATAAGACTCTGGAGTGGGACGGCGAGAAGATGGAGTTCACCAACATCTCTCCTAACGAGACATTGCGTATCATGATTGAGGATGGCTTCTCTGTTGTTGATGGCCACCCAACATTCAATAAGACATATACTGAACCTATCAATGCTCAGGAGTTTGCGCGCGAGATGATCAAGCACAACTATCGTGAGGGTTGGAAGCTGGCAGATATGCCTAAATAATAATTAATTGTCAAACTTAAAAATTTTAAGACTATGAAGAAGTTGTTTTGGGCTGTTGTAGTTATTGCCCTTGCAGTAGGTGCTTACTACTATTTCACTAATGATTCTAAGCCGGCTGAGGCAAAGACAGAGGAGGCAAAGACAGAGGAGAAGGTTGAGGCTCCAGCAGAGCCAGCAGCTGAGGAGGTTGCTCCAGTTGAGGGTGAGCAGGTTGCTCCAGTTGAGGGCGAGCAGGCTCCAAAGGCTGAGTAATTTATTAATTAGCTGATTTAAGAATGAAAAAAGTATTATTTATGGCATTGGCTGCTGCTGCAATGATTAGCTGTGGCAATGCTCCACAGAAGAAGGCTGAGGAGGCAAAGGCAGAGAAGGCAACTACTGAGGTTGTTGATGCTAATACTATCGTATTGTTCGATGGTACAAGCCTTGACGGTTGGAGAGGTTACAATAAGGACCACGTACCTGCACGCTGGGTAATCGAGGACGGTGCTCTTCGTTTCAAGGGCTCAGGTGGCGGTGAGGCTCAGACTGAGGAGGGTGGCGACATCATCTTCGACCAGAAGTTCAAGAACTTCGAGCTCTCATTCGAGTGGAAGGTAGCTAAGGGCTCAAACTCAGGTGTATTCTATCTTGCACAGGAGATTGAGGGTCAGCCTATCTACATCTCTGCTCCAGAGTTCCAGATTTTGGATAACATCAACCATATTGACGCCAATA
Organism: Alistipes sp.; assembly: GCA_017623505.1. Lineage (GTDB taxonomy): Bacteria > Bacteroidota > Bacteroidia > Bacteroidales > Rikenellaceae > Alistipes. Next base: position 7,468 of record JAGAOZ010000009.1, read on the forward strand.
TGGGTAAGGATGGTAACCGTCAGTCTGCATCACTCTACGATATGATTCCTGCTAAGCCACAGAACGCTAAGGCTATTGGTGAGTGGAACACCTCGAAGATTATCGTTTACAAGGGTACTGTTGTTCACCAGCAGAATGGTGAGAACGTATTGGAGTACCACCTCTGGACTCCACAGTGGACTGAGATGTTGCAGAAGTCTAAGTTCAGCCAGGAGGCTTGGCCTTTGGCATTTGAGCTTTTGAACAACTGCGGTGGTGAGAACCGCGAGGGTTACATCGGTTTCCAGGATCACGGTGACGATGTATGGTTCCGTAACATCAAGGTTAAGGTTTTGGAGTAATCCGGACTGTGATACTAAAAAAGAATGGGTTGTCTTTGCGGACAACCCATTTTTTTTGGCGAATCTTGAATAGTTAAAATATCTGCGCCTTATAACGCGATGGCGACATACCCACACGCTGCTTAAAGTACTTACCAAAGAACGACTGCGACACGAAGTTCAGCTTCTCAGCCACCTCGGCAATAGACAGACCAGACTGCATCAACATCTGCTTAGCCTTACGTACAACCGCCTCATCAATAACCTTCGAAGCGTTACGATTCATGTGTTTACGGCAGATAATCGACAGATACTTAGGCGTAATATTCAAACGACGTGCATAATACTCCACACTGCGCTCGCTGCCACACTCCTGACCGAGCATCTGCGTAAACTGCTGCAACAATTCACGACTGCGGCTACCAAACTCCTGAGGCTGCTCCTGTGTATAAGAATCTACGATAGATACCAACATATAGAAACAAGCTGTAAAGAGCGAGGTAATAATCTTGTCGTTATAAGCATACTGCTCCGTCTCGATAGCCTCTGAAAGCATAGCTGCTAAACCTTGCAGACGATATGCGTCCTCATCCGTGATAGTAAAGCCGACCTCACGACCCAAACGCATAAATACCGACATGTGGTCCTTAACATTGACAATAACGTTGTCGATAAAGCTATCAGAGAAGTTGATAATATATCCTTTACAAGCCTTACTAACCTTGAATGACTCCACCGACGTATCCTTGTCAAAGAAAAAGATACTATTCGAGCGGAACATCAACGCCTTTCCGGCAACCTTTGTCTTTACAATACCGCCATAAACGATACCGATAACATAGCCTGATACTTGTGAAAAATCCGCTGCATTAGCATCCGACAGAGGCTTCAACATAAAATCGTCAGACTTAAAACTCGCATTTGAGAAGTGCTTACGCCCCTTCAATACTGAAAACTTTCTCTCCATCACATTCTCCTTTCTCTCCACAATTTAGTTTAGTGTTTTAGTGCTTATTTATCTTATTATTAATTCTTTACCTTTTTAGGACACACAATATTCAACTCCCCTGCCAGACACGTCGCGCGCAGTGGGAAGCGACCACCGTTCTGACCATCTACGTCGGTATCCTCATTAAGCGGAGTGACCAACGTCAAGGTTTTCGTACGAACGAACTTCACTGCCTTAGGCTTAATACCTATCAAATATGCAATCATATTTATAGCCGATATGAATCCATTGCGCTTACGCAAAAACAGACAATCAAACATACCGTCACGGATACTCGACTGTCGAGCCAAACGGAAACGACCTGCCGTCTCTCCATTAAAAATCAACGCCATAAGCGTCGGGTAATAGAACGACTCATCGTCTGTTGTTATCGAGAGCGGAATACCGTGCATATTCTTCAAGTCATGCATACCTGTTATGCCGTATGCCAAACGACCCAACTTATGCTTCATCTCGTCGGATGTATGCTGCGAAGTTGTGGTAAAAATTCCGAAACTGAAGATATTGACAAAATAGAGCTTCTCGCCGTTACCATTCACCTGCTCCACTACTCCACAATCTATCTTCTCAACCTCTCCCTGGGCAATCTGCTCAGCCGCCTTATAGACGTTGCGCGACATTCCCAGCGCACCGGCAAAATCATTCGCCGTACCCGCAGGCAACACACCAAGAGTAAGATTTAACTCCTTCTCTTTCATCTTATTGACGATGTAATTGACCGTGCCGTCACCACCGGCAACAACCGCCAAATCGACATCCTCATAACCATCAAAAGGGTTCTCTCCAAAGACTATTGGACGAGGTGTCACCTGATAGCCATGCTTGACAAATATACCGACAATCTTCTCGACTTTGTCGGAAGCATGCCCCTTACCTGCCTGATTGTTATATAGAAGTATCGCTCGTTTCATCTCACACTCTCCACTCACTCTTATATGGCTGTAAAGCCCTTTGTCTGACTCATCATTGGAGCCAACTCTGCCGAGTAATAAACAACATATTCTCCATTCTCACCCGCGGTAATCAGATACACCATTACATCCTCCGACTTAAGCTCTTCTGCTACCTCTATCGCACGCTCCGAACCCAATGCTACGAACATTGTAGCGTATGCATCCGCCTCAGCACAAGTAGGGGCAATAACCGTTGCCGACAAGACATCGGTAACAGCACTCTGGCCCGTACGCGAGTCGATTATGTGTGCAACCTTCTTACCCGATGCGTCGATGTAAAAACGACGATAGTTACCCGATGTTGCCATTGCACAATCGCTTAGCGTAAGTATCTGCTGGATAGAGCTGCCGACATTATTGTTACCATCATACGGAGTCTCTATACCGACTCTCCACGCACCCTCCTTCGGATTGATTCCTCGACAGCGCACCTCGCCGCCAATCTCTACGATGTAATCCTTAACGCCAAAACCATTCAACTCCTCAGCCACCAAATCGACCGTATATCCCTTAGCTACTGAGTTGAAATCCAATTCGATACGCTCATCCTCCTTGACAAGTCTACCCTCCTCAAAACTAATCTTATCGAAGCCGACAAATTCCATGACAGAATCGACATTAAATTTGGCCTGTGGAACGCCATTAATAAAGCCATATTTATCGACCAAAGGCTTCACCGTCACATCATAGACACCTCCGCTGATTTCGTATACCTTAGAAGCCAATTGCAAATTTGCAACAATGTGATTGTCAAGACTATCTGTAAGGTTAGCATTAAGACGATTCAGAAGCGAGTTCTCATCAAAAACAGACATCGAACGCTTCATCTCAGCATCGACCTCCATAGCCCTGTTGTAGATATCAATTGACTGCGAATTGGTCTTTGCCGAGATGTGCAGTGTTGTACCCAACATCACGCCATCAATCTCTACATATTTTCCCTGACTCTTACCACACGAACTCAATGCCATCACAGCCACCAGAAACGTAGCCACCGACATAGAGATATTCTTGAAAAAAGCGAACTTCATGATATTAAAATCTAATGTTATATTCTACCGGCAATCCCCAACACAAACTCCCTGAGGCGCACTAGCGACACCACAAAGATAAGCAAAATTAGCAAATTATCGTCATAATTCGGCAAAATGCTCAAAAACGACTCAAATTATATACGTTTTTAATCACAAAAATTTGTGTCTTAATGAAATTAAGAGTATTTTTGTGCACACTTTGGTGTTATCCGCGGTAAGGAGGATGCATCGTAAAGTGGAACCAGGGTTGCGACCGTTCTGGATTGACTGTGCGGCACAGCCCATAAAACATTATTTTTTATGGCTTATTTAACAGCAGAGAAAAAGCAAGAGCTTTTCGGTAAGTACGGCAAGTCTAACACTGACACTGGTTCTCCAGAGAGCCAGATCGCATTGTTTTCATACCGTATCAGCCACCTTACAGAGCACCTTAAGAGCAACAAGCACGACTTTGGTACCCAGCGAGCACTGCTCCGCTTGGTAGGTAAGCGTCGTCACTTGCTCGAGTACTTGAAGGAGGTTGATATCGAGCGCTACCGTGCTATCATCAAGACTCTTAACCTCCGTAAGTAATACGAGGTGGAAAAGGGAGTTGCTCAGGTGTAGCACTCGACAACTCCCTATTTTTTATGACGACAATTTTTTGACGAAAATAGACGATTAAGAAGACGAAAGAAAATTTTATGGAAGAAAAAAAGTTGTACAACGCAGTACAAAAGACGATTACGCTTGCCGACGGCCGCGAGATTACTATCGAGACCGGTAAGTTGGCAAAGCAGGCCGACGGCTCGGTAGTAGTGAAGATGGGCGACACAATGTTGCTCGGTACCGTAGTTGCGGCAAAGGACGCTAAGGAAGGAACAGATTTTATGCCTTTGCAGGTAGAGTACAAGGAGAAGTTCGCATCATGCGGTCGTTTCCCTGGAGGTTTCATGAAGCGTGAGGGTAAGGCCAGCGACGCCGAGATTTTGGTTGCTCGTCTTATCGACCGTGCTCTCAGACCATTATTTCCCGCAGATTATCACGCCGAGGTATTTGTCACTGTAAACCTTATCTCGGCAGACAAGGATATCCAGCCTGATGCATTGGCCGGCTTGGCAGCATCAGCAGCTCTCGCCGTTTCGGACATCCCATTCGGAGGCCCTATTTCAGAGGTGCGTGTAGCACGTATCGGTGGCGAGTATGTTATCAACCCTAATTTCTCACAGATGAGCGAGGTAGACCTCGACATCATGGTTGGCGGTACTATCGACAATATCTTGATGGTTGAGGGTGAGATGAAGGAGGTATCTGAGGATGTTATGCTCGGTGCTATCAAGTTCGCTCACGAGGAGATTAAGAAGCAGTGCGCCGTTCAGATTGAGCTCTCTAAGGAGCTTGGTAAGGACGTTAAGCGTGAGTACTGCCACGAGACCAACGACGAGGAGTTGCGTCAGCGCATCATCACAGAGCTCTACGACAAGGCATACGCTATCGCTACAAGCGGCACAGCTAAGCACGAGCGCTCGGAGGCTTTCGAGGCTTTGGAGGCAGAGTTCGCTGCTCAGTTCACTGAGGAGGAGTTGGAGGAGAAGGCTCCACTTATCCACAAGTATTTCCACGATGATGTTCAGAAGAAGGCTATGCGTAATATGATTCTCGACGAGGGTAAGCGTCTTGACGGACGTCGTACCGACGAGATTCGTCCTATCTGGTGCGAGGTAGGTTACCTGCCTGCTGCACACGGCTCAGCTATCTTCACTCGTGGTGAGACTCAGTCACTCACAACAGTTACTTTGGGTACTAAGCTCGACGAGAAGATGATTGACGAGGTTTTGGTTCAGGGCTCTGAGAAGTTCACCCTGCACTATAACTTCCCTCCATTCTCAACAGGCGAGGCACGCCCTTCACGTGGTGTAAGCCGTCGTGAGATTGGTCACGGTCACCTGGCATGGCGCGCATTGAAGCCTATGATTCCTACCGGTGAGCAGATGCCTTACACTATCCGCGTGGTTTCAGATATTTTGGAATCTAACGGTTCATCATCTATGGCAACCGTATGTGCCGGCACATTGGCATTGATGGATGCAGGTGTTAAGATTCAGAAGCCTGTATCTGGTATCGCTATGGGTCTTATCTCTGACTCTGCAACAGGTCGTTGGGCTGTATTGTCTGACATCTTGGGCGATGAGGACCACTTGGGCGATATGGACTTCAAGGTTACAGGTACACGCGACGGTATTACTGCAACACAGATGGATATCAAGGTCGATGGTCTGTCATACGAGGTCTTGGCAACAGCATTGGAGCAGGCTCGCGTAGGACGTATGCACATCTTGGATAAGATTGTTGAGTGCATCCCTGAGCCACGCGAGGATTACCGTCCATTTGTTCCACGCTTGGTACAGATTCAGATTCCTAAGGACTTTATCGGTGCTGTTATCGGTCCTGGCGGTAAGGTTATCCAGGAGATTCAGAAGACTACTAACACCACTATCACTATCACCGAGACCGACGAGGCAGGTGTTGTTGATATCTTCGGTGTAGACAAGGAGGCTTTGGATGGAGCTTTGGCTCGCATCAAGGCTATCGTTGCAGTGCCTGAGGTTGGTGAGGTATATAACGGTACGATTAAGAGCATCGTAGCATTTGGTGCTTTCGTAGAGATTTTGCCAGGCAAGGAGGCTCTGCTACACATCTCGGAGATTGACTACAAACGTTTCGAGACTATGGAGGAGACCGGCTTGAAGGAGGGCGATAAGATTGACGTTAAGCTCATCGGCATCGACACTAAGACCAACAAGTTCAAGCTCTCACACAAAGCCCTTTTGCCAAAGCCTGAAGGTTGGGTAGAGCGCGAGCGTAAGCCACGCGAGGGTGGCAAACCACGTGGTGATCGTCACAATGGAAAAGAACATAAAAACTAACACAAACATTTTTATTTTTTAATACTTAAAATTATGAGAACAGTTAAATTTTTGGTTGCTGTTGCTGTTGTAGCTCTTGCTACAAGCTGCGGTTGCTTCAGAAAGATGGCTCGCAACGCTGAGGATGTTAGCGTAGCTTGCAATCCTGAGGTATTGGTTTTGAACAACGGTAAGGTAGAGGCCGACATCTCTGTTGAGTTCCCTGTTGAGTACTACAACAAGAAGGCTGTCGTTAAGGTTACTCCAGTTATCGTATTTGAGGGTGGTGAAGTTGAGGGTGCTACCTACTTCTTCCAGGGCTCTAAGGTAGATGACAACTACACAGTTGTTGATAAGGCTATGGGTGGCAAGTTCACTCAGCACGTTGAGTTCCCATACGACGCACGTATGGCTAAGAGCGAGTTGCAGCTCCGCGTTGAGATTAAGTGTCCTTCAGGCAAGTGCAAGGAGTTCACTTTGGTAAACGCTAACACTGGTGTTATCGCTACTAAGAAGCAGAAGGCTATTTTGGCTGAGGGCGGTGCTGAGGCTGACGCTCTTAAGCGCGAGTTCGGTTTGGTTGTTGCTACGGGTGTAAACACTCTTCAGAGCGACTTGAACTATGCTGACGCTATGTCTACAACAGCTAACAACTACAAGAACGTAACTACTGTTGTTACTAAGGCTGATATCCTCTACGCTATCAACTCTTCTTACGTAAGCAAGAAGGCTGCTAACACTGACGACATCAAGGCATTCTGGGAGAATGTTGAGGCACAGCAGGGTAACGACCGTGCTACTCAGAACCTCTACGTAAACGGTTACGCTTCACCAGATGGTCCTGAGAAGTTCAACGACAAGCTCTCAAGCGCACGTTCTGAATCTGGTAAGAAGGCTGTTAAGAAGCAGTCAGAGGAGCTCGGTATGGACCTCGACGTTGCTTTCTACGGTGAGGACTGGGAAGGCTTCAAGGAGTTGGTTGCTGCATCAGATATCGAGGACAAGGAGCTCATCCTTCAGGTATTGAGCCGCTACGAGTCTGCACTCCAGCGCGAGTCTGAGATTAAGAACATGTCATCTGTATTCACTGAGCTCAAGAAGGAGATTCTTCCTAAGCTTCGTCGTGCACAGTTGGTAAACAGCACAGATATCAAGGGTAAGACTGACGAGGAGATGAAGGCTCTCATCGAGGAGGGTAAGCTCGACGAGCTCACTAACGAGGAGTTGCTTTACATGGCTGAGAGCGTATTGGCATGCAATGGTTGCAAGGCTAAGACTTTGGAGCACGCTGCTAAGAAGTACAACGACGCTCGCGCTTACAACAACCTTGGTGTTGTTTATGGTGATATGGGTAAGAATGAGGAGTCTTTGGCTGCATTTGAGCAGGCTGCAAAGCTCGGTTTGCAGGATGCAAACTTGAATAGCAACCTCGCATTGGCTAACTTGGCTTGTGGCAACGTAGAGAAGGCTAAGGCTTACCTCGCTGCTGCTAACGCTGACACTAAGGCTCTCGCTGCTGCTGCTGAGGGTAACTACGCTCCAGCTGCTTCAACTCTTGAGGGTTACAATGCTGCTATCGCTAACATCATGAACAATGACCTTACTGCTGCTAAGAAGGCTATTGCTTCTGACTCTTCAGCTAAGGCTGACTACCTCCGCGCTGTAATCGCTGTTAAGGAGGGTGATATCGAGACTGGTAAGGCTCAGCTCAATAGCGCAATCGCTAAGGACGAGACTTTGAAGGAGAAGGCTGCTAAGGACGCTAACTTGGTTGCTTTGTTCTAATTCCAAGAATCGAATCATTTTAGATAACGATACTTTTTTTGAGGTGTGTTCTTCAGAGCACACCTCTTTTGTTTTGTAAAAAGAGGGTTTTTGAGAGTATAGAGTAAAATATTTTATACCTTATATTATATAATACGCCAACAAATTATTATATTTGCAAAACAAACCATCGGGACTTACAGCTTAGGGCAAGCATTTTGCTCTACGAGAAACAGACCCCGATATAAAGAACGATTTGTTATGGAGTACGCAAACCGACTTAAAGAGTATGCCCCCGCACCTACCGTCGAGCAGGTTGCTGAGGAGGTAGCCGCACTGCAAGAGGCAGCTAAGGAGAACTACAATGTGGACGTATATAAGTTCTGCTATTCATCTATTGACCTGACGACACTATCTTGTAACGACTCGGTAGAGTCTGTTACCGCGTTTGCACGTAAGGCCGCGGAGTTCTATCAAGCCTACCCTGACGTGCCAAATGTTGCTTCAATATGCGTCTACCCTCCTTTCGTGGAGACCGTAGGCTTGGCTGTTGATGGTACACCTATGCGCATTACAAGTGTTGCCGGAGGTTTCCCATCATCACAAACTTTTATGGAGGTGAAGATGCTGGAGGTGGCTATGGCCATAGAGAATGGAGCCGATGAGGTTGATATCGTCATCAACGTAGGCAAGATGCTCACCGGAGCATACGATGAGGCTGCTGCCGAGGTAGAGGTGCTGCGTGAGGAGTCTGAGGGTGCTGTGCTGAAGGTTATCCTTGAGTCCGGAGCACTGAAGAGTCCGGAGTTGATTCGCAAGGCTTCCATCCTTTCGATGGAGGCAGGCACAGATTTCATCAAGACCTCAACGGGTAAGATAGATGTTGCCGCTACGCCGGAGGCTGCTGTGGTTATGTGCCACGCCATCAAGGACTACTACGAAAAGACAGGACGTAAGGTGGGCTTCAAGGCTGCCGGAGGTGTTCGCACAGCCGAGGATGCCGCTTTGTACTACACTATCGTTGAGCGTATCTTGGGTAAGGAGTGGATTACAACCGACTTGTTCCGTATCGGAGCATCATCGGCAGCTAATAATATCCTCTCATCAATCAAGGGCGAGCAGATTAAGTACTATTAATAGGCGGAGTACAAATTAGATAAACAAAGCAGGATACCTGAAGTATCCTGCTTTGTTGTTGAATGGGCTTCTGCACAACTACACATCAAACTTACGCTCCATAATACGCTCTCCATCACGTACCGACGAGAGTGTCCAACGAAACAAGAGTTCCGCCTGTGACGGCTCATCTATCTGCCATTGCACATCACTCAGACGCATACGCTGCGAGAGCATATAGATAAGTATAGCAGCCGACGCCGAGACATTAAGACTCTCAACCATACCACACATCGGTATCTGCAAATATTCATCTGCCGCCTCCAGAATCTCCTCCGACACGCCTGCATGCTCTGTACCAAAGACCAAACAGAAAGGTCCGGCAGTAACGTCAAATGTTTCGGGCGTACAACTTTTGTGATGCGGCGTTGTTGCAACGATGCGGTAACCCGCCGACTTAAGTGTAGCGATAGCCTCAGTGGTATCCTCATGACGCATAATATCCACCCACTTATCCGTTCCTCGCACAATATTAACATTGGGGTTGAACTTACAACGCGTCTCTACCGTATGCAAATCCTGCAAGCCAAAAGCCTCACAGTGACGCACCAACGCCGATGCGTTTTGCGGATGAAAAGTGTTCTCCGTCAGGATAGTCATATATCGAGTGCGCTGCTCAAGAGTACGCCTTAAAACCTCCATACGCTCCTCAGTCAAGAACTCTTTGAGGTAGGCTGTACGCTCAGCATACCACTCGACGCTATGCCCCGCATACTGCAAACGTTTACTTTCTGTATTTTTCATCGTCATCCATTATTTTCAAGTAACTCTCATAACGAGAATAGGCCACCTCACCACGCTTAACAGCCTCTACCACAGCACAATGTGGTTCGTGAGTATGAGAACAGTTATAGAAACGACACTCCGGCAGATAACGCATCATCTCAGGAAAGTAATGCGCCAATTCAGCCTCCTCGATATCTATCAAACCAAAGCCTTTGATGCCAGGCGTGTCGATAATAAAGCCACCCTCCGAAAGAGGATACATGGTTGAAAAAGTTGTGGTATGTTTACCTTTATTGTGGCTCTGTGAAATCTCTCCCGTACGAATATCCAACTCAGGCTCAATGGCTTGCACAAGTGTAGATTTTCCCACGCCCGAATTACCCGACAGTAGCGTCGTTCGACCTTTGAGCAGTTGCTTAACGTGCTCAACACCCTCACCCTCAGTAGCCGAAAGCTCTACAATCGGATATCCCGCCCGCTCATATATCGAGCGAAACTCCTCGATAAGTTCAGGTCGCTGACGCGCCAAATCTATCTTTGCCAAAAGTATTGTTACAGGAATCTTATACGCCTCACACGTAACCAAGAAACGGTCTATAAATTCCACTGCTGTTTCAGGCGAGAAAAGTGTCACAACCAGCATCGCCTGGTCGATATTCGCCGCTATGATGTGAGACTCCTTTGAGAGGTTGGATGCTCGACGGATAATATAGTTGCGACGCTGCTCAATAGCCGAGATGACGTAACTACCATCTACATCCATCTCACACGTCACCGCATCACCCACCACCACCGGCGATGTCGAGCGTATCCCCTTGAGTCTTAATTTTCCACGGATACGACATTGCAGACGCCTCTGACCACAAAGCACCTCATACCAACTACCCGTTGCACGAACAACTATACCTTGACACGTTTGCATATCTACAACTCGTATTGTGTTGCACAATCTTTTAACTCCTCAAAATATGGCGTAAGTTTATCAACAGCCTCTGTCAGCGGACGAAAAGTGCGCGACTCTTCAATCTGCTGCTCCGGCACCCACTGGAACACTGTATTGAAAGGCTCAAACCACGAAAAAAGCACACCCAAAATAAGCAACGTCTTTATGCCACCGAAGAACATTCCCAAAAAGGAATCAACAAATTTTAATCCCACGGCACGAAACATCGAACGAGTAAAGAAGCCTGCGATAAACGTTGCTACAAGCGACACAAAAAATATAATGATAAAGCCCGCAATGCTCGCCAAATCATGTTTGGCTCCAACCAGAAGACCTATATCCTCGCTGAAGAATGTCGATAGATACAGTGCAATGACCAGCACAGCGAGTTGCACCAATTGCCACACCAAGCCGCGCTGCCATCCCATAAATAATGAGATTATAACTGCCAAAACAACTACCAAGTCAAAAATATTCATCCTAAAACATCTCTTCAGCACACAAATTCACCCGACTTGCTCGTTATCCTACTGTGTACAAATATTGCACGAAGTTACGAATTTTTTTGAATTATTCTTATCTTTGCTCTCAAATTGAGCATTGCAAGCTATGTTTTGCTCTGCAATAAGTTTCACACTACAATATTACCAGATATGAAAAGATTCCTTTTAGCTATACTTTTGACCGGATTCGTTGCAGTTACACAGGCCCGCGAGGTCTTTTCGCTGAACGATAATTGGAAGTTTTATTTCAAGTCCGAGACAAGTGCCGACAACGCACTCAATGTGTCGATACCTCACACGTGGAATCTCGATGCGCTTGCAGGACAAGGCCAATACCTACAAACTATGGGTAACTACACCCGCGATATTTATATCCCAGCGGAATGGTCCGGCAAACGTCTGTTTATTAAGTTCCACGGCGTACAGTGTGTAACCGACGTCTATATCAACGGCCACCATGTCGGCGAACACAGAGGCGGATGGACAGCCTTCGCATTTGAGATTACCAAACATATCAATTTTGGCAAAAACAACACCATCACCGTCAGCGTCAGCAACGCCTACTTCAACGACGTACTTCCGGGCTCAAGCGAGCTGAACTTCTATGGCGGAATATATCGTGATGTGGAGTTGATTGTCACCAATCCAACAACCATATCGCCAATGTATTACGGCTCGGATGGCATCCTTATCCACCAAAGCAATATCACCGATAATTCTGTCGATGTTACAGCCTCGGTTTGGGTAACCACACTAAAGGATAAATCTTGTGATTTGGAGATTATTGTTCGCTCTCCCGAAGGTGCTGTTGTCTACTCGGACTACGTACGCGCGCGCATCGAGCAAGGCAGTCCTATCTCTATTCCATTTACAATCGACGAGCCGCTGATGTGGAGTCCCGACGAGCCTAATCTCTATACGGTCAGCATCGGCATAGGACTGCGCCATGAGGACGTTGTGACGGTCCGTACAGGCTTCCGTAAGATTGATTATGGTCCTAAGGGGTTATCTATTAACGGCCAAAGAATCGACATCCACGGTGTTACTATGTACCACGACCGCTCCGGTGTGGCAAGTGCTCTTCAGACACGCCACTACGACGAGGATTTGGAGCAGATTATCGACCTTGGCGCAAATGCTGTACGTTCATCAACGGCCCCACACGCTCAATACTTCTATGACAAGTGCGATGAGCAGGGTCTGTTGGTGTGGATTGACACCCCATTTACCCGTGCCCCATTCCTAAGCGACATATCATACACCGACACGGAGCGTTTCCGCAACAACGGCATTGAGCAACTCAAGGAGATTATCATTCAGAACTACAACCACCCATCGGTTGTTATGTGGGGAATCTTCTCGTTGGTTAAGCCTCGCGGTAGCGTCATAGAGTTTGTTCGCACACTTAACTCTACAGCCAAGAGTCTTGACTCTACCCGCCCAACCGTAGCAAGCAGTAATCACGACGGCGATATTAACTACATTACCGATATGATTGTTTGGCAACAGGACCTCGGTTGGCAGCGTGGCCGCATTGACGACGTTGCTATATGGCAAGATATGCTCTTCAATAGTTGGGGGCACTTGGCTTCTGCCGTTATCTATGGTCAGAATGGCTCTATCGACCAACAAACCGACGATATGAAACGTCCCGACCGCATAGATAAGCGTTGGAATCCTGAGTGTTGGCAAACCGCTTTCCACGAGGGATACGCCCGTTATCTCTCTAACGACAAGCGCTTCTGGGGCGTTTGGATTAACGATATGTTTGATTTTGGCTCTTCTCGTTACACCTACGGCATATCTCACCGAGGTTTGGTAACCTTTGACCGCAAAGACAAGAAGGATGCTTATTACCTCTATCGCTCACTGTGGAACAAGAAGACTCCGACACTTCACATCTCCAACAAGCGTCACAACATACGCCAGGACTCTGTGCAGGTTGTCAAGTTCTACTCTTCGGCGCCACAAAAGCCACTGCTTATCGTCAATAAAGATACGGTAGCCACCAGAGAGTATGCCCCATGTCAGTTTATCTCCGACACGATTATCATGCACGGCACAAACCGTATTAAGGTCACCGCCGGAGATTTGACGGATGAGCAGAAAATTACAATTGGCAACGCATTAAAACGTCGTCAATAGCCGCAGGACCTTCGCACAGTAGCAGGTCCAACACCGAGAGATTCGGCTGGAAAGGCATCCTCTCCGAAAAGTTTTGGAAATAGGGCTCGGCAACAAATGTCGAGCCTTCTCTATGCTTTGGTCTCAGGTCTAAATCTCCTTCTTGAGCCTCAACATACTGCTCAGAGAGTGGCAATTCGCACTTTGCACCCAACAGACGCAACAACACCTCTAACAACTCGCGGTTATAATCCACCAAGTAACGCCACTCGCGGCGATAAAAAGGCTCCAAATAGGGTGCGTAGTGGTCAAAATAGGGCGATGACTTATAGGCCGAGAGGATTGACACCCAATGTTGGTGTTGCCACCGTTTGGAGTAATCAATCTCCACCTCACGCATAGGATAGCGAGGACGATTGCCTCCCACAACATTTACCGTCAGCGGCATCACCTTGTTTGCCGAGAGGATGTAAGCTCTGTTTCGCTCCGAACGCTTTACGTAGTTTTCGCCCACATCTATCACGCACTCCTCACGTAGAAGACGAGCTACATACTCTACCGAGGGCATATATGCTAAAGGAAGTATCGTCATAACCTATCTTTTTACACATTCCACAACAGCCCAGCCCTCACGCTCACGCTGAGCCTCAAATATGAAGCCCTCACGCTCAGCTGCCGAGCGAATAATCTCTATATCTTCCACCAAAAATCCGCTCATCAGCAGCCTACCTCCCTGCGCGAGCATTTTGCTAAACGATGGCATCATCATCACCAATATATTACGATTGATATTAGCGAAAACAGCATCTACCCTCTCTTGCTCAACAACATCAATCGAGCCACAACGCACATCAATACTCTCGGCAACACCGCTCATAAGAGCACTATCGCGACAACTATCACACGCCCAATCGTCGATATCTACAGCTACGACACGCTCCGCCTTACCGCACTTAAGCGCAACAATCGCCAACACACCCGTTCCGCAACCCATATCCAACGCCCTCTTGCACGGCTCTTTCATCTCGGCAATGGCTTGCGACATCAGAGCCGTTGTTATATGGTGGCCTGTACCGAAAGACATGCGTGGAGCAACAACCACATCGACAACACCCTCCTGCGGTTTGGCGTGATGCTCGGCACGAATCACTATCGCCCTACCGTCTGCTGCCAAGACCTCCACCGGCTCAAAGTCGCTCTCCCACTCGCTATTCCAATTCTGCTGTTCTATCTGTCGTACTGCAAAATCCCTTACACCCAACTCGTTAAGCACCTGAGCCACTTGGTCCCTACACTGTTCATACTCCGAGCCGGGAATATATGCCAACAGGCGTTGTTCCCGCTCATCAAAAGCTTCAAAAGGATAATCCGACAACATTGCCATAACAATCTGAGATTGCTCCTGCGAAAAAATAGCAATATCGACCTCTACGTATTCCATATTATGTAAAATTTTTGTATCTTCGCACCAACGACAAAGTTAGCAAGAATATGGCAGATAATAACAAAAAGTGGGAGGAAATTTCGCGTCGATACCGCGCATACCTCCATTTGGAAAAGCACCTTGCACATAACTCTATCGAATCGTATATGCAAGATTTGCATCAATTCTGCCACTTTATTTTGCGCTGCTATGACCTTGCTCCCAAGAGTGTCGAACGCCCTCACATCGAACGCTACATGGAGTGGCTCTATGAGAAGGGAAGCAAGAAAACATCTCAAGCTCGTCAGCTAAGCGGCATTAAGAGTTTCTTTAACTATCTGCTACTCAACGAGCAAATTGAGAGTTCTCCCGTCGAGTTGATTGAGCCACCCAAGCCCAGCCGACACCTTCCCGACACACTCTCCGTCGAAGAGATTAACAACATAATATCCTCTATCGACTACTCGACCACCAAAGGTCTTCGAGACCGCGCTATTATCGAGGTTTTGTACTCCTGCGGACTTCGTGTCTCGGAGTTATGCAATCTTCGACTCAGCGACCTATTCTTCGGCGAGGGATATATTCGTGTTATCGGCAAAGGCAACAAGCAACGCCTTGTCCCAATCAGTGGCGTAGCCCGTGACCGCATACAACTCTATAAGGAGGTCCGTGGGGAGACCAATCAAGATATTCTCTTTCTGAGCAATCGCGGCTCTAAGCTTACCAGAGTGATGATTTTTACCATCATCAAGCAGGCAGCTCAGCGTGCCGGCATCGACAAGAGTATCAGCCCACACACCCTGCGCCACTCTTTTGCTACCCACCTATTGGAGGGCGGTGCCAATATCCGACAGGTTCAGCAGATGTTGGGCCACGAAAGCATTCTTACGACTGAGGTCTATACCCACCTTGACACCAAACACTTAAAGCAGACTATTGATACTCATTTGCATATAGATAATTAACAATACAAGCCATGAAACGATTTATTCTACTGACTCTCTCCGCATTTATTTGCAGCTTCTCGCAGGCCCAGAGCTTCGAGGAGTGGTACGATGCCGAGCTGAACCAAATCAACCGTGCTCCGATGCACTCGTCGTTCAAGATTTTCACATCTACGGAGCGTGCCGAGGGTGCATATTGCGACAAGGACAATCCTTACCTGCTCTCGCTCAACGGCGAGTGGACTTTCCACTTTGCCGAAAATGCCGATGAGCGAGCAAAGGATTTTTTCACTGTGGGCTACGACGACTCATCGTGGAATAAGATTAATGTTCCCTCGGTTTGGGAGACTGAGGGTTTTGCCGACCCACTCTACATCAACACAGCCCACGCTTGGCGAGGTAACTTTGCTGACAACCCACCGTTTGTTCCTGTGGAGAAGAATCACGTCGGCTCTTATCGTCGCACGATGAACATCCCTAAGGAGTGGCTGTCTCGCGATATATTCCTTAATATTGGTGGGGCCTATTCTAATGTCTACGTTTGGATTAACGGCAAGTTTGTCGGCTACTCCGAAGATAGCCGTCTTGCTGCTCGCTTCGATATCTCAAAATTTGTCAAGGCAGGCGAGAATACCGTAGCATTACAGGTCTTCCGCTGGTGCGACGGCACATATATCGAGTGTCAGGACTTTTGGCGTCACAGCGGTATCTATCGTGATGTTGTTGTCGAGGCACGCACAAAAGCCCGTGTGGAGGATATGTTCATAACGCCTAAGCTCGATGAGAACTACCACAACGCAAAACTCCATATCGACTTATCACTCACAAAGGGGGTCAAAAAAGTTGAAGTAAAACTGCTCGATAACGACTCGAACATCATCAAGGAGCAGAGCGCCAAGCCTGTGAGTGGCAAGGTCAATGTATGTTTCGAGGTGATTAACCCTGCCAAATGGAGTGCCGAGCACCCTAACCTCTACAAGGTCATCATCACGGCTTTCGACGCAAAGGGCGTCAGTGAGGCCTATGCCCAGAGAGTTGGTTTCCGCTCGGTGGAGATTAAAGATGGACAGCTGCTCGTCAATGGTAAAGCAATCCTTATCAAGGGTGTTAATCGTCACGAGGCCGACCCTCTGAAGGGTTATGTTGTAAGCCGCGAGCGTATGATACAGGATTTGAAGCTGCTCAAGCAATTTAATTTCAATGCCGTACGCACATCGCACTACCCTAACGACCCTGAGTGGTACGACCTATGCGACGAATATGGTATCTATGTTATGGATGAGGCCAACCTCGAATCGCACGGTATAGGCTATGGTGCCAACACCTTGGCGCGCAATCCACAATATACACTTGCTCATCAGGAGCGTAACGAGCGTATGGTGTTGCGCGATAAGAACCATCCTTCGATTATCTGCTGGAGCATGGGTAACGAAGCGGGTATGGGTTTCAACTTTGAGAAGGTCTACGCATGGATTAAGGCCTACGACCCTTCTCGCCCTGTGCATTATGAGCGTGCTATATACGAGAATGTCAGTTGTACCGATATTATGAGCCCTATGTACGCCTACCCTGCGTGGTGTGAGGAGTATTTGGCAGGCAATCCCGAACGTCCTCTTATCCTCTGCGAGTATGCCCACGCCATGGGTAACTCTATGGGAGGTTTCAAGGAGTATTGGGACCTCACGCGCAAATATGACCGTTACCAGGGTGGTTTCATCTGGGACTTCGTCGATCAGGGCTTGGCTCGCTACGAGCAGGACGGCAAAGTGTCGTTCCTCTATGGCGGCGACTTCAATGCCTACGATGTGTCGGATAACTCATTCAACAACAACGGATGTTTCGCCCCTGACCGCACACCTCATGCCCACGCCTACGAGGTGCAACGTATCCAGCAGAGCATCCACACAACCCCTGTCGATATTAAGCGAGGTGTTGTCGAGGTCTACAACGAGTTCTTCTTCTCGGACCTCACCCCTTATGCTATGGAGTGGGAGTTGATGGCAGATGGTGTGGCACAGAAGATGGGCCGCATCGACGCCCTCTACATTGCTCCACAGCAACGCAAGCAGTTCACTTTGGGCTACGACGAGCAAGACTATGCCAAGGCTTTGGTCGAAGGTCAGGAGGTTATGCTCAACGTGCGCTACATCCTTCAGGAGAAGCGTCCGCTGCTCGATATCGGACATATTGCAGCACGCGAACAGCTCGCTATCTCGGAGTGGCAACCTCGCAACACGCTCTCTGCGGCCAACAACGACAAGGCAATCAAGATAAGCCACTTTGACCGCGCCACAATCCTTGAGGGCAGAACGTGGAGCATCACATTCAATCGTGAGGGCTTCATCAGCGGCATCTGCTACGGTGGCGATGAGATGATGGCTGAGGGCTCAACGTTGCGCCCTAACTTCTGGCGTGCACCTACCGAGAATGACCTCGGCGCGAAGCTTAACGATAAGTTCGCCGCTTGGCGCTCACCACGTCTTGAGCTCAAGGAGTTTAACACTGAGCAGAACACCGAGCAGAACACCGCGAGCGTCATCTGCACCTATGCTATGACAGATGTTAAGGCTACTCTTTCACTACGTTATGATATCAACTCTCGCGGCCAAATCAATATCTCGCAAACGCTCTCTACGGAGCAGGGAGCCGAGGTGTCGGGAATGTTCCGCGTAGGTATGCGTATGGAGCTTCCGGCACGTTATAATGTTATGCACTACTACGGTCGTGGCTCTATTGAGAGCTATTCAGATAGAAAGTCGGCAGCCGACGTGGGTATCTACACCGAGCGCGTAGCCGACCAATATGACGCAACGCTTGTACGCCCACAGGAGTCGGGCTTGCATAGCGATATGCGCTGGTGTCGTTTGACCGACACTTCAGGCAAGGGCATCGAGCTATCTGGTGCTGAGTCCCTGATAGCAATCTCTGCTCTGCCATACTCTCAGGAGGCTATGGATGTATCTGTCGGCCGTCAGCAACGCCACTCGGGCGATTTACAACCCGACGGCAAGACACACCTCTGCATCGACGGAGTGCACCAGGGCTTAGGTTGCATCAATTCGTGGTTTGCACTCCCACAGCCACCATATATGGTCGATTACAAGGATTATAAATTCGTCTATCAGATACGACCAATAGAGTAAACAAATAAAATAGGCAGGAATCAAATCCTGCCTATTTTTACAACGTATCTACCTCCTGCTCCTCCACCAAACACTCGCAGAAATGAAACTCCTCGCGAGCCTTATCCTTCGGAAAGAGGAAATAGAGACACGACGCCTTTGTGCAGAGAGTGCCATCCGATGAGAATATCTCGACAGCTATATCGACCAAGTTACGTGCCTGACGAGCCACCACAGCACGTAGCGTTATATACTCGTCGCGCGTAGAGATAGGCTTGAGGTATCGCACCTCCATCTTGGATGTTACGCCGCTGGTCTGAAACTTACGAAACACCACCCAGCTCGCTATCTCGTCGGCGAGTGTCGCCTGCACGCCTCCGTGCAACGTATCTACCCAGCCCTGAAACTCCTGACGTGGCTTCCAGCGGCTCACTATCGCCTCGCCATCTTCGTAAAACTCCATACGCAGGCCTCGCTCATTGTCGGGCGAGCAACCAAAACAGTGGTATGACTCCATACCACGCCACGGATTGATAATCTTCTTCATCGCAACTACTATTTATTGCTCCTGCATAATTCTCTTCATTGCACGTGCCAACTGGTCGGGACACGATGTTGCCTTGCTACCGCAACGAATACCCTCCAAGCGGGCAATGACATCATCCACCTTCATGCCACGTACCAAAGCCGCTATGCCCTGCGTGTTACCCTGGCAGCCGCCATAAAACTCAACGCTCTGCACCACATCGCCCTCGACGGCTATCATTATAGCCTGCGAGCAGACTCCTTGTGGCTGATAAACTATCTTCTTCATCGCAAAAATCCTATCTGTTTACGACACAAAGTTAAAAAAAATGCAACAAAACTCTTCAAAACCGAAAAATATAGCCCTTTTATGATGACAATTTTGTACTTTTGTAGAAAATAACAAACAAGCGACTATGTACGATGTGATAGTTATCGGAGCAGGTGCGGCAGGTATGATGGCTGCGGCGACAGCAGCACGTAGCGGCAAGCAGGTGCTCTTGATGGAGAAGATGGAGAAGGCGGGACGTAAAATCCGCATCTCGGGTAAGGGACGATGCAATCTGACGAATGCCCGCCCACCCGAGGAGTTTTGCGAGGCAATACGTACCAATGCCGACTTTTTCGACGTGGCTTTTGCCGAGTTCAACAACTTGGCAACGATACGCTTCTTCGAGCGACAGAAGGTGAAGCTCGAGATTGAGCGAGGACAACGTGTATTCCCTAAGAGCGGCAAGGCGTGGGATATAGCCAACGCTCTGGAGGATTATTGCCGCGACAATGGCGTAGAGATAGTATTCAATGCCCAGGTTACCGAGATTCTGACCCTCGACGGTAAGGTCTACGGTGTACGCTATCGCAACAAACGAGGCTTCGAGCGTAAGGAGGAGGCCGAGAATGTCATCATCGCTACGGGTGGCGTGAGCTACCCCGGTACAGGCTCTACGGGCGACGGCTATGAGTTCGCCGACAGCGTGGGACACACCATCGAGGAGGTACGCCCATCGCTCACCCCTCTGCGCACATCACATCCTCAACGTAAATATTTGGATGGCCTGCTGCTGAAGAACATCAACGCCAAGCTCTACATCGACGGCGAGTTGGCACGCGAGGAGTTCGGCGAGATAAGTTTCTCGGAGCGAGGCATTGAGGGTGCAGTAGCACTGCGTGTAAGCCGCGATGCGGTGGATGCCCTAATCGACGAGCGTCGCGTGAAGTTGGTTATCGACATGAAACCCGCCCTCACCGAGGAGATACTCTTCGAGCGTATCAAACGTGAGATTAGCGAGATGCAACCCGATGAATTCTTCTCGGAGCTGCTGCGTAAACTTGTCCCTAAACACTTTGTGATGCCTATCGCACACGAGATGGATGTGCACTCGAAGAACTATATCCGCAAAGTCACCGACGAGGAGATTCACCGACTGATAAAGATTCTCAAAGGTATGGTTTTCCCTATCGACGACTATGCTCCGTTTGAGTATGCTGTTGTTACAGCAGGTGGTGTACGTTGCGACGAGGTAAACAAATACACCATGGAGTCGCTCAAGGTCAAGGGCTTATATTTCGCAGGCGAGGTGCTCGACTTGGATGCCAACACCGGCGGATATAACCTTCAAATAGCCTTCTCAACAGGCAGATTAGCAGGACAACTCAAGAAGTAAAGAGAATGAAAATTTCGGGCAGAACCATAAAACAGCGTCTTTACGGACTGCGCACGCTCCCTTCAAACTTGAAGCGAGCTCGCTACTTCCGTGGGCATGGTGTACACTCCCCTTACGTGTATTCCATTGTCCGTCAAGTCTTTATGGCCTCTGGTTTTATCACAAGCGACCACTCCATTTATGAGGCCCTGCTCTTAAAGGGTGTGGGTCGCAAGCGTGCTACACAGCTGCAAAATCTCGCTTTTCACTGCAACTACGAACGTGTCGGCATAGATTGTGCTGTGGAGAAGTTTTCGGAGTACGATATGGTCATTGCCACGACAGATATTCCGCTTGAGCAGTTGCCCGCTATGGCTCACGAGGCTCGTCAGCAGCAAATGACACTATGCGTAATGTTGCCCTCGCTTAATCGTGAGCGCGACAAGATGTGCAAGAGCCTTGTCGAGCAGCATCCATCAACCAGCGTTGATAACCGTGGCTACCTGCTACTATTTAATAACCACCTACCAAAGCAAATTTTCAGATTATGAGAGTATATACCAAGTGTGGCGATAAGGGTATGACAGACCTTATTGGCGGCGAGCGAGTTAGTAAGTGCGATGTGCGCGTCGAGGCGTATGGCACAGTCGATGAGTTGATGGCCTTTACGGCATTGTTGGCCGATGAGATGATGGGCTCGGAGTCCCTCACTCCCTATGTCGAGCAGCTGCGAGGCATTGAGTCGCGACTGATGACACTCTCGGCACTGCTGGCTGTTGGTGAGGGTGGCGAGGATAAGGTTGCCCGCCTCAAGCAGGACGACACCGCCACTTTGGAGCAGGCGATAGATGCTATGCAGGCAGCATTGCCCGCTATCACCAAGTTTACTATCCCTGGCGGCGATAAGCGTCATTCACTGTGCCACGTCTGCCGCACCATAACACGCCGCGCCGAGCGAGCTGCACTGCGCGTTGCCGAGAGCCATGATGTAGACGCTACGGTGCTATCTTATCTCAACCGTCTGTCGGACTATTTCTACCTTTTAGGACGTACCGTAACGCGTCTTACGGCGTGCGACGAGATATTGTGGATTCCGTAGATTATCAGAATATTATAACATATATAGCACGAAAAATTTGCAATTACCATTTTTTTACTACCTTTGCGCCACTAATGGGCAAACGAGTTAAAAAAACACTATAAAATTTAAGACTATGTATTGGACTTTAGAGTTAGCATCAAAGTTGGAGGATGCTCCATGGCCAGCAACCAAAGAGGAGTTGATTGACTATGCTATTCGTTCGGGTGCTCCACTTGAGGTTTTGGAGAACTTGCAGGAGATTGAGGATGAGGGCGACATCTACGAGTCAATCGAAGATATTTGGCCTGATTACCCTTCAAAGGACGACTTCTTCTTTAACGAGGAGGAATACTAATGAGGTAATTGGTTTATAATCAACTATTTGATCATCTGGGTTTGGTTAACTTTTGTTAACTAAACCCTTATTTTTTGTCCTTTTTCGATATTAAATTGCACCATTAGTTCCCCATTAGTTACCCTCCGACTATTCGCAAAAATTCCAACGAATAATTACAGTTTTTTGTGATTTTTTTACTGATTTTACTGAATTTTTTACCTTTTTTTGCTATATATAAATGTAGGCAATTATGCAATTAAGTCGGTGAAAATTAACAATTTAATCAGTGTATATTATGAGTAAAATGCAATCACAATTCCCAGTGGGTAGTTTCTTTTGTAGAGTTGGTAAAGACGGCAAAGGTTACATTGGTATCCGATACTTTGTCAGAGGTCGATACGCAAAAAAGTCAACAGGTATCGAAATTGACGCAAAGATGTGGGATGAAAAGGGTCAAAAGATTAAGAGTTCAACCAATCCTCGAATCAATAATGTAGTGAATAGCAAGAACTTAATGTTGCAAGAGTTTAAGAGTAACATTGATCAGCAAATTCGTAACTATGAGGGATTGTTAACATACGAGGTTGTGAGTCAAATTCTCGGGGGTAACTTAAAAACAAAGAATAGTAGAATCAAAGAGATAGATTTTATTGAGTATTGCAAAGAGATTTGTCGGAACAAGTTCGATCAAGGTAAGGTGTCATATTCGTATCTATACAACAAGACACTTGCAATCGAACAATTTAAAGAGTTTTTCAAATCAAAATATAGTAGAGAGAAAATTTCGATTTGCGATATCAATTCAAAGTTGTTTGAGGATTACAAATCGTATCGAATCACTGTCAGAGGAAATAGTTCCGAGTCAATCAATAAGTGTTTGTCCCCTTTGTTTGATGGAATCAAATCACTCTACGAAAACGGTTTGTTAGATTCGTTGGTATATGCAAGTGTTTATGGTAAGTACTTGTCAAAGAAGAAGACCATTTATAATCCAGTTGTCGAAGATAAAACAATTCGATATTTAACACCTGAACAGTTGAACGAGTTTGTCAATATCTATCACAATATGAAACGACAACGAACATACGAGATAATGCAAATGTTCTTGTTTTCTGTCAATACTGGATTGCGAGTGAGTGATGTTGTAACACTTGAATGGAGTCATATCGATTTTGCGAAGAAGATACTCAAAAAGAATATGGTTAAGACAAAAGAGGTTATTCAAATCCATTTGAACAAACCCGCAATCGATATACTCAACCAATGGAAGAGATTCAACCGCAACCAACGATTTGTGTTTGACTTGATGGAAGAAGATGTTGATTTCAACAACTGCGATTATGTGTTCAAAAAGATTGCATCGAAGAATCGAATCATTCAGACAAGTTTACATTCAGTTGGTGAGAAGATGAATTTGCCATTCAGTTTGTCATTCCACGTTGCACGACACACATTCGCAGTTCTTGCACTACGACAACACAAAAATCTCTATGCAGTCAGTAAACTTCTTGGTCATACATCAATTCGTGCAACCGAAAAGACTTATGCAGAGTTCTTACCAGAAGATTACAAGAAAATATCACTTGAAACAATCGATTTTGATATTGCAATATAGAGTATAAATCAAATAAAAACCGAACTAAAAAGTTCGGTTTTTTGTGGATTTAGGTGTCGGATTATATATATTATATTGTAACAAATAGCAAACAGATATGAACACAAAAACACAAAAAACAAATGATGTATTTACAACCTGTTATTACTCAATATTTTGCGAGTAATAAGTCGGAAATATGGTCATAACCTTTAACGGTGCATTCTAAAAGGTGAAGATTTAACATTTTTATTGTTTCTTAACGCTCAAAGCGTGTCAATAAAGGGTG